>CAVUHR010000010.1:0-134564 GCA_963741245.1 Nitrospirota bacterium | reverse complement strand
TCAACTCGGCGAGCAACGTCAACGTCACCAGCACGATCACGACATCAGGCGGTGCAGCGGTGGCTGGTGGCACCCACGCCGGAGCAGCTGCCGGTAATGTCACCATCACAGGCGTCAATCGGACCGTCACCGGCGCGATCACGGCCAGCGGCGGGGCCGCGGTCGGTACGGATCAGGCCGGCGGCAATGCGGGACTCGTGTCGAGCATCGGTACCGGCACACTCACCACGACGGGCGGGGTCACGACCTCGACCGGCGCCGCCACCGGCATCGGCGCTGGCGGTGTCGCGGGTTCCATCACCCTCGCCGGTACGACGGTGAGCTCCGGGGCACTGACGACGACGGGTGGCCTCAACCGCACGGGTGGCAACATCTCCGCGACCTCGACCGGCGGCACGACTCTCACAACCATCACGGCATCCGGCGGGACAGCCAATGCGAACACCGCCGGCCGCAATGCCGGCACCATCTCGCTCACTGGCGCGGGCACTCTACCGCCACGACGCTCACCGCGACTGGATCCGCTGGGAATGGGGCAAACCAATTCGGCGGGAACGGTGGAACTATCCAAGTGACCTCGACCAACGGAGTCACGACCGGGAACCTAGCGGCGAGCGGCGGTAATGCGGGAACAGGTACGGCGAACGGTGGGACTGGCGGGACGATCTCCGTGACGAACAGTCGGTGCAGGGAATGTGTCCCTGGGCACGGTCACAGCGCGTACGGGGAACGCGATTGGCACCGGATCGTCAGCAGCGGGGTCGGTTAGCGCCACGAACAGTGCCGCCGGAGCGTTCTTGCAGACCGGGGCGATCAACACTGTCGGTGGATCAAACGGCACGGGCGGGGCTGTGACGCTGTCATCTCAAGGTGCTTTGCAGTTTGCGGCGGCCTCCACCATCCAGACAACCGGCGGTACCGCGCTCGCCGGGACGGCCGGCACCAATGGTGGAGTCAGTCAACCTCTCTGGCCTGACTGTCACCACGACCGGTGCCATTACCACTTCGGGCAGCAACGGGAGCGGCGTCGCGAACCAAGCCGGTGGCCACGCGGGCAACATGACCGTGACGTCCAACGGCACACTCACTACGTCGGCTGGTACGTTGACCGCGAGCGGCGGCAACGCCGGCACCGGCGACGCAGCCGGCGGCAACGGTGGTGTGATCAGTCTCACGAACAGTTCCGCGACGACCGGCAACATCACCACTGGCGCGTTGACGGCGCGCACAGGCAATGCGATCGGAACGAGGCGCTGGCGGCGCAGCGGGGAGTGTGGCCGTCACGCAAAACAACGCGACGGCGGGGGCAATCCTGCAAACCGCGGCGATCAACACCAGTGGCGGTACGAAGGGCCCGGGCGGGGCCGTCGTCCTCAACTCGGCAAGCACCGTCAACGTCACGAGTACGATCACCACGACGGGTGGCGCGGCCGTGGCCGGCGGCACGCATGCCGGCGCGGCCGGCGGCATGATCACGATCACGGGTGTAGACCGCACGGTCACCGGATTGATCACGGCCAGCGGCGGGGCCGCGGCTCGGTACGGATCAGGCCGGCGGCAATGCGGGACTCGTGTCGAGCATCGGTACCGGCACACTCACCACGACGGGCGGGGTCACGACCTCAACCGGCGCCGCCACCGGCATCGGCGCTGGCGGTGTCGCGGGTTCCATCACCCTCCGCCGGTACGACGGTGAGCTCCGGGGCACTGACGACGACGGGTGGCCTCAACGGCACGGGTGGCAACATCTCCGCGACCTCGACCGGCGGCACGACTCTCACAACCATCACGGCATCCGGCGGGACAGCCAATGCGAACACCGCCGGCCGCAATGCCGGCACCATCTCGCTCACTGGCGCGGGCACTCTTACCGCCACGACGCTCACCGCGACTGGATCCGCTGGGAATGGGGCAAACCAATTCGGCGGGAACGGCGGCAATGTGAGTGCGACATCGATCGGCGGGAACGTCACAGTGGCGGCCGTTTCAACGATCGGTGGGAACGGTCTTGCAGGCAATGCCTCTGGCGGGAATGGCGGAGCAGTATCGTTGGACGCAGGCGGCGCCACGCCAACGATCACCCATGCGGAATATCACGACGACCGGCGGGAACCGATCAGGGAGCGGGACAGCCGGTGCAGGCGGCAACGTCACGCTTGTTGATGCGGCTCTTCTCTAGCCAACACGACGATTACAGCAAGCGGCGGGAGCGCCGGATTAGGCACCGGCGGGAACGTGACTTTCAGCGACACGCTGAACTCATCGGGCGCGAATCGGACCCTCGCTGTGAACACGAACGGGACGACAACCTTCAGCGGGAACGTCGGAGGAACACTTGCCTTAACGTCGCTCACCACCGACCTGCCTGGGTCTGTCTCTCTCCGGAACGTCACCACCACTAGCGCTCAGACCTACAATGAGAACACCGTTACGTTGAATGGCACCTTTACGACCACCAACAGCGCTGTTACCGCCGGGACAGCTGGTGCCGCGATCACGTTAGGTGGCGACACGACCGTCTCGACCGGCAGTGGCAATATCACCTTCAACGGCACCGTGAACGGAACCCAGAGCCTCACCGCTGGCAACACCGGCATTACGCTCTTTGCCGGCGCCGTCGGTAATAGTACCGCCTTGACCAGTCTCACGACCAATGCAGTAGGTACGACCAGGATCAATGGCGGCAGCGTCAGGACGACCGGTGCGCAGACCTACAACGATGCGGTCACGCTTGGGGCGAATACGATCTTGACCGGCACAACGCCCACGTTTGGCTCGACGGTCACCGGCGGCGGCTTCAACCTTGCGTTGAATTTCAGCGGCACGACCACGATCGACGGGGCCAACTTCACCGGCATCAACAATCTGAGTACCAGCAACGGCGGAACCACTGAACTCACCGGCGCACTCACCACCAGCGGGATACAAACCTATGACGATGCCGTGTCATTGGCAGCGCAACGACACTCACAAGCTCGGGCAACCAGGCAATCACGTTCAACAATACCGTGAACGGCGCCCGGAAGATCTAACCGTGAATACCACGGGCGCGACCCTCCAGCGGCGCAGTAGGAGATACAGCGCCCCTCACGAGCTTGATGACCAACGCCGGTGGCACCACGGCCGTCAATGGCGCTTCCGTCGCGACATCAGGAAATCAGACCTACAACGACAACGTGACCATGAATCAAGCCACCACCTTGACCTCAACAGGCGGAGCCATCACGTTCGGTGACAATGCGACCAACAGCGCAGCGGGAGCCGGGATCACCGTCGATGCCCCGACGATCAACCTGACCGGTGGTACCACGATCGCAACGACCGGCAACGGACCGATCAGTTCCTTCACCGATACGCTCAATCCTAACGGCGCAAGCATCAACGCAGGCACCGGCGCCTTCACCTTAGCACCCAACGTTTTGACGAGCACCATTGAGTTCGGCGATGCGAATACCGGACGGGTGACCAATGTGTACTACGGTTCGAATTTCGGAAGCATCACCGCCGGTAGTTTCACCATCGGTCGTCCGACGCACACTGGGAACATCTATGTCACAGGCGTCGCCGCCGCGCCGAGCGCCATGACCTTCGTCAATGGTGGGGTCGGATCGGTCACGCTCGAAAACGCGTCCTATGTGAGCGGAAACCAGAACCTCGGTGTAGTCAGCGGATCGGGCGGCATCGATCTCGGCACGAATCTGACGCTTGGGTCCGGAACTTTCGCATACCACCACCGGTGCTATCACTCAGACAGCCGGTGCACTGTCCGCAGGCACGCTGGGCCTCTCCGCTGGTACAGGGATTACCCTCTCGCAACCAACGAACAACGTTACGACGTTCGCGGCTCAAACTGGTGCGGGCAATCTCGCATTGACCGAGATCGATGGGTTCACGATTGGCAGCGTCGGCGCGACAGCCGATACCTTCCACCCTGCCGTCACGGGATTGAATGCCGGCGCTGGGACCATCACCCTGCAGACCGGCGGAGCCGTAACCCAAACGGCGGCGATTACGGCATCGGGGTTACGTCTCCTGGGCGGCGGGGCTTTTATCCTCACAAACGGGAGTAACGACGTCACAACATTGGCCGCGAACACAACCGGAGCGATCCAATACACGGATACCAACGCGCTCTCTGTCGGCACGGTCGGCGCCACCACCGGCATCACCTTCGGCAATAACAACGTCACCCTCACGGCCAACACAGGGAACCTCACGCTCAACGAGGTAGTAAACGCCGGAACCGGTCTGTCTCGTTGACCTGCGCTCACGGGCTCGATCTTAGACGGCAACGTGGGAGCGAACAATCTGACCGCCTCCACCGCCAACCTGATCGCGGCCAACAGCATCGGCACAACTGGCGATCCATTGCACACGACTGTGAATGTCCTCAACGCGTCGACGACGGCCGGCGGCATCTTCATCAGCGAAGCTGATGCGGTGACCCTCGGCACAGTCAGTGCCACCGGTGGTAACATCGCTATCAGCAACAGCACCGGAGACATGACGATCACCTCAGTGAGTGCGCCGGCGGGAACGGTCGATCTGTCTGCGTTGGGAGGATCGATTCTGAGCGGAGGAGGAGCCGGTCCGCATCTGACCGCGGGAGGCAATTCGACGCTGCAAGCCTTCAACGGGGTAGTCGGCACACAAGTGGCGCCAATCAAGGTCTGCGTCAATCCGGGCACGCTTGGGGATTCGGGCAACTACCAGCGATTGGCGGGATCTCCGCATTTCTGACCGGCATCGTTCTCCCGAGCAACGCCCTGACCCTCTTGAACTCACCGCCCGGGCTCGTCTGTTTGAACGGATGTCCAGTCCCCAATTCGCCTGTTTCGGCTCTCGCAACAAGCACGTTTGGCTATCTGAATCCTGAGACGATCATTCCTGCCTACTATCCGCAGCCCTCCAGGTCAGTCCTCATCTCCGACATCACGTCGGTGTACATGCCGGGCACTCTCTTGCAGCCATCAGCGGTGTCGCTCTCGTCCGGCAGCCCCGCGATCCAATCGATGGGACCAAAGGCTAAGGCCAGAGCGCGCTGTGAGCAGGGAGCGTCCGCGTCGTTCGATGCTCACTGCACGTTGCGGTAGGCTCGAACGTCAGCCGAACCGCGCCACCTGCTCCTGCAACAGCTTGGCAACCATCAACAGATCGAAAGGCCAGGCGTAACGGAGTTCGACCCCTGGATGCTGCGGCCGTAGATGATCGAGGATTTCCGGAATCTCAACCTCAGAGTGAGAACCGCCCGGCGTAAACATCGTCGTGGTCACGGTGATACGGGTCGCGCCCTGCTTGATCAGCTCCTCCACCGAGTCTTCCAACGTCGGCGCACAGAACTCGTTGTAGGCCACGGCAAAGAGCACCTCCCCCAGGTTGGCTCGCAACTGAGCAGCCACCGCCTCAAGTCCAGATTGATAGGGGTCCGTCTCCGGCGTCCTCGGCCACTGGCGGATCTTTGTATCCAGCTCAAGTTCTTCCGGCGAGGGAGGCATCTTAGCGGCACGCCGCTGAGCCTCCAACCGTTTCAGTTTCGTGACCAATTCCTGTGGGCAACCTTTGGGAATGCCCCCGTGTCCCACAAGAATCACTCCCCGTACAACAGCCGCCATCAACGCACTCCTTTCTTCAGACATGAAGATTTATACATGATTGCGCATCATGACTTCTATTGGATGCGAATTGAGATAGACCTGATCCCGAATGTAGCTCACGTCAAAGATCTGGACGTAGTGCTTGATCAACGTCAGAGGGACAATCAAAGGCGTGAGCCCGTGATGATAATCGCCGATCACGCCCAACAGCTCGGCTTTCTCGTGAGCGCCGAGCCGCTCCTTGAAATACCCCAGGATGTGCTGGAACACGTTCACGTGCTTGCGTACCGTCGCCTTTACGGCCAACGTTTTCATGAACAGTTCCCCATACTGGTGGACGAGTTCCTTGGGACGGTGCTGATGAGCCTGACCGATCAGCCGCCCCGGCACCTCGTATTGCTGCGGGTGATGGGCCAAGAGCAAATATTTGTGGATCGTATGGAACTGCACCAGAGCCTGACTCGTGACTCCGCTCTGAACAAGATCCTGCCAGCGGCGGTAACAGAAGACCCGCTCGATAAAATTCTCTCTGAGCGTAGGATCGCAGAGCCGCCCTTCTTCCTCGACCGGAATCAGCGGAAACCGCTCGATAAAGGCCCTCGCAAAGAGTCCGACCCTGTTCCGGCTGAGTTTCCCATGCTTATTGTAAATACGAACCCGCTCGATACCGCAGCTCGGCGAACCCTTCTTAAAGACGTACCCGGATATATCCAAATTCTGAAGTTCCTCAATACGCTTCGTGGTTATCATCTCCAGTGCGCGTGTGTGATCTGTCCCACTCTTGATCGTCACGAGTCGGGGATACTGAGGATCGCCGACCAGCTGCATCGCCTCGCGAGGAGTGCCTAGTCCTGCCTCAACCTCCGGACAGACGGGGACCCACTCCACATAGTCGGCCCAACACATCCGTCAGAAAATTGTCCCGCTTATGTCCCCCATCGAACCGGACTTCTTCACCGAGGAGACAACGGCTGATGCCAAGACGGAGCGGCAAGGTCGTCATCTCGTCCCCTGTTGTGTACCGAGGAACCTCTCCAACATTCTTCTACCCCTTCGTCATGATCGCCCGCAAGGCCGGTTCAAGTGTCGGATAGTGAAAGGCGTATCCCCCGGAGAGCGCCATCGCCGGATTGACCCGTTGGCCCGTGGTCATGAGCGTCCCCAGTTCACCCAAGGCCACGTATAACGCGAAGCCAGGCACTGGAAGCCAAGACGGCCGGTGGAGGACTTGCCCGAGCATCTCGCAGAACCGATTCATCGTCACAGGCTCAGGAGCCACCGCATTGAGGGGACCAGAGACGCGGGGCGTCGTGAGCGCCCACTGGATCAATCCGATGTGATCACGCCGATGGATCCACGACACCCACTGAGTTCCCGGCATGATCGGACCGCCCGCAAAAAGCCTAAATGGCAACAACATCTTCGGCAAGGCGCCGCCGTCTTGTTCGAGCACCATTCCGGTCCGCAACATGACGACTCGCACACCGAACTCCTCAGCCCGAAGCGCCTCCGCTTCCCACGCGAGACAGAGATCGGCCAGAAAGCCTTGGCCGCGTGCGGCTCCCTCATCCAGCAGACGATCATCATTGGCCCCGTAGTAGCCGATACCGGAGGCACTAATCAGCGTGCGCGGTTTCAAAGACCGGCGGGACATGGCTTCTACCACCAGACGAGTGGTGTGAACCCGGCTTTCGCTGATGAGTCGCTTGCGGGCATCGGTCCAGCGCCCATCGGCAATCGGCGCACCAGCTAGATTGATGACTGCATCGGCACCTTCGAGACAATGCTCCCAGACTCCTGCCTTTCGACCATTCCACTCAACAGCCGTGACAGTTGAGCCACACGATCGTTGCGCCTCTTCCTTCCTTCTCGTGAGGAGCGTGACCCGATGCCCCTCCTGACAGAGCGAGGCACATAAGGGCCGACCGATGAACCCCGTTCCGCCGCTGACCACGATTCTCATGAAATTCCTACTCTCCGGTGGAGCCGAACAGACCAATTCTCTTGCGCATGCCCGCGCTTTCGCAAGGTACGAATTCTACTCTTGAAGAGTTCTAGGGGGCAAAAGGGGGAGGAAGGAGTGGTGCCGAAGGCGGGATTGTATGAGGGGGGATTCCTGAAGTGCTTGATAGGAGCGGCAATCCCCTCTTCCACTCTGACGATCGCTCAAACCGTACTTGCTTCTCTTTGTCTCTCTTTGTCGGTGTTCGGCTCGGTCTGTCATGAAAAATAATACCCGGGTAACACCTGACAGAACGACCCCCCGGCCTTGTTCGGCAGGCGGGGGGCCAGTTGGGGACCCCCACGCCTAGCCACACCAATCCATCGCGCCTCTCCTGGGACTGGTCAGAATCAGGAAATTTCTTGCGAGATATGGCACCAAGTGACACACATAGACAATGAGCGTCACGTGCAAAAGGACCTGGAGCATCTTAGGAGGTGGTCTGCTGTGGGCTGATCGCGCTGACTGCGTGCGGAATACTTCCTGCCAGCTCAGTAGACCAAAAACGCGATCCGGCTGCTGGCGACTCCAGTGTCGTGCGGTCGCTTCAACGACAAATCAGAGAGCAAGAGAAGCGCATTGCGGAGCTAGAGTCCCAGTTGGATGCCTTGAAGGTGATCGATCAGGACGTGGAGAAACGGAGACAGTCCAGCCGGCCACCCTCGACGGTGACGCCTATCGAGTGACCATCGTTGCGAACTCGCATTGTCCTGCCCCACTTAAATTTGGATAGTTCGTTGCTCGTTTGTGACGATCCATTCTGCGGAGAACTTGGCCAGTGATCGCATCCTGAACACGCTGTGCGGTGCCTTGCGATGCATCGTCAGACCCTTCTTTCTCCGTACAGAGCAAAAGTCTAAAGACTCAGCTCTTGCTGCCGTCCCTTCTTAATCACAGCCCCGCTCGCCTCTGTTTGAGCCTTATCGACGATCCCTTTGGCAGCCTCCAACGCCCGTATGGTCGCATCAAGTCCCGTCATGTGAGTGGTGTGATTTTTGATCAGCGTCCCGGGCCCAGCATAGTTAAAACCCTCGAACCCCAAGACCACCTCAAGGAAGATGGCACCACACCTGGGCACCGACTGCTTATACTCCTGAATCATCAGGGGAGACCCTAGGGGCTGGAATTCGACGACGCCCGGTCTCAGTCTGGGGCAGCCGACGAAACTAGTTGCGGGGACGGGTTTACGCAGTGTTCCATCGCTGTCGTAGCGCCATCGATATATACCGGACGAATCCGGTAGCAACTCGGTGGGAGGCCCGTATTTTTCCACTAGTGACTTCGCGAAGACGTCAACAGTCGGCTTCTTGCTGGCCGGAATATACTCGGTCCGATTGAGCAACACAATTCCCTCCTGTCCAGGAACCGGTCCAAAGAATATGGTAAGAAGCTCACCTGCGTTCTCAGTTGCAGGATATTTTGTGTCATTAATAACACCGGATATCTGGGCTACATATTTCGTGTTTGGCACAGGCTGCGGAGCCTGCCCGGGAAGAACAAATGCAAGCCTGTTCGAGCCCTCAGAATAACTGTCAAAGGGTCTCTTCGGGGATTTGGTCGATGATCCGAAACCATGCGACTTGAACTTCTCGCGGGCCTGATCAGGCGTCATGCCGATGCGCAAACCGATCACGTCCGGGCCTGACCAGCCGCTCCCGACGGATTTCGATCCGCTTTTGCTTGTCGCGGCATTGCCCGCCGCAGAATCGATGGTATTCAACCTTTGATCGGGTGAATGACCTGCGTTGACCGATGCTGGCTTCTTGCTATTCGGTTTCCCGCTGGCTGACGCCCCCATGACTGCCTCAGGTGCGGACGACTTCGACGAAGCCGATGACTTAGGCGTCGCGGAGTTAGCGCGCCGAGGAGACAATTGAGCAAGCTTGGTGTCCTTGTTCTGTTCCGCAGCGCCAGTAGCCTGCGGTGGCTGTTGCTGGATACGAATCCCCGAGAGGTTGACAGCGCGTTTTATTGCAATCTGACCTGGGACCGCTTGACCGCGAGAGTCCATCTTCATTATGCCAATTTCTCCACGCAGCGAGAAGGTCAGGTCCATAGGAGATTGTCCATTTTGGTAGAACGAGATTGCTCCCTGCGTTTCTCGGTCTGGCTCTAAGGGCACCGGATTATTGGGGCCGCCAAGACCTTTGCTATCCCCAGTATTCCATTGTCTTCCGCTGCTGTCTGTCAGAGAAGTGAGCCCGATCAACGTGATGAAGAGCCTGTGCCCAGTTCGGTTCAAGAGCGACAGACCGACATCAACTTTTGTCTCATGACTGAACAGCTGTATCTCTGTCACATTCACACAAAACTCCGGCGCTCCGGTGGAGGACAATCCTACAGGCTGGCAGGGGCTCGGTAACTGACTGACCGCCGCTGGCTGGGTCATACCCTGATCTTTCTGCACTTTCGTGCACGACACGAGCCCCACTCCGACTGCCAATACGATGCATGCTTGCAGCAACCAACATGTGTTCATAATCGAGCTTCGCTGGAGGAAAACGTTGAACTGATTATCCATGTGCCGCCTCTCCTTTCAGGCAGGTGAATGGTTACGCTCCTGTCGTTCAACACAAAGAAACGCAGCACTTCAAAAAACTGGGCGTGGCAAGTGGCGAAGACGAGGGAGTCAGCCGCGCAGCAAGGAATCAGGAAGCGCGAGGGAATAGGACAGTCAGCGTGGCTCAGCACGTCTTGAGGAAGATGCTAGCACCATGGCGCACGCCGTCAAGCTATAAGCTATTCTTGCGCCACAACCAGAAAAGTATGCCTGCAGCCTAAGGAGCGGACTCGCGTTGAACGTGACAGCGCGTTGCACGGGAAATCGACGGTGAGGGCGAACTGAGAAGGGCATAGGGGCCTCTCGGAGAGGCCCTCATCATGCGCGGGGTGCCCTTGGCTACCGTGAGCAACCTCCTGGGGCATACGTCGCCAACGATGACGCTCCGCTATGCTCACCGTTCCCCCAAACACCGGACCTCAGCCGTGAGGGTACTAGACCCCCATTCGGACAAGTCACTTGACAATTCAGCCCAAACAGACGCCCGAAAGGGTGTTAGCAGGTATTCAAAAAGATGGTCTGGAAACGCGGGAACGCCTTGATAGGAGCGGGGAACGATGATTGGTGCCGAAGGCGGGATTTGAACCCGCACACCCTTGCGGGCGCTAGACCCTGAATCTAGTGCGTCTGCCAGTTTCGCCACTTCGGCACATCGAGGTGGAAGCGGATTATCCTGAATAAGTGAGGTCCCCGTCAAGCAAGCGGCTCCAATCACCGAAGCTCCGACTCGGGTGCCGCCCACAGTCCGGCCGATGCGATATCGCGCCGGTCACCGCTGATCACGATCCGCTCGTGGACGAGCCCGGCGGCGCCGAGCAACGAGGCCGCCGCGATCCACGGCGCCTCATCGGCGATCAAGACATCAAACCGGACGCGACTGAACAGGGGATCGCTCAGCACTCGCGATGCCGTGGTAACCACGAGCCGCCGATTCTGAATGAAAGCCTGGCGGTTCGTGTCTTCTTCGGCCGCGAGTAATTCCCGGATCTTTTTTGTCCCGCCCAGCCGGACGATGTCATCTTTGAGCTCATCAAACTCCGGTCGCATGTCTTTCGGCACAGCGGCTTCCGGCACGAGTTCCTTGATGCGTGCCTTGGCGACATCGAGTTCCCCTCTCAGCTCGACGCACTGACTCTCATACAGCTCGAGGTATTGATGCAGCGATTCGACGTTTTTCCCGAAGGCCTGCAGGCTGAGCCGTCGGAAGAGCGGGAGGTTCTCATACTCAGCCAAAGTGGCATTCACGTCTTTGATCTTGGCCTGTAGGTCGCTGACCTGCGTCAGCAACCGCCATTCCAGGAGGCGCACTTCATCGAGATCCTTTTGCTTCTGCCCCTTGTACGCCAGTACGGGCGTCAGTTCGCGGAATCGATCGTACTTGCACCGGAGCGCGGCCTTATCTGCGCGCGACTTGGCATAGAACTGATGCATCTGCGCTTCGAACCCCAACTCCTGAATCCCGATGCCCTCGACCTGCTGGGCCAACGCCATCTCATAGCGACTCACCCACGTCTGATACATGAGCCCCACGGCTTTCATAGCTCGCGCGATGGTTCCGACGAGTACATCCGCCGCCTGATGATCAGGACAGACCACCAGGATGCGCTTATTCGCGCGAATTAGTTCGATCGCAAGCATGGCCAATCGCTGCCGTCGCGCTGAGAGTTCGTCCGCCCAGACGGTCGTGAGGATTGACGAGCCGGTGTCTGCCCCGGAAAGTTCCTTCGCTCCCGTCGCCGCCTCGAGGAGGGGAGCCAAGCGGTCTGCCGGACCGAGTCGATAGACGTCAGGCTGCGCGAGCATGTCGCGCAATCGCTTGGCCGACGTAGCCAGAAGCCCGGCCCAATCAGGAATCACGGTCGCGTCGGTACAGGACTGTCCGATGGCATCGAATGTCTGCACGAGGACCACGTTGCTTTGCCCGCCAAGCACGATGCCTTCGGTTGGCTCCATGTCGTCTGGAGGGATAATCGAGAGGGGAGTGTCATGCTCAATGGACGAGCCGTCTGGGAGCGTCAGCTCATACAGATGAAGCGTACCAATAGTGTGCACAAGTCGGCCTGCCACCTGAGTGATTGGCTGGTCAAGCGCCGTGCCGCTCACCCGTTTCTGTTCTGCTTCAAGCCAGGGCGCCCATATTTCGAGAAGATCTCGCGCAGTCATAAGATTTTATTGGGAGGTTATCCTCGTATAGCGGCCGCCATCATACGGTCGGCCTCTTACACCTGTCCAGCCTGTCATGGGGAATCTCCCGCTCACAATCGTCCCGCGACCATGCCCAGCGAAGCATCTTATGTACATTGTTCTGCACATTGCGAATTGACTTTTTGCTGCCCCCCCAGTATCCTCTTTTCCTTTCCAACAGAAGGAGTTAGGGGAATGAAAGTCATTTTACAAGAAACGATGGACGGGGTCGGGCATCTCGGAGATCTCCTCGATGTGAGAGATGGGTACGCACGGAACTTTCTGCTCCCACGAAAAAAAGCGGTGCTGGCCGACAGTCGCAGCATCAAGGCGTTTGAGCATATCAAGCGCGTAGCCGGCGAACGGGCGAAAAAAGAAAAGCTGGAGATCGAAACCCACGCCAGGAGCATCTCGGCCGTGTCCCTCACGGTGCAGGCCCAAGTCGGCAAGGACGACAAGATGTTCGGGTCGGTCACGGTTAAAGACCTTGCAGAAAGATTGGCTGAACAGGGATTTACGGTGGATCGGCGCAAGATCCAGCTGGACCATCCGATCAAAGAACTCGGCACCTTCACCGTGCCGATCAAGCTTCCACGGGACGTGACTGCAACCGTGATGGTCCACGTCGTGAAGAAACAGGAAACCGAAACGACTCCCGCTGAGGCCTAACGGGCTGCTGCAATTATATTGCGGCAATTCGTGGGATAACAGGAACGACCCCGCTGGATGCTAAGAAGGTCGCCAACCAGACCGCAGACGGCGAAGTAGGCGAGTAAGGTGGAGCGAACAATCTGTCCACTTGTGTCATTCTCCAGTCTCGCGCTTCACCGCCACAATGCGTAAGGCTGGTGGACTTTATCAGTATCCTGATAATGAAGGAACGAGCTGTCATGAACGATGCGGTCGGTTCTTTAGACGCACTCAAAGCCACAGACCCGGATGTCTATACCGCGATTGCCGCCGAGGAAGAGCGGCAGCGTGACAGGCTGCTTCTGATCGCCTCGGAGAACTTCGCTAGTCCCGCCGTCCTGGCCGCTCAGGGATCCCTCATGACCAATAAGTACGCCGAAGGGTACCCTGGAAAACGGTACTACGGCGGGTGTCAGCATGTGGACACCGTGGAGGATCTCGCCATCCAGCGGTGTAAGCAGATTTTCGGCGCGGAACACGTGAACGTGCAGCCTCACTCAGGATCGCAAGCCAATATGGCGGCCTACCTTTCCGTGCTGAAAACCGGTGACACCATCCTGGGCATGGACCTCGCCCAAGGCGGTCACCTCACCCACGGCAGCAAGGTCAATTTTTCAGGGATCCTGTTCCGTGTGTTCTCCTACGGCGTGGACCGTGAGACCGAAATCATCAACTATGACGCGGTGCAGAAGCTGGCGGAGGAATGCCGGCCACGCATGCTCGTCGTAGGCGCCAGTGCCTATGCGCGCACCTTCGATTTCCCACGATTCCAACAGATCGCCAAGTCAGTCGGTGCCTATCTGTTGGTCGACATCGCCCACATCGCCGGGCTGATCGCCGCGGGGCTCCATCCGAATCCTGTTCCCTATGCCGACTTTGTCACCACGACCACCCACAAAACCCTGCGCGGACCCCGGGGTGGCGTCGTGATGTGCAAGGCTGAGTATGCCAAAGCGGTCGACAAACTTATCTTCCCCGGAATACAAGGCGGACCCTTAATGCATGTGATCGCGGCGAAGGCCGTCGCCTTCAAGGAAGCCCTCTCGCCGGCATTTACGCGCTACCAACAGCAGGTCATCGCCAATGCGAAGGTGCTGGCCCAAGGGCTCCTCGACCGTGGGTACAAGATTGTGTCTGGCGGCACGGATACGCACCTGATGCTGATAAATCTAACCAACAAGGGTATTACAGGCAAAGAAGCGGACGCGGCCTTGGGCGCTGCCGGCATTATCGTGAACAAGAATGCCGTGCCTTACGACGAGAAGCCACCGGCCGTCGCCAGTGGCATTCGACTGGGAACTCCCATTGTCTCGACCCGTGGAATGCGGGAAGCCGAGATGAAAGAGATTGTGGGCTTGGTCGACCGGGTGCTGCAGCATCGGCACGACCCCGCGATGCTCGAGGAAGTCCGCACTCAGGCCAAAACGCTCTGCAGCCGTTTTCCAATCTTTTATTCCTACTAAACCGCGTCAGACGGGGCAGGATCACCGCCTGTGAAATGTCCGTTCTGCGATGAACTCGAAGACAAGGTCGTAGACTCGCGCATGGCGAAGGAGGGTGAGGTTATTCGCCGCCGCCGCGAATGTCTCGGCTGCAAGCGTCGCTACACCACCTACGAACGCGTCGATGAAATCCTTCCCGTGGTGGTAAAAAAGGACGGCCGCCGGGAGTCCTTCGACCGTTCAAAAATTCTCGCTGGTCTCAAGAAGGCCTGCGAAAAACGGCCCATCAGTACCGCCACTATCGAAGCAGTGACGGATCGCATCGAGAAACGCATTCAGGAAATGGGTGAGACAGAAATCGAGAGCCGGATCGTAGGCGAAGAGTTGATGAAAGAGCTTCATCAACTGGATCAGGTTGCCTATGTACGCTTTGCGTCTGTCTACCGCGAGTTCAAAGACATTGACCAGTTCATGGACGAGCTGAGAACGTTGGCCCAGCAACGCCGCGAGCGGTGAGGGCCTCAGGGTCCCTCCTCTCTCCTCATCATCATCTCCATGTCCTTCCGCCGTTCGTTGGTCTACAACATGGTACAATTTTTCAGCGAGTAGGCGTCAAGATGCCGACAACCCAAGCCAAGTCTCCCGGACAACCACGCAAGACCGGAGCGCCGAGCGGCACGCATGTGGCGATCATCGGCGCAGGCCGCGGCGGCACGGCACTGATGGAGATCTTTGCGACAGACCCGCTGGTGCAAATCGTGGGCGTGGCCGAAATCCTGGCAAACGCCCCGGGCATCGCACTGGCCAAACGGCTCGGCATCCCCGTGACCCGCGATTACCGTCGGCTCCTGGACCTCGAGCGCGTGGATCTCATCATCGACGTGTCTGGCGATGCCAAAGTCTGGGAGTTGCTCCAAGACTTCCACCGGATGGGCGTCACGATTATCGGCGGGGCCAGCGCAAAATTTATGTGGGACCTCATTGATGCCCGCATCCGCGCCACGGCAGAGATCGAGAAAACCTTGAACAAGTACCAATCGCTCTATCGACTGTATGTCAAGGAAACGGGTGTGGCGGTGACGGAGGAACGGACACGCATTGCCTGCGAAATGCACGACGGCCTCGTGCAGAGCTTGGCGGGGGTGAATCTCAAACTGGATTTGAGCCAGCAACTGATTCGAAAAGATCCGAAAGCCAGCCTGGCCACCTTGCGCGAAAGCAAAGCCCAACTGAAGCTGGCCATCCAGGAGGCGCGGCAAGTCATCTTCAATCTCCGCCCGCTCCACTATGACAAGATGGCGCTGCTCCCAGCCCTTACCAACTATCTCACCTCGTATGAGACCCAGTATCATATCAAGACACAGTTCCGCGTATCCGGCGATGAACAGATCTTGTTTCCGCGCACCAAGATCTTCCTGTTTCGCATTGTGCAAGAAGCCCTCAGCAACGTGGAGAGACATGCGAAAGCGACTCGGGTAACCGTGGGGCTGGACATCGACCCCGAACGCCTCCGGGTCACCATCGGGGACAACGGCGTGGGATTCGACATGGACACAGTGCTGCGTGATCCCGACAAGTGGGATCACTTCGGGATTCGCGGAATCCTGGAGCGGGCTCGACTCGTGGGCGGTGAAGGCAAAATTGAGTCTAAGAAAGGGCGTGGCACAACGATCGTCGTCGACATCCCCCTGGTCAAAAAGGAGACGATATCCCATGGAGAAGATTAAGGTGCTCATCGCGGACGACCATCGCGTCGTACGAGAAGGACTGGCTGCAATCCTCAAGACGAAAGACGACATTCTTATCGTAGGCGAGGCCCAGGATGGCATGGAAGCGGTCGAGAAGGTGAAGACGTTGGTCCCTGACGTCGTGCTGATGGACGTGAGCATGCCCCGGATGGGCGGGGTCGAAGCGACCAGACAGATCAAGCGTGAGTTCCCTCACATTGGCGTCGTGGCCCTGACCATGTATGACGAGCAACAATACATCTTTGATTTGGTGCGCGCCGGCGCCACCGGATATCTCTTAAAGGATTCCGAGTCCTCTCAGATCGTCGCCGCGATTCGTGCGATCTACAAGGGCGAGTCACTGATCCATCCATCCGTAGCGAGCAAGATCTTGGCTGAGTTCTCCTTGATGTCCCAGAAGAAGGGGAAAAAGCCTGGGTGGGTCGAGCACGATCTGACGGAACGAGAGATCACGGTTTTACGCTTGGTTGCAGACGGCAAGACGAACAAGGAAATTGCCAATAACTTGGACCTGAGCGAAAAAACCGTCAAGAACCACGTGCGGAATATCTTTCATAAACTCCAAGTCTATGATCGCACTCAGGCCGCAATCCTGGCCATTCGGAAAGGACTCATCGAGTTGGATCCCCGTCCATAGTTGTTGTGGCCACCAAGTGGAAACGTCCCTGGTCTGACTAGCGGCTCGCGGCTTTTCCTACACTGACCGATCATCACATATTCCTTTTCAGCCACTAACGGACAGTGAGCCACTTCCTTCAACCCTTGCTGCCAGTCGCGGTGATCGATTCCATGTTCAGTTGCGCTGATTCGTCATGTCATGATAGGGGCGTAAATTACGATTCAATAACCCTTGAAAAGTCACAGGTGTCGTGTTTTTGCAACATGACCTCGTGCCGCCACACTTAAATATTTGTCTTGTAGTATCAATGTATTATGATCATTTTTCGAAAAAACACCGGCTGGCACACGAGTTGCTGATACCCCCCTGTGTAATTTACTGAGGTGACTTTGTGAGAGCTCAACAAACCGTAGCGAATGCAGTGAGTTGTGCAGGAGTTGGGCTCCACTCTGGACAGCCCGTCACCCTCACGCTCAGGCCTGCTCCACCTAATACAGGCGTCGTATTTGTAAACCGGAACGGCCATGCCGGAGCCTCCATCTCAGCTTCCGTCGAGCATTTGGTGCCTACGGAACTCTGCACCGCGATCAGCGGCAACGGGTTTCAGGTAAAGACGATCGAGCACATCCTAGCCGCATTGGCGGGACTCGACATCGATAACGTATATGTGGAGGTTGATGCCGGTGAGGTTCCCGTCATGGACGGCAGTGCGGCACACTTCGTTCGCTTAATTCGGTCAGCCGGAATTGTTCCCCAGAGCCGGCGGCAACCCTATCTGAAAATCACACGGCCTCTCGAGGTGGTGGATGGAGCTCGTCGAGTTCGCATCGAACCGTCCTCGACCACCAAGATCACCTACTCGATCCACTACAATCATCCTTTGATCCAGACTCAGACCTACGCCTATGAGCACTCAGCCCATGCGTTTGAGCGCGAGATCGCAGATGCCAGGACATTCGGGTTCTTGCAGGAAGTGGAAGCCCTTTGGGCTCGCGGGCTTGGCCAGGGCGGCAACCTGGACAATACGATCGTCCTCTCTCAAGACGGCATTCTCAATGAATCAGGCCTCCGCTTTGCCAATGAGTTCGTACGACACAAGATCCTGGACCTGATCGGAGACTTTTCGTTGCTCGGCGTACCCTTTATCGGGCACTTGATCGCCGAGCGCTCGGGGCATGCGATACACACGCGCTTCGTTCAACAGATTCTCACCCACCCCGATAGCTGGGTATTGCTCAACGCCGACGAAACGGTCGCTGCGTCTGAGCTTCGTTCTGCCAAGGCCGCATCGCGATCTGCATCGCATGTGGCCCTCCAAGCCTCCTAACAGGCTGCCGAAAACCATTTCAGCACATCAGAACTTCGATGGCCTGCACGTCTGGGACACGAAGAGAACAGCCCCGCAGGATGCTGACGCTCATCCTATTGAATGGAAATCTGCGCGTGGTCTTGCCAAAACAGGCAAGATGATATGTGACGTGCGGGGTAACTGAGATGTGATTTAACGTCGGGAGCAAGTGGCCTCGCTCCCGACGCTAGAACCAAGGCGGGGACTACTTCTTCTTCTTCTTTGCTGCTTTCTTCGTCGCCAAGACTCTCACCCCCCTTCGTGTACATTGAGGTCTACCTAGCCCAGACGCACTACACTACGTGGATCAGGGATTCTTCCAATGCCTCGAACGTATTCGGACCCACTTTCTTGAACCGCTTGTCCCGATTCAAGGACGTGGCCACAGATGTCAGCGGCGTTTTCCCCTTGATCTGGAGCCCCCCCTCGACCAATCGCTGCACAAGCTCCTTTGCGTGCATCGAGCGATTCGCTTCGCGGAGCATTTCGTACGCGGCTTCCGACACGCTTTTCCCTGAATACTTGCTCCGCCCCATGAGAATTTCCCTCGACTGGTCGGTGACATCCGTATTTGGTCGCTGACGAGCACCTTTTTCGTCGGAATAGAATTGACTGGAGAGACTGGCGAGCTTGGCTTTGTCGGCTTCAACGCGATACAGCGTTTCTGCCAACTCCAAGTATTTCTTAATCGTGGCGATTTCGTCATCCAAACGACGACGTTTCTTTTCGAGCTCTTGCAGCCGGTTCTTGTAGGCGCTGATTCGCTGTTCAAGACCAACCAAAATATCAGTGAGTTCTTCCACGAACTTGCCCCCAGGTGAAGCATGCTTGCTTTATAGCATTGCTTGCATAACAAGTCAATAGAAAATGTTGCGATTGTGGCTTGCATGGCTGATCGCTTTAAAACTGGTCCTTGTTTGCTCGCAATGTCATCTGCTCGGTCAATGAGAATGTCAAGAAACCAACCAGTTCTTGGCCGCAATGCGTGGGGTTGCTTCCCTTTCGAAAGATCTCTTCGCTCAACATGATAGGAACGCAGCCTCGTGTTATGATGCCGTCTCATGACCCTACCAAATGGCGCGGATATCCCCCTTGACACAATCATCTCAGTCGCCACTGCCGCGGCCCGCCAGGCTGGAGCCGTTCTGACGGAATGCTCGCGCACCGGTTTTCGCATTGAACATAAACAGATCATCAATCTTGTCACCGACGCCGACCACCGGGCGGAGCAACGGATCATCGACGTCATCCACGACGCCTTCCCAACCCATCCTGTCCTTGCCGAGGAACGTGGGCTGACTGAGGAGCCGCCATCCCGCTACAAATGGGTGATCGATCCGCTTGATGGCACGACCAACTTCGCCCACGGGCTCCCCGCCTACTGCGTGTCCATTGGGGTGGAATGCGACGGACGCGGGATTATTGGGGTGGTCTACGACCCGACTCGAGAGGAACTCTTCACCGCACAAATCGGTCACGGGGCCTACCTCAATGGAGTGCCCATTTCCGTGTCCACAACGGACCAGCTCGATCGTGCGCTCCTTGTGACCGGATTTGCGTACGACATTCGCGAGACCCCGAACAATAACTTGAACCACTTCGCACGATTCGCATTGAAGGTGCAGGGATTGCGCCGAACCGGAACGGCAGCCCTGGATCTTTGCTACGTCGCGGCCGGCCGGTTCGATGGATTTTGGGAAGTGACACTGAACCCTTGGGACATGGCGGCGGGAGTCGTCATCCTCCGCGAAGCTGGCGGGAGGGTGACGGACTTCGCGGGTAACACTCACTCGATCTACGGGCAAGAACTGGTGGCAAGTAACGGGCCTATCCATCGGGCCATGCTCGACCTGCTCCAAGAAGACGCAACTCCCTCGTAAGGCATCAGCCCCTCTGATCTCGCATCAGATCAGTCAGATGACCGAACAGTCCTGACTGGCTACAGGGGCCTTCTGGCAGATATACAGACAGAATGACGATGAGGTATGATCTCCTCCCACAGAGGGAAGGGAGATTGGCTGCATGGCACATTCAACGCTTCCATCGGGAGATTCAAACGGAAATCCGCCCGAAGATGCAGGGGGCGAATCACACACCAAGGATGTGGAACTGCTGCGGGTACTCGTGAGCCGAAAGGGAACACAAGTCGATGCCCAATGGGCGATCCATCCTCAACTGAAACAGGATCTTCTGCCGCAGGAATGGCAAGAGGTGACCGACCTCATGGCCAAGGTGACCGGCATCGTCGGAACGCGGTTTTCGCAGGTGCTCACGCAAGCTGATTCCGAACCGCCCAGCAACGCATGATCGCAAAACAATGTTGAATGATGAGTTGTGAGTGGTGAATGAAGGGGTGCACGCTCATTCAACATTCACACTTAAACATTCACAATTTGGAGTTGCCAATGGAGACCTATTATCATCCGCATGATCTGGGCAAGTTCGCCGAGATGGGTAAGGGCAACAAGGACCTTTGGGATAAATTCATGGCCTACTACAGCACTGTCTTCGCTGAAGGAGCTTTGACAGAACGAGAGAAGGCCCTCATCGCCCTCGCCGTCGCCCACGCAGTCCAATGTCCCTACTGCATCGATGCCTACACGCAGGCCTCCCTTGAAAAAGGGTCGAACATCGAAGAAATGACGGAAGCTGTCCATGTCGCCTGCGCCATCCGAGGCGGTGCCTCGCTCGTGCACGGCGTCCAGATGCGCAACGTCGCCGATAAACTGTCGATGTGATGAGACGGGTGTCTCGTTCAGCTAGCAGGCTGTTCAAAAAGCCCGTCCAGCAAGGCCGCAGCGAGTGAAGGACCGAGGCGTACCCTCTGGGGTACGTTGAGGGTCTGAACGATGCGAGAACGAAGCTGGCGGACTTTTTCAACAGCCTGCTAGAGGTAGGGGTTTTCGGGAACGGCTAGGGTAAAGTATTTGCCGCGCTCTTCGTAGAGAATCCGTGCAGCCGTCAGCACACCGAGCGCCCGATTAATATCTCCGTCGATATTCGCGCTCCTGTCAGGTCGGCTTGCCAGCAGCGTGCGGATCTGGTCTACACTCTTGGCCGCTTCGTTACAGAATTCGATGATTCCAGCCGCAGGCCACTCGTAGCGCCTCCGTATTGGTGCCTTCGGATTCCGACCATCGTATACGGTGACATAGTCCATCGCCTTTGAGTAATAGAGAAACGGCTGATCGCTCGAACCGACCCGTCTCTGCCACTCCTGTACTAGGTCGACCAATTCTTGGTAGACGTGCGGGTCCACGTTCCAATTATCCAGCTCATACTCGAAATCGTAGGCGATCTTCTTTAAGTCCACCTGCCGAACATCGTAGACATACTCGTACGCCGCCCCCGGACCGGTGATGCGGACGCCATATTCGTGTGGGTTGGTGTAGTAGGGACTGAAGCGCTCCAACCAGAACTTCCCGGTCGACTCCGGTGGCTGCAGATGGAACAACGACGGAATCATGTCGATCTGCCGACGGTAGTCCTCGTTCGTTTCTCCGGGAAACCCGAGCAAGATATTCCAGGACACCGCGATATGATAGTAGGAGCTCCACTTGAGGCAGATAATATTCTGCATCGGCGTCACGCCCTTATCCATCGCCTGCAGCTGATTGAGGCTCAGACTCTCCAAGCCCGGCTGCATGCACTTCACGCCCCCGGCGGCGAGCGTTTGAATCTGGCTCTTATGCAGGTTGCTCTTGGTTTCGATGAACACGTCGAGATCACAATGGTCTACCGCAAACCGACCGAAGAGGTTTTCCACATATTTCATGTCGATGATGTTGTCCACCAAACGAAATCGCACCGTATCGTATCGGCTGGAGAGATAGGCCATCTCCCGGGCCACTTGCCCAGACGATTTGGCCCGAAACTTCATGCTTTGTGCGTTCAATCCACAAAACGTACAGTGATGTTTTTCCCCCCACCAACAGCCCCGCGAACCTTCGTAGAGCAGGATCCGATCGAGCCCATGCGCCGCCTCCCCCAGCTCCGCCAGGAGATGGTAGTAATCGTCATAGTCGGGCGGACCAGTCTTCGCAAAGTCCGAGAAGAGTGAGTTGTTCGGAGTGAATACGATCGCCGTTCCCTCTCGATAGGCCACGCCGCTGGGAATGATCCCGGCCTTTCCCTCGAGGAGGTATCGAACCAATACCGGGAACACCTCTTCCCCTTCCCCCACCACCACATGATCGATGAAGGGAAAGGCTCGGAAGTATTCCAGCCCCATCTCGCCGTCGTAGTTCGCTCCACCGAAGACGATCGTCACGTTGGGATAGAGATCCTTGATGAGTTTCGCCATCGTCAGGCTGGCGACGTTCTGATCGAACGTGGAGGTGAACCCGACAATCTTATACTGCCCCCAGTCAATGGCGGTTAGAGCCCAGGTCAAGAACTGTGGCGCTGTCCTCGTCGCCATGTCTTCGAAGAACGAGGCCGGATGCCCGCTCTCCTTGGCGACTCGCTCGAACACCGGCTTAAACACGCGTGGATACTCAGTGCGCTTCGGATTGTCGCGGAACAGGAGGTATGAAAAAAGCCACTCGCCAAACAGCGCTCGTTTCTCGCAGATCATTTCATAGAGGGGCACGCCGATCTTGTGGGCGAAACGCACGTTCAGATGATGGCAGTCGACCGGGATCCCCCTAGACTTGAACAGCGCGGAGAGTGTGCCCAGTTGGATCGAGGGATACTTCGAATAGCTGAACGGCATGTTGACGAGCGCCACCCTGGCCTTGTCGCTCATCTGACGCCTCGTGGGTTCATGACACAACCATGCGACTTACGGTTAACTGGCAGCCGCGCGAAACGATTCAAACTCGCGATCTGCTTTGGCTGCCATATAAAAGTCGCTCTCCGTGAGGCCATTGATCTTGTGCGTCCAGATCTCGACCTTGCACTTGCCCCAGGCAAGATAGAGATCGGGATGGTGGCCTTCCGCTTCTG
This sequence comes from Nitrospirota bacterium, assembly GCA_963741245.1. GTDB lineage: Bacteria > Nitrospirota > Nitrospiria > Nitrospirales > Nitrospiraceae > Palsa-1315. Next base: position 111,430 of record CAVUHR010000010.1, on the reverse strand, counting down.
CCACGGAACCCACCTTGTTCACGTAGGCCAAGGCCTGGGCGAAATCCTTGAACGTATACAAGCGCTCAAGATGACCTTGGGCATTCAACAACCAGCCGCGGCCGAGTTCCTTTAAGAGCGCCTGTGTCCGATCTGCAGGAAGCGGCGGCACCCCACCCCGGCAGGGCACGCATCTGTTGTCGGCTAAGCTCATGGTGGCTCTCCCTTCAAAAGCGGATTCAGATTAGGGTGTCACGCGGTCGATGGCGTCTGCGTAGATGATGGGAATCCCTTGAGGATCATTTTCATCTGCGACCGCGACTCCACGGATGCGCAAACGTTCGTCCTTGACAACCGGTTGCATCGCGTTCGGCTTGCAAGTCCCAGCCACTCCCACCTGGATGGACCCGGACTGGTCCTGCAGTATGAACAGTTGTGCGTCGTAGACGGGTCCCCCGGCGCAGCGATGCGCCCTGAATCGAGGCGGCAGTGCCGTCACCTCGCTCGCCCGTCCCTCCACGATTACGACTTTGGCCTGATAGTCCGCAGGACGTTTCATAATCTTGGCGATGGGCAGGATCTCGTCGGCCAACGCCGACGGGCTTAGACTGAGCCCATACAGTATCAATGACAAGCTAAGAATAAAATAGGGCATGTGACCTCCTTTATTCGCCTTCCTCCGGTGCGCCGCCTGTTTTTGCCAGATCGTCAAGCTTGATCTTCTCGGGATTGAATTTCTCCGCGGCTTTGGTCATCCGATCCAGTGCGTCATCGAATGACAGGGGAGCAGCATCCTTTGGCCGGAAGCGGATGGGATTCACACGCGCGACCACGAAGCTCTTCAGATAAGGACTCGTCAGTCCCCTTGCCTTGAGCGCCTCGACTTGCTTCACAATCTCATCGTCAAGTGCGAGCACCGTGCGCGCCCGCTCCCGCCGCAGTACAATCGCCGCGCACATCGGTTTCTTCAGAAATTCATCCACTCGTTTCAACACCGGATGGTAGGCTCCGCCGCTGAATCTCGGTCGCTCTTCATAGCACAGACCCAGCGTAATGAAGGCCGGCTCCTCGAACTCCAAGGCATAGGTCTCTTCCGTCGCATCATCGAGCCGCGCCAGTTCCTTGTACATACGGATGACTTCGAGGGATTTCTCGCGCAGATTGTGCGCCTTCTCGGTGTTCATCGCGAGAATCTGATAGGCCGCAGCCGGTTCCGGCACCACAATCGCGACGATACTCTTCGCCCCCAGCGTCTTCATCGCCGAGAGCCGATGGTTGCCATTGGGAGTCCAGTATTTCGCGACCTGCTCACTCCTTGGCGCACGCACCGCAATGATCGGATCGAGAAATCGCCCGATCTTGCCGATCACGAGTTCTAACTTGCGAACGTGCGTGTCGGAGAGATTGCGCTGAAAAGGGGTCGGCTCAACGAGTTCGATCGGCAATGCCGTCAGCACCACCCAGCGTCCGCCATAGGGCTCCCGATAGATCGCGAGGACCTTCCCGCCATCACCCTCGATCGCTCGATGCAGTTCGGCAACCTCCGCCGGAGGAGCTGCGGCTTGGAGTTCGATCGCGGCCAAACCGGTCGACGCATGCGCAGGTTGGCGGCGACGTCGCAAGACACCGGCAGCACGAGGGACTTTGGGTTGCTTCCCAGGCATCGCGCAGTATGGTAGGGAAGAAGAGGAAGAAAAGAAAGCCCCCGATCCTTATCCAACCACAAACGCCATGAGCCATCCATCAATCAGTGACCCAAGACTGAAATCAGCCGCGCAGAAGATCGGATGGTTCACAGCCTCCTGCGTGCTCGTGAGCAACATCATTGGCGGGGGTATCTTCACCACGACGGGATTCATGGCCCGTGACCTCGGCGATCCGATGCTGATTCTCCTGTTGTGGTTCGTCGGAGCGCTTTTGGCTCTCGGTGGCGCCATGGTCTACGGAGAGCTGGGGGCCGCCTTACCTCATGCGGGAGGGGATTACGTCTACCTGCGAGAGGCCTACGGACCGCTGGTGGCCTTTCTCAGTGGATGGACCTCCTTCACGATCGGCTTCGGCGCGGCAGTCGCGGCTTCAGCCATCAGTTTTTCGTCCTATGCGCTGCGAGTCGTCCCGATCGATGACGACCGGGGATGGCTGGCGAAGGGTCTCTCGCTCTCTCTGTTGTGGATCGCGACCCTCATGCATTGTCGAGGTGTAGGAACAGGCGGCCGCTTGCAATTGCTATTGACGACCACAAAAGTCGTCGCCATTGGAGGATTAATTCTCGGTGGGTTATGGGAGGTGGCGGGCCACGGGGACGCGCTCCTCACCAGGCCCACCGTTCAGCAGCCGACGCTTGGGGCATCCGCCATCGCGCTCGTGATTGTGACCTACTGCTATCTCGGCTGGAACGTCGCGGGCTACATCGCCGGTGACATCGTTGACCCTCAGAGGACTTTGCCCAAGATCATGATCGGGGGCACAGCCTTCGTCGCCGTGATCTATCTGCTGCTGAACGTCGTCTATCTGTCAGCGCTGTCGATCACGGAGCTGGCCCGGGAACCGATCGTACCGGTCGCGGAGAAGGCAGCCGCAGCCTTGTGGGGGCCACAGAGCGGGCGACTGGTCGCCGCAATCCTCTGTCTCTCCATCGCAGGAGCGGTGAGCGCCATGACGTGGGCAGGACCCCGCGTGTATTGGGCCATGGCGCGCGACGGCATGATCAGCCCCTGGCTTGCCCAGCTTCACCCCCGGACCGCGCGTGCCGGTTCGCGCCATCCTGTCTCCAAAGCGCCTGGGCGTCGCTACTCATTCTCAGCGGAACCTTCGAACAGCTCCTCGTCTACAGCGGCCTCGTTCTCTCGCTGTTTATGGCCTTGACCCTCTCCACGATCTTTCGTCTTCGTCGTACAAGCGCCTGGACACACACCAATACCGCGCTCCACTCTATCCCTTCTTACCCGCGGCCCTCGTCATCGGAGCCTTCACATTGGTCATCTACAGTCTCGTCCAACGACCTGCAGAATCGTTGTACGGCGCGGTGACTGTCCTGAGTGGAATTCCGCTCTATTACTTCTGGCGCAGACGTCACAATCTTCCCCAGCCCAAATCCTGACGAACCTAGCAGGATGCTGAAAAACTATTGTGGATCCGAAGAATCCAGGACTGGATGAAGTCACGGAAGGTTCCAGCCGAACCCGCAGGCTTTTGCAACAGCCTGCTAGAACGGCACGGGCGACCCTGCACTAAGGTGGGAGGTCGCCCGTGTGTGGCGCTTAGGACGCCAGATCGGCTGCGTACTTGTCTCGGCCCATTAAAAACTGAGACCCACGCGAGAGCAAGGTATAGAACTACTGATCGGGGGAGAACAAAATCATCCCAGGCGCTTGTGTTCCTCGCGCCAGCGTCGAGTTCTCCATCACGTGATCAGGCTAATATCCAGTTGGTCTGTGGTGCCGTTACGGCACAGCCAGTGGAGAACCAGCTAGCACGACCGATCAGAAGCCCGCCCTCGAATCGGCGGGCCTGTGTGGCCAGGTGGAGTCAGGTCATCCATCGCTACCCTCCTCTCTTGGAAAGTGGGCGGGGGAACCCGTTGACAGCCGCACGCCCTGTCCGATCCCCCTGATCGAGTGAATGAATGGGCCGTAAGTTTCTCTTACGCCCATTAGAAAAACGTGTCAATGGAGAAAATCAATTTCCCTTGCATTGACTCGTTGAGCATAAAACATACCCACTGGGAGCGCCGAATACCAGATCAATATGCTGGCCCGAGAAAAGAATACCGCGATCCGCCTCGGCCCAGGGCATCGGGCAGCTTGCGCTTTTTGGGTCCGCCGGGCATAGTGCGGGGCAGGACCACACATTCCGGGGAGGCGACATGGCCAATCGACTGGTGGCAGAAGCGCTCGGCACGTTCTGGTTGGTCTTCGCCGGCTGTGGGAGCGCGCTCCTGAGCGCCGGCCTTCCGCAGCTCGGCATTGGGGTCTTCGGGATCGCCTTCGCCTTCGGGCTCGCCGTGGTCACGATGGTCTATGCCCTGGGCCATATCTCAGGCTGCCATATCAACCCCGCCGTCACCGTGGGCCTCCTGCTCAGCAAGCGGTTCCCCGCGCACGAGGTCCCCGGCTACATTGCCGCCCAAGTGATCGGGGGGATCCTCGGCGCCGGGGTGCTCTATCTCATCGCCACCGGGCGGGCCGGCTTCGTCCCCGGCGGCTTCGCCTCCAACGGCTACGGCGACCACTCCCCCGGGGGCTATTCCCTCTTGGCCGGCTTCTGCGCCGAAACGGTGTTTGCCTTTTTTTTCCTCCTGATCATTCTGGGCGCGACGGACAGCCGGGCGCCGCAGGGCTTCGCGCCGCTGGCCATCGGTTTGGCCGTGGCCCTGATCAATTGGGCCGGGATCCCGGTCACCAATCTCTCCCTCAACCCGGCGCGCAGCACCGCCACCGCCGTCTTTGCGGACGGCTGGGCCCTGCAACAACTCTGGCTCTTCTGGGTGGCCCCGATCCTGGGCGGGGCCGTGGCCGGCGTGATCTATCCCCTCATTGCGGGCCCCCCACCCAGCAGCCCGCCACGCTAACCCCGCCTACGGGTGCGGGGGCGCGTCTTGGGCACAGCGAAAGCCGACGTGGGGGTCATGCTCGGTGGGATCGGCCTTGGTCCGAAAGGCAGCCCGGAGCCGATAGGGACTATTGATATACGAGCCGCCCCGTTGCACTTTCGTGCTCCCCACGACGGGGCCGCGCGGATTGCGGGTCGGCGGCGTCTGGTAGAACGCGTCGTCGTACCAGTCGGCCACCCATTCGTAGAGATTGCCGGCCAGGTCCTGGGAGCCATAGGGGCTGCGACCTTGGGGGTGATCTCCGACGGGCGACACCGTCTCGGCCCCTTCCTTCAACCCAAAGACTGCCTGCGCCGCCGTCGGCGGGTCGTTCCCCCAGGGATAGACGCGGCCATCGGTGCCCCGCGCGGCTTTCTCCCACTCCGCTTCGGTCGGTAAGCGCTTTCCGGCCCACAGACAATAACCCGTGGCCTCCAACCAGGTCACCCAGCGGACCGGCCGCTCCGCGTCGACCACAGGCGTCTCCTGGTCCGCGAAGCCCCACGGCGGCTCACTCTGAATCGCCGCGACAAACTTCGCAAACCGCCCGTTCGTCACTTCGAAGGTGTCCAGATAAAAACTATCGAGGACGACGCGATGGACCGGCTGCTCATCGTCATCGCCCTCGTCGCTCCCCATTGTGAACTCCCCGGCCGGCACCAACACCATCGGCGCTCCGTCTGTGCCTGTGATCGTGGCCGGGGGCTGGGGGAGGGCCGGAGCCTTGTGGGCCGGGTTCCGGGTGGCAGGACGTTGCGTCTTCTCCGCCGGCTTCGGGGGACTCGGTTCAGGCTGGACGGGGACTGGCTCGTTGGCCATGGCGAGGCCCTGGCCCCAGCACCACCCCGACACCATCAGACCGATCAACAATACGGGAACTATCCGTCGCGCCCACATACTCTTGTTACTCCCAATGCACCGAGCCGCGAAAGACACCCGCCCGCCCACGCAGGGTACCGGATAGGAGGAGAACAAAGCTAGAGTGAAGGTGCGCGCAGGGGCGCGCACGCTCAGAGACAAACTCTTGAGATGTTTATCCGCTGGCCTCAATTACGATAAGCAGATAAAGAGGCCAGCGGCACGCACGAAGTGCGGTTTGGTGGAGGCGCCGGGAGTTGAACCCGGGTCCGAAGACCTTCGGCAGAACGGAATGGGGATGATCACCCAGCCCCAGTGGTGGTCTGCGCAAGCCCAGGTTCGTGGCGGCCTCCTCGGACGCGAGTGTTTCGGTCACCAGTTTTTACGATAGACCGCAGCACCTCCGTGATTTCTGTCTGCCTTTTTAGAAAAAACCTCGCGGCCGAGATCTTCTTCTTGCCAATCCTCACCGTCAGGATGCGCGTGTCCGGCAGAGAAAAAACATCTTCATCGGTATCATCGTCGCCCGCGTAGAGAGCCGCGGTGCAGTTAAGTTGGTGCATTAACTCCAACAACGCGGCGCCCTTATGCGGCGCCGCAGCCGGCACCACATTGACCACAGCTTTTCCCAGGACGATGCGAGGGAGGGGAGACAATTCGGCTAATACGCGAAAGACGAGCGCCTGGGCCTCGTCCTTCCGATCTGCGCTCCGGTAATGGAACGAGAGTGAATAGGACTTGTCCTCCACGAACACACCGCACCGCGTCAGCTCGGCACCGAATCGCTCTTCGATGAGCTGCTTCCATCCTCGGCAGATGTCGCGAGCTTGCTGCACGACCTGCTGTGTCGCGTGAAGGCCTTCCAACCCATGGTTTCCGATTAGATAAGGCACTGCGCTGCCGACACGCGCCCGCAAATCCTCCACGGAACGCCCGGAAATGATGGCCGTTGGGGCGCGCTTGGCCAATTCTCCGAGCCAAAAGCGGATCGGCCGGCCCAGCTGCGCGTTGTGGCGATCGCGAACGATCTTCGCCAACGTCCCATCAAAATCGAAGGCAAAGAGAGAATGGACTTTCAAGAGCGCCTCGAGTTCACTCCTACCCCTGTCCGTCAGAAGATATTCCATCGTCAGTCGATCAACTCACTCAGCAAGCTCGTGCGCCCGACCTGCTTCATCACCCGCTGCCGCTGTCGCATGCGGGCTGCATCCGTGAGCATGCGTCCTGCCCAGCGGTAGACGTTGAATTCCTGGATAAGCCCACGCATGCTCCGCATCCGAGCACGTTGCTCTACCTTGGGCATTGTCAGGGCCACGTGGAGCGCGGCGGCAAACTGATCGATGTCGTACGGGTTGATCACGAGCGCCTCCGTCAGCTCGCGGGCAGCTCCCGTGAATTGACTGAGGATCAGAACACCCTGCTCGTCGTCGCGGGCGCCGACGAACTCTTTGGCAACCAAATTCATCCCGTCGTGGAGACTGCTGACCACGCAGACATCCGCAGCGCGATACCGTTCATAGACCTGGGGCGGCTCGTGATGTTGGATTCGCAAGCAGATCGGCTCATAGCCGTCTTGCCCAAACCGCTTGTTGATCCGCTCGGCCAATGCAGATACCTGGCTCGTGAGATGCTGGTACTGATCGATGATCGCGCGGCTGGGAGCGGCAATCTGGATGAATGTGAATTTGCCGATCCATTCGGGCTGGAGTTCCAGCAACCGTTCAACAGCCATGAACCGTTCCAGGATGCCTTTCGTGTAATCCATCCGCTCAACTCCGATGCCCACGAGTCGGTCAGGCGACAGTCCATAGAGCTCTCGCACCCTGGTTCGGCACTCCGGCACAGACCGCTGGCCTTGGATCCATCGCAGAGGCCACTCGATGGAGATCGGATAGGGGTTGACCGCCGTCAGCTTGCCTCCATACGACACCGTTGAACTGTTCCGATCGATGCGCGACTCAAGGATCCGATCGATACTGTCGATGAAATTGTTGCAGTGGACCCTGGTGTGGAACCCCAGAATACTGCTTCCAAGGAGCCCCTCCAGAATTTCCTGGCGCCAGGGACAGATTCCGAAACTTTCCGCGTTTGGCCAGGGGATGTGCCAGAAGGTGATGATCGTCGCGTTCGGCAATTTGTTCCGGATCAAATTCGGAAGTAAGGCGAAATGGTAATCCTGTACTAGGACGACCGGATTGTCGGTGGTGGCTTCCTCAAAGACGGCCTGGGCGAATCGTTCGTTAATCGCCACATACTGGTTCCAATCCGACGAGCGGAACGTGGGCCTCACGTGGGCGATGTGGCACAGGGGCCAGAGACCTTCGTTCGCAAACCCGTAGTAGTAACCGTCCTCCTCTTCTGAGGTTATCCACACGCGGCGAATCTCATACGCGGGATGCTCCGGCGGCACACCGACATGGCTGCGCTTGTCCACGACATCCCGATCGGCCGATCCGTTGCCATGTGCGATCCACACCCCGGAGCAGGCACGCATGACCGGCTCCAGCGCCGAGACCAATCCGCTTGCCGGTACCTGCACTTCGATCTTCTGATCACGCCAGTTGTGGACATACGGTTGGCGGTTGGACACAATAAGCACCTGGTCGCCGGCGAGTTGTTCGTGAAGAATGGTCTTGAGGCTGGTCGGGGACCATGAAATCTGACTCTCATCGCGCATCCGACGGTCGGCTTCGAGCGCCTGCACTAACGATCGCAAATCCTTCGCCAGAGGCCGGAGTTCAGGCGCTTGCTGCTCCTGCGTCAGTGGAGTCAGAAGTCCTTCTCCCTTCAGCATGGCTCGCACCCCCGCCACCCACCCTTTCCAACTGAGGTGCGCGACTAACACGGTTACCAGCGAAATGACCGCGCCGAGACCCGCAAACAAATAAAAGACGTACCACTTCGTATCGCTGCTGCGTTGTTGGATGAAACTCATGTCGTGGAGGAGCAGAAGACGTCCGACCGAGTGTCTGTTCGATTCAATGGAGGCCGAAGCCATGTGCAGCGGTCCGCGGTTCAACTTCAGCACGGTGGACGAATCGGGCCTTAGGCGGGCTGTGCTCTCGCAGGTCACTTCGTCGGGGTAGGATTGGGTCTTATACAGAAGGTGGTTATTCAGATCACAGAAGCCCAGAGCATACAGCCGCTCATCCTGCATAATGCGAGTGAAGTACGCATGAATCTTGTCTTTCGAGTTGGATGCCAAAAGTTCCGAGAGCGGCCCCTCCATCGTACTGACCATCAGATTGGCCCGAATCTCGAGATCCCGCACGAACCATTTCAACGTCAACGAATCGACGAGCGGTATCACTCCGTACGCGATTAACGCCAACACGAGCGCCAACGGGAGAATGAATCGCAGCGAGAGATGCATAGGAACAAGTTAGTTTACTTTGGCCGCAAAATCAAATACTGTCGTCACATGTATCCGTACGGACTCATCGGCAACTGCCAGATTTCTGCGTTGATCAGCGACCAGGGCTCCATCGACTGGTTGTGTCTGCCGAGGCCGGATAGTCCTCCGGTCTTCGGCAGAATCCTGGACCCGGAAGGGGGACACTTTTCTGTTTCCCCACCCGCCCCTCCTGAAAAAGTCACCACGACCCAGCGCTATCTGCCAAATACGAACATCCTGGTGACTATGGTCTCGCTTTCAAACGGCGATTCGTTCCAGATTACCGACTTTTGCCCCCGCTTTGAGCAATATGGGCGCATCTACCGACCAGCCGCGCTGTTTCGTATGGTGGAACCGCTGAGTGGAACACCTTCTATCCGCGTCTGCTGTCGGCCCATCTCCGGCTGGGGAAAAGAGCCGGTCCACTTGATTCGCGGCAGCAGCCACGTGCGATACGACATTCGTGGGGAGCCCCTACGCCTGCTCACCAATATGCCCCTCACGTATCTCTGCGAGGAATCTCTTGTCGCGCTCACCTCAAAGATGTACTTCGCGTTGACCTGGGGCCTTGGGATTGAAGATGACATCGTCAAGGTCAGCCTCGAATTCCTGGACCAAACGACCAAACACTGGCGGACCTGGGTGAAGCATTGCTCCATCCCCGTGCTCTACCAGGAAGAGGTGATCCGCTCAGCCCTCGCCCTTAAACTTCATTGTTACGAAGACACGGGCGCGATCCTCGCCGCGCTGACGAGCAGTTTGCCCGAGCTACCAGGGGAAGGACGAAACTGGGACTACCGCTACTGTTGGCTGCGTGACGCCTATTTTTCGCTGTCCGCCTTTCATAACCTCGGCCACTTCGAAGAAATGGAAGGCTTTCTCAAGTTTCTTCTCAACATCGCCTACACGCTGGGTCAATCTCATGACCGTCTCTCGCCCGTGTATACGCTGAGCCAAGACTTGCCAGTCCCCGAAACAGAACACCAGAACTGGGAGGGGTTCGCACACAGCCGACCGGTGAGGAGTCGCAATCAGGCGGCCGAGCACATTCAGAATGACGTTTATGGAGAGATGATCCTAACCTTGGCGCCGATCTTTTTCGACAATCGATTCTACGATCTACGCACGAAGGAACACGAAGAGTTGGTGGCAAAGCTGGTCCACTTCTGCACGCGGAGTATTTCCCAGCCTGATGCCGGCCTGTGGGAGATCCGCAACGGGTGGAAGGAACATTCCTTCACCAACCTGATGTGTTGGGCCGGTCTGGATCGAGCCGAACGCATGCAGCGGGCGGGGTTTCTTCAGTCCCTCTCCGTAGATCTGGACGGCGCTCGCACTCTCGCTGTCCAGGCGTTGGGGCGCGCGACCAAGGGAGGCGCGCTGCGCAACGGGCCCAGCGATGACACGTACGATGCTGCACTTGCCCAGGCGACGATTCTCGGTTTTCCCAACCGGAAGGTCTGTGAAGCCACAACGGGAGAGATTTTGCGGGAACTCATGGTGGGGAATAGTGGTGAGGAAACAGGGTTCTTCTATCGCTATCTGCGACAAGACGATTTCGGCACACCGCAGGCAGGCTTCGTCATCTGCTCGTTCTGGGTCGTCCAGGCGCTGGTGAAGCTCGGTCGCTTGTCCGAGGCTCAACAGGTCATGTCGCGGGTCATGACGTCCGCCAACAGTGTCGGGCTCCTCTCAGAACATTTTCTCCCGCATGCTCACCTCCAGCTCGGCAACTTCCCCCAGGCCTACTCCCACGTCGGACTGATCAATGCTGCGTTCGCCTTGAGTCCACCCTGGAGCGAGATGTTGTAGGAGGAGCGCTTGGCAATCGATTGGCTTCTCCGAAAATAGCACAGCCGTTCGACTGGAGGTCGATCGAACGGCTGTCGTCGTTTGGTGGAGGCGCCGGGAGTTGAACCCGGGTCCGAAGACCGTCAGTGCACTGCGTCTACATGTGTAGCCGATCGTTTAGATTTCGCCGCCACCCACGCCCATCGGCTGGCTTAGACTGGCCGCTAGCCCAGAAAGTTCTCGTCCTCAGCCGCTGAGCACCAGCTGGGGACCAGCCCGCTGCATCGCGCTCCGCCCACCCCCGCGGGCATCAGGTGGAGGAACGTCGCAGTTTATTAAGCTGCGAGTGCCAGTTCTTGATTGGCAGTTGCATTTTCCTAGAGGTTTAACGAGTCCCCAGGAGCTCGACATGCGACAGTGCCTTCAGTATCCCCGTCGAAACCGGTCGCCCCCCTTTCGGTCGGATGTTGAAAAAGGCTTCTGGCTGCGTTCTCGCTTCGCTCCGAGGCTCGACGTACAGAAACAGTACGACTCGCCCCTTCGCTCGCTGCGGCCTTGCCAGAAGACCTTTTTGAACATCCTCAAGATCTCTGACTCAGCCATCGGCTATATGACATAAGCCGTTCGCTCTTGTACATCTTGTACGGATGATCATGATACCGCACCGGTCAAGGGGATGCCACACTGAAGCACAAACGAGAAGAGGGCGTACCCCTGAGGTGGAGTACGCCGCCTTCTCTCTTGTTTGCCGGATGTACGATCTGACGATCGTACGATCTTATCTGACGGCTGACTTTAAGATTTTCCCTGCCGAGAACTTCGGAACTCTGGCTGCGGGAATCCGCAACGCTTCACCGGTTCTGGGATTCCGCCCGAGCCGCGCTTTACGTCTGGCTACCGTAAAGGTCCCAAAATTCACCAGCGAGACGCGCTGCCCCTTCTTCAGGGACGTGGTCACCGCTCCGGTGAAGGCTTGTAGCGCAGTGCCTGCCGCAACCTTCGTGATGCCGGCGGATGCCGCCATCTTTGCGATCAGTTCTTCTTTCGTCATCATGCACCTCCTGTTATTGGGTTGAACTACTCGAATCCTTGCCACCAACGATCGCTGTCACCGCACCAATATGAATCCAGCCTTCTGAGAACACCGACGCGTCAGGCCTCTCGAGCCCGCGCGGTCCGATTCCGTTTCACGGGAATGTGCAAGTTATGGATCTTCTTCCTAAGGGTGTTTCGATTCAAACCCAGCAATTCTGCTGCTTGGATCTGGTTGCCTTTGGTTTCCTGAAGTGCTCTGGTGATCAAGGGGCGCTCAATGGCGTTGATCAACATGGGGTGCAGGTTCCGCCCCGAACCGTCTCGCATCCCTTTCACAAAATCTCCCATCTTCCATTCGAGATAGTCCTCAAGGGATAGGGCTTCTTTTCCGTTCGCTCCCGCAGTATTCTGCCGCGCCATCACTTGCATGAGCTTCGAGGCTCGTTTCAACACAGTTCGAGAACCAGTGATTACCAATGTGTGCGTGAGATCGATGTTGGTGGGTATGGCTGCGGCTCCACCCGATGAGCCTGGTTTCAATTCGACGATGACCGCATCAAACGTGCGACGCGTCACGTCCTTCGGTAGCGTGGACGCGTATTTCGCCGCAGTCACGGAAGCACCTTTGAACACGTGTCTGAACTGACTCTGGATGTCCGAGTCACCGCTGAGCACCAAAATACTGGAGACGGATGACGTAAGCGACATGAAGGTTCCAGAGAAAACAATGAGAAGAGGTGCGGATTATTGCCCAGAGCCACTTTGATGTCAACCAGGAAAATATAGGGGGAGCAGTTCTTGTTGGCTTGAGCAGGGGAACAGGATAGTCTTCTCTCGCCGGATAAGCGATCGAGCCTCAGCGAGTGAGGATCGATGCCTTGATCGAGACATTCCAGGGGTCCGACAATTTCCGTTCCATGCCAATCTCGTGCGACCGGTATGAAGGGGCTCCAATTCCGTCCTCTTCGTACGTCGTTCGTGAAAGGTGAAACGTAAAATATCCGAATGAGTTCGGAAACGAACGACGCTTCACGAGACACGCTTCACATGTTTCGAGATTGTCGCCGGCGAACTGTTTCGGCATCCTGCTAAGGCTGCGCTATCGGGACCATCAGAGAGAGGTAGCTTGACAGCAGAGCCTTTCAGGGAGTATAAAACAGGGCATGTGTTTTAATTCCTACCGGAATACTCATGTATGAAGGTATCTCTCAGAGCAACCTATGGAATCATGGCGGCTGTCGACTTAGCGATGCACCTCGGGACAGCGCCTGTCCGAGCGAAATCAATTGCACGTCGACAAGCCATCCCCGCTCGCTTTCTTGAACAGGTCCTTCATGGGATGAAGAAGGCCGGTCTTGTGTCGAGCCTTCGAGGAGCCCAAGGGGGGTACGTGCTTTCCAAGAAACCGTCCGAGGTATCGGTCGTCGAGATCCTCGAGGCACTTGATGGTCCGCTTTCACTCCCGAGCGGTGGAGCTGGCCGTGCACAGGGACGACGACTCAGCAAACCGGAACTTCTGCTTGGGAAGGTTTGGGAGCAGGTCTATCAAGCGGAGCGCCATGTGCTCGAAGCCATAAGCGTGGAGGAATTAGCCGGGCAGCAACGAGTGCTCGAGCAAGAGCGGTCGTTGATGTACCACATTTGAGGTCAACTATGAGTCTCATACCACTCAGTACTGTTCCAATCAAGACAGAGCCCATTCCTCCTGCCGTTGTCGAGGAGATCGAGACCTTCGAGGCTGAGGCGATGCGCATGGTCTCGGGCGAGGTCTCGGTCGATCTGTTCAGGCCCTTCCGCCTCCAGTACGGCATTTACGGCCAACGGCAAGCCGGTGTCCAGATGGTCCGTATCAAGATCCCCTTCGGCGGACTGACGTCGAATCAGCTTCGCCGGGTTGCAGAATTGGCCGAGCAATATGCCACCGGTGTCGGGCATGTAACTACGCGCCAGGATATCCAGCTGCATTTTGTCGAATTAAAGGATGTGCCGACCATCATGCGCGGGCTGGCCGAGGTTGGCTTGACCACCAGAGAGGCTTGCGCCAACACGGTTCGTAATGTGACGGCCTGTCACCTCGCAGGGATCTGTCAGGGAGAAGTGTTCGACGTGACGCCCTATGCAAAAACCGTCGCGCTCCATCTCTTGCGGAATCCGCTCAACCAAAGCCTCCCCCGCAAATTCAAAATTGCCTTCTCAGGCTGCAAGCAGGACTGCGCGCTCACACCGATTCACGATATCGGGCTACTCGCAGCAAAGCGTGCGGATGGAGCCATCGGTTTTCGAATGGTCGCAGGCGGCGGTCTCGGTTCAGCCCCCCGGCTCGCGCAGGTCCTTCGAGAGTTCACCCCGATGGATGAACTCATCCCGAGCGTGGAAGCCGTGATTCGGGTGTTCGACACCTTAGGCAATCGAAAAAATCGCATGAAGGCCCGGATGAAGTTTGTGATCGATAAGCTGGGCTTCGAGGAGTTCAAACGTCGATGGGAAGAGGCCTACGTGTCGATGGGACATGCCCGTCCGACCCATGAACCAATCAAGTTACTTTCGTATCCGGATGAACCCATTCCCCTCATCATGCCGACGTCAAATGGCTCGAAGCGGGCAGTGGTGCAGACCAATGGGCATGTCCAGGGTGCGCCAGCAGAGACGCCGTTTGAGATGTGGCGACGCACCAATGTAGTGCGTCAGAAGCAAGAGGGCTATGTCGCCGCAGTGACCAAGTTATTCATGGGCGATCTCACGGCAGAACAGATGCTTCTCATTGCCGATCTTGCGGATCGCTACTCCAATGGCAACATTCGGACGACGATCAATCAAAACATGATCATTCGATGGATACCGGAGTCGCGCATCGTCGACCTCTATGCCGACCTGGCCTCACAGGGTTTGGCCGATCCCGGTGCCGAATTGGTCGAAGATATTATTGCCTGTCCCGGCACCGACACTTGTGGCTTGGGGATCACGTCTTCAAAGGGGCTCGCGCGAGCGTTGGCAGAGGTATTCCCGGCTGGGCGGGTCCCTGAGGATCTGAAGGATGTCAGTGTCAAGATCAGCGGATGCCACAACTCCTGCGCCCAGCACCATATCGCCACGATCGGCTTGCATGGAGTGGGAAAACGCATTGGCGAGCATGTCGCGCCCTTCTATGAGTTACATTTGGGCGGGAGGGTTAATGGGACGGCGAAGATCGGACAGATGGTGGTCAAGTTACCGGCCAAGAGCGTGTCGGCGGCGATCACGCACCTGATCGACGTCTATCGGCGTGACCGCCTCTCCGGCGAAGGGCTGCCGGCCTTCATTGATCGTGTCGGCAAGGTTAAACTCAAGGATGAGTTGATCCCTTACACCATCGTTCCGTCCTTTCAAGCTGATTCGACGTTCTACTACGACTGGGAAGGAGAAGAAGAATTTGTCTTGGAGGATCTCGGGCCAGGCGAGTGCGCAGGTGGCGCGCTTGAAATGATCGAGAACGGCATTCTTGAAGCCGACCAAGAACTCTATCAGGCGAAGCTTCTTGTCGATAACCATCAATATTCCGTCTCGGTGAACAAGTCCTATCGCGCCGTGTTGGCCGCTGCCAAGGCCTTGCTTGTGACGGAAGGACTTGAACCTTCGACGGATGCAGAAACCTTCATCGAATTTGACAGCCGGATTGCACAAAAGGGCATCGTTCCAGCGATGTATCGGGAATTGAGGAAGCGGGTCGGCGACTTAGGGCCCAAGGAGACAACGGGCGAATCGGCCCGCGACAAGATGGTGTTTGCCAAGGGATTCGTCGATGCCTGTCGTGCCGCCACGGAGCAGATGGGCAAAGATCTCAAATTGGCGCCGGCGGGCAAGGCAGCGGTGGCCACGACCAGCACGATGCCAGAGGTCAAACCGGTTGTATCTTCTGTGACTGCGCCTACTACGTCCGGCGCGCCGGTCTATGATCTGCGCGGCGTGGCCTGTCCGATGAATTATGTGAAGACCAAGCTGAAACTGGAGATGATGGATGCGGGCGAACGGTTGGAGGTCTGGCTCGACGCGGGCGAACCCATTAAGAACGTGCCCCTGAGTTTGAAAAACGACGGGCATAAATTGTTGCTGCAGGAACCACTCGAAGCCGTCGCGGCGCATTATCGGATTCTGGTCGAAAAAGTAGAGTGAGTCAGGAGTGGAACCAGGTCGCTCTGTGCTCCCGGAGCGCGCACGATGAAGCGGTGCTCGCTCGACGGGCGCAGTTGACCGACGCTGGCACCACTCCTGTGGGTGATGGAGTGAGTGAGAGACAGACAGGAATGAAACTATCTGCAGAAGAACTGAAGATCTTGGGTGAGTCGTTCGAGGCGAAGTCGCCGCAAGAGTTACTGGCGGCTGCGATTGAGCGCTACGCGCCGAAGATCGTGCTCGCCTGCAGTTTTGGTGCGGAGGATGTCGTGCTCGTGGACATGGTCCACCGCATCAATCCATCAGTGCCGCTCTTCTATCTCGACACGGATTTTCTCTTTCCCGAGACCTACGCCACGCGCGATCGCGTGATAGAACGGTATAGGTTGCAGCCGCAGCAGGTCATCCAGGTGAAGTCGTTGCTGACGCCGGACGAGCAAGCCGCTCAGCATGGTGACGCGTTGTGGACGCGCCATCCCGATCAATGTTGTGAGTTGCGCAAAGTGGAGCCGCTCACCCGAGTACTCAAAGGATTCGACGCATGGATCACCGGGATCAGGCGGGATCAGTCTCCCACGAGAGCCAATGCAAAGCTGATCGAATGGGACCAAAGATTTCAGTTGGTCAAAGTCAATCCCCTCGCGAAGTGGACGTGGGAGGATGTCTGGACCTACATTCGTGTCTATGAAGTTCCCTACAACGAATTGCATGACCGCAACTATCCCAGTATCGGCTGTACCTATTGCACGAGCCCAGTGATGCCAGGCGAAGACCCCCGCGCGGGACGGTGGAAAAATTTTACGAAAACCGAGTGCGGGATACACAAGGCCTCGTAATGTCGATGCAGGAATTTATCGCAAAAATCGCCAAGGGGCCAAAGGCTGCCAAAGACCTCACCTGGGACGAAGCCAAACGGGCGATGAAGGCGCTCATTGAAGGGGAGGCCACGCCGGCGCAGGTGGGGGCCTTTCTCATGGCCATGCGAATCAAGATAGAGTCCGTCACCGAACTGGCCTCCATGACCGCGGCGGCGCGTTCCTATGTGACGCCTGTGCCGATCCCGCGAGAACTCGGCGTCGTGGATCTGCCGAGCTATGCGGGGAAACAGGAAACCTTCCATGCCCTTGCGGCCGCCGCTATCGTGGCCGCGTCGGCAGGCGCAGCGGTTTTGATGCACGGGTATGACGGGATTCCTGGCCGCGCGGGGAATGCCGGGGTACTCAAGGCCTTGGGCCTGCCGATCGACATGGAGCCGAAAGTGGCGGCAGAGGCGGTGGCGCAGCATGGATTCGCCTATCTCGACATCGCCCTCTACCACCCTCCAATCTATCGCTTTTTAGAGATGCGACAGGAGCTGGGAACGCGGAACGTCTTTCATCCGATTGCGAGGCTCTTGAATCCGGCTCGCGCCGCGTCGCAGGTCGTCGGGCTGTCCCATCCTCCCCACTTTGAAAAGACTGCTGAAGTGTTGCGGATGCTGGGTTGCCTGCGGGCTCTAGTGGTCAGCGGTGTTGAGGGCGATCCTGAGCTGTCGATTGCCGCTCTCACAAGGGTTCTGGAATTGCGAGACGAGCGGATCACGCCTCTCTCGTTCTCGTCAAAAGATGCCGGGTTGCCGCCGGGCGCGCCGCGCGACATGGCCGGCTTCCCGTCGGACCAGCGAGACAAGGAAGCGGATCTGCTCCGTCGGATTCTCCACAATCAACTGCAGGGCGGGCCTTGCAACTGGGTGTTGATGAACGCGGCGCTGATTCTTTACGCCGCAGGTAAAGGGGCGACATGGGCGTCATGCATCCCACTTGCACGTCGAGCGCTCGAAGAGGGGGCGGCGGCACGAAAATTGGACGAACTGATTCAGGAGCCGGTGGGCTCAGGGGTGACCGGCCGAACCCATTGACCACACGAGAGGATCGAGTCCGTGCGACATCTTCGTCAATTAGAAGACCAGAGTGTCTACATTCTTCGCGAAGCCTACAAGCATTTTGACAACCTAGCCATGCTGTGGTCGATGGGGAAGGATTCGACCGTGCTGCTGTGGTTGGCTAGAAAAGCCTTTTTCGGCCATGTCCCGTTTCCCCTTCTGCACGTCGACACGAGTTACAAAATCCCCGCCATGATCGAATATCGAGATCGAATGGCCCGCGAGTGGGGCCTTAATTTGGTCGTTGGGCAAAACAAGGAAGCGCTCGCGGCCGGGATGAATCATACGCTGGGTCGCGTCAATTGCTGTACGGCCTTGAAAACCAATGGACTCAAGCAATTGATTGAGCAAAAGGGCTATACGGGCATCATTCTCGGTGTGCGCGCAGATGAGGAAGGGACGAGAGCCAAGGAACGCTATTTCTCGCCTCGTGACAAACATGGCGATTGGGATTTTCGCGATCAGCCGCCGGAGCTTTGGGATCAATTCAAGACGACGTTTCCTCCGGGAACACACATCCGGATCCATCCGCTGCTGGATTGGACGGAAATCAATATTTGGGAATACATTAAGGTCGAGAACATTCCCTTCATGGATCTCTATCTCGACAAGGGGGATGGGACCCGTTACCGGAGTCTCGGCTGCGCACCCTGCACGACGCCGATCAAATCGACGGCGAAGTCCGTGGACGACATTATTGACGAGTTGCGGCACACCACGGTGGCAGAGCGATCGGGCCGCGCGCAGGATGAAGGGCGCGGGATGGAGTTGCTTAGAAAAGACGGGTACATGTAGTGAGGATGATGAAAAAGATCCCCAACTTCGTTCTCGGCTCATCGAAATCCTCAACGTACCCAAGAGGGTACGCCTCCGGGTTCGACTCGCCTCGGGCCTCGTTGGATGGTCTTTTTGATCATCCTCAATAAGTAACACGACCATGGAAAATCAAACCCAGAAACCCTCCGAGAGTCTGAACATCGTCATTGTCGGGCACGTGGACCACGGGAAATCCACCCTGCTGGGGCGTCTCTATGCCGACACGGGATCGTTGCCGGATGGCAAACTTGAAAAGGTCCAAGCCATCTGCCGGCAGCAGGGGAAAGAATTCGAGTACGCGTTCCTGTTCGATGCCTTTCTTGAAGAACAGGAGCAGGGAATCACCATCGATACGGCGCGGACGTTCTTCGGTTGGAAGGGTCGGCACTACATCATCATCGATGCGCCGGGACACAAGGAGTTTCTCAAGAACATGATCTCCGGGGCGGCCCGGGCCGAAGGAGCGTTGCTGCTGATCGATGCCTTGGAGGGCGTGAAGGAGCAGTCCAAGAAGCATGGCTATCTCTTATCGCTCCTGGGCGTACGCCAGTTTGCCGTCGTCGTGAACAAGATGGATCTGGTCGGCTATCGGCAGGATGTGTTCGACGGGATCGAAAAGGAATATCGGGAGTTCCTCGGGCAGTTCAAGGCAGTTCCACAGCAGATCATTCCGGTTAGTGCCAAACTCGGAGATAATATCGCCAACCGGAGCGAGAGGATGCCGTGGTATAGCGGTCCGACCGTGCTGGACGCGCTCAGTGCCTTTCGGAAAGAACCGGGACAATACGAACAGCCGCTTCGCCTACCGGTTCAGGATGTGTACAAGTTCGACGCCCGCCGCATCATTGCCGGCCGCGTCACGGCCGGGCGCTTGAAGGTCGGCGATTCCCTGGTCTTCTCACCGTCGAACAAACGGGCGACGATCAGATCTATTGAAGCATTCAATAGTGATCCCTCGCCAGTCGAAGTCCATGCAGGCCAGTCAGTCGGTGTTACGCTCGATGAACAGATCTTTGTCGAACGAGGAGAGATCGCCTCGCATCAGAAGCAGCTTCCGCTGGTGTCGACGGCCTTTCGAGCCAATGTGTTCTGGCTGGGCCGGAAGCCGTTGGAACGAGGGCGGCGCTATCAGCTCAGAGTGGCGACGAGGGAAGTGGATTGTGAAGTGGCCACCATTCACCGAATCATCGATACCATGGATTTGGCTCAGCAGCAAGGCAGTAGTGTGGTCAGCAAGAATCAGGTTGCTGAATTGACGATTCGGGCCAAAACGCCGGTCGCGTTCGACCTCTCGGCCTCGTTTGAGTCGACGGGTCGGTTCGTCCTCGTGGATGAGTATGACATTGCCGGTGGCGGCATCGTGACAGAACTGGTCCATGACGATCAGGAATTTCTCCGCGAAGAAGCTCGGCAGCGCGACTTTGCCTGGGTGAAGGGTGAGGTCGGCGTCGAGGGTCGCGCGCAGCAGTATGGTCACCGAGCCGCCATAGTGTTGGTGACCGGCGGGCGACATACGGGGAAGTCCTTCCTTGCCAGGACCATCGAGGCCAGGCTTGTGGCAGACGGTCGGCATGCGTACTTGCTCGACGGAGAGAATCTCCGCCGCGGACTTGATGCAGACCTCTCAGAGGGAGAGCGAGGACAGGCGACCGAGATGGCTCGCCGCTATGGTGAGGTGGCGCGGCTGCTTGTCGATACCGGGTTGATCGTGGTCTCGACGACCAATCCTTTCGGCATGGCTTATGTCGAAGCGGCACAGGTGATTCGGACGCTTGTCCACCCGGTCCCGGTCATCGCCATTCACATGAGCAAGACATGCCCGAAGAAGTCCCACCCAATACGGATATTGTGCTGTCAGGCCCGACAGACTTTGATGCGGCCACTCGTCAAATTCTTGAGGAACTCAAGCGCCGTGGAGTGCTGGCTCAGGCGATCGGGGCGAAACCGATCTTTCAGTATTCAATTTAGCAGGATGCTCCAAAAGCCCGCCAGCGGCGTTCTCGCATCGTTCAGACCCTCAACGTACCCCAGAGGGTACGCCTGCGGGCCCTCACTCGCTGCGGCCTTGCTGGACGACCTTTTTGAGCATCCTGCGGGAGGCGTCCCTTCTTATTCCATACGTGCAGGCCCTTGATGCTCTCCTACAACGAAACAGGTTTTCCGCAGCCGCACGGTCCACGAGTTGCTCGGGTGTAGTGAGGTGAGGACGGCGATGATCTATACCCATGCCCTCAACCATGGAATGGCGGGCGTTCGCAGTCAGCTGGATAGACGTTGAACCCCTTTACTGAGGTGCTCTTATGCGGATCCGCATAAGATGTTGGGCTAACTACCAGAAAACTGTAACTGACTGAAACAGTAGGGTTTGTCGCGTATGTTTCGGGAGAACCGATGGCGTGTTATGCGTATAGAAATTGGCAGATCCAGCTCTTATGCGGATCGGCCTAAACATTGTTAGACCGCATCGCCGATCAACATGATCAAGCGCTTGATTCTCACAGCTGTCCTCTTCGTATTGTCTGAGCCTTCATCTATGGCTCAGTCGTCACGTGAGTACGCCGTCATGTCCAGATCAGCATGGTCGGCCTTCGAATGCTCGGCCTTGGCGGCGCAGTTCAAAGATACGAAAGAGCAAGAACGACTCTTTCTGTATGGGTACAAGGAAGGTAAGACGTTCATTGCTGCATTGCAGGCCAGAAAGATTGACCAACGAGACCTTTCCTCTGAAACGCCCTGGTTGATGGGCCTTCTGCTTGAGGGGCCAACCCCGGACTTCATGCTTGGCCGCGTGTATGAAGCGGCTCAAGAGGCCGCGCTCAAACCCGTTCTCAAGACCGCGGATAGTCTGAACCCCGATGATCTGAGGCGGACCCTTGCACAGAATGAGTACAACAAGATGAACTGTCGCCTCATTGGTCCGCCGAAATAGGTACTCATCCAGAATGCGGTCTAACCCTTCGCTCAACCCAGACTGCCTACGGCAGCTGGGTTAGCTCAAACGTTATGCGAATTGAAGTATGAGTCTCGTGAGACTGACTAAGTTCGAGGTTGCCGAGAAACAGCTCGCAAAGGCGATCGAGTTGTTTTGCGCACAAGAGCCACTGCCAGCTATTACGCTGGCGGGCGCCGCGGAGGAGATACTTGGAAAACTCGTGAAGGATGGTGGCGGCGTTAGCGCCCTTGAGGAAGAGGTAAAGGATCGGTGCGACCTCTATCAGACCGTGTTTGGTCACTCCGGCGATCCAAAGGTTCTTGCTGACCTGATGAACAATCCAAGAAACGAACTTAAGCACCGCATGTCTGGCAACCCTTTGGAGCTCAACCTGGAGGAAGAAGCCGTTAACTTGATCCAGCGGGCAATCGACAACTTTCAGAGGCTGCGACCAGGTCCTAATGCAATGTTCCAGCGATTTGAAGATGAGGCGGGGGCCTGGTACCGCCGATTCAGTGAACAAATCGTATAACAACGCGCTCCAGCCGACGTCTCCACCGCCCCTGCTGAGCTTATTCGTTAGGCATCGGGATGTGCGCCAACTGGTGGACTGGATGTGTGGAGTTTGACTCCCCGGAAACCCCTGTGTTACGGTCAACCTCTGTGTATTCGCACAGTTAGCGAGGGGTTCCCGTTATGGCAGTTGAGAAAGACCTGAAAACCATTCTTCGCAATTTGAAGTATTCAGACGACGCCAAAGTACTCGCGCAGATTTCAGAAAATACCAAACAGGTTCACGCGCGCATGGCCGGCATTAAGCACAAGCTGGTGGTCATGAGTGGAAAAGGCGGCGTGGGCAAGAGCATGACTACGGTCAACTTGGCGTTGGCGTTTGCGCGGCAGGGAGCGAAAGTCGGACTCTTAGACGTAGATCTGAACGGACCCTGTGTGCCTCGCATGTTGGGCTTGCACGGCCAGTCGTTGACCATGGGGCCTGGGGGAGCGATTCCTCCAGTCGGGCCGCTCGGGGTGAAAGTCGCGTCGATGGATTTCTTCCTGGAGGATGCGTCGCCGGTTCGCTGGAAGGGGCCGATGGATGTCAGCCCTGTGTGGTTGGGGCTGATGGAAATGAATGTCATCCGAGAATTCTTGGCCGATGTCGTCTGGGGCGAACTCGATTACCTCCTGGTCGATCTGCCTCCCGGGGCCGCGGCGGACAAACCACCGGTCATTGCCGGGTTTATTCCAGACCTGGCGGGAGCGATCGTTGTCACGACACCATCAGAAGTGGCATCGGACGTGGTGCAGAAGTCGGTCACCTATGCCCGCGACATGGGTATCAAGGTCCTGGGCATGGTTGAGAATATGAGCGAGTATCGCTGTCCCTCCTGTGGAGAAGTGAACGAGTTGTTCGAAGGCAACACCGAGGCCCTGTGCGAAATGCTGGACCTGCCGCTACTCGGACGGATTCCCTTCGACCGAAAACTCGCGCGCACCTTCGACAAGGGAGAACCATTACTCGACGAAACGTATCCGACGATTCAACGCTATCAGGAAATTGCCGGGCGCATCAAGACGCTGCTCGATTACAAGAAGGTGCTCGCCGACAAATTGTGATGTTACGTACCTAAGAGGAGACGCCATGAAATTCGTGTGCCTCAACTGTGAAACCTACATGAACTTTGAGAAGGTAGAGAAGCCTGGGGAGGATACGCTCGGCGTGTTCTTCGGCTGTCCGTCTTGCAATGCCAAGTTCTCTATGGTGACGAATCCAGGCGAAACCCAGATGGTTAGTTCTCTCGGGGTGAAGCTGGGTGGGCGTACCGTTGCGGCCGAGCCTTTTGAGATGACGCGGGGTACGCTGAAAGACGAAGCAACCACAGGCGCTGGTCAGATGACGGCATATGTGAACGAGAAAGTTCAAGGTGGTCAGCCGGCGGCTGCGGTCACGGCCGTAACAACCGCCACGCCCGGAGAGAAGTCCAGCAGCGGCTGCCCCTTCTCCGCGATGGTGGCTGAAATGGGACTCACCTCGGGCGGTAGGCCCGGCAATGATGGAGCGGCGACGACAGAGTTTGCCTGGTCGGCCGATGCGAAGGAGAAACTCGATCGCCTCCCCTCATTTGTGAAGCCGATGGTGCAGAGCAGTGTGGAGGCCTTTGCTCGCAAACAGGGGTATCAGGCGATCACGTTGCAAGTGATGGACGATTCTAAGAGCGAATCGAGCAACGGGATAACCTGGACACCTGAGGCTGAGAAGCGGCTTGAGAATATTCCTGACTTCATCCGTCCCATGGCCCGCAAAGAGGTTGAGCGGGCGGCGAAGGAGCGCGGGATGGCGACCATTACGGCTCAAGTGATGGATGACGTGAAAGATAAGTTTATGAAGTTCATGTAAGAATAAGAATCGGACTCGTACGAGTGTGCCAACAAAGGCCCATCCAGTTTTCTGGATGGGCCTTTCAATTACAGTGACCACTTCCATCGTGGGCAGAACTTCGGGCGGCCAGTGTGTGAGCGTCGATCGTCCTGGCTGTTTTCTGTACGATGATGTTCGTCAGCGCGGCTCCGCTCTATGTCCAGTCCCCTACTCGGACATGCGGTCTCCCGCATGGGAGTGGTTCTGGGTCGGCCTGATTGGGCTCATCGGGATCCAGTTGCTGATGTATTCTGAGTAATTGATCCTGTTGCGGTACACCCTCCGGAATAATTGACACCTTTCCAAACCCTGTGCTACGAGTACGCGAACTCAGGGAGTGATATTGTGTTATTGCGCCGTCGGCTTTCCTGAGTCCGGCTGCATGGAGTGAGCATGGGTGGACATAGCCATTGGGCGACGGTTAAACGGCACAAAGGGGCCCAGGACGCCAAGCGTGGGAAGATCTTCACCAGAATTATCCGCGAGGTGGCGATTGCGGCTCGCTCAGGCGCCGACCCTGATGGTAATCCGCGGCTCCGGCTGGCCATCTTGAAGGCAAAAGAGGCCAACATGCCTGGCGATACGCTGAAAAAAGCCATTCAGCGCGGCACGGGAGAATTACCCGGCGTGGCCTATGAAGAGTTCAGTTTGGAAGCGTATGGGCCGGGAGGGACCGGCGTACTGATGGAAATCACGAGCGATAACCGCAATCGCACCGTCGCCGAGTTACGCAATCTCCTCACGAAGAATCACGGCAATATGGCGGAAGCCGGCGCCGTCTCCTGGCAGTTTCACAAGAAGGGACTGCTCACGATTGAGAAGGGCAAAGTCGACGAAGATACGCTGCTGTCCCTCGCGCTCGATGCGGGAGCGGAGGATGTGAAGGTGGGAGAGAAAAGTTTTGAGGTCATCACGGATCCGCAACACTTTGAGGCAGTGAAGAAGGCCCTCGCCGATGCAAAGATCGACACCGTGCTTGCGGAGGTCACCTCTGTTCCGCAGAACACGATCAGGCTAGAGGAAAAGGCAGCCGAACAAATGCTCAAGTTGATGGAAGTCTTGGACGAGCATGACGACGTGCAGAAGATTCATGCGAATTTTGATATTTCCGACGAGGTGATGGAGAAAGTGGCTGCCGCTGGATGAACAACAGCGCGGAATGCTGAACGATGAACGGAGAACTCAATATCTTTCTCTTTCGCTCAACGTTCCGCACTCACCATTCCTTGTTGCCTCATAGAGTATGATCGCCTCACTGACAGGCCGATTGGCCTTCAAGGCGCCGACCTATCTGGTCCTCGACGTGCACGGGGTCGGATACGAAGTTTTTATTCCTCTCAGCACCTACTATGGGTTGCCCAATCTCAGCGAAAGTATCTCACTGAGCGTTCACACCCATGTTCGCGAAGATGCGATTCAGCTATTCGGTTTTCTGACGTCGCAGGAAAAAGATGCATTCGTGCTGCTGACCAGCGTGTCCGGCGTCGGGCCCAAACTGGCTCTCAGTGTCTTGTCGGCCCTTCCGGTGTCCGATCTGGTCTCAGCGATTCAGTCGGGAGATGTCGAGAAGCTGACGACGGTTCCAGGGATCGGACATAAGTCGGCCAGCCGTCTCGTGTTGGAGCTCAAGGATAAAGTCGATAAACTGTATCTTGGCCTCGCGTCTGTAAGTGAGTCACACAGGCAGGGGGAAGATGCGACTTTCGACGACGCGCTGTCGGCGCTCGTGAATTTGGGCTATCGTCCACAAGATGTCAAAGAAGCGCTGAAACAGGTGAGGAAATCCAATGCTGAGTCCATCGTGCTCAAAGACATGATTCGTGAATCCCTGAAAGAACTTGCAAGGGGGTAAGGATGATAACGAGATTGATTCAACGAATAGCCCAGACGCAATTGTCCATCGGACTTATGGTGCTCCTATTGGGGCTGGGAGCCATGCCCGTGCAAGCTGAAGAGTCGAGTGAGCCCAAAAGCATTCGCAAGACTTGCGGTCAATGTCCTGAAGGCTACGCGACCACGGGCGTGACCGAGTCCAAAGAGATTTGCAAGGACGGCGATCCCACACTCGTTCAGTGCGTCCCATTGGGGGCTAATCTGCTGTCCGTCTGCGGATCCTGTCCCGAGGGCTATCGTGAAATCGGCAACTCGTCTATGCCGGCTCGGTGCGGAAGTAAGGATGGGGGACGGCTCACGCAATGCCAGCTGGAGAAGATGGAGTTGAACCTTCCGGATCCGACCCAAGGCGGTAAGACCTGCCCGCCGGACTGCGGAAGTACGGCAACGCCCGGGCAGGGTGCCTTGCCGCCTCCACCCAAGTACCTCCCAACGCCAGAGAAGAAATAAGGCCACAACGAGAGAGGCCCCCTCACGATGGCTGAGCGAGTTGTCAGCACGCAGATCACAGACGAAGAGCGAAGTATCGAGACGGTGCTGCGCCCGCAGACATTGGAAGAGTACGTCGGCCAGGAGCGGATGAAAGAATCCCTGCGGATCTGTATCGAGGCGGCGAAGCAGCGGAACGAAGCGCTCGATCACACGATCTTTTATGGTCCCCCTGGGTTGGGGAAGACCACCATTGCTCATATCATTGCTCGTGAGATGGGGGCTGCGCTCCGCTCGACCTCCGGTCTCGTGTTGACCCATGCTGGCGATTTAGCCGCCATCCTGACGAATCTTCAAGAACACGACGTCCTGTTTATCGACGAGATTCATCGCCTCCCTGCCTCTGTCGAAGAGGCGCTCTATCCAGCGATGGAGGACTACCAGCTTGATCTCGTGATCGGCCAGGGACCTGCAGCCAGAACGGTGAAATTGGATCTCCCCCGGTTTACGCTAGTGGGGGCCACAACCAGGGCCGGAGCCCTGACCTCCCCGCTTCGGGACCGATTTGGCCTCGTCCACCGTCTGGAGTTCTACTCTCCGTCGGAATTGCAGACCATCGTGACACGCTCGGCGGGGGTGCTCGGGATCCCAATCGATTCCGAGGGAGCACAAGAAATTGCCGGTCGTGCTCGAGGAACCCCGCGCATCGTCAACCGGCTTATCAAACGGGTGCGTGACTATGCCCAAGTCAAGGCGGCGGGACGAGTTACCCAGACTGTAGCCCAGGACGCGCTCGCATGGCTGGGTGTCGATACGGCGGGGTTTGATGAGATGGATCGTCAAATTCTTCTGACCATCATCGACAAGTTTGCCGGAGGACCAGTCGGGGTGGAATCCCTGGCGGCCGCAGTCCAGGAAGACAAGGGCACCCTCGAAGATGTCCATGAGCCCTATCTGATTCAGGCCGGCTTCCTCGAACGAACCAACCGTGGCCGCCAAGCCACGAAGCTGGCCTTCGATCATTTCAAGAAGCCGACCTCCCTCCTCTTCTCGTGATGCGTCTGGCCCCTGTCAAGTCCTTCTGATAGAAGATTTGAACGGACGGGGATCGTCACGCAAGCTCGTGAAACGTCGAGGGTCTCCTTGCATTGCCAGGAATGGTTCCTGTATCATTTCCCACTTAGCTTATGCCATTCCAGCCGACGGACGGGTGACCGCCTCACTGGGCTGGAAAGAGAGGGTTAGCTATGTCCGGAGACTTTTCCGGGTACCGGAAAGAGATCGATCGCATTGATGACGAGATTTTGCGCCTGCTGAATGAACGGTCCAAAAGCGTCGTCGAGATCGGCAAACTCAAGAAAAAACAGGATGCGGATGCCAATCTCCATACCCCGGCGCGGGAGGCGGCGATAATCGAGCGCCTCATACAACAGAACTCCGGGCCATTTCCATCCGAGGCGATTCGGCCGGTCTATCGAGAAATCATGTCCGCCTCCCTCTCTCTCGAGGGCCCTCAGAAGGTGGCCTATCTTGGTCCCAGAGCTACGTTTACGCATATGGCCTGCATGCAGAAATTCGGGTCGTCCGCCCAATATATTCCGGTCAATAGCATCAAGGACGTATTCAGTGAAGTCGAGCGGGGGCGAGCCAATTTTGGCGTGGTCCCGATCGAGAACACGACAGAAGGTGTGGTTACACACACGCTCGATATGTTCATTGACTCCAATCTCCTGATCTATGGCGAAATTCTCCAGGAGGTGTCCCATCATTTGATGTCGAAGTCTGGCGTGATGGAAGAGGTGAAAAACATCCACTCTCATCCCCATGCGATTGCCCAATGCCGAACTTGGTTGGAAACCAACTTACCCAATGTGCCCTTGTTGGAGGTGGCAAGCACGGCACGTGCCGCGGAGCTGTGCATGGAAAATCCTTTAGTCGCCGCCATTGCATCGGAGTTGGCGGCCCAGTTGTACGGGTTGAAGGTCATCAAGGCCCGCATCGAAGATAATATGAACAACATGACCCGCTTTCTCATCTTGTCTCAGAAGCCGCCCGAGCGTACGGGAAAAGATAAGACCTCATTGATGCTCTCGGTGAAAGACAAAGTCGGTGCCCTGTACGATCTCCTCCGGCCTTTTGCCTCTCATGGCCTGAGCATGACCAAGATTGAATCGCGTCCTTCCAGGCGAAAAGCCTGGGAGTACATTTTCTTCGTCGATATCGAAGGGCATATTGAGGAAGAGCGGGTCAAGAAAGCCGTCGAAGAAATCACTGGCCGCTGCCTTTTCATGAAAGTCCTTGGATCCTATCCGGCCCACAGTTGATGCCATGCCACTGAAGGTCCATCCAGATATCGCGTCGCTGAGTCCCTATGTTCCCGGGAAGCCGATTGAGGAACTTCAACGGGAACTAGGTCTCGCACGCGTCATTAAACTGGCGTCCAACGAGAATCCGTTAGGCTCCTCCCCGAAGGCGCTCGCCGCGTTGAGCGAGGGAACCACGACCCTGCATCGCTATCCTGATGGCGGCGCGTTTCGCTTGCGCGAAGGTCTGGCGGATCGTTGGAAGATGACCCCGGATCAGGTCATTCTCGGGAATGGATCGGATGAAATCTTGGGCCTGCTCGCCCGTACGTTGTTAGCCCCAGGCGATGAAGCGGTCATGGCCGATCAGACCTTCGTCATTTACAAAATGGAGGTCACGGCAGCCCACGGAAAGCCTATCATCGTCCCGTTGAAGCAGTGGCGGCATGATCTTCAGGCGATGGCGGACGCCATCACCGACCGGACACGGCTCCTGTTCCTCTGTAACCCCAATAATCCAACCGGAACGATCGTGCGAGCCGATGAGGTCGAAGTTCTGCTCTCGCGCGTGCCGGCGCATGTCGTCGTGGTGTTTGATGAAGCCTATTTCGAGTACGTCCGGGATCCGCAGTTTCCGGATTCTATGGCCTATGTGAAGCAGGGGCGGAATGTGATCGTGCTCCGGACGTTTTCGAAAATCTATGGCCTCGCTGGATTGCGAATCGGGTATGGCGTGACGACAGCGGAGATCACCAATATCTTGAACCGAGTCCGCCCTCCCTTCAACGCCAACAGCCTGGCGCAGCGCGCCGCGTTCGCCGCCCTCGGTGACGACGAACATGTGGCGCGGAGTCGAGCGGTGAATGGAGCTGGGATGGAGCAGATGGTCAAGGGATTGACCTCGCTCGGATTTGCGCCGATCCCGAGCGAAGCAAATTTTGTATATGTCGATGTTGGACGAGACGGCCGCGCGGTGTTTGAGGCCATGCTGAGGGAGGGCATCATCGTTCGCCACATCGAGGGGCCCATGGTTCGAGTGACCATCGGCCTGGAAGAAGAAAACAGGGAATTCTTGGCTGCGCTCAAGCGGGTGATCCATCAGCATTAAGTGCATGGTGAGGGCAACATGATCATTGTATTAAAACCAGAAGCGAGCGAACGGGAAGTCGACCACATTATCGATCGGCTTCGCGAGTTGGGACTGAAGTCGCAACTCACGACCGGTCAGGAACGGACGATAATTGGAGTTATAGGCGACGATCGGATCCTGCATAACCAGCCACTCACGGCCTTGCCAGGCGTTGAAAGTGTGTTGCCGATTCTCGCACCCTGGAAACTTGTCAGCCGGGAGTTTAAGCGTGAAGGCACGATCATTGATGTGAGCGGCGTGAAAATCGGCGGTAACAAGCTGGTCATCATGGCGGGACCCTGCGCGGTGGAGCGGCTCGAAATAACGGTCGGCATTGCCCACGAGGTCAAGGCGTCCGGAGCGAGTATTTTGCGCGGCGGTGCCTACAAGCCACGCACCTCGCCCTATTCTTTTCAGGGGTTAGGGCGTGAAGGATTGGACTATCTGGTTGAGGCGAAGAAACAAACCGGGTTGCCGGTGGTCAGCGAGATTATGGATACCCGCGACATCGAGTTGTTTCTCGAAAAAGCCGACATTATCCAGATTGGCACGCGCAACATGCAGAATTTTGAACTCCTCAAGGAGGTTGGGGCCTACGACAAGCCGGTGCTGTTGAAGCGGGGACTTTCGGCTACCATCAAGGAATTCCTCCTGTCGGCAGAATACATCATGTCGCGCGGGAATCAGAACGTCATGTTGTGCGAACGGGGGATTAGGACCTTCGAGACGCAATATCGCAATACGCTCGATCTTGCCGCGGTTCCGACGTTAAAAGAACTTTCGCATTTGCCCGTCATCGTCGATCCCAGCCATGCCACCGGCAAGTGGAATCTGGTGGCGCCGATGTCGAAAGCTGCAGTGGCTGCGGGGGCGGATGGCATTCTGATCGAAGTCCATTCGAACCCGGAATGTGCGCTGTGCGACGGTGAAGAATCCATTAAGCCGAGCAAGTTCAAGGAACTGATGCAGGACATGCGAAAGATTGCGGTGGCGGTCGGTCGGGAACTGTAATCAGAAGAACTGTGCTTGAAGGACTCAGGATTGAGGCTCGGCCTCGGCCAGTTTGAAGAATGGCGCTGCATTTCACCCAGGTCACGATTATCGGAGTCGGGTTGATCGGCGGATCACTCGGCATGATTCTCCGTCGAAAGGGGTTGGCGGCAAGGGTCATCGGGGTTGGGCGGCGTG
Organism: Nitrospirota bacterium; assembly: GCA_963741245.1. Classification (GTDB taxonomy): domain Bacteria; phylum Nitrospirota; class Nitrospiria; order Nitrospirales; family Nitrospiraceae; genus Palsa-1315. The sequence goes on along the minus strand of CAVUHR010000010.1, from coordinate 80,603 downwards.
TCGAAAACTTGAAAACTGCGGTTAAGCTGGGCGCGATCGACCGCTACGTCGTCGACCCCAAAGACGGAGTGAGGGATGCCGACCTGGTCGTGTTGGCCACGCCGGTCGGCACGTATGACCGGCATCTGACGGAGTGGGCGTCCTGCTTGACAAAAGGCGCGATTGTGACCGATGTCGGAAGCGTGAAGGGTCTGCTGGTGGAACAGGCTGAACGAGCCATGCCGGCCGGTGTCCATTTTGTCGGGGCCCATCCCATTGCCGGCAAGGAAAAGACCGGCGTGGCTGCCGGATCGGATCAGCTCTTTATGGGGGCGCGCTGCATCATCACTCCGACGAAAACAACGGATCCGCAGGCGCTTGAGCAGGTCCGAACGATGTGGCAGGAAACCGGCTCGGTGGTTCTCACGATGGATGCCCAACTGCATGACAAGATTCTGGGGGCGGTGAGCCATTTGCCTCATGTGGCGGCCTTTGCCTTGATGAATGCCCTGGCGGAGATTCGCGATCAACAAATTCCTTCCCTCGATCTGGCAGGCCACTCGGGTGGCGGGTTACGGGATACGACCAGGATCGCCGCTAGTTCCCCTGAAATGTGGCGCGATATTTTTCTCTGGAACCGCGACAATGTGGTCACGTTCATTGAGGCTTATGAGCGCTCGCTGAGCCAATTGAAGCAGCTCATTCGAGAGGGCGATGCCGCAGGCATCGAGAAGGAACTCGAACGAGCAAGGAAGGAACGAGAGATACTCTCTACGCGACTCGCGGTGTCCGCGTAGCACCCATATGGCGTCTTTAACTGTCATACCGGGCCGACCTTTACAGGGAACGATTTCCGTCCCGGGCGATAAGTCGATCACCCATCGCGCCATCATCCTGACAGCCTTGGCGAACGGGGTCAGCACGGTTGCGCGCTATTGCCGAGGCGAAGACTGTCTCAATACGATGCGCGCGTTCCAGGCTCTCGGTATACGCATCGATGAAACGGTCGAGGAACTACGGGTGTATGGCAAGGGACTCTGGGGCCTGACCGAGCCGAGTGGGCCGATTGATTGCGGGAATTCCGGGACGGGCATTCGTCTCCTAACCGGCCTGCTGGCGGGACAGGATTTTTTTTCTGTACTGACCGGCGACGAATCAATTCGTCGCCGTCCAATGGGGCGGATCGTCAAGCCGTTGCGGGAAATGGGGGCGACCATCGCCGGACGCAAGGGCGGTGAACTTGCACCCTTAGCCGTGATGGGGAGTCGTCTCCGCGCGATCACCTACACCTCGCCGGTGGCGAGCGCGCAAATCAAGTCGGCTCTGTTGCTCGCAGCCTTGTTTGCCGAAGGAACAACCAGCATCACGGAGCCACGTCTCTCGCGGGACCATACGGAACGGTTATTCCAGTTTCTGGGTATTGCGTTTCGACGGGAAGGGGCGACCTTGTTGATCGACGGACGACCGTCGGTTGGGTGGAATGCGGCGCCACGATTGGTCGTGCCGGGTGACTTCTCTGCCGCCGCGTTCTTCATCGTGGGCGCGACGGTTGTTCCTGGCTCGGATGTGACGATTCAACAGGTGGGAATCAATCCTACCAGGACGGGCCTGTTGGAAGTGATGGCGAGAATGGGCGCGGATATTCAATTACTCAATCGACGTGAGGAGGCAGGAGAGCCGGTTGCGGACATCCGGGTGAAGTCGGCACGGCTACGTGGGGTGGCGATCGGGCCTGACTTGATCCCACAGACGATCGATGAATTCCCCATCCTCTGTGTTGCGGCTGCCGTCGCAGAGGGTGAGACGATCATTTCCGGGGCCGAAGAATTGCGGGTCAAAGAGAGCGATCGGATTTCGACGGTGTCGACGGAGTTGCGCGCGATGGGGGCGCAGATCACAGAAAAACCCGACGGGATGGTTGTGCGAGGACTTGGCACGACAGAAGATAACGGTCGATTACAGGCTGCACGTGGCCGGAGCCATGGGGATCACCGGGTGGCGATGTCATTGGCCATCGCAGGCTTGACCGCTTCGGCACCAACCCTGATTGACGAGACGGCTTGCATCGAGACATCATTCCCAGCGTTTCATCACACACTATTGGAATTATTGACTGAACGCCGGTGACGGCTATAATACGGGGCCACGACGTGGAATGTGATGCGGAGGAAAAGCAAGCGAGACGGCTGATCGTTGCGATCGATGGTCCAGCTGGTGTCGGCAAGAGTACCGTGGCCCGGTTGTTGGCCTCTCGATTGGGCTATCGGTACCTCGACACAGGAGCCCTCTACCGTGCGATGGCCTGGGCCGTAATTGAGTCTGGCCGGGATCCAGCGGATATCGAGGCGGTCGCCGCTCTGTTGCCTACCCTTTCGCTCCAGATGCAGTTTCATCACGGAGCTGCGACGGTGTTGGTCAATGGCAAGGACGTGAGCGGCGACCTCCGAACGCCTGCGGTGTCGGCTGCGGCATCGGTGGTCTCGGTTATCCCCGCTGTCCGGGCCTGGTTGCTGCCCATCCAGCGACAAATCGGACAAGTTGGAGCGGTGGTGGCTGAGGGGCGGGATATGGGGACGAGCGTGTTCCCATCGGCAGATGTGAAATTTTTTCTCGAAGCGGATCCGACTGTCAGGGCACAGCGTCGGCATCGGGAACTTGTTGCCGCGGGACATTCTGGAGCACTTGAAGAGACGAGCGCCGATCTGACAAGCCGCGATACGCGGGACCGTTCCCGCTCGATCGCCCCACTGGTTCCTGCTGAGGATGCCAAGCTTATCGACACCTCGAACTTGTCCGCTGCCGATGTAGTGGACCAAATGATGGCTGTGATTGCGGCCAAACTGTGAGTTCGGTCGTCTACGGGATCTTGTGGGTCCTCTCCCGGACCATCGGCTGGCTTTGTTTTCGCTATCGAGTCGTTGGGTCAGTTCCTAGGACCGGTGGGTTCCTCGTTGCGGCGAATCATGCCAGTCACCTGGATATTCCCTTCCTGGGTTGTGGGATGCGGCGGCGGGCCTGGTATTTGGGGCGTAGCGATCTCTTCCCGATGCCGGGCGTAAACCAGTTCTTACAGTGGCTGGGCTGGATCCCCCTGCGGCTTGGTCGGTTGGACCGTGACGCATTTAGTAAGGCGGTCACTCTGATCAAGGAAGGAAAGGTCGTGGTGATTTTTCCGGAGGGCAGTCGCAGCCTGGATGGCCGGCTACAATCCCCCAAACACGGGATTGGTATGATTGTCGCGCAAACCGGTTGTCCCGTGGTGCCGGCCTATTTACAAGGGACGCACGACGTGTTACCAGCGGGAGCCTTGTGGCCGCGTTTCCGTCCCGTGACCGTTCTCATCGGGGATTCCCTCACGTTTACCCGAAACGGGGAGAACGATGAGACTAAGCAGTTTTATCAGGAAGTGAGCCGCACCGTGATGGATCGCATCGCCTCCTTAGGTGCCGTGGAGTCTCCGATCCAGCAGTCCAGTGCCGGCATTCGCAAGGCTGAGTGAATGTCGGTGTATAACCATCAGCACCCGACTCCTGTCGGAAGAGTAGGATACACACCATGAGTACGGTTTCGCCATCGAGTGACCAGCAATTAGACCGAGCGGCCTTAGCGGCCTTGTATGAGGAGACATTCAAAAACCTCGAAGAGGGCACCATTACGGAGGGCCGCGTCGTCGCCGTGACCAAAGACAAGGTGGTCGTCGACATCGGCTACAAGTCCGAAGGCATGATCCCGAATGATCAGTTCTCCACCGAGGAACTTCAGAACATCAAGGTGGGCGATCGGCTTCAAGTCTATATCGAGGAGTGTGAAGACGCCGACGGCAATCTGGTTCTCTCCAAAGAAAAAGCCGACAAGATGAAGATTTGGGAAGAACTAGAAAAGCTCTTCAACGACGGCAAGAGCATCGACGGCAAGATCGTGGCGCGGATCAAAGGCGGCATGATGGTGGATATCGGCGTGAAGGCGTTTCTACCGGGCTCGCAGATCGACCTTCATCCAGTGCGGGATCTTGACGGGCTGGTCGGGCGCACGGTCCCGCTGAAGATCATCAAGATCAATCATCGGCGCGGCAACGTCGTCGTGTCCAGGCGCGTACTTTTGGAAGAGACGAGGGATTCGAAACGGAAGACGACCCTCTCCACGTTGAAGGAAGGGCAATTGATTCACGGTGTGGTGAAGAACATTACGGATTACGGGGCGTTCATCGACCTCGGCGGCATCGACGGGCTCCTCCACATCACGGACATGTCCTGGGGCCGTGTCGGACATCCGTCGGAAATGTTCAACATCGGCGACAAGGTGGAAGTGAGCGTCCTCAAGTATGATCGAGAGACCGGGCGTATTTCACTCGGCTTGAAACAGAAGAGCGCCGATCCCTGGACCGGCGTCGCCAGCAAATACGCGATCGGTACCCGCGTCCGAGGTCGCGTCGTGAGCCTGACCGACTACGGGGCGTTCATCGAGCTCGAGCCCGGCGTCGAGGGACTGGTGCATGTCTCTGTGATGTCATGGACGCACGAGGTGCGCCATCCGTCACGCGTCGTGTCGATTGGGGATCAGGTTGAAGCGGCGGTGCTGAACGTGGATCCGGCCAGCAGGAAGATTTCGCTCGGCATGAAGCAGACTGCGCCGAACCCCTGGGATATGGTGGAAGGGAAGTACGCCATCGGCACGCGCATTGAAGGGAAGGTGAAGAGTCTCACTGACTTCGGCGCGTTCATCGGACTCGAAGAGGGCATCGACGGATTGATCCACATTTCCGACATGTCTTGGACGAAACATATCAAGCATCCCTCTGAACTCTTCAAGAAGGGACAGAAAGTAGATGCCGTGGTCTTGCGGATCGACAAGGAAAAGGAGCGGCTGTCGCTCGGGTATAAGCAGCTCAAGAACGATCCATGGGACAACGAGATTCCGAACCGGTATGCTGTCGGGGATGTGGCGGTCGGGAAGGTCAGCAAGATCGCCGACTTCGGCATCTTCGTCGAATTGGACGGGGGAGTCGAAGGGTTGATTCACATCAGCGAGGCTGGCTTCGACCCGCAGGCCAAGCTCGAAGAGAAATTCAAGCTGCAGGATGAAGTGACGGCAAAGATTATCAAGGTCGATCGTGAAGAACGGAAGATCGCGCTCAGCCTGCGCGATCTTCAAATGGATTCTGATCGCCGAAAGGTCGATGAATATCATGCCACGCAAGGCGCGTTGGATCAAAGCTTGGGTCGTGCGGCGAAGCAGAACCGGAAGCGAGGCCAAGCCGAGGACGATAACAATAAGTAGGTCCGATGCATTAGGTCGCAGTGTAAGCCGGGAGGGGGGGCGTTCGTGACCCCGGTGCTGTGAACGAGCAGAACCATGAGTGACGAGACGGCAGAAAGACCGGCCAAGCGAGGGATATTGCGCAGAGTGCTCTGGGCGCTCGGCATCGGGCTAGGCCTGCTCTTTCTGATGAACCTGTTCTTCCCCGATCTCGACTTTTCGATGGAGGACCGAGTTGGATTGATTCGTATCGAAGGCGTCATTCTGGATGCACAATCCACGATCGGCGAGTTGAAGCGCTTTGCCGACAACCCTTCCGTGAAAGCGATCGTATTGCGAATCGATAGCCCCGGCGGCGGGGTTGTGCCGTCGCAAGAAATCCATGATGCGGTCAAGCGGGTTCGTAACAAGAGCAACAAGGCCGTGATTGCCTCAATGGGTACGGTGGCTGCGTCAGGAGGATACTATATTGCCGTTGCGACTGATCGGATTATGGCCAATTCAGGGACGTTGACGGGGAGCATCGGGGTCATCATGGAGATGGCTAACGTCGAAGGTTTGCTCAAGAAGATCGGTGTCGAAGGTGTCGTGATCAAAAGTGGACGATTCAAGGATGTGGGATCGCCGCTCCGGAAGATGGATAATGAAGAACAAGCGTTACTCCAATCCGTCATGGACGATGTCCATAAGCAGTTCATTGAGGCGGTGGCGGAGGGGCGCGGGCTCGACTTGGCGGCTGTGCAGGCCCTGGCGGACGGTCGAATCTTTACTGGCCGTCAGGCCAAAGCTTCAAAGCTTGTGGACGAACTCGGTGATCTTGAAGCTGCCATCCAACTTGCGGCGGATGTGGCCGGCATCGAGGGCGAGCCGAAAGTCATTGAGCCGCGCCGGCGATTTTCGATCAGAGAGTTAATCGAGTCGCGATTGTCGGTGCTCTTCCCCAAGTTGGACTTTTACTCCGGGGTCAGTCTCAAGTATCTCATGGCGTTCTAGCGCGGTCGGATCGGCGCGCAGTTCGATTCATCACCACGAAAGGGGAGTCCAATATGACGAAGGCACAAATCATCGAGCGCGTATCCGAACAGATCACGACCTTGACGAAGCGGCAGGCGGAAGTCGTCGTCAATACGATTTTCGACTGTGTGCGTGATTCGTTGAAGAACGGCGATAAGACGGAGATTCGAGGGTTCGGCAGTTTTCGCCTGCGGGCCCGTCGGATGAAAGAAGGGCGGAACCCCAAGACCGGCGCGACCGTATCGGTCCCTGCCAAGAAGGTTCCATTTTTCAAAGCCGGCAAGGAATTGAAGGAACTCCTGAACCAGTCATAACAGAACGCTCATCATGAACGTACCAGACTCCCACGATGCGGTCGGGATAGATGTCCGTTGGACGGACGAGGCCTCCAAGCGTCTAGAGCGGGCACCGCTATTCTTACGCGGAATGGTCCGCCGTCTGGCCGAAAAAAAAGCCCGAGAGCTTGGCTACGCGGAGATTACGGAGGAGATTCTCCATCAGTTCAAGAACCAAATGATGGGCCGTATGGGCGGCGAATCCGGCATGGCGGACGCAGCGGAACAAATGGAGCAGGGTCATCTCCCCTGGACTGCCGCCGCCAAGGAACGGCTGGACACGGTTCCTGAATTCATGCGCAACATGACCAGGCAAATTGCCGAAGAGATCGCCAGGGAGCGGGGTCATCTCGAGGTGAATGTCGAACTCTTCGAAAAGGTGGAAGCGCTGGGCGATCTCCGTGAAGCTTCGGTTCCTCCGTTGGAGTGGAGCGAGGGGGCGTTGGCCCAACTTCACGAGAAATTGAAACAGTCGCCGCCGATTGCCGTTGAATTCGTTACCGACATGTTGAGGAGGGACACCGAAGATTTGGCGAGAGAGAAAGGCATGACGCGGATCGACGAGTCGATGTTGCTTCAATTGTGGGACGCACCCCAGGAACGAGTCGCTTGGACCGATGAGGCATGGAAGCGACTGCAGACGTCTCCGGATTTCGTGCGTAGCGGAATCCGTAAGGCCGCTGAGCGCAGGGCGCGGAAGCTTGGGCTCAAAGAGATCGATTCGGAGCATCTGACGAATTTCCGGAATCAGGCCATGATGAAAGCCGTGAAACGGATTCGCTCATTCGGGTACAACGAACTGACGTTTGAGGCGTTCGATACGGCGCTAGAGAAGACCAAGCGCCTGCAGGGGAATGAGCAAGCGGAAAAACGCCTCCGGGAAATTCGTGGGCATTTTGCCGATCCGGACGTGAAGAAATCGGAAGGTGGGACACTCGGTGCCGACTTGATGGGCCGCTTTCGCCGGTATCTTAAGGGAGAAGGGACGCTCTAGCAGGATGCTGCAAAAGTCCGCCAGCCTGTCTTGTGCATTTGGTCTGTTCGGTCAATCTGGTTTGTTTGGTTGCATGAGGCTAACCAACAGATAATTCTCCTCGCGAGCTCGCACAAAAACGCAACGGGTTCTTCACGCCGCTCTCGCCGTATTTCGGCCGATCGGGCTGTACGAATCGTGATGAGGTAGAGACAGGAGCCGTTTGAGGACGGCCCCTGTCTCTATCAGTGGGCAGCCGTCTGTTGCGGCCAAAATTTATGTCGGATTTGTGGGAGAGGCTCGCTATCTAAATTGGGGATATCGTAGAGACAGCGATCGATCGTTGCCACCTCATCTTCGGTCAAGTCCAAGGTAGCCCTCTTCTTCCAAAACTGATCGAGGGTAAAATAATCACCCGACTGTGGCTTCTCAGCCAAGAGCACCTTCATTTTATCGAAGCCTGCCGTGTCTACCCCGGGGACACGGCCCTTATTGCGATCGTGACACCAATGTAGTACCTCGGCGATTCCGTACATCGACAACTCAATCTTCACCATCTTGCTCATGGATTCCTCCTCACCAAGAATAGCATTGTACCTCAAACACTGTGTCGTTTTCAAAGCCGTCGCTAAGAGGGCCAGGATTGGGGAAACCGCGTTTTGGCGGGAATCGTTGCACAGCTGGATTGATTGCCAGGCGAAAGCGGTGGTCTGTATACTGGCCACCGGTCGTGTTGGCGGGAAGACCTGGTCGAGGGGCGCGTACTCATGCGGACGAATCACCACGTCGCCGGTTCCTCGCTCGAGGAGTGGTGCGTGATCAGAAGCGCCGACGGCCACAATAGGCATAAAGCCTGGAACCTCGTGGTCGTAGCGACCAGTCTCTTCCTGCTGATGGGAAGCGGCTGCACCAAGCAAGACCCCTACGCCCCACCAGATCTCTTCTACTACTTTGCCAGTTACAAAGTAGGTAAGAACCCGACGACCGTCACCCCCGTTGACGTCAATCAGGACGGTTTTACTGATCTGATGACAACCAACATCGGCAGCAATACCCTTTCGATTCTCCTAGGCAACGGTGACGGCACTTTTCGTGATCAAGTCCAACTGAATGTCTGTAAAGAGCCCCGCTCTCTCGCCCTCGGGATGTTCAACCGCGATTCTTATCCCGATGTGGTCTTGGCCTGTTCCGGGGGCGACGAAGTGGCGGTACTCTTCGGCCGGGCCGACGGAAAATTTGAAGAGGGGCCGCGCTATCCCGTGCATCGGACTCCCATTGCCATCGCAAGTGACGATCTGAACGGCGATCAGGTGGCCGACCTCGTGGTCGCATTGCGAAACGACAAGATCAAAGTTTTCCTGGGAACCGGCACCGGTGAATTCACCCATGGGGCGCAGTACGAATATGGCGATACGCCCACGTCGGTGGCGTTGGCCGACTTGGATGGCGATGGGAAGATCGATTTGGCCGTGACAAACGGCGGGCCGATGTCGAACGCGGTCTCCATCTGGATGGGGAATGGCGACGGTACGTTTCGCCCTCCCACCGATTATCGGACGGGGAAGCGCCCGCTTGGGGTGAGTTTCACCGACTTCAATCGTGACCGGATCCGCGACCTGCTTGTGATCAACGGCGTGCAGGATTGCTTCACAACCTTTCTTGGAAAAGGTAATGGGACTTTCCATCCAGGGCGCGACTCCGGTGCCGACGCAGGACCGAATTTCGGGCTCGCTCGCGACTTCAACGGCGACCAACGCACCGATGTGGCGATTGTCAATCTTCAGTCGAGTGATCTCTCCATTCTCTTCGGCCGTGACGATGGGACCTTCGAATATCCGCCGAGAAACTATCGGACAAAACCAGGCCCCTTCGCCCTTGCGACATTTCGCGTCACAACGAAGGAGGCTGAAGAGCCTGGACTTGTGACGGCGGACAATGGCAATGGAAGCGTCTCCATCTTTCTCCATCGAGGATTAAAAGCGGTGTCCGCTCCCGTTGCACCCTCCCCGTGAGGCGCGTACGATGTATGTCAAGAGGTGGAGCGAATCAAAAGGTAGTCTTATTGACAGCCTGTCGACCCTCGGCTACAGTGGCTGATGGGCGCTATTTCCAGCCCTCTTGGCGCTCTGTTTCGAGGACACCTGTGAGATCCTTTAGATGGTGGTTTGCTATCGGCGCACTGCTCACCCTCGCCGTGTTGATGGTACAGGGGGGCGTGCGAGAGCTGCTCGACGGAGCCCCTCCCGGCAGTGGGGCCAACGCATACCTCTCGTTTGGCACCACGATTGTCGGCGGAGGATTATTGGCAGGTTGCTTGGCCTTGGTGATGAATCGGCTCCGGTAGACACAGAGTCTGAAGACAGGCGCGTTGATGCATTGTTTGAGATGTAAGGGCTTCATGATGGTCGAGCGTCACTATACGCTGGTGAATCGGCGACTCTATGCCCGCTGTTTGAATTGCGGGTTTTGGATCGACCTTGCCGACTTGCTCCGCTTCTTCCACAAAGTAATTGACAGCGGGTTTCGCGGAGGGAAGGTGCGGGAATCATTTACACTATGAGTAGGAGCGACACGTTCATAATGACAAGAGACTGCGGGAGATCCCATCGGCCGCCATTTCTCGCCCGCGCTGCTGGGGTGCTCATCGGCCTCCTGTTGATCAGTGCCGCGACCCTCACTCCATCCATCGCCCTTGCGAAGAACGTAGCGGCTCAACCTGTGCCTGTCCGAACTGCGATTGCTCCGCACCAGTTCCCTCCGTGGCGAGTCGCTCCAGCCCATGGCATTTTTCTCAAGGAACTTAATAGCGGGCGTGTATTGTATGAACACGATGCCGGGAAGCGAATGTCCCCCGCCAGCCTCACAAAAATCATGTCGGCCCTGGTCATCCTGGAAAGGGGTCAGTTGGATGATCTCGTCACGATTAGTCCCAATGCCGCACGGGCTCACAAGACGCACTTACGCATGAAGTCAGGGCAAGTTTTTAGGATGGAAGATCTGCTGAAGGCCATGTTGATCATGTCCGCGAACGATGCCTGTCTTGCAGCGGTGGAGCATGTGGGTGGCGACGAAGCACAGTTCGTGACTCTCATGAATGCCAAGGCCGCGGCCCTCGGCTTGGCGGATACGCATTTCAATGATGGCTGCGGGTTCGATAACCCGGACCATTACTCGACGGCCGAAGACCTCGCCGCGTTGAGTGTCATTGCCCTCGATCAGCCGATCTTCCGGCAGCTGGTCCGTGAGGAACGCGCGGTCATAACGCCTGTCAACGGTCACCATGCATATGTCTTGCACAACACGAATCGATTACTGGGACGTATTCCCGGAGTCGAAGGGATCAAGACAGGATTTACCTCCAAAGCCGGGCGGTGCCTCATCGCCAAAGTCTCTCAGAACGGGAGCGACCTTCTCCTCGTGATCCTCAATTCCAAGCGTCGATGGAACACTGCGACGAACCTCATTACCTACGGGCTGCAGGCAGTCGAAACCCCGCACTGAATTCCCCTATTTGATCAAGTCGACACACTTGTAGGCAGAGGCAAGAAGGCCGTCGCAGCCTGAGGGTTAGCCGCAATCTGTCCGTTCGAGTCCTCCCGGGAACTATGGCGAAGGTCGACAGACTTTGTGACGGCGTGTGGGAACAGAGAGGGAGAAACTGAGCGGGAACGAATTCAAGTTGGCACAACCGGGAAGAAGGATAGGAAGTGCTCTAGGTCGGCAGGCATGTGTTGAGGCCGAACATCCGGCCCGCATCGCTATCGAAGCGGGGAAAACTCCACATTGACATCTTTCCCCAGATAGTTGATGACGAACCCCTGTTTATCGTAAGCCAGTATGGCGCCCATCACGTTTTCGTCCCCGTAGTCTTCCTGTCCCAATAGTTTACGCACGTCATCAGGGCTTTCGCTGTTCAACACGTTGCGAAAGATACCGCGAGTCTTATAGGAGAATCGATTATTGATAAAGATCAGGTCGACCTTGCCGTCCTGGATGCGCACGCCAGCCATAGGACCGGTCGGTTTGCGTTGGTCGAGCAAGAAGATAAACAAGGCTTCTTGTTCCACTTTTACTCCAGGAATCTTTTCATTCACGAGAGAGTCCAAGGCTTTGGCTTCGGAGTCTCCCAATTTGACTCCAAACAGTGAAATGTCGGCACTCTTCAAGGCCTTGGTGTCCATCACGTCGTTTTTGCTCAATTCGTAGGGCTCGCCATACCCAGGGGACACCCATGCGCCGACTCCGGCCATCACTATGCAGGTTAGCGTAACGACTCGCAGTACATACTTCATCGGCTCTTCCTTACCCATTCCGAGAGCTGTAGGGTGTGTAAAATCTATTGGCGAAATTGGCGGGTCCAATGCAGTGTACGCCCATTTTATCGAACGGCCTGAGAACTTGCAAGGAACGGCTGAATGCGCGATGAGGGTCAATTCCCTCGCTGTTATTCAGCTCGAGCACAACTTAGGCCTAGCTCTGCGCCTCTGTACATTCCGCCGCCATCATCTTCTGAAGGCAGTATTCGACCGGCATGAGTATGAGCGGAAGCCCATCGAGATCCTGCATTCGCGAGGAAGATTGGGGCAGGGCTATGACATTTACTCCAGCGACGAGTTCATTCGCTAAGGAGGGAGGGGCCATATGACGAAGCAATCTGTGTGGTGGGGATGGGTGGCAGGATTTAGTGTCATGGTGGTCTTGGGCTGTGCGGGAACGGAGCGGATGCCCGCAGGGAAGTCTCTGTATGACCGGCTTGGCGGAAAGTCCTCGATTCCCGCGGTCGTTGATCAGTTTGTGGCCAATGTGGCTGCCGATACCAGGATCAATGGCCGATTTGCGACCACCGATATTCGGAAACTTAAGGGCCACCTCGTCGATCAGGTCTGCATGACGACAGGAGGACCCTGCATCTATAGCGGGCGTGATATGAAGACGACCCATGCCGGGATGAAGATTTCCAATGGGGACTTTGGGGCATTCGTCGAGGACCTGGTGAAAGCCCTGGATATGTTCAAAGTACCGGCGCAGGAAAAGGGAGAACTCTTGGGTCTTCTTGGACCAATGAAGAAGGATATTGTCGATGCTCCGTAAAAACCATGAAGCGATGGGACGGACCGCTCTGTCCCCGCTCATTTCCATACGGAGAGGCTACCTTGCAGGCTGCGGAAAAACTATTGTGGCACGGTGGAAATTCAATGGTCCGTATGTCTAGGACAACAGGAGAACCGCGCGCGGGATGCTCAAAAAGGCCAGACTTCTCACCCTCCCAACCCTGGCGCGCCAAGACGCGCCGCTCAGCAGGCAAGGCCGCAGCGAGCGAAGAGGCGAAGGCATACGCTCCGGTACGTTGAGCTTCTGAGCGAAGCGAGAACGCCGCTGGCGGACTTTTTCTGCATCCTGCTAGATGATGTGATGGGTGGTGATGAGGAGGGCTCCGAGGTGCCGGAGCCGTTGAAAGTAGGGCCGACAGCCTTCTTCAAGCTCATCGGTCAGGTTATCCAGGTCGGCGACACAATCTTCGACGATGGCGAGACGCTGGGCATCAAGCCCCTCAGGACTATCGAGGAAATACACCACGCATCCGCTGATCACCGTATCCAGTGTCATCAGCGGTCCCTCATGCTGGCTTCCCACTTGAGGCCAACGCTCCTCCTTGTGGGCTTCCCAGAGGGACAGCACGGCATCCCGATCCATTCCACAGATCTCCACCGATTCAACCGGACTCAGCTCCGACCGATCCACCCTAGCGCATAGAGTAACAAGACCGCAAGCGTACAGAGACCAAGCTCACGGAATTGCTAGTCGATGTCCTCGGCCGACACACCAATCGAGTCATGTCATCAGCCAGCCTAATCCCCGCGGGTGCGGCCAACGCATCGTCAATCAGACGAGAGACCCCGACAATACGCGACTCCCACCCTCATGATGGGTGGAGTTCACGGGTAGAGTCCACGATGGAGATGGGCTTGGGCGACTTTATCGATCCCGCTCATCAGGGCGGCCATACGCATGGAAGTGTTTTTGGAAATGGAAAACTGTAATGTTCGATGGAAGGCGGAGCTCAGAATATCTTGCAATCGCTCTTGAATGTCCGTAGCTTTCCAGAAAAAACGCTGCGCATCCTGCACCCATTCGAAGTATGACACGATCACGCCACCAGAGTTGGCCAGGATATCTGGAATGATAAAGACCCCCTGGTCCTGCAGCATACGATCGGCCTCCAGCGTCGTCGGACCGTTCGCCCCTTCGGCGAGAATCCGGCAGCGCAGTTTTGCGGCATTGCGTTCGGTGATCTGCTCGGAGAGCGCGGCGGGGATTAGCACGGTGCAGTCGAGTTGCAGCAATTCGTTATTGGAGATCCAGTCTCCCAGCTTGGTGTCACGGAGGGATTGGCCCCTGGTCTTGTAGCGTGTGAGGAGCTCAGAAATGTCCAAACCGCCCGAATTGTGAATGCCTCCCTGCACGTCGCTCACTGCGATGACGCGAGCGCCACACTCCTGCATGATGCGAGCGGTATGGGACCCGACGTTGCCGAACCCCTGTATGGCCACGGTTGTGTTCCGAATGTCAAGCTTGAGGTGGCGAAGCGCTTCCATGGTGACATAGACCACTCCGCGGCCGGTGGCCTCCTCACGTCCAAGGCTACCTCCAATGGATAGGGGCTTGCCTGTGACGACGCCTGGCACCGAATACCCCACTTGCTGACTGTACGTATCCATGATCCAGGCCATCACCTGGGCGTCTGTGCCGACGTCTGGGGCAGGCACATCCTTTTCTGGCCCGATCAACGGGAAGATTTCCGCTGCATAGCGCCTGGTCAGTCGTTCTAATTCTGGTCGCGACAACTTTTTTGGGGCGATCGCTACGCCACCCTTTGCTCCGCCATAGGGCAGGTCGGCCAACGCGCATTTCCAGGTCATCCACATTGCAAGTGCCGCAACTTCCCCAAGATTCACATCCGGATGATAGCGAATGCCTCCCTTCGAGGGGCCGCGGGAAGAATCGTGCTGCACACGATAGCCGGTATAGACCTCGACCTGGCCGTCATCCATTCGAACAGGAACGCTGACGATGAGCGACCGTTGTGGAAGTTTCAGCCGCTCTCGTAAATTGTGATCAAGCTCCATGGCCTCGGCCGCTTGATCAAACTGCGCAACCGCTAGTCGGAAGGTCGGTGTGTCGAGTTCGTGCATTGGGTGTTCCTTTGGTCAGGTATGCAGCGGGGACATTAATGTGAGGTGGTGATCATGGTACTCCTGCCCCATGATGTCGGGCGAGAGACTCGTCCATTGAATGTTGAATATTCGCGCAAATTCTTGCGCCATCTGTTGCGCGACGACTGAGGGCGACAGGGCGGACTGCCGCACCTCGGCCATGGATGTGATGTGGCACTGTGTCAGGCCACAGGGCATGATGTGGGAAAAAGGGGATAAGTCCAGATCGACATTGAGCGCAAATCCGTGAATCGTGACCCCATGATCGATCCGGACTCCGATCGCGGCAATCTTCGCATCAGTATGATTCCAGCGCACCCAGACGCCAGGTTTCTTCTCGAGGCGATAGCCTTCAATCCCCCATCGCAAGAGTGTATGGATCAAGACCTCCTCCAACTTTCGTACATACTGTTTTGGTCCTGAGCAATAATATGACAGCTTGAGGATGGGATAGCCCACAACCTGTCCTGGTCCATGGTAGGTAATCGAGCCGCCACGATCTACGAACTGGAGGCTAGCGCCTGTTCGGCGGAGGACCTCTCCCCCGCAGCCCCAATGTGCTGGTTGGGTAGTACGGCCCAGGGTATAGACTGGCGAGTGCTCAAGGAGCAACAATGCATCCCCTTGTCTCTCTGCTATCCGTTCTTCCTGTAGCTGTTTCTGAAGTGTCCATGCTTCGGCATAGGGGATCGGTTGCGAAAACCGGACGAGCGTACCAACTTGTGGGGTAGGCGTCGGGAGAGGCTCACTCCCCTGCCCTGGGAAATCGTGACCCGGGTGTGATCCATCGGCGAGACTCATGTGACAGCCTTCGGCAGCGATGGATTCTGAAGCGAGATCATGGACTGGGCGTTCTTTCTCTGAATGGTCAGTTGCAGGGCTGGCTGGTCTCCGGAAGGTCGGAGGAAGTGCCAAAAGTCTCCGAAATTGTAAATTTGATGTTGGTCGACGGTGGTAATGATGTCGCAATGCTGGAAGCTTCCGACGGCGGGTGCCAAGGCGATGACAAGAAGGAGAAGGAATGGAATTGTGAAGAAGCGAACAAGGAGGGAACTCTTCTGTGTTGTACGCACACTCGCCATGGGCCCTCGTCTACTCGAGTCCGTCCCATTGTCGCACAACTGCTCTCAGGGTGAAAGTCGGAGAATGGAAAAGGGGCGAGGATCGTCCTCGCCCCTTCCTGCTTCATGAGTCTTTGGATTACTGGATGGCGGCAAACATTTCCTTAATCTCGGGGGTCTTCAGTTTCTTGAGCGCTTTCGCTTCGATCTGGCGAATCCGTTCCCTCGTCACCGAGAGGCTTTGTCCCACCTGCTCCAGCGTGCAGGCCTGATCGTGGCCGATACCAAAACGCAGCCGGATGACGGTTTGCTCTCGGGGTGTGAGCGTGCCGAGAATACGTTCAAGCTGGTGCGACATTTCCGTCCGGTGCACATGGGCATCGGGTGGGACGGCTTGCAGGTCAGGGAGCAGTTCCCCGAATTCCGTACTTCCGTCACCCACCGGCTTCTCCAGGGCGACCGGCTCTTGAAAGGCCTGCACGGTTTCGTGGAGTCGCTCCGGCCTCATTCGTAGGGCCTGCGCCACTTCTTCAAGTCGAGCCGGACGGCCCAGCTGTTGCCCGAGTCGTCTGGTCACGCGGAGGATGCGGTGCGAAGCTTCAGTCTGGTGAACCGGAATGCGAATGGTCCGCGATTGATCCGCCAGCGCGCGTGTGATGCCTTGACGGATCCACCAGGTTGCATAGGTGCTGAACTTGAACCCTTTGCGGTATTGATAGCGCTCGGCCGCTTTCATCAACCCGATATTTCCTTCTTGCACGAGATCCAGCAAAGTCAGGCCACGGCCCGTGTAATGTTTTGCGACATCCACAACAAGCCGCAGGTTGCAGCGCACCAATTCGTCCTTTGCCCGCTCGAGCACGATCCGAGAGGAGTGGAGGGTGGCCAACTCTTCCTTAAGCTGCTTGGCGATGGCAATCGGAAGCTTCTGCTGTCCCGTTCCCCGCTTGATCATTTCGGTGAGACTCTGCTCAGCCTTATCGATCGCGGTGGCTGAGAGTCCGCTCAAACCTCTGACCATCTGGAGAGTGCGTTGCGCCTCGAGCACAGAGTCCGAACGCTTGAGCCGGGGGAAGACTCGTATGGCCTGGCGTAAGGCCTTCCGAATGGTGCTCGTTCCGTCATCGATCTTCTTTGCCAGCTCGACTTCTTCTTCTCTGGTCAATAGGGCGCGTTCGCCGAAGGAGCGAAAGTAGAGTGACTCCAACATGAATGGGCCGCCGTTCACGGCGGTACGAGTCACCGTCTTTGTCGGCTCCTCAGGTTGTTCCTCTTCGGATGTTTCTCGGCCGATCACATCCAGGAGGTCGCTCGCCTCGGGATCGTCTGCATCAACGTCCTTTGCTATCGTGACAAGCTCTTCCGACTCAGGGGCTGGGAATAGATGTTCTTTCATGTCGTCACCCCTCCTCTGACTATCTGATGTCTTACTCCGCATGGTCGTGACCTCAACAGGCTCCCGTTCTTCCGTCCTACTTTATGAGAGACAGCGTTCCGCCAAACGATTCACTCTGGCTCTGTACTGCTGGGCTGTTCTGTTATCTCTCTACGCAGCAAATCCTGTGCTGGATCGTTCATGAGAACGGCGGATCGCAATCACGAGGGAAAGGCAGCACTATTAGAGTGTTTTAATGAGCAAGTCTGAAAGGGGGTGAGGCAACTTTGCTGCAGGTGTGTAGGGGTGGCCATAGGGCACCAAGCCTGATCGCCACATCTACTTCTGGGTCAGCCCTTTCAGAAAGGGGGCGATCGTATCGATGGGAATGGGGAAAATCGTGGTGGAATTTTTCTCCGCCGCGATTTCGACGAGCGTCTGGAGATAGCGCAGTTGCAATGCGGCGGGATTCCGACCGATCACATCGGCCGCATCGGCGAGGCGTTGGGAGGCTTCGAACTCGCCTTGAGCGTGAATGACCTTCGCGCGACGTTCGCGCTCCGCTTCCGCTTGACGCGCGATGGCCCGTTGCATCTCCTGTGGCAAGTCTACATTCTTGACTTCCACGGCGGTGACTTTGACGCCCCATGGTTCCGTCTGTTGATCGATGATCCGCTGGAGATCTGCATTGATCTGATCCCGTTTAGAGAGAAGGTCGTCGAGCTGGCTCTGTCCCAGCACGCTACGGAGCGTGGTCTGAGACATCATGGATGTGGCGTGCAGGTAGTCTTCTACTTGGATGATCGCGCGCTCCTGGTCCACCACCCGGAAGTAGATAACGGCGTTTACCTTGACGGTGACGTTGTCCCTCGTAATGACATCCTGGGGCGGTACGTCCATTGCCACGGTACGCAGACTGACGCGGACCAATCGATCGATGAATGGCACGATGATGACGAGACCAGGGCCGTTGCCGCCATAGAGGCCTCTCGCAATGCGACCGAGCCGAAAGATCACGCCTCGTTCGTATTCGCGGAGGACATTGAAGGTCAGCTTGATAACTATGAGCACAAGGATGGCGAACAGCAGGAGGCCGACAGGGATGAACATTATGTTTAGGCCTCTCTTTTTTGGAGCACGGGTTTGACGAAGAGCGTGAGCCCTTCCACTCGCGTGACTTCGGCCTGATCCCCTGGTTGCAGCGGGCGTTCGCTGACAGCCTCCCACAATTCACCGTGGATCGCGAGCTGTCCTTGCGGGGCTAACACCGTCTTCGCTACACCGATCGATCCGACCATCCCCTCGCTGCCCGTCATGGGCTGCCGATGCATGGCTCGTACTGCCATCCCGACGATGAACATCGTAGCAATCGCGGCAAGCGCCACCACTGGCACGATCATGCCCCACGAGAGTTGAAGAAACTCCGCATCGGTTTTGATGAGCATGAGTGAGCCAAGAATCATCGAGGTCACGCCGCCGATCGCCAAGAGGCCGTAACTCGTGACCGTGGCTTCCAGAATGAAGAACACAATGCCCAGGACTACCAGCAGCACACCGGCATAGTTCACCGGCAACGATTGCAGGGAATAGAAAGCGAGAATGAGACTGATTGCCCCGACGATTCCCGGTAGGATCGCACCAGGATTGTAGAGCTCAGCCATGATGCCGATGGTGCCGATCGTCATGAGCAGGTAGGCGATGTTCGGATCGCTTAACGCCTTGAGCAGTTCGAACCGAAGGCCCATCGGGAATTCACGAACAGCGATTCCTGCCGTTTGCAGCACCGTGGAGCCTGTTTGGAGCGGCACTGTGCGGCCGTCTAATTGCTTCAGCAGCATCGCCACATCCTCTGCCACGAGATCGATGATCTTCAGCTTCAAGGCTTCTCGTTCGGTGACGGAGACGCTCTTGCGCACCGCATCTTCCGCCCAGGCGACGTTCCGTCCCCGTTGCTCGGCGATCGATTTGATGTAAGCCACGGAATCGTTCTCGACTTTTTCCTTCATTGTCTTGTCCATCTCGCCACCGCCCATCGCGACCGGATGCGCGGCGCCGATATTCGTCCCCGGTGTCATGACGGCAACATGGGCCGCCAGCGTGATGAAGACCCCGGCCGAGGCGGCCCGTCCGCCAGAGGGTGACACGTAAACGACCACGGGAAATGTGGCTGCGGTGATGTCCTTGATGATCAGGCGCATCGAGGTATCCAAGCCGCCCGGCGTATCCAGCTTGATGATCAAGGCGCGGGCTCCCAAGGTGTGGGCTTCAGATAGGGCATCATGCAGATACTCTGCGGCAACGGGGTTGATTACCCCTTCATAGGTCGCAACGACTACGGGCCCCCCTGAAGCTGGTGCCTCTGCGTGGCCTGGAACGACGCACAGGGTCACTGCTACGGCGGTGATTGCGGCGAGGTGGTGGGAGAGATGTTGGAGGACAGGTCCACGCATTTAACACTCCATGCGCGGGAAGCAGCGCAAGCTGCAACGGTGTGTGCAAGGGGATCATACGGCCCACTCTACAGGCTGTCAAGGAACGAGCACAGAGGCTATACAAACCCTTGCATGGATTCAGCACCCGGCCTGAGCCATCCAGGCTCAGTGGATGTGCGTATCGAAGGGAGTTCAATCAGCTCCCAAAGAAGACACATAGTGGAGGTTAAGAAATCCGTTATTGTGGTCGTTTGTCTTGTTGAAAACCCGGCACAGCACTTCTAGAATGGGGCCCCGATGTCACATTTTCAATCAGGCGAGCGTATCCATCTGGTCGACAAGAAAGGGCGGCAGTATGCCCTGACCCTGAAGGCCGGAGATCTTTACCAACTGAGCGGTCACAAAATTGCCCACGATGACCTTATCGGAAAGCCTGATGGTTCTTTGGCCACGCTCTCAGGCAACAAAACGATGTTGGCGCTTAAGCCTACGTTCGGCGACTATGTGCTGAAGATGCCGCGAGGCGCGCAGGTGTTGTATCCGAAGGATCTTGCGCTCATTCCTATGTGGGCGGATGTCTATCCTGGCGCGCGCGTGTTCGAAGCGGGGACCGGCTCCGGGGCTTTGACAATGGCCCTCTTGCGCGCCGTCGGTCCGCGTGGATTGGTAGTGACCTACGAAGCCCGTGAGGATTTTGCGCGAACGGCGATGACGAACATTGAACGCTACATGGGCCCGGTGCCGAATCTCATCCCGCTTCGTCGGAACGCATACGAAGGGATCAGTCTGCTCGACGATGGTCTGCCCTTCGATCGTCTTGTCCTCGATCTTCCTGAGCCCTGGCAGGT
The DNA here is from genome assembly GCA_963741245.1 of Nitrospirota bacterium. Lineage (GTDB taxonomy): Bacteria > Nitrospirota > Nitrospiria > Nitrospirales > Nitrospiraceae > Palsa-1315. Next base: position 60,116 of record CAVUHR010000010.1, on the reverse strand, counting down.
GGTACCGCATGCCGCACAGGTCCTTCGTTCAGGCGGTATGTATGTGAGCTTTGTTCCTACCGTCCCTCAAGTGGTGCAGACGGTTGAGGCCCTCGAGCGAGTGACGGTTTTTGGTATGGTCGAAACATTTGAAACGCTGTTGAGGACCTGGTCGATTCAGGGACGCAGCGTACGGCCGAATCACCGAATGGTCGCCCATTCAGGCTTCATTACGGTGGCCAGGAAAATCGAATCTGGCTTGTGGCCATCAGCCCAGGCTGTTGAGTCTATCTGTGAGGGCATTGATGCTCACGAAGAGCGAAAGGATCACGCACGATGAATCGATTGCGTGGAAAGGTTGCGGTCATCACAGGAGGCAACGCGGGTATCGGTGAAGCGATCGCGAAAGCCTTTGCGAGGGAAGGGGCATCGGTCGTGATCACGGGGAGACGGCAAGGGGAGCTTGACCGTGTCGTAAACGACATTGTGAAGGAGCAGGGCAAGGCCTTCGCCGTTGCCGGATCGATTACAGACGAACCCCACGTTCAGGAAACGGTGCGTCGGACTGTGAAGCAGTTCGGACGGCTCGATATCCTGGTCAACAATGCCGGAGTAGGGGACTTTGGGAAACGCCTGCATGAGATCGACGATGCGACCTGGGCGCAGGTCCTCGACGTCAACCTGACCGGAATGTTTCGCATGACGCGAGCTGTTCTGCCGCAGATGTTGAAGCAGGGGAAGGGAGCGATCGTCAATATTTCCTCCGTCGCGAGCTTGCTTGGACTTCCCACATTGTCGGCCTATGCTGCCTCCAAGGGAGCGATTGATGCCGTGACCAGAGCCCTTGCGGTCGATTACGCCAAGGAGGGCATTCGCTGCAACGTGGTGAATCCCGGACTCATCGATACGCCGATGGCCGCTCCGTTGATGAGCAACCCGGAACAACTGAATCCCATTCTGTCGCATTATCCAATCCGTCGAGCCGGAAAACCAGAGGAGGTGGCCAATATGGTTCTCTATCTGGCCTCCGATGAGGCAGCCTGGGTCACTGGTGCGACTTTTCCTATCGATGGAGGGATGACCATCTCGTGAGCAGGAGTTCCCTGCGAATGGTGAAGGTACCCGACGCGGCGATGGGTGCCTGTCAGTTGATTCGAAGACGAAACAGCAGTCGCAACCTCTCGAACCTATGGACATCAATGCACATACCCAGCTCTGCGGTGTAATCGGCAATCCCGTCGAGCATTCGCTCTCCCCCGCGATTCACAATGCCGCATTTCAGAAACTTGGGCTGAACTTCGTGTATCTGGCGTTCCGCGTGGAAGCGATCGGCGAGGCGATCAAGGGTCTTCGCACCCTGGGAAATTTTCGCGGCGCCAGCGTGACCATTCCCCACAAGGTGGCGGTCATTCCGTTTCTTGACTCTCTCGAGCCGACCGCACGTCATATCGGCGCGATCAACACCATTGTGGCTGCGGGCGGGATCCTCACCGGGTATAACACCGATGCAACCGGTGCCTTGCGCGCGCTTCGTGAGGGTGAGGTTGCCCTGAAAGGGCGTCAAGTAGTCATGCTCGGGTCCGGAGGTGCTGCTCGTGCGATTGGTTTCGCGCTCGGGAAAGAGGCTGGGATTGATCGCTTGACCATACTAGGAATCGATGACCGGGAACGTGCAGCCTTGGCCCGAGATCTCCAGTCGGAGACAGGGATGACCGTGCAGGAATCGCCTCTTGATGAGGGTACGTTGCGAAAGGTTCTGCCGGATACTCATGTGCTGATCCATTGTACACCGATGGGTATGTCGCCCAAATTACACGAGACCCCTGTACCTGCGACGTTGCTCCATGTGGGATTGACGGTCATGGATATCGTCTACAACCCTCGGGACACCCGGTTGCTGAAGGATGCCAAGGCGGCAGGCTGTCGCACGATTCCCGGACTCGAAATGTTCCTTCATCAAGCCGCGGCGCAATTCGAGCTCTGGACCAATCAGGCTGCTCCAGCCGACGTCATGCGCGCCGTCCTGGATACCCGTTTCTCATGAACATCGTGCTGATCGGCTACCGGGGGACCGGCAAGAGTACGGTGGGCAGGCTGCTTGCGGCGAGATTGGGACGAGAACTCGTGTCAACCGATGCAGAGATCGTCAAGCGTGCGCAACGTACGATACCGGAGATCGTCGCCCAACAGGGATGGGACTACTTTCGCGATCTGGAGTCCGATATCTGCAGGGAACTCGCAAGCCGTGATCAGCTCGTAATCGATACTGGCGGTGGGGCCATACTTCGCGCGCAGAATGTCCAGCTGTTGAAGAAAGATGGGACCCTGTTTTGGCTGACGGCCTCTGTCGAGACGATCGCGAAACGAATCGGCGGTGATAATCAGCGCCCCTCGTTGACGGGAACCAAGTCATTCATTGATGAAATTCAGGACGTGTTGCGGGAGCGGACACCGAAATATCGAGCGGCCGCCGATCACATCATCAGGACCGATGATCGATCGATCAATCAGCTGGTTGAGACGCTACTCACCTTAGTGTAAGTAGCCTACTCGATCATTGTCTCTGTCATATCTGGTTGAGGCTGTGCCGTAGCCCCGTCCTTGACAAGGTCTTCTTCGAAGTGTTTGAAATAGGGCAAGTGCGCCCGTAGCTCAATTGGATAGAGCATCGGACTTCGGATCCGAGGGTTGGGGGTTCAAGTCCCTCCGGGCGCACCACTCCATCCGCTGAAGCCTCAGGATGGAATCATTGAAGTATCAGTAGCTTATAACTGATCTGTCTGGCCCTTTCGAGAGGGTCGTCCCCCCACCAAAGCTGCATAGATTCCTCGTGTTTCAAGCAGTACCCTTGCTCCCAGAAGCAGGATCCACGGGGTGTCTGAATGGTGCTATGCTATAGGTATCGTGTCAGACTTTCTAGTGGGAGGTTTCTTGGGCGTAGGCAGCGGCAGGTCTGGACGAGGCATTGCCCCTGTTGTGGACGCTGGTTGACGAAGCAGGATCCCACGGCACCCTGGGCCTGTTCTTGCGGATGGCTGAGTGGATAAGAGCACAGTCACCAAGAGGAGGGGCTTATCATGAATCATGCAGTCCTCCATGATGTCCGGGCTGGTTTTTTTCTGATGGTGAGCTTGGCTATGTTGGCCTTCATTTGTGCTGTGGCTGCGTTAAGTACTGTAATGCGTCCGGCTCGGTGGGCTGATCGCAAGCCGGCCCAATTCTAAACCGTTTTCTCTCTGGTCCACTCTTTCTCGGTTAGTGACAGAGGGATACCTGCTCCCTCACCTACCGCGAGTATCCTCAGAGCCATCTCCAACAGCCTGACAATTCAAGCGAAATGGCTATGGACTGCTGGTGCGTCTCACATTTTTATTCAGGTGCTATATTTGATCTACACAGGCGAAATGTTATTCCAAGGATGGGGGAACAATCATGATCGGAAGTTCAATGAAAATAGGTGTCGTGGCAGCGATGGGGCTTGTTCTGTTGGTCGGTCAGGGTTGTAGCATGAAATGGCTGCAGTCCGATGGAGAGACGGGAGCAGGGTCTGCGCAAAAAGGTGGTTCAGGGGGAGGGCTAAGTGGTTTTTCTCAGAATCCCTCGGAAGAGCGTTTGGGGAAGGGCGGCGATATCGCATCGCTTTCCTCCTCTGGGATGAGTGCCCGTCAGCGTGCGGAAATAACCAAAGAGGAAAAAGCGGCCATCGAAGCCGGCTTACAGGACGTGTTCTTTGGATATGATCAGTGGACGCTTTCAGATGCCGGAATGGAGGCATTGAACCTCGACGCACAGTGGCTGAAGGACCATCCTGGTGCGGTGATGAAAGTCGAGGGGCATTGCGACGAACGGGGCACTGCCGACTACAACATCGTGTTGGGGGATAAGCGAGCCAAGGCTGCACGCAGCTATCTGATCGAGTCGGGTGTGGGCTCCAAGCAGGTGGCTATCGTATCGTACGGCAAGGCTCGTCCTTTCTGCACGGAACCTGCTGAATCCTGCTATCAGCAGAACCGTCGTGGGCACGTATTGCTGAATGTGAAGAAGTAATCTAGAGACTCACGGCCTCCAAGGAACCCCGGCGCCTCTTCATACGAGCCCGGGGTTCATTGTTTGATTGGGATGAGCAGGCATGGCTCTCGTAAATAATCAGCGGGATTCAAGTATGAGGTCTCTTCAGCCTCGCATGATCAAAGAGGAGCCTCGGATGGAGCAGCGCCAGCTGCCACGTTTTACAGCACAGTTCAGAAGCACTTTTTCAGGCGGGCAACGAGAAGGCCAAGGTCGGACGCTGGACCTCTCTACCGGAGGCTGTAGGATCGAAACGGATTTGCCGGTTGTCGCGGGGGAGTCGTTTGAGTGCCGCATCTATGTCCCTGGACTTGACTGGCCTTTGCGGATCGACGAAGGCCAAGTCCGGTGGGTCAAGGCCGGGACATTTGGGATCCAGTTCACGAAGACTCAGCCAGATGAAGAGGTAAAACTCAAGCGGGTCATTGCCAGCCTCAACGAAGAACTTATGTCGTAGCCTTTCTCATCCCTCTTTTCTCCTTTATATTTATACGGTTTGGACGCCCCGCCTAGATCTTAGGCGTGAGGCGTCCTGCGTTCATTCGCGGAACTGTTCGCGGCTTCAGGGTCCTTATGGTATAAGGCAGCGGTAGGATCTGAAAAAAAGTGGAATCTCCCACGACTCATACTCAGACCATGTAATTCAGAGATCTACATGATGGGACAAACCGTGTCTCCAGCACAGGCTGGATTCAGTATTGCAACTGTAGCCGGCGGGTGCTTTTGGTGCCTCGAAGCGGTCTATGACCAGATGAAGGGTGTGGTAGCGGTCGAGTCCGGCTACATGGGTGGTCAAGTAGATCATCCGACATATGAAGCCGTGTGTAGCGGCAGGACTGGTCACGCAGAAGCGGTCCGTATCACGTTCGATCCCATCGTCGTCAGCTATCACGAGTTGCTTGAAGTGTTCTTTGTCATCCACGATCCTACGACCCTCAACCGGCAAGGGCATGATGCCGGCACACAATATCGCTCGGCAATTTTCTACCATGCACCTGAGCAGAAGCAGATTGCCGAGGAGGTGATCGCAGCCGTGACGAAAGAGAAGCTCTATGTCAATCCGATCGTGACGGAAATCACTCCTGCCGGGACCTGGTACGAAGCCGAGCCCTATCATCAGGAATATTTTGTGCGGAATCCCTTCCAGGGCTACTGTACAGCCGTCGTCGGGCCGAAAGTGGTCAAGTTTCGCAAGCAATTTGCTTCGAAGTTGAAGACGTAGCCTCGCGCTGTTTCGGTAGAGTTGTGAGGCTCATGAGAGTGGGACAGGGTCTTGATCCAACCAGGCGTCTTCCTCTCCTTCCGCCTGGTCAGATGCGCGCAGACCCACGAAGTCGAACAGCTGTCGATCCAGGAGAAGCGGCGGCGCCACGTTCGACAGGGCGGCAAATATACTGTCAGTACAGCCAGGCGACCGTTGTTCCCATCCGCGCAAGAACTTCTTCACCTGTTTCCGCTTGAGAACTTCTTGTGAGCCACAGAGATCGCAGGGAATAATGGGAAATGCACGGAGTTCCGCATACCGAGCGAGATCGCTTTCCCGCACAGCGGACAGCGGGCGAATGACCACATGTCGGCCATCTTTCGAGCGTAGTTTCGGCGGCATCGTCTTGAGCTTGCCGGTATAAAACAAGTTGAGGAACAGGGTTTCAACAATGTCATCCCGGTGGTGACCCAATGCGATCTTGGTCGCGCCCAATTCCGTGGCGACGCGATAGAGGATGCCACGACGGAGTCGGGAGCAGAGCGAACAGGTGGTCTGCCCTTCAGGGATGAGTCGCTTGACGATTGAGTAGGTGTCTCGTTCCTCGATATGGAATGGCACTCCAATATGTGAGAGATAGTCGGGAAGTACATGGGCAGGAAACCCGGGCTGCTTTTGATCCAAGTTCACCGCGACAAGGTCAAAGTGAATCGGAGCACGCCGTTGCAAGACCAGCAATAAGTCGAGCAGAGCATAGCTGTCTTTCCCGCCTGATAGGCAGACCATGATCTTGTCGTCATCTTTGATGAGACCATACTCGCCGATGGTTTCCCCGACGAGACGAAGTAGCTTGGTTTGCAGCTGTTCCGTGGCTTCATCCAGTCTTAGGTATGGGCGTGAGGGGCTTGCCGAATGCGACATGGGTTGGCATTCTACGCGGTCAGCCGCGTGGCTGTCGATCTTCAGCGGGGGGATCATGGGGAAGGATGAGAACCGCTCCGTCGGGAAACTTCAGTCAGTCCTGTTCGTGTGCACGGGGAACATTTTTCGGAGTGTGACGGCAGAATACGCACTCAAGGCGAGTCTCAGCGCCGGCACGTCCTGCGCCGTCAGCTCGGCCGGGATCGACGCCAAGTCTCAGTCGGTGCATGACTGGGTCCAGACCCGATTGCGCGAGAAGGGAGCTGATCCCACCACACACGTCCCACGACAACTCACCAGGGAGCTAGTTGAGGCTGCCGACCTTGTCATTGCAATGGGGCGAAACCACCAAGTTTTCGTTCGGGAACAATTTGGACTTGACGTTCCCCTGTTTAATCAGGCCTGTCTCGGCCACGATCATCCGATTCTTGATCTGCATGAAGTGATGCCGGATTGGGAAACCGACCCTGAGCGGGCCCGCGCCTACGTGTGGTCGGTGATCGATGTCATCTGGGCCACGGCACCAGCTCTTCTTCCTCGCCTCCGTTAGCCCAGCTTTGCGGCGCATACCGCCTGTGCCGGTTCATTCTTGGACTCGATCGGACATTTTTTCTCCACTTATTGGCCGCAGTCAACGGAAAGACCTCTAAAATTGGGGTAATGCTGAGGCACGTGCTATATTTTCCACAGCAGCTCTTGCAGGTTGACTCCGCGGAACATGGTATCGATGCAACCTTCACGGACACAGGAAGTGACAGCGTCTGGCAGCCATGATCACGAGCCTGAATGGGTCTCGTGGTCCAACGACAAACTCCTGAACCTCCCCATGAGCCAACTCGGAGTCACCCTCGACGGGGCGTTCCTGTCAGAACGGATCCAGCAACTCTACACCGAACTCGAAGCCAGACAGCTCATATTCCGTCCCCACTTTTGGTTGTCCAACGAATGGTTTACTCCGGATGGTGTGCCGGGGATTGCCGTGCCGTTTTATTTGGCCCATCCGCGACTCGCGAAACTTGAAATGGAACAGATGCTCGAGGTCGAGGGCGGGACACCAGATTGGTGCATGCGAATTTTGAGACATGAGGCTGGCCACGCCATTGAAAATGCCTATCGCCTCCGCCGTGTCCGCAGTCGGCAACTCGTCTTTGGGCGCTCGTCCGATCCCTATCCCAAATATTACAGCCCACGGCCCTATAGTCGGAGCTTTGTGCGTCATCTCGATGTGTGGTATGCGCAAAGCCATCCAGATGAAGACTTTGCCGAGACCTTCGCGGTGTGGCTCACGCCCGATTCGACATGGGCCGACCGCTACAAGGGTTGGCCGGTGCTCAAGAAACTGCAGTATGTAGATGGACTGATGAAGGGGCTGGTTGATGTTCCGCCCAAGGTGGTCACGAGTGAGGAGATCGATCCGCTGTCCGAACTGAAGAAGACCCTCCGTGAGCACTATGAGCGAAAGCGCAAACACTATGGGACTGAACGACCGTCATTGTACGATCCGGACTTGAAGCGACTGTTTTCCGACGCCCCTGCCCATGCGGATAAACTGAACGCCGCCACCTTCTTGAACCGCTTTCGAAAAGAGGTGCGTCGCAAAGTTGCCGCCTGGACCGGCGAATATCAATATACGATCGATCAGGTGCTCGAGGACATGATTCAGCGCTGCCGTCAGCTCCACTTACGACTGCCGCTCGCGGAAGAGCAGGCGAAGTTGGATTTCACGATTTTGCTGACCGTCCACACGATGAACTACTTGCGCAGCGGGCGACATAAGGTGGCTGTATGAAACGGTTCCGAATTCTCGTCTTGATGCACGAAGATCTGGTTCCTCCAGATCCCCTCAATGGGCAGGACGTGACAGGAGCCGAGTGGAAGACGGAATACGATGTGGTCTCCACGCTCCGCAAGCTCGGGCATGACGTCAAGCCGCTGGGGGTCAAGAGCGATCTCGGGGTGCTTCGATCGGCCATAGAAGACTGGAAACCTCACATCGCCTTCAATCTGCTCGAAGAGTTCGATGGGGTGGCGGTCTACGACCAGAACGTTGTGTCGTATCTTGAACTGCTTCACGTGCCCTATACCGGCTGTAACCCTCGTGGGTTGATGCTGGCGCGCGACAAAGTCCTCTCCAAGAAGCTATTCTCGTTCCATCGAATCCCGTTCCCGGATTTCATGATGGTGCCGCAGGGGCGGACGGTCAAGCGGCCCAAGTGGCTGTCATTTCCTTTAATTGTCAAATCGGTGACCGAAGAGGCGTCGCTCGGGATCTCTCAAGCGTCCATTGTCCAGGATGACGACAAACTCAAGGAGCGAGTCGAATTCATCCACGCGAGCGTAGGGACCGGCGCCCTCATCGAACAGTACATCGAAGGGCGCGAACTGTACGTCGGGGTGATGGGCAATGGGCATGTCCACGTCTTGCCGGTGTGGGAGTTGATCATGGACAAGCTTCCGGATGACGCCCGCCGGATTGCGACCGAACGAGTCAAATGGAGTCGCACGTATCAAGCCAAGTATGGGATTCGGTCAGGCGAAGCCAGGAATCTTCCTGAAGGCAAAGCCGCGGAGATTCAACATCTGGCGAAGCGCGTCTATCGCGCACTCGGCCTGAGCGGCTATGCACGCATCGACGTGAGAATGGATGCGGAGGGGAACGTGTACGTACTGGAAGCCAATCCGAATCCACAAATCGCGCACGACGAAGATTTTTCGGATTCGGCAGAGAAAGCCGGCTATACCTATAAAGATCTGTTGCAAGAACTGCTGAACATCGGACTTCGCTGGCGGCCGGCCAAAGCGGCGTAGCTGCCACTTCACGCCATATCCTCGGATATTTCATTCGCATGTCAGAGTTCCGCACCCTCGCAGGGCCCCGCCAAAGTGCCTGCGCCGATTTAACGTGGGCCGACGCGAACTTCGTGGCGGGAGGTGGAGGGCGCGAATGAAATGCTAGGGGCCGAAGCGGAAACCAAACAGCAAGGCTACACTCGTGCTGTCGTTCTCTGAGAGCGATGGAGCGAGGTTGATGTCGTGGAGATTGACGATCAATGTCGAAGACAAGGCGAGATTGTGGGCAGCCTGGTACTCCAGTGAGACACCAATAGGGATGTACCAGCTCGTGTCGCTGTTGTCGATGCTCCCAGGGCCAGTCCCGCGGTCTAGGTCTGAGTGGATGAATCCGATTCCCATGAGGGGCACCAGGTTGATGCCGTTATTGAGATGAAAGTGATAGCGACCGACCCCGGCGAAGGAGATCTGGAAGAGATCGCCCATCGGACTAATCTGCATCATCGGTCCGATGGAGAAGTTTCGATCGATGTAGTAGTCACCACTGAATGCCAGGGTGAACACCGTGCCATTGACCGTTCCGGATGTGAAGCCCAGGTCGCTTCCGAATCCCCAACGATGTTCGTCGGCACGGGCGTGAGGTGCACCCACGCCGGTGCCCGCGGCCAAAGTAGTCAACAAAACGGCGGCACAGGTCCATCGTGAGAATGTGGTGGCGATCTGTCGAATCATGCCGGCGGACTCTAGCATAGGAGGCATGCTTGGACAAGCTGCTTGAGCACCCTGGCAGCAGTAGGGTATTCTCTGCCGCTGTGGACGAGGGAGAGAATGAGGCATGTCAGCCAACTCGATGACACCGAAGCAAGCAGCGGTTGCCCTGATCGCAGCGATACCGACCGGCGTGTCTGTTCAGCAGCTAGAGGAATATGGGATCGAGGCGACGACAGAGCAGGCTCAGGCGATCGCACAAGAAGTGCTCTCGCTGAACCTGTTTTGGATCTTCGCAGCCATCGAAGCGCACATCCCTCAGAAGTATCAGTCCGCGCTGTCGGAACTCATCTTGGATGCAATGGAAGCAGGATGGGGTACGACCGTTCCCGTCGGTTCAGCCACCTGGACTTCCTACCTCAACGAATGGCAGGAACGTCGTCGTCGGTATAGTCGCTTGGTTGAAGAAGGGGTGAGTCCGCTTGCGGTGAGTGCGGAAGCCGCTGCGCTAATGGAGGAGAACCAATTGGTCAAAGAAGCAGAACGGCGTAATCTACTGACCCTGCTGATCGATTTCGTACCAGTCGACACCTACGGGCAGTTACTGGAAGATGTCGGATAATCTCTTGACCTGCCTCGACCTATCAGAGGTAGCGGTGATTGATGACCTTCCCTGTCTTGTCCAATTCATAGAGCAGCGGCTCACCCGTCGGGATATTCAGCTCCAGCACTTGCTCTCGGGAGAGCTGCTCCAACTCCATGATCAGGGCCCGTAAGCTGTTTCCGTGCGCCGCGACGAGGATCGTTTCCCCTTTCAAAAGATAGGGCTTGATGGTGCGTTCATAGTAGGGCAATACACGTTCCGCGGTGTCTTTCAGGCTTTCCCCCCCAGGCGGACGCACGTCGTAACTCCGCCGCCAAATTTTGACTTGTTGCTCGCCATACTTCTTGGCCGTTTCCGCCTTGTTCAGCCCTTGTAGTTCGCCGTACATCCGTTCGTTCAAGGCCTTGTCTTTCTCGATCGGGATACCTGTCTGGCCGATGGTTTCGAGCGCGAGCCGCAACGTCTCGATCGCGCGGGCCAACACGGAGGTAAAGGCGCGGTCGAACGTGAAGCTGCGCAATTTCTCGCCGGCATTCTTCGCTTCCTGAATGCCGCGCGAAGACAGGGGCACATCGACCCAGCCCGTGAAACGGTTCTCCAAGTTCCATTGTGATTCGCCATGACGAAGCAGGACTAATCGAGCCATTGTGCGTACCTCTCGCGCCTGAAGGGGAATCTTCACAGGCCAAAGCATACTGGAACAGGTGTCCAAGTCAAGCGGTTGCTTTCGACAGACACCGACAGTACCATGCCGCCCAATTCTCTCCACACAGGATCAGCTGGAGCAGAAGCAAGAAGCAACCGATTCAGGTGGCGCGGCCCATGAACAAGATTTCGGATGGTTTGAGGCGTGGATCAACCGGCAGCCTTCGTGATAGTTTTTGGGTTACACGCTGCTCGCAGCAGTCGGCTTCGCCGGTTTTCCCGGTGAGTATTCGCCGTCCGGTAGCCCATCCTGAAGCATTTTGAACATGGTGATCGCGAACAACACGTATAAGGCGACTCCGATCCAGATCACATAGGACTGGACGCCTCCACGTTCTTTCAGTACCTCATCCTGCTTTGCCGGATCGGTCCATGCGTTCTTCTTGAGAGCGCCAATCTGCTCGCGGCAGTGCCAGTAGTACACATAATTCGCTGTAGCTCCGGCCATGATGCTCCAGACGAGGCCCACGGTAACGTCGCCGGTCAAGTAGGTTGAGATCATAGGACCGAGGGCATAGATCAGCGCGTACACGTACATTTTTCGGTAGAGAAACCAGAGGAAGGAAATATACAGAAAGGCCGGCCAATTCCACGTCAGAGCGAACTTCGGCTCTTCACCCAATCCGAACTTTTTAAAATGTTTCAGGTAGCGATCGGCGTGGGGACCGATGAATTGGCGCCAGAGATGTTCATCGGCGTGGATTATGGGGGTGGCGATCGGTGCTTCAGGCTCGACGGCAAGTGTGTTTCCACACTGGTAGCAGAACTTCGCGTCTTCCTGGTTCTGCTGTTGGCACTGCGCGCAGGATTTCATCTGCCAGAGAGTAGCACAATAAAGTCACCATCTGGGTAAAGAAGCAACGCGACTCGGCCTCACACCTTCTGCCGCTCCTTTCAAGTTGCTTCCATCGATAGGCCTATGCTACCTTCCCTTACATTACAAAGGGATACGTATGTCATGACGACAGAAGAACTGAAGCAGGACGCTGCACGTTATTTGATGCAGACTTATACGCGTCAACCGCTCTCGATCGTGCGAGGGCGCGGGACGAAGGTGTACGACCTCGAGGGGCGAGAGTACATCGATTTCGTCGGCGGGATTGCGGTGAACATCCTCGGGCATGGCCACCCGGATCTGGTTCAGGCGATCCAGCGCCAAGCCGCACAGCTGATCCATACCTCGAACCTCTATTACACTGAGCCACAAGTGACGCTGGCGCACATGCTGGTAGATCACTCCTTTGCGGACAAGGTGTTCTTTTGCAACAGCGGGGCAGAGGCGAATGAAGCAGCGATCAAGCTGGTCCGCCGTTATTCCCATGACAAGTATGGAACCGGGCGGTTCGAGATCGTCACGATGAAGAACTCGTTTCACGGCCGGACGATCGCGACGTTAACGGCGACGGGCCAGGAAAAGGTTCAGAAGGGCTACGAACCTCTGCTGACGGGTTTCAGCTACGTCGCCTTCAATAATCTGGAAGAACTGAAACGGGCCGTGACCGACAAGACCGCCGCGATTATGCTCGAGCCGATTCAGGGTGAGGGGGGTATCTATGTCGCGGACCGCGAGTATTTGACGCAGGTAAGAGATCTGTGCTCCCAAAAAGACGTGCTGTTGATTTTCGACGAAGTGCAGACTGGAATGGGACGGACCGGGACGCTTTTTGCCTATGAGCAGTTAGGGGTGCGGCCGGACGTCATGACTTTGGCAAAAGGGTTGGGGGGCGGCGTGCCCATCGGAGCCTGCCTCGCGACGGACTCCGTTGCGAAGGCCTTCACGCCCGGCAGTCATGCCTCGACATTCGGCGGCAATCCGCTCGCCTGTGCGGCGGGCTTGGCCGTCTGTCGTGCCCTACTGGAAGGCCAAATACTCGATCATGTGCGCCGGATGGGAGAGTATTTTGCGAAGGGGTTATCCGACTGTAAAGAGCGACACCGGGTAGTGCGAGAAGTGCGTGGCCTCGGGCTCTTGCAGGGGATGGAGCTCGATATGGATGGGAAAGCCGTCGTGAGTGAGTGTTTGGCCCGAGGCATTCTGATCAATGGGACCGGCGAGCATGTGCTGCGGTTCGTGCCACCCTTAATCATCACCCAGATGGAAATCGATCGATTGCTCGATACGCTTGCTCAGATTTTCAGCAAACAGGCGGCGTAAGACGTACTCACGCCGAATGGACACAACGGGGATGACCACCGGAGCGACAGGAATGCGTGCCGGCAAAAAAGATGTTCTGGATGTTGCGGCCATCAGCAAGGCGGAGGTGGAGAGTCTGCTGGTGTCGGCTGCCCTGTTGAAAGACAAGCAGCGGCGCGGGGTTCCTCATCCACTGCTTCCCGGGAAGACGTTGGGGCTCTTGTTCCAGAAGCCGTCGACGAGGACGCGGGTGTCGTTCGAGGCGGGCATGAACCAGTTGGGTGGCCATGCTCTGGTTCTGCCCATGGCCGACATCCAGCTCTCTCGCGGAGAAAGTGTCGCCGATACGGCGCGCGTGTTGTCGCGCTATCTCGACGCGATCGTCATCCGCACCTATGACCACTCGATCGTGGAGGAATGGGCAAGGGAAGCGACGATGCCCGTGATCAATGGGCTGACCGACCTGAGCCATCCTTGTCAGGCCCTCTCAGATCTCCTGACCATTCACGAGAAGAAGGGCCGGTTAATGGGGATCAAGATCGCCTATATCGGCGACGGCAACAATGTGGCCAATTCACTGATCGAGGCGGCGGCGAAGATGGGGATGACCATTACCCTCGGGTGTCCGGTGGGGTATCAGCCGGAGCAGCATGTTGTAGATAGGGCTAGAGTGGAGGCCGCAAAAACCGGTGCGGTGATCGAGATCGGGCACGATCCTCATGTCGCGGCAAAGGAAGCGGACGTCATTTACACCGACGTCTGGATCAGTATGGGACGCGAGCGGGAGCATGCGCGACGACTAAAAGTCTTGGCTCCCTATCAAGTGAACAGCCGCCTGTTGCATCGCGCCAAGCCCGATGCGATTGTCATGCATTGTTTACCCGCCCACCGGGGTGAAGAAATCAGTGCCGAGGTGCTGGATGGTCCGCGGTCGGTCATCATCGACCAGGCGGAGAATCGGTTGCATATGCAGAAGGCCATCTTAACGAACCTATTAGGCAAGAGGAGTCGAGCGAGACGATGAGTCGCGTCATTAAGAAAGTGGTGCTGGCCTATTCAGGCGGGCTCGATACCTCCGTGATCTTGAAGTGGTTACAAGAAACCTACAGCTGCGAGGTCATCGCGTTTTGTGCCGACCTGGGGCAGGGAGAAGATCTGCAAGCGATCAAGGCGAAAGCGCAAAAGCTCGGCGTGAAAAAGATCTACGTCGAGGACCTGCGCGAGACCTTCGTGAAGGACTATGTCTTCCCGATGTTACGAGGCAACGCCATATACGAAGGCTGTTATCTGCTCGGGACCTCGATCGCGCGGCCCCTCATTGCGCGGCGTCAGACCGAGATCGCGCTCAAAGAAGGCGCTGAAGCCGTGTCGCATGGCTCCACCGGAAAGGGCAATGACCAAGTGCGGTTCGAGCTGACCTACACGGCGCTGGCGCCGAATCTTAAGATCATCGCACCTTGGCGTGAATGGACGATGCGGTCGCGGCGCGAATTGATCGAGTATGCCGATCGACATGGCATTCCCGTGACGGCGACGAAAGCCAAGCCCTATAGCATGGATCTGAATTTGTTCCATGTGAGTTATGAAGGCGGCATCTTGGAAGATCCCTGGGAAGCGCCGCCGGGTGAAATCTTTCAAATGACGGTGTCGCCGGAGCAGGCGCCGAACAAGTCGCTCGAAGTCGAGATCGACTACGAAGCGGGTAATCCGGTGGCTGTCGACGGCAAGAAGATGAGCCCGGCGACGCTGTTGGCCCGCCTCAATAAACTGGGCGGCGCGCATGGGATTGGGCGGGTCGATCTGGTGGAGAATCGCTACGTTGGGATGAAGTCTCGCGGGGTCTATGAAACTCCCGGCGGGACGATCCTCCATGTGGCGCATCGCGGACTCGAGTCGTTGACGATGGATCGCGAGGTGCTGCACTTCAGGGACAGTTTGATTCCGCGCTTCGCCGATCTGATTTACAACGGTTATTGGTTCAGCCCGGAACGAGAGATGATCCAGGCCTCGATCGATGCGGCTCAGAAGGACGTGACCGGCACGGCTCGGGTGAAGCTCTATAAGGGGAGTTGCACGTTGGCCGGGCGCAAGTCGAAGAATTCGCTCTATCGTCTCGACATCGCCACGTTTGAAGAGGACGAAGTCTATAACCAGAAAGATGCCGAGGGTTTCATTCGATTGAACGCGTTGCGGCTGAAAATCAGAGCCCAACGAAAGAAGGCCTCCTCCTGATGGCACGAGCAAAGGGCCGAAGCCCTGTGGTGTCGAAAGGCGGAAAGGCCTGGGACGGGCGGTTTAGCCAAAAGACGAACCGGTTGGTGGAATCCTTCACCGTTTCGGTGGCGGTCGATCGCCGGCTCTACGCCCATGACGTTCAGGGCAGCATCGCCCATTGCAAGACGTTGGGGAAGGCGCGCGTGTTGACCGCTTCTGAAACCAGGACGATCGTGCAGGGTCTGGAATCTGTGAAGACGGAGCTGGATCGGGGCCGCTTTCGCTTCACCCCGCAGGATGAAGATATTCACATGGCGATTGAGCGCCGGCTGACAGAGTTAATCGGCCCCCTCGGCGGCAAGTTGCACACGGGCAGGAGCCGGAACGACCAGGTTGCGCTGGATGTGCGGCTCTATTTGCGGGATCAACTCAGTCAGCTCGTGGCGCAACTGGAAAACTTTCAGCGGGTCTTGGTGGCGAAGGGAAAGGCGAATCGAACGGTCGCTATGCCGGGCTACACACATCTACAGCGTGCCCAGCCGGTGCTGTTCGCTCATCATCTATTGGCCTATGTGGAAATGATCGAGCGTGACAAGGGACGATTTCGCGATGCATCGGTGCGATTGAATGTCATGCCGTTGGGTTCCGGTGCGCTCGCGGGGACCAACTACCCAGTCGATCGCCGGTTTACCGCCGGGCTGTTGGGCTTCCCCGCCGTGACGCAAAACAGTCTCGATGCCGTGTCCGATCGGGATTTCATCATCGAGGTGGCCTCGGCGCTGTCGATCACGATGATGCACCTGTCCCGGCTCAGTGAAGAATTGATTCTTTGGTCGTCCCAGGAGTTCCAGTTCGTCGAGCTTCCCGATGCCTTCTGTACCGGTAGCAGTATGATGCCGCAGAAGAAAAATCCCGATGTGCCGGAATTGGTGCGGGGCAAGACGGGACGTGTCTATGGTCATTTGGTCAATCTGTTGACGACCCTCAAAGCCCTGCCGTTGAGTTATAATCGAGATCTTCAGGAGGATAAGCCGGCGCTCTTCGATGCCCTCGATACCGTCACCGCGTCGGTGGAGGTCTTGATGGAACTGATGCGCCGACTCACCGTGAACCGGGACGTCCTCAAGCAGGCGGTTCAGGGTGGTGGTATGCTGGCCACGGAGGTTGCGGACTATCTTGTGACCAGAGGAGTACCTTTTCGCGAAGCGCATGCGATCACGGGCCGACTGGTGCGGGCCGCATTGGATCAAGGCCGTGAACTTACGGGCTTCTCGCTCGAGGAGCTGCGGACATTCTCCGAGCGAATTGAAAAAGGCCTGTTCGCTCGGTTGACGGTCACTGCCGCGATCGACCGGAAGTCTCAGGTAGGCGGAACTGCCCGAGCACGAGTGGAACGGCGCATTAAAGAACTCGAGCGGATGTTCTCGTGACGGTGCGAACGCCGAGTGCTACGTCCATCGTGGTGGGTGTGACGATGGGAATGTTGGTGGCCTGCGGGACCGTGGGGTCGCCGGTTCCTCCTGAAAACGTCGGCGTGAATCCAACCATTGAGCGGCAAAAGAAGTTAGAGGCGCTCGAGGAGAAACAGCGTGATGCCGCAGCGGAAGCCGAATCCACCGAGCTACAACCGGACCCAATGCTACAGGGACAAGATGTCAACCTTCCCCCCTTACGACCGGTGGAAGCTCGGTAGTGTTGAAGCCGCCATTTGCTGGACCTGTGTAGACGGATAAAGTTATACTGCCGAAGCGCGTGAACGGCTGTGCAGGGATGGCGCAGGTCCACGCGGCTATCGAGGCCGAGAACGCGGAGCCGCACTCCGCTCCGACGCTGAAGGCGACGTGAGACAACCATGGGAGCAGATCAGAACATTTCAACGAACTTATTGACAACCTCAGCCGGATAGTCGGATAGAGGTGAGGAGGATCGATTCATGGAGCTTATTCAACCCACGCGGCACAGTCAGCTCGTTGGGCAGTCACCAACGGCCAAGCACGCACCAGGCAAGCGGCTGTTGCTGGTCGATCCCTATCCTCGCAATAATCCCTATCGGTTGACCGCGTCGGAACGGCGTGCGGTGTGGTTTCCCAAGCTGAGCTTACCGGTGATCGCGGCCTACACGCCGGAGAATTGGGCAGTAAGTCTGGTCGATGAAGCGGTTCAAGATATCGATTTCGACTATCCTTGTGACATGGTCGGCCTCTCCATCATGACCTGCTATGCGCCTCGCGCCTACGAGATCGCAACGGAATTTCGCAAGCGAGGCAAAACGATCGTCATGGGGGGCGTCCATCCCACGTATTGCCCCGACGAAGCTCTTCGATATGCCGACGCGATCGTCTGTGGAGAAGCCGAAGATCTCTGGCCACAGTTGGTTGCGGACTATGAAGCGGGGATGATGCAGCGCATGTATAAGATGACATCGTTCCCCTCGCTGGAGAATTACAAGAGTCCCCGTGTCGAATTGCTGAGCCCCGACTCGTACATGACGAGACAGTGTAGTTTCACGACCAGAGGATGCCATTTCGACTGCGAGTTCTGTAGCGTGTCCCCGTTTAACGGAAAGACCACGCGGCGCCGGCCGGTGAAGGAAGTGATCACGGAACTTCGAAATGTTCAGCGATGGATTCGCAGTGAGTTGGTCGAGCGATTGCGCGACGAGCCGCTGTGGAACTCCTTCGTCACCGCGCTTCGTATTCGGGTGGGAATCGAGGACGGCAGCATTGTCGCGTTTGTCGATGACCTGCACAACAGCAACCGTACCTATTGTCGTGAGCTCTGGGCCGCGCTGAAGCCGCTCAAGATTAAATGGGGCTGTCAGTCCACGATGTTCCTGGCCGACGACGAGGAGATGGTCAAGCTTGCAGCCGAGAGCGGCTGCGTATCGGTCTTCGTCGGGATGGAATCGCTCGATGAAGAGGCTCTGGATGAAACGAACAAGCCGTTTAACCGAGTCCTGAAGTTCTCCAAAGAGATCAAGATGTTTCACGATTACGGGATCATGGTGAATCCCGGAATCGTGTTCGGATTCGACAGCGACGATGTGACCGTATTCGAACGGGCCGTCGACTTCTTGACGAAGAATCAGGTGGAATTGGCTTACTTCAACGTGCTGACACCTCTTCCTGGTACGGCGCTGTTCGACCGCTTCGAAAAGGCCGGTCGTATTTTCGATAGGGACTGGGCGAAGTACGACGGCAAGCATGTGGTGTTCCAGCCGAGCCGGATGACGACCGAGCAACTACAAGACGGTTTCCACTGGGCCAACCACCAATTCTATTCGCTCCCTTCGATCTGGAAGCGACTGTCGGGCACGAGTCAGCGGCTTATTCCGCGATGGGAGATGAATCGGGAGTTTCGGAAGTTGGTCAAGCGAACCTGCCCCAAAGGGTCCGTGTCGCCGCTCGCGGGGGTGTTGAGGAATCTCCAGGCAAAGCTCCCGGTGTTGGATAAGGAGCAATTGATTCCGAGCGCGCTGCATGCACTGAAACAGGCTTTCGATCCGAACGCGCTCTCGGCACAACAATTGATGTTCCACATCAAGGCCAAACGGCATGACAAGTTCGCTGCTCTGTTCGTGGATCTTGAGGGTACCCTCGACCGCCTGAATGCCTTGGAATTGATTAAGCGGATCAAGGAAGCGGCCAATCAGGCCCGCATGGACATCATCGTTAACTTCGAGCACCTCAAGCTGGCGACGCCCGACGCCCTCAAGGCGTTGGTGGATTCAGACGCGATGAAGGTAGCGATTCCTCATGTGAAGGTCCGCTTTCGCAAGTTTAAGGATGCGTTCGAAGCCTCCTTGCATGGCTTCTCGCTCGCAGGCTTGCAAGGCTTCTCGCTCGCTGGCCTTGAACATCTCAACGAAGATTCGCAGGATGCATAACTTTGAGTATCGACATGGGGAACTCTACTGCGAACAGGTGCCGGTCAGCCGGATTGCGAAAGAGGTCGGCACACCGTGCTACATCTACAGCTACGCGACCCTCGTTCGTCATTTCCGGGCGTATGATGGAGCCTTCAAGAGCGTACCCCATGTGATTGCATTCGCCATGAAGGCCAATTCCAATATCGCGATCCTCCGTCTCATGGCAAAGGAGGGGAGCGGGGTGGATATTGTGTCCGGCGGAGAACTCTTTCGGGCGCTCAAGGCAGGTGTTCCTCCCTCAAAGATCGTATTCGCAGGCGTCGGCAAGAACTCTGAGGAGATTCGCGAGGCCTTGAAGGCCGACATCCTCATGTTCAACGTCGAATCTTCGGCTGAGCTGCAGGCAATTAATGAGGTGGCGGCTTCCGTCGGGACCAAGGCGAGGGTCGCCCTGCGCATCAATCCCGACATCGATCCGAAAACGCACCCCTACATTTCGACCGGTCTCAAGAAGAGCAAGTTCGGGATCGCTGCTGATCGGGCTCTCGAAGAATTCACGCTGGCTTCCTCACTCGCCAACATCGATGTCGTCGGGGTTCATAAGCATATCGGGTCGCAGTTGACGGAAGTCACGCCGTTCGTCGAGGCCGTGAAGAAGGTGGTGAAGCTGGTCGAAGCCTTGAAGGGCCAGGGCATCAACATCCGGTACGTCAATATCGGCGGCGGTCTTGGCATTACCTACTCGGATGAAACGCCACCGTTGCCGCAGGACCTTGCGGATGCCGTGTCGCCACTGCTGAAGAGTTTGAATGTGACCCTCATCATGGAGCCGGGTCGCGTCATTGTCGGCAACGCCGGCATTCTCGTGACGAAGGTATTGTATCGGAAGGACGGCGAAGCGAAACGGTTTATCATCGTCGATGCGGCGATGAATGACCTGATCAGACCGAGCCTCTACGGGGCCTATCACGAGATTCGTCCCTTGTCCGAGGCGGTGTTGCAGCGGCCCAAGCATCAGGTGGATGTTGTCGGCCCGGTCTGTGAGTCCGGCGATTTTCTGGCGAAGGACCGGTCACTGCCGGAGGTCAACCCGGGTGACATGCTTGCGGTGATGAGTGCAGGGGCCTATGGATTTGTCATGGCCTCCAATTACAATTCGCGACCGAGGGTTCCTGAAATCCTGATCAAAGACGGGGAGATCCATGTCATCAAGACCCGGGAAACCTACGATGATTTGGTGAAGGGCGAAGCGATTCCGGAATTTCTTAATTGATGAGTGGGCGCGACGGACGTGTTGTCGGCGAAGGAGTCACATGTTTACAGGTACATTAATAGCCATTGTGACCCCGTTCAGAAATGGCAAGGTTGATGAGCGGGCCTTCGGCGACCTTATAGAATGGCAAATTGCCAACGGGACGAACGGGATTGTGCCCTGCGGCACCACCGGCGAATCCGCCACCCTCTCACACCAGGAACACCACCGCGTGGTCGAATTGACCGTCGAGGTGGTCAATCGGCGCGTCCCCGTGATTGCCGGAACCGGCTCCAACAGCACGGAAGAAGCGGTCTCCCTCACGAAACACGCCAAGCAGGCAGGTGCCGATGGGGCGCTGATCATTACGCCCTACTACAACAAGCCGACGCAAGAAGGGCTGTACCGGCATTACAAAGTGATCGCAGAGTCCGTGGATCTTCCGCAGGTCCTGTATAACATTCCCGGACGGACCGGCGTGAACATGTTGCCATCCACTGTCGCAAGGCTTTGTGGGTTACAGAGCATTGTCGGGATCAAAGAGGGGAGCGGGTCAGTCCAGCAGGCCTCTGAGATTGCGCATACGTGTGGAGATAGAATGACGGTCCTGTCGGGAGATGATGCCCTGACGTTACCTATGATGGCAGTCGGAGGAAAAGGGGTCATTAGCGTGACATCGAACATCGTTCCATCCGAGATGGCTCAATTGGTCAAGGCCTTCTTGAGCGGACGCATCGACGAGGCGCGCCGGATTCATTTCGCATTGTCGCCGCTTTTCAACGCACTCTTTTACGAGACCAATCCGATTCCGGTGAAAACCGCGCTGGGCATGATGGGAAAAATCGATCCGGAGTTGCGGCTGCCGCTCTGTGCCATGGCAACCGAAACGAAGGACCAACTTACGCGGGCCTTAAAGGACGCAGGTCTCATTTAACGTGAGGCGTAAGGCGTAAGGGGTAAGATTTCGGATGATCAACGTCATTGTCGCAGGGGCAGCCGGTCGCATGGGCTGTCGGCTGGTTGCGTTGATTAAAGACTCCACCGTCTTGACGCTGGCCGGTGCGATCGAAGGGAAGGGCCATCACGCTGTGGGTGACGATGCCGGGGAGACAGCGGGCTGTGGCCGTGTGGGTCTTCCGATTACCGACGATTTCGCGGCGCTCCTTGACAGAGGCGAAGTGGTCGTCGATTTCTCCGCTCCTGAAGCGACCCTGCATCATTTACGCACGGTGGCTCAACATCGACGAGCGATGGTGATCGGCACGACGGGGTTTTCCGCTCCCCAGCTCGAAGAGCTGAAATCGCTTGCGTGCCAAGTTCCCTGCGTGTTGTCCCCCAATATGAGCGTGGGTGTCAATCTGATCTGCAAGGTCATCAGCGAGATGGCGAAAACGCTGGGGGACGACTACGACATCGAGGTGATTGAAGCCCATCATCGTCTAAAAAAAGATGCGCCGAGCGGGACAGCGCTTAAGATTGCGGAAGTCTTGGCGAAAGCTGTGAACCGCGATCTGGATCAGGTCGGCGTCTATGCCAGAAAAGGTCTTATCGGGGAACGGAAGAAGGGTGAGATCGGGATTCAAACGATCCGTGCCGGCGACATTGTCGGCGATCACACGATTCTCTTTGGTGGGATGGGGGAACGCATCGAAGTGACGCATCGAGCGAGTAGCCGAGATACCTTCGCGGGAGGCGCCTTGCGTGCCGCTCGGTGGGTGGTTCGGCAGCCTCCAGGCCTGTACGATATGATGGATGTGCTGAATCTCCGATAGTTCCTCCTCCCGGTTCCGGCTCCCCACGTTGTGGATCTGACCGGCAATCATCTACTGTCGTGACAGATCCTCGGTTGAAGCGCCATCGGGTTCACATCACTGCCGCCGCCTGACGCTCGTCGTACGTGAGCGGTTTCGGTTCTGTCATAGCGCCGGCTAATGTCTCGCGGTAATAGGCCGAGGTTCCTGGTCCGCTGATTTCCGGCGACCACAATTCAAACAGGCAAACACCGTGATCGCAAGCCCTGCGTTCAGATCCACCGCCCGTTCCGGCAACATCGTCCCGCGGCATTTATCGCAGATTGTCATGTTTGGCAATCTACCATGCGAGAAAATGGAAGCATATCCATCTGAAGTACTGGGTCTTCATGGGAATTAGGCCCTTTATCTCATAGGCAGCTAGGCCATTTGAGTCGAGGGTAGGAATGAGAATCCGTTAGCTTATCAGCCAGAACAGATTATGGAGTCCTTGACAGTGATCGTGCCGTCCCATAGGATTGTGGTATCAGAAAGAGTGCCCCACTATGTATAGGATTATCCTCATTCTCGGGCTACTTGTCGTACTGTATTTTCTCCTCCGGCATGCCATTCGAGAGTTCAAAAGCCAGGGCAAACCGGACCTTCTCCCTCCTGGTAAGAATCACATGGTTCAGGATCCCGTTTGCAAGGTATTTGTTCCAAGGGGAGCGGCGATAACGGAAGATATTGGGGGGCAGACGTATTACTTCTGCAGCAGATCCTGCGCGCACAAGTTCCAGGAACAGCTCGCCGGCTAACAGCCAGAGTAATCAGAATCGGAGAGCTTATCTTCTTTGTCGAATTTGAGCGTGATCTGGCACTGATTGGGAGAGAAATTAAAGAAGGGTGGGCCTGATTTGCCGCCGGCAATGCGATAGTAGGTCCAGGTTTCGCCGCCAAAAAATCTCGGAGCCTTGCCGCTCGGCGCTCCCCAGTTCTTCTCAAACCAGGCCTTGTCCTTGCCTTGAAGCTCAGCCGGTTTGAGCGACTGTTCAAGATAGGGATTACTACCGCCACAGCCGGTCAGGGCCAGACAGAAAAGGAGAACCCAAGCTGATCGTTGCATCGTGCACTCTCCTCGGTCGTATGGATAAACGCAGAGACGAGCGTATGGTGAATAATCAAATTCTATCCGGCGGTCTGGAGCCTGTCAAACCGGCGTATGCCGGCAGACGATTGCAGCCAGGTTGATTTCTTCATAGAATATCCGACAATGAATTGATCACTAGGATTTCTCATCCCGAAATGAAAGGACAAGCCCATGAAATTCTTTCTTGATACAGCCAACGTTAAGGAAATCCAGGAGGCGGCCAGCCTCGGACTTCTTGACGGAGTGACCACGAATCCGTCCCTCGTCGCCAAGGAAGGCCGCAGTTTTAAGGAAATGCTCATCGAGATTTGCAAAATCGTGGATGGGCCGATCAGTGCAGAAGTCGTCAGCCTCGAAGCCAATGCGATGGTGAAGGAAGGGAAGGAACTCGCGAAGATCCATAAGAACATCGTCGTGAAGGTGCCTTTGATTGCGGAGGGATTGAAAGCCACCAAGAGAATGACCGCCGAGGGGATCAAGGTGAATGTCACATTGTGCTTTTCTCCGACCCAAGCGCTCCTCGCAGCAAAAGCCGGTGCCTGGTGCGTCTCACCCTTCATCGGTCGGCTTGACGACATCAGTTCAAACGGGATGGAGCTGATCCGCCAGATCCTGACCATCTACCGCAATTACGACTATAAAACACAGGTGCTGGTGGCCAGCGTGCGCCATCCTCAGCACGTAGTCGAGGCTGCGCTGGCTGGTGGGCATATCTGTACGATGCCATTCTCGATTTTTCAGCAGATGGTAAAACATCCGCTGACGGATAACGGACTCAAGAAGTTCCTGGCGGACTGGGAGGCACAAGCCAAGAAGTAAGGCCTATTAACCAGCTCGTGTGCGCTCCGGCTGGGCCAGTCGTTGTCGAGCAGTTGCAAAGATATGGTGGAACATCGGCCTGGTCAATAGTCCGGTGAAGGTATTTTGCTGGCTTGGATGGTATGAGCCGATCAGTGTAGTGCTCCACGGAAGAATCTGTACAATTCCATGGGAAAATTTCGGGAGCGGTGAGGGAAGTTGCAGCCCCTCATCGCGACAGGCTTTCAAGTAGTGATCGAACGCAATCTTACCCAGCGCCACAACCACTCGGATCTTCCGTAACAACCGGAGTTCTTCCCGCAGATAGGGGCGGCAGGCCTTGAATTCTTCAGGGGCCGGTTTATTGTCGGGAGGCGCGCAACGGACAGTGGCGCCAATGTAACAATCCGATAGCTTCAACCCGTCATCCCGGTGGTGAGAGTTGGGTTGGTTGGCGAAGCCGAATCGATGTAGAGCGTCATACAACCAGTCCCCGCTGCGATCGCCCGTAAACACCCGTCCGGTCCGGTTGCCGCCGTGCGCGGCCGGCGCGAGGCCGAGTACATAGAGGCGCGCATGCGAGTCCCCAAATCCGGGGACCGGACGTCCCCAATAGGTCCAGTCCTCAAACTGCTTCCGTTTTTCTGCGGCGATCGTCTCCCGATAGGTGACGAGACGTGAACAGGCGGTGCAGTGGGTGATGCGATCGTTGAGGAGGGTCAGTGCATGCATAGTTGGCGCAGTCTAGCACGAAATCTGAAAGTCGATCATGCTTGCCGGTCTCTCGCCAGGCTGTTAGCATACGTACTCGACTTCGGATCGTTCACCGCATGTAGGAGGTAGGATTGGCATGACGACGTGGCTTCGACGAACACTGGTGCTCAGTGGGTTGTGGATGGTGATCACGCTTCCGATTGCAACAGGAGCGCAGCCGCAGCCTGAACAATCCGAGGCGAAGGAGAGTATGCCTCGATCTGGAGCCAATGGAGAACCAGAGCGAGAGATGATCCTGCTCGATCCCCTTGAGAACCCCAACGAGCCAGAAGATCGCCTCGTCATTCTTCCGGAAATCAAGCGAGAAGGAGAACACTTCTTCCTCAGTTCGTTCAAGCTGCCTGACAAGCTGACCTTTGCCGGCCAACCAGTCCCGCTCGATAACTGGCAGGTACGTGAACGCATCGAGTATGAGTTCTATCAGTTTTTAGAAGATCAGGGTGAAAGTATCATCCTCGCCAAACGAACCGGACGCTGTTTCCCTCCCGCCGAAAAGCAGCTGGCCGATGCGGGGTTGCCGGACGACCTCAAGTATATGCTGCTGGTGGAGAGCAAATGCGTTGCCGCCGCCTATTCAAGGGCGAAAGCGTCGGGGCCGTGGCAGTTCATCCCTTCCACCGGGAGACGTTATCGTCTCAAGAGCGACGCGGTCCGCGACGATCGCCGTAATTTAGAAATGTCGACGGAAGCGGCGGTCAAGTATTTGCGCTATCTCAAGGATTTCAAGGAAAATGATTGGTTCATGGCCATGGCCTCGTACAATGCCGGTGAAGAAAGAATTCGTCGGTTAATGAAGGAACAGAAAATTACCGACTATTGGAAGATGCACGGGCCACGGGAAACGATGCGCTATGTCCCGAGAATCATCGCTGCAAAGGAAATCTACTCGCAGCCGGAGAAGTACTTGGGGCTGAGCAAGAAAGACCTGTATCTACCGATGGAAACTGAAACGGTCACCGTCAACGTGAAAGATTCCCACCGAGCCCTCACCTCGATTGCCGAAGAATTTGGCACCTACTTCTTGGAACTCAAGATGCTGAATCCTGAATTCAAGAAGGACGTGCTCCCACGCGGGACCTATCAGATGAGAGTCCCACGGCAGACTTGTCCGACTCGTTGCTTCAATCAGGACAAGACTCCCTAGTCCATCGACAGCGTGATGCAGATCCCTCCCTCTCCTATCCAGCCACTTCTGAAGAAATTAATCGTTCGAGGACTGGCCGCGGTCGACGCCCGTACGGCGGTCGGTCGCGCCATCTCAAGAAACGGCGAGAAACTGGTCATCGGCCGGCGTCGGTATGATCTGCGTCGCTATGAGCGTGTGGTTGTGGTCGGGGCTGGGAAGGCGACGGCCTCGATGGCCCGGGCGGTAGAACAGCGACTGGGACCTCGACTACAGGGCGGATTCGTCGTGGTAAAGCACGGCCATGTTGTGCCGACGAGGCGGATCGTCGTGGCGGAAGCCGGTCACCCAGTTCCCGATCGCCCTGGCCAGCGAGCGGTCGCCAGGCTCTGTGCCATGGCGGCAGAACTCGGTCGGCGCGACCTCTTGATCGTGCTCCTGTCGGGCGGTGCTTCCAGTCTACTGCCTGCTCCTGTCGCAGGGGTTACGTTAGCCGACAAGCAGCGGACCACACAGCAACTCTTGCGATGCGGAGCGAGTATCCGAGAAATCAATACCGTTCGGAAGCATCTCTCGCGCATCAAAGGCGGCCGCCTCGCTGAGTTGACCAAGGCCACCGTTGTGACGCTGATTCTGTCCGATGTATTGGGTGACGACCTCAGCGCCATTGCCTCAGGGCCGACAGCCCCAGACCCCACGACCTATCAAGACGCTGTCGCGATTCTGAAACGCGATCGCATCTGGCGGGCGCTCCCTCCGCGAGTGCGTCAGCATCTTGACCGTGGATGCCAAGGATTAGCGAGTGAGACCCCAAAGCCCGGCTCCTCTCTGTTTCGTCGCGTCCATCATTACATCGTT
Source organism: Nitrospirota bacterium (assembly GCA_963741245.1). Taxonomy (GTDB): domain Bacteria; phylum Nitrospirota; class Nitrospiria; order Nitrospirales; family Nitrospiraceae; genus Palsa-1315. Next base: position 33,236 of record CAVUHR010000010.1, on the reverse strand, counting down.
GGGAACAACGCAGCGGCCGTCACGGCTGTGACCCGCGCAGCCAGGGAGGCTGGTCTTCGAACCCTCGTGCATACGCCGGCCTTAACCGGAGAGGCTCGTGAGGCAGGGAAGCGATTTGGCGTCCTGGCGAGGAATATTGTGCGCGAGGGAAAACCGCTACAGAGGCCCTGTTGTGTGGTGGCCGGTGGGGAAACCACAGTGACCGTCACCGGAAAGGGAACAGGCGGGCGCGCGCAAGAATTCGCCGCAGCCGCCGCTCTGGAGATCGCAGGTCTGGCCAAGGTGTGGGTGGTAGCGATCGGCACCGATGGCACCGACGGGCCGACTGATGCGGCTGGAGCCGTTATCGATGGTAATACCGTAGCGCACGCGCAGCGCCTTTCGGTGGATCTCAAGGGCGCGTTGAAGCGCCACAACACTTACCCCGCATTGAAGAGGCTCCATCAGCTCATCATCACCGGTCCCACCGGCACGAACGTGAATGACCTTTACCTCCTCCTCGTGCTCTAGCAGGATGCTGAAAAAGGGGCGGGGTAGCTGGGACGATCCCCGTGCTCGCGCAACGCGCGGCCTAAGAAGGATGAGACGGGAGCGGCCAGGTGCCCTTCTTGCTCGCAGAACAGAGGAGGGGATGGAGCCTGATGATCTTCTGTGCTCGCGCAACGCGCGGCCTGAGAAGGTAGGAGGGGAACAGTCAGACCATCCTTCTTGCTCGCAGAACGCGCACGATGAAACTGTGCTCGTCCGATGCGCGCAGTGAAGGACAGTCTGGCTGTTCCCCTCAAGGCCAAAGTGGGAAAATCGGAAGGCCCTCGCCCGGGCAAATGGCACGTCTCGGCGTGCCAGTGGGTGGGCGGGTGAGAACGTTGCGCGCAGTTGGGATCATCCCAGCCACCCCTTATGAAGTGACAGCTCGCAGCGGACTGGCCTGGGGCAAGGCGAGTCCCTGGGCGAAGAGGCTGTCTTGGCAGACTCAGGGCGGGCGGGTGAAATAGCCGCCGGGGCTGGGCGGGTGAGAAGGACGGCCTTTTTGAGCATCCTGCAGAGTGTTCTTCTGTTGACACAGACGTGCGGGCCAGTGAAGTTTTCGCGCACCCCCGTAGTTTTTCCGCAGCCTGCTAGGTACTATCCATTTCAATGGATCGCCCTCTCCTCCTTCCCTTGGCCGCCTGCACGAAACCATCACTTGTTGGGGGGAAAGCCGCAGGCTTAGCGCGTCTGCTCGCAGGAGGATTCCCTGTTCCCTCCGGATTCTGCGTGACGACGGAGGCCTATGATCACGCGCTTCGCGCGCCTGGTTTTTCTCCAGCGGAAGAGTGGCAGGCAGCCCTGCATTCCTCCGGGGTCGAACGCCAACGGATACTCTCCCACTGTCACACCATCATTCGGAACTGCGACATCGCTGAACTGACGGCTCTGATCGTCGAACAGATGCGTCAACTGGACCTGCCGTTGTATGGGCTGTGGGCGGTGAGGTCGTCAGCGACGAACGAAGATGGATCTCGTGCAAGCTTTGCCGGAGTCTACCGCACGCGCCTCGGCATCCCGCTGGAGGAGATGGGCTCGGCTGTGAAGGATCTGTGGCTGTCCATCTGGGATGAGCGGGTCCTGAATTATCATGCGACGTCGGGATTGAGCGGAACACCTCCCGCCATGGCAATCGTGATCCAACCACTGCTCGAGGCGCTAGCCGCCGGTGTGGCCTATTCCATCCATCCCCTCACAGGACGAGCGACTCAGGTGGTGATCAATGCGGTTGCGGGGCTTGCGGCAGCCCTCGTCGATGGGCGCGTAACGCCGGACCAGTATGTGGTTGAGCTGGCCGAGAACAGTCAGCCCTTCCGGATTCACGAACGGACGATCGCCGGGCAGACTCAGGCGTTGCGGGTAACTGGCCAGGGTCTTTGCGAAGTGCCGCTGTCGGTTGATGCAGTCGGGCGCGCAACGTTGTCGGACGACCAACTGTTCGACCTGGCCCGTACGGCCAAACAGATTGAAAAACTATTCGGTCATCCAGTGGATCTCGAATGGCTCTACGATAATCGTGGCCTGTGGCTGCTCCAAGCGCGCCCCATCTCGGGTCTGACTCGATCCCCGCAGCTGACCAATGATGACTGCGAATGGTCGCGTACCAACTTCAAGGAAACCATGCCGGAACTGCCGAGTCCGCTCGGTCTGTCGTTTCTCGAACAGTTCATGGAACGCCACATTATTTCACCCTATCGGCGTCTGGGCTGTAAAATTCCTGAGGGAGTCTCATCGGTTCGTACGTTCCAGGGACGTCCCTACATCAATATGACGCTGTTCTATTCCCTCGTGGCACAATTGAGGGGAGATCCCTCCTTGTTGGTGGAGCAGATGGGAGGGGAAAGCGTTACGAGGGTGCCGGAGGCCCATCAGATCGGGTGGTTCGCGTACGCCCGTGCCAGTGTCGTGATGATGGCCGAAATGAGAAAGGCGGTGCGCTATGGGCCGGCCTGGTTCGCGTACATGAAAGCGATGGCGTCCGAGCATCGCGCCGATCGGCTTCGGACGATCTCCGGCGAAGACATCGTCCTGCGCCTCGATGCCATCACGCAATGGCTCGATGAACACGAACTGACGTTCGGCATTGCGGGAGGGGTGTCGCAATGTTTGCACGCGCTAGGCGGTTTGCTGCCTCGCTGGCTAGGTGAAGACTGGAGAGCCTTGCTGAACGGGGCGCTTCAGGGTCAGGCAGCGGCGATCAGCGCGCAACAGATCGTCCGCTTGGCGGAAATAGCAGACATGGTTCGACGCGACACTAAAGCGACTTCGTGGTTCACCGCAGATGGGTGGGACCCAGTTGAATTTCGTTGCCGGCTCGAGGGAACTGACGTTCTACGTGCCTTCAACCGGTATCTCGAAGACTATGGCCATCGCGGGGTTGGTGAGTCGGACGTCATGTCGCCTCGGTTCGCGGATCAACCGGAGTTGTTGCTGGCGGTATTGCGAACGCAGATTCTGGCTCCAGCTAGTGCCACCCCGGCGGACATTCTTCAGCGCCAAACAGTGGTGCGGGAACGAGCGCTTGTAGAGATTCGCGCCAGGCTTGGATGGCGATTCCACCGGTGGGCCATCTTCTCTTGGTGGTATCGACGGCTATGCCGGTTCTTCGCCCTGCGTGAGGCGAACCGACATCATCTGATGTACTACTCGGCAGCAGGACGTAGTCTCCTGCTTCGCCTTGGCGAATGGCTGGTCGAGCTGGGACGAATTTCGTCGCAGGAGGATATTTTCTACTTCAAGATCGAAGAACGCGCCGACTTGTTAGCTGGAGGATCGAGTGATTGGCGAGGGGTGATTCAGGCTCGCCGTGCCGAGCGAGACCGTTACGCTACGACCAGCGTTCCAGACACGATTCGGGATTGGAAAGACGTGGTCCGCGGCACGGACACACCCTCCCCTGTGGCTTCGGAGGGGATCTTCCACGGTATTCCCATCAGTGCGGGGCAGGTCGTGGGACCGGTTCGCTTCGTCCGAACGATGGAGGATTGGAGCCGAGTCTGCCGTGGCGACATTCTTGTGGTCTCGGCCATCGATCCTGGCATGGCACCATTGTTTGGCGTGGCAGCGGGGCTGGTTGCCGAGATGGGCGGGACACTGTCACACGGGGCGATCATTGCTCGCGAATACGGATTGCCGGCAGTTACGAATGTGCCTGGCATTACCACCAGGCTCAAGGAAGGTGATCGAATCAGCCTGGATGCGGAGCGAGGAGAGATCATTGTCCAAGAGCAGCCTGGAGACTAGTCTGTGATGTCACCAATCATGATGCATTCTTGCAAAGGCGAACGACCCTAGACGTTTTGTGGTCTTGACCTTTCACGGGAATTTACGTATTCTCCAAAACTATTCTTTTCTCATCACGACACCCAACAATCCGGTCGAATATGGGTCGGCGGCATGACGTGGATGGTCACCCATGATTGATGGCACGATCTTTGGTGCGGGGGCTCTGGTCGGAGGTCTCCTCGGCGCGCTGATCGTCGGGTTCTGGATTGCGTCCCGCGTACGCGCGAGCCTGCAGGCACAACTGCTGACTACCGGTGAACGGGCGCAGCGGGCAGAATCGCTGGCAGACGAATTGCGGCGCCAGGTACAACAAAATTGCCTCGATCTTGATCGAATCAGGCAGGACCTTTCGGAGGCTTCCCAAGCCCGTGCGGTGGCGGAGACCAAGGCTGTTGAGGCCGCGCTGCATCTCAACGAACAAAAGACTCTGCTGGGCCAGGCCAGACAGGAATTGGCCGAGACCTTCCAAGCTCTCTCCGGCGAAGCCCTCAAACAGAACAACGAAGCCTTTCTGAACCTCGCGCGCAGTTCATTCGAAACGCTTCAGGCTGAGGCCAAGGGCGACCTCGCCCAGCGGCAACAGGCGATCGATAGTCTGGTCAAGCCCCTCCAAGACTCACTGCATCGATACGACGACCAACTCCGGCAGCTGGAGCAATCGCGGCAAGCGGCCTATGGAGGCCTCGATCAGCATCTCAAGCTCCTGACCGAGTCGCAGCAGCGGCTGCAGTCAGAGACCGGCAACCTCGTGAAGGCACTACGCGCGCCGGCCATCCGAGGCCAATGGGGTGAGATTACGCTCAAGCGTGTGGCCGAGTTGGCCGGCATGGTGGCGCATTGCGATTTTTTCGAGCAGGAGTCCATCACGGTCGATGGCGAACGGCTCCGCCCCGACATGGTGGTCCAGTTGCCGGGTGGGCGGCAGATCATCGTGGATGCCAAGACCGTTCTGGCAGGCTATCTGGACGCACATGAAGCGGCGACCGAGGAGCAGCGTCTCGAAGGGATGCGACGCCATGCCGCCCAAGTCCGGTCGCGGATGGATGAGTTGAGCCTGAAAGCCTATTGGAATCAATTCGCGCAGGCGCCGGAGTTTGTTGTGCTGTTCTTACCGGGTGAACAGTTTCTTGGAGCCGCACTGGAGCATGATCCACGACTCATTGAGGACGGATTCCTTCGAAGTGTAGTCCTTGCCACCCCCACGACGCTCATGGCGCTCTTACGGGCGGTCGCCTACGGGTGGCGGCAGGAGCGATTGACCGAGCATGCCGAGGAAGCAGGCCGGTTAGGGAAAGATCTCTACGAACGGATGGCCGTGCTGACAGAGCATTTGAACGACGTCGGGCAGGCCCTCGGGAAGAGCATCCTGTCATACAATAAAGCGGTCGGGTCGCTCGAAACGAGAATCTTGCCGGCGGCCCGTCGGTTCAAGGAGCTTGGCGTTTCGTCAGAGAAAGAGATTCCCATGTTGGGTCCGGTGGAACTGGTCTCGCGCAAGGCGTTACCCTATGACAGCGAATAAGGAGCCTCTGATGGCCGACGAGCAGGTGATGGTAGAAGCCTTCCACCGGACTTTCGGTATCGTCGTCAACCCAGTCCCGACAGTCATCGACGGGCGGACTCGCGAACTGCGCGTAAAACTCATTCAAGAAGAATTCGATGAGTTGAAAGAGGCCCTCGCGTCAGAAGATCTTTCATCCATTGCCAAGGAGATGGCCGACCTCCTCTACGTTGTCTACGGCACGGCGGTGTCCTATGGCATCGACATGGATCCGGTCTTTCGAGAGGTCCATCGGTCCAACATGAGCAAGGTCGGTGGCTATAAGCGCGAAGATGGGAAATGGGTGAAGCCGGCTACTTATTCGCCGGCGCTCATCGATCCGATTGTGGCGGAGCAGGGGTCGGTCCAGCTCGAGGTCCGTTCGGGTTCATGAGAGACTTGCACTGTCCAATTTGCGGGACTCCGTTCGTCCGCGCAACCTACCAGGAGGGTAGGGTCGAGCGCCTGTTGAGCCGCGTCAAACTGTTTCCGTTTCGATGCCAGCTGTGCACGAATCGCTTTCGTGCGTTCTATTCCGGTGCGTGCCACAATACGCAGGCGTTCGATCGGCGTCAGTACAGACGCCTTCCAGCCTCCATCGAGGCCCAGGTCTTCGACCACAAGCAGCCGGCCGTGACCAACCAAATCACTGATATTTCGATGGATGGCTGCGCCCTGCAGACGACGGGGATCCCGAAGGGGGCCTTTATCGAATTGGTCTTGAAGCCAACGGTGGAGGAGGAAACGATCCGTATTGAAACGGCGATGGTTTGTTCCGTTCGCCCGCTATCGATGGGGATCCGCTTCCTGGAGATCCCACCAGAACATTACCGTCGTCTAGCTCAGGTCGTCCTCGGGCTCTTAGTCGGTCAAGGCCTTGATCCCACGCTCAACTCGTAGAGCGACTCTTTCCACCCGGCATTTTCACCAGCAGATTATCGATCAAGCGGATCGACCCAATCCGGACTGCGCCCAAGAGCACCGCGCGATCCGCAACGACGGACAGAGGCTGCAGACTGTCCGGATCGCAGACGGCCAGGTACTCGACATGAATGGTAGGTGCCTGCTCGATGGTCTGTCGCATGATCCGCTCGATCGTAGCCACGTCGCTCTTCCCACTCTCGACCATCAGTCTGCCGGTTCTGAGTGCCTGAAAGAGCAAAGGGGCAATCCGACGTTCGTCGGGGCTGAGATTGACGTTGCGCGAACTCATGGCCAGCCCATCCCGCTCCCTGACTGTCGGGCGCACCCGAATCGCCACGTCAAGATTGAGATCGCTCACAAGTTGCCGAACCAGCGTCGCCTGTTGGTAATCTTTCTGGCCGAACAAGGCGAGATGGGGTCGCACCACCCCGAAGAGTTTCGTCACCACCGTGGCAACGCCGGCGAAGTGATGAGGTCGGGCAGCTCCTTCCCATCGGCGCGCGAGCGCCGGCACCGTCACGGTCGTTTGGAATCCCTCGGGATACATGGCTAGGGCCGTGGGTGCAAAACAGACATCCACCCCTTCCTCGCGGCACAGTGCACGATCGCGGGCAATCGGGCGGGGATACATGGATAAGTCTTCGGTCTGGCTGAACTGTGTCGGGTTCACGAAGATACTCACGACGAGCGCATCACATCGTAATCGTGCGGCTCGAATGAGGGAGCGATGGCCGTCATGCAGCGCACCCATCGTGGGAACGAACCCGATGGTCACACCTTCCCGGCGCAATCGTTCGCTCCATGCAGCCATGGATCGTGGGGTGCGGATAATCTTCATGAGCCTGGGGGATGGCTGCAAAGAGGGCGTGAGCCATAGCGGGTCGAGGGCTGGGGAAACAAGAGGCGGACCTCAGGCTGCTTACCGACCTCAGCGAGCAACTGGCTGCTTGTGCGCTGGAGTGATGGGTGCAGGAACAGCGGATCGAGTTCGCTCAACGGCATGAGGACGAACCGGCGTTGGTGCAGGCGAGGATGCGGCACCACGAGATCTGGTTCGTTGATAATCCGTTGGCCGTAGAACAAGATGTCAAGATCGATGGTCCTAGGGCCTGATCGGTTCTCCTCATTCCGGCCGAGCGAGCGCTCGATCTCACGGAGTATATCCAAGAGGCTCTTCGGCGTGACATCCGTCTCAAGCTGCACGACTCCGTTCAAGAACCAGCCGTCACCCGGTCTGCCATGATCGTTCACTGGCTCGGTTTCATAGAGCAGCGATACCCCCACGACTTGCGAGTGTGGCAGTAGGCTCAGCAACGTCACCGCACGGTCGCAGAAATCGACTCGATCGCCGACGTTCGAACCAAACCCGATGAAGACCGTCTCGCGCCCCATCTTTTCCTCTCACTCCCCTAAGGATGGTTGTGGCGTGTCCAAGCCGAGGTGTCGAGGTGAGGGGTGACTGCGCGCGTCGAACGAGCACAGCTTTATCGTACGCGTTCCGCGAGCAAACAACTCGCCTCGACACCAGCCTAGAACCCCGCTTTCTTAATACGCTCCACTGCCTCTGCCAGTCTTTCTTTCGATGTACACACGGTCATCCGAATGTATCCTTCTCCTGGCGCGCCGAAGCCGTTGCCCGGTGTCGTCACGATTCCGGCTTTCTCCAGCAAGTGAGCCGTGAAGGAAGCGGAGGTGTACCCCTTCGGTACCGTAACCCAGACGTAGAACGCAGCCGGAGGCGGATCGACCTCAAGCCCGAGCTGTTTGAGGCCTGGGACCAGAGTGTCGCGCCGCTCCTGATAGATCTTGCGCAAGCCATCTGTCACAGAATCATCCAGGCCGAGTGCGGTGATCCCGGCTTCCTGAATGGCCTGGAAACAGCCGGAGTCGAGGTTGCTTTTTACCTTGCCGAGTCCAGCCAAGACCTGCCTGTGCCCGACGGCAAACCCGATGCGCCAGCCGGTCATGTTGTACGTCTTCGACAGCGAGTGGAACTCGATCCCCACGTCCTTCGCGCCATCGATTTCCATGAAGCTCGCGGGGGGCTTGCCGTCGTAAAAAATCTCCGAATAGGCTGCGTCGTGGCAGACGATGACCTGGTTCTCTTGGGCAAAGTCCACCACTCGCTTGAAGTAGTCCTTGCTCATGATGACCGAGGTCGGGTTGTTCGGCGAATTCAGGAACATCAGCTTCGCGTTTTTTGCCACGTCTTTCGGGATGGCATTCAGATCTGGCAGAAACCCGTTCTGCTTTATGAGCGGCATGAGGTGCGAGACGCCCCCGGCGAAGCTGGTCCCGACGGGGTAGACTGGATAGCCGGGGCTCGGGACGAGCACGATATCGCCCGGATCGACGAATGCAAGTGGAATATGCCCGATGCCCTCCTTCGAGCCGATCAGCGTGAGGACTTCGTGAGCCGGATCGAGCGTGACATGAAAGCGGCGTCTGTACCAGTCGGCCACCGCTTTGCGGAACGACAGCATGCCCTCATACGATGGATACTGGTGGTGCTTCGGGTCTTTGGCGGCCTTGCCGAGGCTTTCAATGATCGGCGCCGGCGTCGGCAGGTCGGGGTCGCCGATGCCAAGATTGATGATATCAACACCCTTGGCAATCGCAGCCTGCTTCATCTTGTCGATGGCGGCGAACAGATAGGGAGGCAGTGTCTTGATTCGTGTGGCAACCTCGATTGGGAAACCAGACATGCGAACAGGCTCCTTTCGGGGATATAGCGTTCAGCCGTCAGCGATCAGCTCTCAGCCAACGCCTGCAGCTGAAGACTGACTGCTGATCGCGCACCATAGGGTGTTTAGAGTACTTCAGAGCAGCATCGGCAATCAACGCTGAGGAGAGAGAAGGTGGTCAATGAGCCGATCGGCGATCTGATGGAGTTGCGGTAGATGGGGGAAGGTTGCCGCTTTCAGGTGGTGCAAGGTTAAGCGTGCTTTCGTGAGATCCGGCGCACATTCTCGGCACAACGATTCGATTCCGTTCTCTTCCATCTCCAAATGAAACAGGAGCCCGTAGGCACGAGTGGCATAGCGGAAGGCTTGTAGGGGGGCGATGTCGGAGCCGGCCAAGGGCACACAGTCTTTGGGGAGATCGAACACTTCACCATGCCATTCGAAGACTTCGAATGACTCCGGCAGCGTACTGAAAACAGGGTCGCGTTTTGCCTCAGCCGTCAGCTTGATCGGCGTCATGCCGATTTCCAGCGCCTTACCAGTACGTACGGTGGCACCCAACGATTTCGCCATGAACTGACTTCCAAGGCACACACCAATGACGGGCTTGCCAGCCAGGATCACGGATCGAATGAATTCCGTCTCCTCGGCAATCCAGGCATCAGGATCATTCACCGACATCGGCCCACCCATCACGATCAACAGATCGCCCGCATCCTTCGGCAGCCCGACTTGTGGGACGAGATAGCGTTCCAGGCTCACCCCGCGCTCAGTCAGCGCCGTCGCGAAGGCTCCGGGCCCTTCAAAGGGAACATGTTTCAGACAGACTGCGCGCATCAGAAGACTTCGTGCGATGAGAATGAATAACTATTCATACCCGGTAATTCTTCTAGCAGGCTGCGAAAAAACTCTGTGGGAACGCCGGAGTTTCACTGGTCGCACGTCTGGGATAATAGAAGTTCGCCACGCAGGACGAGGCTCAAAAAGGCCAGACTTCTCTACCCGCCCAACCCTAGGGCGCGCCGAGACTCGCCTTTGCCGCAGCGCATCGGCCGCAGCGCAGCTGTCACTTCATAAGCGCGGTCGGCGAGATGAACGGCACCTGGCGCGCGTCCTTCCCGATCCTTCTGAGGCCGCGCGTTGCGCGAGCAAGGGGATCGTCCCAGCCATCCCGCCCCCTTTTTCAGCATCCCGCCAGTTGGAAACATACACGGTCGCAATATTGACGGCAAGGGCTGTCTCATGAGAAAGGGGCGAGCTGAGCGATCCGTTGTAAATTAGGATGGGAGCTACATAAGCAATTGGTGCCTCGGTCTTATCGTGGTGGAGTCTTCTGTCTCTCCGCTAGCTGTTCGGCTCCTGCTGCGCTACAATTCGTCACATGAAGACTCCGATCAAGAACATGGAGGATCTCCGCTGGCTGCTTGGCCATACAGGAGGATTCCGCGGCGGATATGTGACGGATGTGCAGGTGACGAAGCGACGGCTGTTGGATGAAGCGTCGGGCCGCGAAGTGCTGGCGGGGACCACGGTCACGGTCGCGATCCGCTATCGTATTCGCCAGATGGCTCGAGTCGCCAAACTCACGATGACCGGCGTGACGGATTTCTCGATGTTTGAACAGGAAGGGGCCGATTGCTCGACGCTGGGGGTTATCCAAGCGGAGTTGAACGACGGGAAACTCCGCTTCTGGTTCGATCCGCAGGGCGAACTCTATGTGGTGTGCGAGGAAGTGCAGCTGGAGGAAGTGGCGGCGCCGAGCCTCGAACCTTTATCGCTGGAGCAGGTGGCTCAATGGACATTTCAAAGTGGGATGCCGGACTGGCCGACGGTCACATGGCTCTTGGCGGAACTGGATGTGGCAGGTGTTCCCTGCACTTGGCGGGCCACGACTTCATCATCCGGGCGTCATCCTTCCATTCAGTGGGAAGGGGATCTGCTTCCGGCATCGATGCATGGAGCAGTGGATGCCACAGGGGTTCGCTGTATATTGTATGGGCCGCTCGATGGGCCAGGGTTCGGCGTGGTGCTGCGAGTCCGTGGGGTGCAGGATCGCCGCACCGGTCAGGTGCTCTCGCTCCTGGCGGACCTGATCGCCCAACGGTTCTCCGGCCAGTGCTTGGTGGGCAATACGATCATTCCAGGCGAGGAATGGCAGAATTGGAAGTCATTCGAACAGCAACGCGGGGCCGATGCCTAGAGGGAGAAGCGCGGCGGAGGTAGGAGGATCAGCAGGCTGTTCAAAAAGATGCCCTCGTCGTTCGTGAAGCGTGAAACGTCCGAATCCGAAACGAACGACGCTTCACGAGATACGCTTCACGGGTGTTGAGCACGCGGCTGGCGGGCTTTTTCACCAGCCTGTCAGGCCAACGCCTGTCCGTTGGCATGTTCCGGCAAAGGCGTGCCGTTGATATGGACGTAGGCCGCGGCGCCGTTCCCGTTTATTGTGCCGTTGATGTGTGCCTTACCGTTCACTTGTTTCCCGTTCACACATTCCACCAAGGCCCAGAGCTGCAACGGATTCACATTCTGCTTCCGGGCGACTTGCAGCGGCGTCCCTTCCAGCACAGTCTTGAGTGCCAGGTCTGTCCGCCACCCTAAATGTTTTGTGAAGGGGGAAATCACTTTCTCCATGGCGGCGATGATCTTATTGTCGTTGCTGAAGTGATTCAGCATGATGATCCGTCCGCCTGGTCGGCAGACGCGGATCATTTCGCTGACTACCTTGCGGTAGTCGGGGACAGCGGTGACGACGTAGGCCGCGACGACTGTGTCGAAACTGTCGTCCTTGAATTCCATCGCGCCGGCATCCATCCGGTGTAGTTGCACGTGGCCCATCCGGTGTTCTGCCGCTCGCTGCTTCGCTTTGTCCAGCATGCCTTCTGAAAAGTCGATGCCGACGATCTGGCAATGGCGGGGGTACATTGGCAGGGCCAACCCGGTCCCGATTCCCACTTCGAGGATTTTTTCATCAGGCTGGACGTTCAAATTCCGGATCACTGACTGACGCCCTTCGTGAAACACTTTCCCGAAAATCTGATCGTAGATCTTGGCATAGGACGTATAGACACGCTCGATCTTCGCTAATTCCATGTCACCTCCGACTCCACATTAAATGCAACGTGCATTCCTCTGCAAGGAAGGGATGAGCCGACTGTCGCCTCTACAGAGGGGGATAATTTGTGCGGCGGAGCACCTGAATGGAGCGAGGGGACCCGCCCGAGTAACACACGGGGCTACTCTAGCCAACTCGCTGCGTCGAGTCAACTGATTATCTTGGTTCCCTCACTTGATTCACCCGCGACCCCTATGGGATAGGTACCAGCATGATCTTCGCTGGCTTCTTCGCCGGTGCGTTGTGCCTTGCTCTCATTCTCGGAGACTGGCTCTACTTCGTGCGCCTCACGCCTGATGCGAGTCGGTATGGATGCGGAGTGGCTCGCACGCACGATCGATTCACGCATATGAGTATAAAGCAGCTGGCCGACCGGTTTGATGCCGACGGGATCTTGTCGTTACCGCATGGAACCGCGCGGTTTTTCCAGGGGCTGAACCAGATTGTGATTCGTCAGAAATACCGGCTGTTTGCCGTAGGCTTCCGAACACTGTGGCCGTTGAAAGGGTTGATCTCCCTGTCTCCGGAAGGCGACGCACTCGCGGTGCTCTGCAGAAAGCTCACTCCTTGGTCCTCGGCTCTTCTCACCGGTATTTGGTTTGTCCTGGTGGCAGTAGGTATGGTGGGGGCCCTGATCGCCTTGTTTGTCGAGGGAGAAATGGCAGCACTCGGTGGAGTGGTGTTGGCGTTCGGGATTGTAGGGTTGGGACTTGTGTTTTTAGTGTCCGGCGCCATTACGGTTGTATTTGCGTATCGGCTAGAGAATGCCCGGCTTATGACGGTGTATCAAGAGCTCCGGGAGGTTCTCGAAGGAACAAGTTTAGGAGAGGTATAGACTCAGGAATTGATCGTATTCAGCGGGGAGAGTCAGGCTGGACCGGTTGCGGGCGAGACCAGCAATGATGCCGCGATGTTTCTTGCTGAGCCCGGACGATTCAAAGGCTTGACGAAAGTGCTGCCACCGCGCGGTGGCGTCGGTGGCCAGACGCGCTCGCTCCAACGGCGGCAACGCGTGGACCGAGGTCGTGAGCGAACGAATGGCCTTCTCGACGCTCTCATAGGGCGGCGCCAGCTTGAGCTGAGCGTAGAACGTTTCGAGGTGATGACGGAACTCCTCCCGAAGCGCCAGGGTATGATCGGTTGCGGGAGGAGTCGGTTCAGACATGGTGGCCGTGATGGATGATACGGGAGAGATCGTCGTTATGACAACAGGCTAGCAGGATGCTGAAAAATGGCGGGGTAACTGGGGTGCTCCCTATGCTCGCAGACCGGGCACGATAAGATGAGCGGGAACGACACCCGCGTGGTCCCGTGCTCCCGGAGCAGAGGAGGGGATGGAGCCTGATGATCTTCTGTGCTCGCGCAACGCGCGGCCTCAGAAGGTAGGAGGGGAACAGTCAGACCATCCTTCTTGCTCGCAGAACGCGCACGATGAAACTGTGCTCGTCCGATGCGCGCAGTGAAGGACAGTCTGGCTGTTCCCCTCAAGGCCAAAGTGGGAAAATCGGAAGGCCCTCGCCCGGGATGATGGCACGTCTCGGCGTGCCAGTGGGTGGGCGGGTGAGAAAGTCGCGCGCAGTGGAAGATCAATCAGCCCCCATCCCTGAAAGGGATAACGAGCGAGCTTGGAGGAGCATGAGAGGGCAGACTAGATGCTCTCCTGTGCTCGTGCAACGCGCGGTCTCTGAAGACCCTCGTTGGACACGCGCAGTGGGAGACCATCTAGCCCGCCCTCAAGGGGGAGGGAAGAGCGGTGATCGCTCGATGCGCGCAGTCAGGATCACCCCAGCCACCCCTGAGAGGAACTGAAAGCAAGTGGCCGGAACACGGAGAGTATTCGCTCAGCCTTGACCGCAACCTCAGCCTGCTCGTGGAGGTGCAGCCTTGAGTGGCAGGGGCACCCAGGTCGCGCCGGCGTCGGTCGAGCGGTAGAGACCGCTCCCATTAGTACCGGCATAGAGTAGGTGCGAATCGCGCTGGCTCATCGCAAGGGTACGAATGTTCAGCGAGGCCAGTCCGTTATTGCTCGACCTCCAGGATTGTCCGCTGTCGGGGCTTTTCCAGACTCCTCCCGGCCCTCCGATATAGAGGGTCTTCGGCTGGGCTGGGTCGAGGAGGATACTGCTCACGAATAGATCGGGGAGCGATTGCCCGATTCGTTCCCATTGTTCTCCACGCGTCGCGGTGCGGAAGAGGCCCTTTGTGGTTCCGGCGTAGACGATGTCCGGATTGACCACATCGAAGACAATGGCATTGACCCCCAGCGCCATCGCCCCCATCAGCTCCTGTTCGGGAATCAGCCCATTATTGATTTTCTTCCATCCCATCCCGGCGCTGTCGGATCGATAGATCCCTCCCGTGGTTCCCGCGTAGAGGACCCGAGGATCGCGGGGATGAATGGCGATGGAGACCACGATGTGGACTTCCTTCATCCCAGCCATGCGTTCTTCCCATTCACGCCCGCCGTCTTTGGTATAAAAGGCGCCGACGGTCGTGGCGGCGTAGATTTGTTCGTGGTCAGTCGGATGGAAGGCGAATTGATTAATAAAGGAGACGTGTTCTTTGAGTCCGACGTTGTGGGGGAGCCAATGTTGCCCGCCATCCGGGCTCTTGTAGACGGCATCGGCCATGGTGCCGGCATAGATCGTTGCCGGGAACTGAGGATCGATCTCGAGAGTCGTCACACGTCTTGCGCTGAAACTCGGGAACCGTTCCCACAGCTGGCCCCCGTCGCGCGACTTATAGACGGCATCGTTTGTCGCCACATACAAGATGTTCGCGTTGGTCGGATGCAGGGCGATGGAGACGATCGCCTGGCTCTCCTTCTCGCATCCGGAGCCGGCCAGGCAGAGGAATATGGCGAAGGCGCAGGCGAGTAACTGTGGTTGGATCTGGTAGGTCCGAAGCGTCGTCATGTATGAACAGCCTGTCCGGAGAAGATCGGCGGGTGACCTAACCACAGCGGTTAGAGGGGAGTCAAGGTGGTAATGGGGTGAGGGAGATAGTCGGGTGTTAGGTGTGGAGTGAGTGAGCTAGGTTACGTGGTACGGGAAATGGAGTCGACGGTGTTTCGGACGCTCGAACCAGCAAGTGACCGCCGCGCGCGGAAGAGTCGAAAACCCCTCCGCGCGCCGCTGCCTTCCTCGTTAAGGCTTCCGAGTATAGGTGATCTCTAGCATCTTCATTTCCTTGCCGCCTTGGTGAGTCCCGTACATGTCAAAGATCTGGGTATTGTTGTCTACGATCTTCCACACCGCGCGATGCGTCATGTGCCCTCCGCCCGGTTCATCGTGCGACCCTTCAGCGTGATGGTCTTGCCGTCGGCGCTCGCCGTGCCTTCCATCTGAAAGATTCCAGTGCCCCAGGTATCGATCCATGTCGTGACATATCTCTTGCGAAGATTGTCGTATCCGTCGATCCCAATCCCGGAGAAGGGTTGTCCCATCATCTGGCTGGTAAATTCCTGCTGGAGAAACCGCCCGTCGAGCACCATCTTCATTTCAGCGGTGCCGGTTGATTCCGTGGGAGGCTTGCCTGGCTCCATCCACTCCTTAGTTGTTGTCGTCCAGCTACCGGCCAAGGTTGCGAACAGCTTATGAGGTTCGCCGGGGGTCGCCAGCTTCTGGTACATCTCCATCATCGCCTGCTGGTCCATTTGCTTCTCGTGCTTCTTGTCCTTTGCCATCGCGACCGAGGCGGCCAGAACAAGACAGAGCCCTATCGATGTAACGGGTATGAAACGCATGAAGACCTCCTTTATGTGATTGTGATCAATTGATGATAACGTCAACACAACGATGTTCGTATGATCATGCCAAGATCAAGACAGGCTCCGCAACCACTACTCATCCACTTGCCGTGAATTTGTTCTCGTGAGTCGATTCAAAGGGGCACACCTCGATCGCACCTCCCGCCGGGAGCGTCGGAATGCGTGCCGCAGTAGAATGTCCCCCATTTTATCCGCCGCTGTACTTACTTCTTCTTGCCCATCTGCGCGCGCAGGCGCTCCTCTTGCTCCCTGAGCTCTGGTGTGAACTCGGCCCCGAAGTCTTCCGCCTCGAACAGTTGACGAATCTCGATCTCGGACTCCCCCTTCATGGGATTGGGGCAGCGCTTGACCCATTCGATCGCCTCTTCTTTCGATTTTACCTGCCACAGCCAGAAGCCGGCGATCAGTTCTTTCGTCTCTGCGAAGGGTCCGTCAGTCACGGTCCGCTTGCTTCCAGAGAACTTTACGCGCGCGCCTTTCGAGCTTGGCTGCAGTCCTTCACCTGCGAGCATCACGCCAGCTTTCACCAGTTCCTCGTTGAACTTTCCCATTTCGGCAAGAAGCTTCTCGTCCGGGAGCACGCCCGCTTCTGAGTTTTTGTCGGCTTTCACTAAAATCATGAATCGCATGGTGGTATCTCCTGTTTGTCTTTCGGTTCTGAGCCGGTCTTGACCGGCTCAACGTTGGCTCTGCGTATTAGTCGAACGACCTACCCTCAAATCGACAGGTCGAAAATACTGCGAAGCCCCTGCTTCCACAGCGTTTACTCATTCGGCAGACCCTGAATCTCCCTAACGGGCCGAACCTCCACTGTCCCTATGCGCGCTCCAGGAATCCGAGCGCCGACGCTGATCGCCTCATTGAGATCTCTCGCCTCGATCAGGAAGTAGCCGGCGAGCTGTTCGCGCGTTTCCACGAAGGGCCCGTCGGTGACGAACTGTTTGCCGTCGCGTACCCGGACGATGACTCCCGTCACAGCCGGATGCAGTGGCGACGCGTGCACATATTGGCCATTATCGTGGAGCTGGTGCGTTAGCTGCACAGATTCCGCGAGCAACTCCTGCCTTTTCGCTTCCGGAATCTTGCCGAATGCCTCCTCGTCGTGGTGAACCAGAATCAGATATTTCACGGTCGTGCCTCCTCTGGCAGCCTTTTTCAACAGCCTGCTAACCGCCGGCCATGGCACCCACGATCAGAAACGGCTCAGCACCCGTTGCGACCGCATCGGGTAACGGGGCATCCGGCAATTCATGGGAGAGATCCAGCTCGCAGGCGAAGAACCTCACGAAGGCTCGGCGCTTGAGTGTACCGTGATCTCGGATCGTCCCCTGCAACATCGGATAGCGCGCTTCAAGCGCGTCGAGCACCGAACGTTGCGTGACCTCCCCCTTGACGTCCAACGTCACCTCGCCATCAACCCGTGCCAATGTCCGAAGATGTGCCGGAAGCACGACCCGTATCATGGCAACGTCTGAACCTCCACAGACAGTACTGATGGTAGATCCCGGACGATCGCGGTCCAGCTGTCGCCGGCATTCGCCGAACCATACACTTGCCCGCCCGATGTCCCGAAATAGATGCCGCACGGGTCGAGCGAGTCGACCGTCATCGCGTCGCGCAGCACGTTCACATAGCAATCGCGCTGCGGCAGACCGTTCGTGAGAGCTTCCCACTCGTTCCCGCCCGTTCGACTGCGGTATACGCGCAACTTTCCATCGGGGGGAAAATGTTCGGAGTCGCTCTTGATCGGCACGACGTACACCGTCTCCGGCTCGTGGGCATGCACATCGATTGGAAACCCAAAGTCCGTCGGCAGGTTCCCGCTGATTTCGAACCACGATTCGCCGGCGTCGTCGCTCCGCATCACGTCCCAATGCTTTTGCATGAACAGCACGTTCGGGCGTGTCTGGTGCATCGCGATGCGATGCACACAGTGGCCGACTTCCGCATCCGAGTCCGGAAGCTCATACTGGGATTTCAACCCGCAGTTGATCGCGCGCCACGTCGTACCGCCATCGTCGGTCCGGAATGTTCCTGCAGCCGAGATGGCAACATAGATGCGCTCCGGATTGATCCGATCCAGCACGATCGTGTGCAGACACATCCCGCCGGCGCCCGGCTGCCACAGATTTCCCTTCACGTCGCGCAGCCCGGACAATTCCTGCCAGGTCTGCCCGCCGTCGCTCGATCGGAACAGGGCCGCATCTTCGATTCCCGCATAGACTGTGTCCGGGTCGGTCAGCGATGGTTCGAGGTGCCAGACCCGCTTAAATTCCCAAGGACGTTGTGTGCCGTCATAATGCTGGTGCGTCGTGAGCGGTTTCCCGGTTTCTGGAGATGTATCGTAGACGAATTTGTTGCTCTCTCCCTTCGGCATGCCATCAGGAGTAGTGGTCGGTTCGCCTGGCGGTGTTCCTGGTTGATGCCACGTCTTGCCGCCATCATCCGAGCGCTGGATGATTTGTCCGAACCAGCCGCTGGTTTGCGAGGCATAGATGCGGTTCGGCTCAACGGGCGAGCCTTTGAGATGATACATCTCCCATCCGGCAAAGTGTGGACCGCTGACATCCCACTGTTTGCGTGTTCCGTCCGACGTGAGAATGAACGCACCCTTCCGTGTCCCAACCAGTAATCGTACATTGCTCATGCGTGACTCCTTCCATAGGCGTGCTCTAAGCGTTTGATATCGATTTTCTTCATTTCAACGATGGCTTGCATCACGCGATTCGTTTTTTCCGAATCTTTGTCTTGCATCATCTCGGCTAACGAAGAGGGAGCGATCTGCCAGGACAGCCCATACTTGTCTTTCAACCAGCCGCATACGCCTTTTTCTCCCCCATCAGAAAGCTTTTCCCAGAATTCATCGATTTCTTCCTGGGTCCCACAGTTCACGATGAACGAGATGGCTTCAGTAAATTTGAAGTGAGGCCCGCCGTTGAGTGCCATGAAATTCTGTCCCTCGATCTCAAATGTCACAGTCATGACTGTCCCCTTCGGCCTCCCGGAGACCTTTGCGCCTGCCTCTCCATAGCGGGTGATATGTCCGATCTTGGAATTCTTAAAAATCGACACATAAAAATTCGCCGCCTCTTCGGCTTGGCTATCGAACCACAAACAGGGGGTAATCTTTTGCATATCGTCTCCTTGTGATATCTACGGCAGATTCGGCATCTCGATGACCGGGCGGACCTCGACAGTGCCCTTGCGGGCCATGGGAATCTTTGCCGCGACAGCGATCGCCTCGTCGAGATGTTTCGCCTCGATGAGAAAGTAGCCGCCCAGTTGCTCGCGTGTCTCCGCGAACGGACCGTCGGTCACGAGCCGTTTGCCATCGCGCACGCGAACACTTGTCGCCATGGACGTAGGATGCAACGGGTTGGCGGCTACGTACTGTCCATTCGAGTGCAGCTGATGTGCAAGCTGCGTAGACTCGACGTAACAGTCCGTTCGCTCCGTTTCATTCAACCCATTCTCATCACCGTAAATCAGCAACATGTATTTCATTTGAGTGCCTCCTCTAATCGCTTCCGTCCTCTTCGTCGTAGTTCGTTTCTCGTGAAGCGAATTTCGAATCTCGTATCACGCAAACGAGCGACGCTTCACGATGTCCTGACATAGGATAGTCGTTGGCATGAGCAAAAATCGACAGGGTGTTCCGATGCTTGACAAGTTTTCGTAAGCGGGCGACATTTCTAGCAGAATGGGGCGTCCTTGAATAAGGGAGCCGTCATGAATAGGCCGCTTGGTCCACGATCTCTGTAACAGCTCACCGTATAGTTGGGCAGCAACTGGGAGAAGGAGGGGCGCGTGAAGATATCGGACGAAGATCAAGAGGCTCTGCGGTATGCGAAGGCTCTCCTTGAGAACCCTGGCCTCGCAGTGAAGATCACGGGCTTGATCGGCATGCCGATTGAGAAGGCGCTCAAGCTGCTTCCGGAGAAATGGGCAAGGGTTGTCAACGAGGCGACAAGGAGATCGCTAGAGACGGCACTACAGGCCGCGCTGCTGACAATTGACGACAAATCGCAGCAGAATTCATGGGAGTTTCTGCACAAGCTCGCGGTAGCGGCGACCGGCGCGGGGGGAGGTGCCTTCGGATTGCTAGGTCTCCCAGTCGAACTGCCCCTATCCACCACCATTATGTTGCGCTCCATTGCAGATATCGCGCGAAGTGAAGGTGAACGTCTCCGAACGCCGGACGCTAAACTCGCCTGCCTCGAGGTCTTCGCTCTTGGCGGGCGTAGCAAGAGCGATGACGCGAGTGAATCCGCCTACTTCCTGATACGTGGGGCTCTGGCCAAATCGGTCTCAGAGGCTGCGGGGTACATCACCGAGAGAGGTCTGGTGGAGGAAGGCGCGCCAGCAATCGTCAGGCTCATCACACAGTTGGCCACGCGCTTCGGCGTGAACGTATCCGAGAAGGTCGCGGCACAAGCCGTACCAGTGATCGGTGCTGCCGGAGGCGTCGCGATTAACGTCCTGTTCATAGACCATTTCCAGGAGATGGCACGGGGTCACTTCATTGTCCGCAGGCTGGAACGAACCTATGACCCGCAGTTGGTGCAGGCGGAGTATGAGCGGTTGTAAGGGGTAACCTGGTTGGCCCCCGTGCTCACGGAACCCCCACGATGAAAAGGAATGGGAGGGCACCCACGTTGGTCCTGTGCTCCCGGAACGCGCGCCCTGAGAAGGACCTCGTTCGACGGCCGCACTGAGACCAACATGGGTGCCTTCCCTAGAGAGGAAAAACAATCGAGGTTGGATGGGACATTATAGAAACATGGTCGTCCGATGCGCGCAGTGAAGGACAGTCTGGCTGTTCCCCTCAAGGCCAAAGTGGGAAAATCGGAAGGCCCTCGCCCGGGCAAATGGCACGTCCCGGGAAATCGATTGCGAAGCAATCGGAGGGTGGGGCGGGTGAAAAATATCTGCCAGTGGGTGGGCGGGTGAGAAAGTCGCGCGCAGTGGAAGATCAATTAGCCCCCATCCCTGAAGAGAGAACGAGCGAGCTTGGAAGGACCATTGAGTAAGAAATGTTGTCGACCAACCAGGTGTTGAAGCAGATCGCCGACAAATCAGCCCATACACGGCCGGGCACGGTCAGCTATGGCGATCCAGACACTGCCTAACCATAACCAAATCACTCAACATGGACTGCCCGATGTGGATTGGTACGATGTGTGAGGTGTTATTCGCCGCATCAGTCCTGCAGCTCGCTCAGCCGTCTCTTGAGAAACCGTCGCTCCGGTTCCTGCTGGGCCAGGCCGAGGGCCCGTTCGTAGGATCCGCGGGCTTCCGCTGTTTGCCCCAATCGGCGGCAGAGATCTGCCCGCGCCGCGTGGACCAGATGATAGTTCCCTAGATCGCCCCGCGCGAGGATGTTGTTGATGAGCGTGAGACCCGCCAGCGGACTGTCACGCATCGCGACCGCGACCGCACGATTCAGCTCGACCACAGGCGAAGGTTCCGCCCGCATCAGCAGGTCGTAGAGTGAAACGATCTGCGCCCAGTCCGTGGTAGCGGAGCTGGGCGCCTGGGCATGCGCCGCCGCGATGGCTGCCTGGATGATGTACTGACCGACTTGGCCTGACGCCAGCGCCCGCGACACTAGCGAGATGCCCTCCGTGATCTGGTTCCGGTTCCACAGAGCGCGGTCCTGATTTTCCAGAAGTATCAGATCACCGGTCGGAGAAGTGCGCGCGGCACGCCTTGAATCGTGAAGCAGCATGAGCGCCAGGAGTCCCATGGCCTCAGGCTCTTGGAGCAACTCGATCAGCAATCGCCCCAAGCGGATGGCCTCGCCTGATAGATCGTGCCGCGTGAGCGAGTCCCCAGAAGAGGCCGAGTACCCCTCGTTGAAGACGAGGTAGACGACCCGGAGCACAGCGTCCAGCCGATCCGGCAGTTCCTTCTCCGACGGCACTTCATAGGGAATGCGGGCTTCGCGGATCTTTGCCTTGGCCCGCACGATCCGCTGCGCGACCGTGGCCGGCTTCGTGAGGAAGGCGCGCGCGATTTCTTCGGTGGTGAGGCCACAGACCTCACGGAGCGTCATCGCCACTTGCGTCTCCGGCGATAGGGCGGGATGACAACAAATATAGATCAGCCGGAGTCGGTCGTCCTCGACGCTCTCCTCATTCCACTCTTCGGTGTCACCGGTGCTTTGTTCTAGTTGCTTGGCGAGTTCCGTCAGCGACGTGTCGAATCGAGCGCGTCGTCGCATCCCGTCGATTGCCTTGAAGCGCCCGGTCGAAACGAGCCAGGCCCGTGGATTCGCCGGCACGCCATCCCGAGCCCACTGTTCGACTGCGACGGCAAACGCATCGTGCAGCGCCTCCTCGGCAGTCTCAAAATCGCCCAGCAAGCGGATCAGCGTCGCGAGCACCTGGCGCGATTCGGAGCGGTAGATTTCATCCACCACCTCACGCACCTGTTTGGTCTCGTCCTCGCTCATCAGCGTTGAGCCTCCACCAACTTGTCTTGTTCATTTGGTCGGTTCGGTCTGTTTGGTTAATCTGGTTTGTCTCGTCTGTCTGGTTTTTTAGTTGAACGAAACAAACCAGATCAACCAAATGAACCAGACAGACCTGCTAGAGTTTCTGCATGATCCGTTCGACATAGCCAGTCAGTTCCATGTAGCCCTGTCCGTGAATTGACTTCCCCTGTGCTGTGCCGGTTGTTTCGATGGCGCCTTCCCAATAGGTTATTTGTGTGCTGTGTTTGGGGAAGAGTTCTTGATCGGCCATGCGGGGCACGAGTTCCAATGATAGTTGTTGTGAGGGAATGGTCAGGCGCCAACGCTGCGGATAGTGGGCTTTGCTCGCAGGGCTGGTCCAATAACTTGTCGGTTCGAGCGTGAAGTCTCCGATCAAAAGATGGTGTCCACGTCCCTCTCGGTCGATTAACGTGCCACTTGAGGCTGGATGAGCCGATCCGTCTGCCCGGCGGAGTTGATAGAGCATGAGTTCCCTTTGGTCGTCGAGTTGCAGGCTGAACCAGTCCCATCCGACCAGATCCTTGTCGAGATCGGCGGACCCGAACTCATGGTCCATCCAACTTGTGCCGGTCACGTCGAACGATTCATTCCCGATCGTGAGTTTGCCGGTTGTGGCTAGTCTGGTGAAGGAATAATAATGGGAGGCTTGTCCTGTGGCCGAACCTTTGCGGCTGATCCCGTCAGTTCCATGTACGACAAGTGGTTTCCCCGACGAGACCGTGAGTTGGATGGCCATGTCGCCCTCCGCTGCCTGGAGGGTTTGAGTGCCGGGAGCGGCCGATGGTGATTCGGCGCTCCATCGATCGATCCAGACGTGGAGACGATCGTGCGCCGCGCCGGCCTTGCCCAAACCGGCCCGGCTCATTTTGTCCGCATAGTGAAACCGACCCTTGCTGAGATCGCTTATGGCGAAATGGGCCAGGTACAGGTGTTTGACGGCCCACTGTGACGGCAGGGTTTTCGTCTGATCGCGCAGCATGCCACGGCGGAAGAAGGTGAGCTCATAGCCGAATGGCCGACCGTCCTTCGTCGTGACCTGGCCGGTGTAGTACCACCATTCGGTGCGAAACTCCTCATGCGCCCCGTGATCACGCGGGAAGGCATATCGATAGCCTTCCGTGGCGAAGCGGAATTCCTGTGCGGTATCGGCTGCGAGCCCGGGCACGACGATCAGCAGACTGCTCGACAAGAACAGTAGGTGCCGAAGCTGACGCCACAATTCATACATGGGTGATGGAGGTTCCGTAAGGTACGGGAATCGCCGCGTGCGCTTATACCATGCTTCGACTGCCGGCACAAATCTCCTGTGTTGATACGGGTTTTCGTCAATTCGATGGGTGAAAGATGTCCTTCTCACGCCGTTGACAACTTTGTCGACCATCAGTTATCGTGAGCCCCATGCAGACCGATCACGGGCGAGAGCACCACGAACGAGACCAGCCTGACAGCGTAACGCCGTTTCCCATTCCCGAGCGAATTCCAGTGTTTCCGCTTCCGAATGTCGTGCTGTTCCCCAAGACCTATCTCCCCCTGCATATCTTCGAGCCGCGCTACTGCGCCATGGTCTCGGATGTGGCGATGAGCGGACAGTGCATCGGTATGGCCCTGCTCAAGGATGGATGGGAAACGGACTATTATGGTCGTCCGCCCGTGTTCTCGATGGGCTGTGTCGGTCGATTGGCAAGCGTGCAGCCGTTGGCCGATGGTCGATCCAACATCCTGCTGCAAGGGCTGGAACGGTTTGAGATTGAACGTGAGTGGTACGATAACCCCTATCGTGAGGCTACGATTTCTGTTGCTGTTCGAGGCACAGAGGCGTCGCTGGATCCCACGGTCCGCCGGCGCCTGTTCACTATCCTGGAGACGTATCTCCGGTCCCGCGATGACGTGCCCACATGGCAGGAGCTTTTTCGGGAAGAAGTCAGCGATGAGATTGTCGTCAATACCCTGTCCACCTACTTGGAGTGTACGCCCTTGGAAAAGCAGTTTCTGTTGGAGGCCGAGAGTCTCCACCAACAAGCCCGCCGTCTCAGTGACCTCATCGAGTTCATGATGCACGATCAATCTGGCGCGAAGGGCTGGGGTTGATGGATCGCGCAATTGCGATTCAGGTGTCTCGGCTCACGAAAGCCTATGATGGCCATACGGTCGTCTCCGATCTGTCGTTTGAGGTCTATTCAGGCGAGATTTTCGGTCTGCTGGGGCCGAATGGGGCGGGGAAAAGCACCACGCTCCGGACGCTCATCACGCTGCTGACTCCGACGTCAGGCACAGCCAGCGTATTAGGCCACGATACGGTGCGCGAGGCGGATGTCGTCCGGCAACTCATCGGCTACGTGCCTCAAGAACGGGCCATCGATCGCTTTCTCACCGGTCGGGAACACCTCGAACTGCTCGGCGCGTTGTACCACTTGCCGAAGGCCGAAGCTGCGAAACGCATCGCTGAGCTGCTGAAACTCGTGGAACTGGAAGAGGCTGCCGATCGCGCGGCGAAAACGTACTCCGGGGGGATGAAGCGGAAGCTCGACATTGCCTGCGGTCTCTTGCCGGACCCCAAGATATTGTTCCTCGACGAACCGACGTTGGGCTTGGATGTGCAGAGCCGGCTCAGGATTTGGGACTACGTGCGGATGTTGAAGGCGCGCGGCATGACGATCGTGATGACGACGAATTATTTGGATGAAGCGGATCAGCTCTGCGATCGGTTGGCCATTATCGACGGGGGAAAGATCAAGACGCTCGGGTCGCCTGCTGAGCTGAAGGTCGGGCTGGGTGGCGATATCGTGTCGTTGACCTTGAAGGACCAGAGTAAGATTTCTACGTTGGTGTCTGCGTTGACGAGACAACCAGCGATGCGAGCGGTCAAGGCGACGCCGACCGGCCTGGATATCCGGGTCGAGTCGCCCGAGAAGGCCCTGCCAGCGATCCTCGAGTCCGCCAATCGATTAGATTGCCAACTGGAGTTTATTGAGTACCACCGTCCACGGCTGGACGACGTGTTCATCGCCCACACAGGCCGATCGATGAAAGATGAACTGCCGAAAGAGAATGTTGAATGATGATGGGTATCTTGTCTGAATACTCAGCACTCAGCACTCAGCACTCGTAACTGGAGCGAAGCGGATGAAAGAGTACTGGCAGGAAATTCATGCGTTGACGATGCGGTGGGTTCGGCGGCTCAGCCGCGAGAAATTCAGCATGTTGTTCACGCTTGTACAGCCGATGCTATTCTGGCTGATCTTCTTCGGCAACCTGTTCCAGCGGGCCGCGAATATGCAAATAACGCAGGCCCCGGACTACATCAGCTTCCTGACTGCCGGCGTGGTCGTCATGACAGTGCTCAACAATGGACTCGCGGGGGGCGTCGATCTGCTGTTCGACAAGGAGAATGGGTTTCTGGAGCGGTTGATGACCACGCCGATCCATCGTAGTTCCGTGATCCTGAGTCGCTTCATCTTCGTCATGACGATTACCTCGCTCCAAGTGCTCGTGATCCTCGGGGTGGCCTTTCTGTTCGGCGTTCAGCCGGCGACGGGGCTCCTTGGTATCGCCACGATTTTGATGATCGGGATGCTCTTTGGCGTCGGTCTCACCGCGATTTCCATGGCGATGGCCTTTTCCGTAAAAAGTCACGGCGACTTCTTTTCGGTCCTGGGATTCCTTTCGCTCCCGATGATTTTCCTGAGCTCGGCCTTGGTGCCCTTGGCGGGGATGCCTGCGTGGATGGGATTCCTGGCGCGTTTCAATCCGATGACCTGGGCGATCGACGCGGTGCGGCCGTTGATCCTTACTGGCTGGACCGAGGCTCTCCCCCATGTCGGGATGGTGGTAGTCGTCATGGTGATTTTTGACGCCCTCTGTCTCTACGGGAGCTCCAAAGTGTTCCGTCGGGCGATGGGCTGATGAACAGGCCTTTCGGGAGTCCCACCATGCTGATAAACGAGAGTCAAATCCGGGCTCTGATCCGACTGCTGGCCGATGAGGACGAGAAGATCGTCCAGACCATCAGCGGTAAACTCATCGACATCGGCCCCTCTGCGGTTCCCTTGCTTCAAGAAGCGGAAATCGAACAGCCGGAAATGGCTGACCGTCTTGTCTCGGTGCTCGAGGAAATCCGCGGTGGAAATCTGGAGGATGAACTCACGCAGCTGGCGGCGCTGCCTGATGGCCCGATGGACCTCGAACAGGGTGCCTTTCTGATCGCCCGGTATGCCTATCCTTCCCTGACGGTCACCTCGTATACGAGACAGCTCGATGAGATGGCGCAGGAAGTGCAGGATCGGATCGGTCCGCGAGCCTCGGGGGAAGAAACGATCAAGACGTTGAACCGGTACCTCTTTACGGAGCAGGGCTTCAAAGGCAACACGAAGAATTATTATGAGTTGGAGAATAGTTACCTCAACTGCGTGATCGACCGAAGAACGGGTATTCCGATCAGCCTATCGACGGTCTACCTCCTTGTCGGGAAGCGGCTGGGTCTTCCGGTTCATGGGATCGGGATGCCGGGTCATTTCTTAGTGAAGTACGA
Source organism: Nitrospirota bacterium (assembly GCA_963741245.1). Taxonomy (GTDB): domain Bacteria; phylum Nitrospirota; class Nitrospiria; order Nitrospirales; family Nitrospiraceae; genus Palsa-1315. The sequence goes on along the minus strand of CAVUHR010000010.1, from coordinate 6,367 downwards.
ATCGGATCGCTACAAGGTTTTCGTCGATTGTTTCAACGGGGGGGCGTTGCTGACCGAGAAGAATTGCCAGCGGTTTCTCACAGAAGCAGGCTATGGATTTGACGAGAAGTATTTGCAACAGAGTCCGGTGCGCGCGATTCTCTCCCGCATGATCAAGAACCTCTTGGCCATCTATGCCAAACTCGACGATCCCCTCAAGAAGGCCCGCCTGACGAAATTCATTGAGATTCTGGGGTGCGATAACCGCGAAGGCGGACTCTAAAACATACGCGAGACTCGCGAGAGGTGCGAGAAAAGCGGGAATGGCAGGATGTTTCATCAACTTCGCAGGATGCTCAAAAAGGCCAGACTTCTCACCCGCCCAACCCTGGCGGCTACTTCACCCGCCCTCCCAGAGTCTGCCAAGGCAGCCTCTTCACCCAAGGACGCGCCTTGTCCCAAGCAAGGCCGCAGCGAACTACCCCTTGTTAAAGGGGTGGCTGGGATGATCCCAACTGCGCGCGTCGTTCTCACCCGCCCACCCATTGGCAGATATTTTTCACCCGCCCCACCCTCCGATTGCTTCGCAATCGATTTACCGGGACGTGCCATTTGCCCGGGCGAGGGCCTTCAGATTCCCCAACTTCCCCAGAGGAAGTAGGCAGATTGTTCTTCACTGCGCGCATCGAGCGACCACCGCTTTATCGTGGGGGCTCTGCGAGCAAGAAGAACGGTCTGCCTGCTTCCTCGCATCCTTCTTAGGCCGCGCGTTGCGCGAGCACGGGGATCATCCCAGCTACCCCGCCCCTTTTTCAGCATCCTGCTACAATTTGATCGCCATCAAGTCCCGCCCAACCACTATCCTTCCCCCGAACGCTTCCCCTGCCTGTTCCCGCACATTGTATCGTTCGGTGATCGGATAGAAATGCGACAACACGAGCTGGCCGACTCCGGCCGCTCTAGCCACCTGCCCACACTGACCGGCATGCAGATGAACCGGGCTCGGCCGATTAGCCGGGAAGGAACAGTCCAGCACTGCGAGATCGACATCTCCACAGAGGCGCACGAGACTGTCACAATATTGCGAATCGCCGGAATAGGCCAGGGCTTTCCCGCCATATTCGATTCGATACCCCAGGCAATGGAGGTTTTGCGTGTGGGTCACGGTTCGGGGAATCACCGTCGTGTTTCCGATCGTAAACGCCCGATCAGCCACTTCTTTGAAATGAATCGCGAACGGCGCGCGCGTAAAGCCTGGTAAGGTGGCGAAGAGGGTTCGGAAGAGTCGCTTCGTGCCACGAGGGCCGATCACAGTGAGCGGCGGCCGCTTTCCTCCTTGGTATTTCGTAAAGATCATCGCATCGAAGAAATAGGTGATGAAGTCGGAAAAGTGATCGGCGTGGTAGTGGGAGAAGAGAATGTGGGTGATCCGATGCCGGTTCACGCCGGTTTTTAGTAAATTCGCCAACGTGCGTGGGCCAAAGTCCAACAGTATCGTATGGTCGGTGCGGACGAGATAGCCCGAGGCTGCTCGCGTGGGGTGTACGTTCGTGCCGGAGCCGAGAATGGTTAAGCGCATGGGTCAGATCACCTCAACCTATTTTTGGAAGCCATCCCGCAGACGAAGGAGCAGTGCGCCAGCTTGGTTCACCTCTTCAGGGCTCAAGGCCCGTTCAAAGAATGGACGGAGAAAGGCCAAGTGGGCCGCAAAGGTCTTTCGAAAGAGCGCATCACCTTTCACAGTTAACGAGATCTTGGTGCAACGGCGATCTCCTTTCATCGCATCCCGCCGGATCAGACCTTTGGAGACTAGGCGATCGAGGACGCCGGTGAGCGTGCCTTTTGTGACGAGCGTATGGGCAGAGAGTTCCGAGCAGGTCATGCCTTCCGTATCTCCCAGCGTGGCGATCACATCAAACTGTGAGGGCGTCAAGCGTAAAGACTTGATATGACGGCTCGCGGTCAACTCGAAGGCCATATAGGCCTCGACCAGTGGCCGAATGAGTTTGAGATAGGGATCGTCTTTGGGGTGCGGTAGTTCCATGAAAAAGAGAATAGTCCTAACTAGAATGAGTGGTCAAGGGGTGGGGAGGGCAGCCTGGTCGTCCTCCTGCTCGCGGAACGCGCACAATAAGAATGTGCTCGTTCGACGCGCGCATTCGAGGATCGACCAGGCTGCCCTTAAAGAGATAGGGGAGTGAGCTCAGAGAGATGGAGGAGGGGATGGAGACTGATGATCTTCTGTGCTAAGCGCGCAGTGAAAGACAGGCTGGCGAGGGCGTGAGGGGCAAGGTCACGCAACGACACCAGAGCTTCCCTCCTGACGGTGCGCGGACATTACCCGTAATGCGCGTCACACTCCGCGTCGTTTGTTTCTCTGGTCTCTCTGGTTTTTCTGGTTTCTTTGATTCGCCTGGTGAGTTTACCGGTCTGGCCAACAAGACAGACCGAATAGACCAGATAAATCGTCTTCGCTCTTCCCCCTGGCCCCTCGCTTAGCCATGGCCATACGTCCAACCCCCATCATCTTTCATGCTCGGCCGGCTGAAGGGCGGTCGTAACAGCCAAAATCTCAAATGCACCAACGGCATAGACCGCTTGTCAGATGAGACGCAAATGAGTATCCTCTCGACATGAACCCAGAAGTAAAAAGGGGAACATGACAACCACTGATCTGCTCAGATCCAGCCGCGACCGTATTCTCCAGCTTGCTGCCCATCATGGAGCCAGGAATGTGCGGATTTTTGGGTCCGCAGTGAGGGGAGAAGCGAAGCCGGAAAGCGATATCGACTTCCTTGTAGACATGGAGGGTGGGCGTAGCCTTCTCGACCTTATCGAGCTCGGCCAAGACCTGGAAGAATTGCTTCACCGGAAAGTCGACATCCTCACTGATGGAGGGTTGAGTCCCTACCTCCAGGAGCGCATACACGCCGAAGCCGTCCCTCTATGAAGGACGACCGCATCTATCTTCTGCACGCTCGAGACGCCATCCAGCACATCGTTGATTATCCAGCGGCGGGAAAGGATGGATTCTTTTCGGATCGAAAAACTCAAGACGCGGTCGTGCGTAACCTTGAAATCATAGGGGAGGCAACGAAACGCGTGTCCGTTACCCTGAAAGAAGCTCACCCTGACATAGCGTGGAAGCCCATCGCCGGCATGAGAGATAAACTCATTCACGACTACTTCGGGATCAACCTTCAATTGGTGTGGGATGCTGTCGTTCGCGACTTGCCTGACCTCAAAAGAAAAATCGACCTCCTTCTCAAGGACCTTGGTCCACTCACGAGCTAGCCCAGCGGCCTCATTCGTACGGTCCTCACACATGTCCCCCGTTTCCCGCCAGTCGCGCTCTTCTTGCCCTCTGCCCCATCAGGCTCCACCCCCTTGATTAGTCGCCGGACTCTTGAGAACATATGTGGCCACGGCATGACCTACCACGCGTCACAGGATGAGACGAGGGCAGGGCGGCACCGCCGATGGACGTGGTGTGCCGCCGGGCTGTTATTCTTCCTCGCCGGCTGCTCGATCCTTTCGGTCTATCGGTATGCGGACTGGTTCATTCTCTGGCAGGCCGATCACTACCTCAATCTCACCTCAGATCAACGCCACGATTTGGCCCAGCGGCTCACGCCATTGCTGGCCCGGCACCGACACGAAGCCATTCCGCAGTACGAAACCTTTCTCCTACAGATCCGGCAACGACTCGAACGGGGACTCACGAACCAGGACCTCGACTGGGTCTATGCCACCTACGATCGTCTGCGCACCGACCTCTTCGACCGGGTCATCGCCGATGGCAGCGTCTTCCTCGCCTCCGTCGATTCCAGCCAGGTGCGCACCCTCGAATCAGCTTTGCAGAAGGACAACGCCAAAGCCGCGCAGCTCTTGCAATTCCCTGCGCCGGAGCGGCTCAAGAAGAGGGCGGACGCCACTATCGACTGGCTGGAAGACTGGCTTGGGTCCCTGTCCAAAGACCAAGAGGCCCAGATCCGCGAATGGAGCCTTGCGCTTCCCGATACCCAACAGTTCTGGGCCACATACCAACAACAGCGCCAACAGGAACTTCTGGCCCTCCTCCGTCAACCACGCCCTCCCGAAAGCATCTCCCGTGAATTGCGTGCCTTGCTAGTCTTCTATCCAGACCATACAGCCCCCCAGGCCTATCAAGACGCCGTTCACCAGATGCGCACCGCTGTCAAACCCATGGCCCTCGCCATCGATCAGCAAGTCACTGCCGACCAGCGCCACCACGCCATGACCAAGCTCCAACGACTCATCGACCAGCTCCACGACCTACAGGCCGAGTAGCCTCCCCCGTCGAGCCAGTCCCGCTCGTCGCGTTCTTCTCGCCCTCTGCCCCACAGACCAGACAGACAAGATAAACGAGACAGACCAGCCCCGAGTCGCGCCGGCTTGGCTTTCCCGCACGTCTCGCCTGTCTCGCTCACGTCTTGCCGCCGGTTCACTTGAGTACCTGGCTTGCGCGCAAGCCCCCCTGCTGAAAATGATTCGGAAGCAGCATGATGCAGTTGGGGTTGAATCCATGCGCCTTCAACGTCTCAATACTCCCCAGGACTTTGCCTTTCGTCAAGTCGATCACCGTGATGGACCCGTCGCTCAGGCCTTCCAAATTGAGCAGGCTATTTTGGACGAACAGATACCGTTCATCGGGCGACAGGACACTATGGTGGGCGCCTGGAGCGGCGGGAATGGCTTGAAGAAACTTCGGCTGTCGCGGATCGGTATTGTCATACAGATTGACAAACCCCGGCTTGGCCGTGGTGACGTACAAGCGGTCCCCCTTCGCGTTATAGAGCATTTCCAACGGCATCCCTTGTTCCCTTGCGCCGAAGTCATCGACCTGATTGAAGGAAAACGACTGGGTCTTCGGATCCCAGATCCCGGCCCACAGCGTCGCTTCCATCATATTGGTAATGTGCACCACCGGTGGATTCGCCTTCGGGGCAAACATGACTTCGACAGGGGCGGCCTTGGAGGGAGACGGTTTCGACGAGACTTTGTGCGTCGACAGCACCGTCCCGGTACTGGCCTCCAACACCGTGACTGTCTCACCCGCCTCCGCCATATTATCCGGCTTGACGGTGCTGGTGATGAGAACCCGATCAATGCCATTGTGAATCGCAATGCCGTGCGGATTCAGGATAAAGGCCTCTGCCGGTTCAGTCGCGCGGATGGTTTTGATCGGCGCATCTTTCACGGCATCACCCATGATCACCGTGCTCGAGCCCATACAGGTGAGGTACCAGGTCCGGTTATCTTCCGACACCACCAGGTCTTCCAAGACCTGGCAGTCCGGTACAGGAATGGCGCGCAGCCGATAAGGGAAGCGGGTGAGATCCACGACGTGCAGCACGGGTTTGGCTAACGCTGTAATGTAGGCCTTGGTCCGATCGCGGTTGAAGAAGATGTGGTGGGCGACGAGGTCGGACGGAAGTGGAATCTCCATCAGGATTTTTCCGAAGTCCGCAGACTCGGGATCAATGTCCATGATCGCGATCCCTTCTCGTCTCACTGGCTGGTCGGGCTTACTCTCATAGTTGAGGAGGGCAAGAATTTCCGCCGACGCCAGAGAAGTGCACGAGAGAAGCAGCCCCAAGGTCACGGAGAGGAGTCGGAATGGTTTCATGGTAGCCTCCTTTCGGATTGCGAATGTCATAAAAAAATACTCCTTTCACGGGGTCTAAGCAACGGGCGAACATCGAGACTGATCTCCTGCACCCTGTGTCGTTAGGCGACAGCAACCGGTCCGGGACCGATGGCAATGAACTCTGCTCTTTCTACACGTCTTGGGAAATCACATTTTGAGGGAATCCCCAGGAGCCTGCTAGACCTCATCAACGAATATAATCCCTCCACGCCCTTCCAGCCGCTGAATCGCCCTCACCTCCCACAGCGAGAGCCCGGGCCAACCCCTACAAATTAGAAGGTCCCGGTTTCTCAGGCTCAGTCGAGAATGCCATTCAAGGTCCCTTCATGGCATGTGTGCCGTGGGTGATCGCCCCACCGGCGCGCAAGGCCGCAGCCACTAGAACAGCTTCGGCGATCTCCGGATCCGACGCGCCTATTTCTCGCGCCTTGTTCGAGTGGAGCTCGATGCAATAGGGGCACTGGGTCGTAAATGCGACGGCGAGCGCCATCAGCTCCTTATACTTCACGGGAATCGCTCCCCCAGCCAAGGCCGCCTTGTCGAAAGCCACAAACGCTTTCATCGCCTCGGGCGCATGAGCCTCTAGATGCTTCATCTTGCTAAGATTCTTCAGATCGTACATGACCACCTCCTGATGTTGATCGATTGCTGCATGAGCTTTGCGCGCCTTTCCTCCTCTGGACAGTTCACGCTCGAATGCCGATCACTTCCAGATAT
>CAVUHR010000009.1:0-33156 GCA_963741245.1 Nitrospirota bacterium | reverse complement strand
CCTGACTTCTCACCCGCCCAACCCTAGCTGTTATTTCACCCGCCTCACCCTCCGATTGCTTCGCAATCGATTTCCCGGGACGTGCCATCATCCCGGGCGAGGGCCTTCCGATTTTCCCACTTTGGCCTTGAGGGGAACAGCCAGACTGTCCTTCACTGCGCGCATCGGACGAGCACAGTTTCATCGTGCGCGTTCTGCGAGCAAGAAGGATGGTCTGACTGTTCCCCTCCCACCTTCTGAGACCGCGCGTTGCGCGAGCACAGGGGACTCACTGGGCCATCCCTCCCCCTGCTGGCGGACTTTTTCAGCATCCTGCTACAGGACAGCAGTCGATTGACAATCACCATCCTAACAACACTCTATCAGGTTGCGCTCCCTACCAGTCAACAAACATATCTCTGTGGGCCTAGGAGCCTGTCCGTCACCCTTTGCTTTTGAGTGTGGGAATTGTCTTGCGCATCGATCCCGACACAATCTGAAATTCATACAAGCGACATTCCAGCGGACCATTGAAGAGGGGAATGCGTTTCGATGGCGCGAGGCCGATCAACTTGGGGACTCGCAAATCGCCGGTAAAAATATAGGCCCGCCATCCGCTGAATCGCTGTTTCAACCAATCGCCCAGCTGGGGATAGAACGCATCGAGTTCCTCAGGTCGGCTGAGTCGGACTCCGTAGGGGGGATTGATCAGCAGCACACCCTGTTCAGCCGGAGCCTCGAGGGCGAGCACGTCGTTCTGCCGCAGGCGAATGTCGACGGCAACTCCCGCCCCCTGAAACGTCCGCTGCGCGATCTTTACCGCGGCAGGATCCTGGTCGGACGCAAAGATGGCAGCCGGCACTTCTGCCAGTTGTTTTAGCCGAGAGGCTTCGCGCAAATGACCCCAACGTTTGGCATCGTGGACCAGCAAGCGCTCAAAGGCGAATGAGCGAGATTGTCCGGGCGCGATGCGGCGCGCCATCAGCGCGGCTTCGAGCGGGATCGTTCCGCTGCCGCACATGGGGTCGAGCAGCACGTCATTGGGCGTCCATCCAGCGAGCCGCAGCAAGCCCGCCGCCAGGTTTTCGCGCAACGGTGCCTCGACGGACACGACACGATGCCCCCGTTTGAAGAGCGGCTCGCCGGAGGTGTCCAGATAGAAGGTCACCGTGGACTCATCGAGAAAGGCGTCGAGCCGGATGTTCGGGCGATGCCGGTCCACACTCGGTCTCTTATGGCGCACCGATACAAACTTGTCACAGACCGCGTCTTTGATCCGCAGTGTGACGAAGTCCAGGCTGGTGAGTTGACAACGGCGCGCGCTCACTTTCACCTTGATGGTCTGTGAGGGCGTGAACCAGTCCGGCCAGGCCAGGCTATAGGCCGCGCGATACACATCATCTTCCGTGCGATAGGGGGCCTGTCCGACCTCCCAAAGCACGCGGCTGGCAATGTGACTCTTGAGATTGACCCAATACATTGTGGGCCAGGGAGCCAGGAAGGAGATCCCGCCGTCCGTCTTTGTGGTCATAGGCACGCCAAGGTCGTGGAGCTCTTGTTCGAGAACCCCCTCCAACCCGCGCGGGCAGGGTGCAAAGAACCGTAGTTTTGTGCTATCCATGCTCATCGCATCGTCGTTCGTGAAGCGTCGTTCGTATCTCGCTTCATGAAATACGTTTCACGAGATACGTCTTCGCTATGAACTATTGCAGCGCCTGCGGTGCTCCAGTTACGAAGAAAATTCCCGACGGCGACAACTTGCCCCGGTTCGTCTGCAATATCTGTAGGGCCATTCATTACCATAACCCAAAGATCGTCGCAGGCTGTATTCCGGAGTGGGACGAGCACATCCTCCTCTGCCGCCGTGCGATCGAGCCCAAGTCCGGTCTCTGGACCTTCCCTGCGGGCTTCATGGAAATCGGCGAGAGCACCGAGCAGGCGGCCGTTCGTGAGACATTGGAGGAAGCGCAAGCTCAGGTGGAGCGTATCTGCCTCTTCGCGGTTCTGAGTCTCCCACACATCGGCCAGACTTACCTGGTATTCCGAGGGCCAATGCGTTCGCCCGATTTCGGGGCGGGTGAGGAAAGCCTCGACGTGCAATTGTTCTCCCTCGCTGCGATTCCCTGGGGCAAGATCGCCTTTCCCGTGGTGAAGGATGCTCTGCGCCGCTATGTCGACGATAAGACGCGGGGCGAATTTCAGGTGCATGTCGCCACCTTGCCGGACCGACTCAGCTAACGATCAGCAGGATGCTGAAAAAGAGGCGGGGTGGGTAGGACGATCCCCTTGCTCGCGCAACGCGCGGCCTCAGAAGGCCCTCGTTGGACGCGCGCAGTTGGGATCATCCCACCCACCCCTTATGGAGTGATAGTTCGCTGCGGCCTTGCATGGGATAAGGCGCGTCTCGGCGCGCCAGGGTTGGGCGGGTGGGAAGTCTGGCCTTTTTGAGCATCCTGCTTTTCCCCCTTAATTAAGTGTGGGTATTGTAAGGAAGGGCAGACTGCGGCCATCGCCATCGTGTAGAAAGCGAAATCCGTCTGCCTCAGTGTAGTCTACAGTCACACCTTCCATCCGTGGCGCACTCTGTCGATCAATCGCAATCGTGAGGCCATCGATCTGCTGAACGTCGTCGTCAGGCTGGGTGTTCGCTTCCAACGTGATACTGAAGCTTAAGCGTGAATCGTCCAAGTCGCGCACGGAAATCCTGACGACCGGATCCTCAGGATGATGGACTTGAATCGCTTTCAGCCTTGCGATGGCGGCAACGGTGACGGCAATCATGAACGCAGCTCCCGGTGGCGAACGATGCCGTGAATATCAACCAGGTGATCGTCCCGGTCAATGGAGTAGAAAATCCGCCAGTCCTCGACCGCATATTTGCAAAGGCCTGGCAGGTCCGGCGCGATCGGTTCGTGGCGCAAGTTATCGATGTTGGAGGCGATCCATTTGGTCTTGTCCAAGAGTCGCTGTGCCATGGATGGCTCAAGACTCGCAAGGTCTACGAGAATGGCTGGGCGATAGGCAAGCCGATACCAGGCCATATCGTCCTTACCAGCTGAGACCGAGCTGGTTTGCGATGTCCTCGCCGGACAGTCTGTCTCTATTGGACAAGGACTCTTTCAGGCGGGCGTGTAGTCCATTACCAAGTTGGAGTCCGAGGTCAGGATCGCCCAGTAACTCGCGCAGACGATCGTCGACGATGCCGCGCACGAGTTCTTTGAATTGCTCAGGGGAAAGTTGGGAGAGGTCCATGAAGACGGAGGATACGGAGGCAAGCGCCCAATATGCAACTAGAGAGAAGGTCGCCTACTAGGAGTCTGTCCGGCATTGCCTTCGTGACGAGGCGAAGGATGTGCGGCCAGATGCGAGGCCGCAGGCCCGGAAAAACCGGAGATGTATTCGCTGGAATACATTGAGGAATTTTTCGGTCCGAGCACGACGCAGATGGGTGCGGATCATTCGCCGCAGTAGAACGGTCAATGTCGGACAGGCTCCTAAAGACCGTTCTTGGGCTGGAGCTGCCGGATCATGTGGTCCAATCGGTCTTGATGCAGGGGGGCTACCGTCAGGAACTCTAGGCCGATGCCGGCGGACCCGGACCAGCGGACTGCGGCATTGTCGATCAAAATTGGCTTGGGCTCACCTGGGATATGCAACTGCACGGTGAGCTGCATACCGGTAAAGGGGCTGATGATACAGTCTACGCGGCATCCCTTGGCCGAAAGGTTTCGGACGGACCCCGCATGGCGGAACTGATTCTTATGCACCAAGGTGCTGGAGAGCGACACGGAAAATCTGGGATGCTTTCTGGTGACCATAGCTGTGCTTTGAGCGATTCCTATGCGACGATGTTTACTTGGGTTGCCAGGAACTGCTCCAGACGGGCTCGTTCCAGCTTCTGCATCTCTAGAAATTCTACCCCGAACTCGGGCTCGAGGGTCCACCGAACTGTGGCGGCTCGAATGGTGATGGCAAGAGTCTGTTCCGGAACCAGGAGTTGCACTGTGAGGAGAGCACCGCTCTGTAGCGCAAGATCGCTCACGACCTTGCAGCCACCCAGTCCGATGTTGTGTACAATTCCTATCCCGGCATGGTCGCCTGCGAATGTTGCAGGGAATTCCACCTGGTAGCGAACGTACTGCCTCTGTTCCGTCATTTTAGGTGCCCTCAAAAGTCATCCGTTTCTAAAGATTCCTCGCTGAAGAGACTTCTGCTGACTAGCCTTCCCTCAGGAAAGGCTAGTCGGTGAACGAGTGGTTGTCAAAGAAATAGCGATCATTGGAGATTTGAGGCCGCAGCACTTGTTTCTCATGGTTGCCATTTGATTTTCGGTGGACGCACTTCTAGAATGCCGCCATTGGATTGACGTTGCGATGCCCACCATCTCTGGCTCACGAACATCCTCTCAGCGCAAGAAGAAGATCTCGAAGCAGTCCCGCGGCCTCGACACCTCGCTGAAGCGCCGTTTTCAGGCTCGGTTGCTGAAGTGGTACGAGAAACATGGCCGTGATCTGCCTTGGCGAAATACCTCCGATCCCTACCACATTCTGGTCTCTGAAGTGATGTTGCAACAGACTCAGGTCGATCGGGTGATTCCGAAATACCATGAGTTTCTAGACCGCTACCCAAGCTTTGAAGATTTGGCTGATGCGCCGGTCTCGGATGTGAAGAAGACGTGGTACCCGCTAGGCTACAATATTCGGCCGGAGCGATTACATAGTATCGCGTGCGAGACAGTGGAGCGGTATGGGGGCCATCTTCCGAGCGATGCGGAGGAATTGCTGTCGTTCAAGGGAATTGGACGGTACACAGCCGGCGCGATTCGGTCGTTCGCATTCAACGAAGATGCACCGATTCTAGATACGAATGTCATTCGGGTCCTTCATCGGGTGTTCATGGCGAAGGGCAATCCCAAGGCTCGAAAGGCGAAGCTCTGGCAATTGTCGGAAGCCTTAATCCCCAGTGGGAAGGGCTATGACTTCAATCAGGCGATTATGGACTTTGGAGCGACCTGCTGCACGGCAAGAAATCCCTCCTGCCGGCAATGTCCGATGAAATCATTTTGCAAGACGTACCCCTTCGATCAGACGTCGCAAAGGGCGACGGTGCGGCATGAAGGTCATTGAAGTCGCTGCCGGTCTTGTTTATCGTGAGGGCCGCTACTTGATCGCCCGACGGAATCCGGGCGTGCACTTGGCGGGTTTCTGGGAGTTTCCAGGCGGGAAGTGCGAGCCGGGTGAAACATTGGAAGCATGTCTGCGGCGGGAGTTGCTCGAGGAGCTGGGTATAAATATCGACGTGCCGATACCCTTTCAGGTCATTCGGCACGAGTATGCGGAGAAAACTGTGGAGCTGCATTTCTTCCGTTGCAGGATCGAAACCGGGCACGCCACAGCAATCGATTGCGCGGAAATTCGATGGGTCTGGCCACACGAGTTGGGCGACTATGAGTTTCCACCAGCGGATCGTCCGATCATCGAGGCCTTACGGCGGCGGACTGTAGGGCAGACTTTATGAAGGTCGTCCTGGATATTGAGACCATTCAAGCGCCTCGGGAAGAATGGGCGCGGCTGGTGGGGAAGCTTCCATCAAGCGGCGAATCTGACCTGGCAGGCGAGGGCTACGATTTGTTTACGGCGGGGGCTGTCGAAGCTCAACGACGTGCCGAGGATGAACAATTTGCGAAGTCGGCCTTCGACGGCACGTTCAGTCAGATCGTCTGTATCGGCCTGTTGGAATTCTCTGACCAGCTCGAGCCGCGTGGATCGGTGGCCTGGTATGGTGGGAATGAGCGGGAGCTGCTGCGACAATTCTGGAGCCGTCTGGCTCAGAACCGCCCGTCGCTCTTCATCACTCATAACGGTCTGGGCTTTGACCTGCCGTTTATTAAGAAACGATCGATCATCCACCAAGTCAAGCCGAGCCTGGACGTCAACCTCGCCAAGTTCCGCACGGAACCGGTTTACGACACGATGGCGATCTGGAGTAATTGGGATACGCGTGGCTGGGTGAAACTCGATGTGCTGGCGCGAGCGCTAAACGTCGAAACTAAATCGGGCAGTGGCGCTCAGGTGGCTGAGATGTGGGGGAAAGGACAGGGGATTGAGTTGGCTCGGTACTGCCTACAAGATACCTATGTGACGTATGCCTGTTATTGCCGGATGAATTTCCGACAGCCCCTGTCCAGTGAAGTGGTCTTGCTCCAGCCGGAGTTACTGAATGTCGACTGAGTTAGGCTAGCGAGTCCGTGTCGCCTGAACCGATTTCTTCTTCGGTGCCGCTTTAGCGGATACCTTGGTCGCCCTGAGCGCTTTTATTTCTTCATCTCGGTCCCGCAGTTCGCGTTTCATCCATTCCGATTCCTTACGAAGCATGCTGATCTCGGAATCCTTCTTGGCGAGCGCCTCTTTTGCTATCTTCGAGTCCCTGAGTTTCTGAGCCATTAATTCGCCCTCTCCCACCTCCTGGCCCGCACTGTCAAAGAGCGCCTGAGTTTTTGCAGGAGCGACCGCCATTATGGGTGCAATCGGAGTGATCGGCGTGGCTTTTGCGACCGGCATGTCGGCGGGCATCGGCGCCCTGGTCAGTGCATGGTAGTCGATGATCATCGTCATGGCGTCGAGTGCACCACCGGCGGCATAGGCCGGAGCCGGTTCGGTGCGTGCAGCCGACTCAGGCATAAAACCCGTCGGTTTGGCACCCCTCCCAATGGTCAAGTAGATCGAGTCCTTCTGCACGTAAATTCTGCCCGTGGTGGGTTCAGAGCCTGACCCTGCCGATGAGGATACGCGGAACCCAACAAGCTGTTCGGGTTTCGCCTTTGATAAGCCTTGTGCGAGCAGGGGGGAGAGAAATTCTGCATCCTCATCGCTGAAAATTCTCATCGGCTTGCTGCCACCAGCGGACATTCTCGAAGGTCCGCTCATGCCGTCATTGCTATATAACCCTTTCACGATCTTTGTGATGGTCAGTTGATCGATCATAGCGGGATGGCTGGCTTCAAAGGACCAATCGGTCACTTCTTCCAAGTAGACGCTGCCCTTTGCATTGTGGGCGAGTTTTGTCCCACTGGCGCAACCGCTGAAGACGAGGACACAGGCGGCGATCCCGGCAAGGCTCTGCAGGATCGGACTCCGGACATTCGTTAGCGGGAGGCAGCTCTTCATCGCGACTCTCCTTATTTCAGATCAGGTGTGTATTATCCGTGACGAGATGTAATGTCAGCGCGCCTAAGGGGATTACCAGATTCCCAGGCCCATCAGTGCCACGCTCAGTGCAATCCATCCGAAGAGTCCCATCGCAATAAGAGTTTCTAGGCTCATGGAGGTATCTGTTTTTTCTTTTACGCTCTGATCTTTATTCTCGACCATGCCCCGTCTCCAAAGAGTGAGAGCGTACGGTTACGCATAGGTGACTCATTGAATAGCAAAGATTATGCCTCTATTAGGGATGAAGTAGACTCAGTGATGTACTAGGGCAATATCAGCAGAAGATGGGAATAGTTACAGAATGGACTGACTAAATGGGGACAATAATAAGCACAGGAGGTAATAGGTCTAGGCCTATGATAATGCAGTACTAATTCGCGCCATTGTGCCGAGTTATTTCATGGACTCTGGAAAGGAAAGCTCACGTTCCACTGCGCATCATCATGCGAATGGCAACCGAATATCACTTATTGTGAGCCGCGAGTGACTGGAGGATTTCCAAACAGATCTTGTTCGGAAGTGTTCGTTTTTGGAGCGCACTCGACAGAAATGATTCCTGGGGAAGTGGGGCGGGCACCAGCGATTCAATTTGCCAGCGGACGTTCCGCATACAACGTCGTGGAGGACGCATCGTAGATGGCAAGGGGAATCATGTCTCCCGGTTGAGAGGGGACTGCACACTTGTCCCAGATGACGGTGATGTTGCCATCCGATTTTCCCATGCCCTGCGCGACGGATCGTTTGGCGTTTCCTTCGACCAGGACTGGAACTATCGTCTTGAGATATTCCCGGTTGCGCTCGTAAGAAATGTTCCGTTGGAGGTCGAAGAGTCGCGTCACTCGTTCGGTCTTTACCGGCTCGGAAACATCGTCCGAAAACTTGCGCGCGGCAATGGTGTTCTTTCGCTCAGAGTATTTGAAGATAAACGCTGAATGAAACCGTGTCTCCTCGACAAGCCGGTACGTCTCGGCAAACTCCGCATCGCTTTCCCCGCAGAAACCGCAAATGATATCGGTGGTCAGGACGATGTCTGACCGCAGGGTACGGATACGGTCGACCAAGGCACGATACTCTTTATTCGTATAGGTGCGATTCATCAAACCGAGCATGCGGTCGCTGCCGGATTGCAGTGGTAAATGAATTTGCTTGCAGATGTTGGGATGGGACACGACGGCTTCCAACAATGAAGGCGGAAAGTCTTTGGGGTGCGGGGACGTAAACCTCACGCGTTCGATGCCTGGCACATCCGCGACGGCCGTGATCAATCGTGCAAAATCCCAGTCGCCGAATCGGTACGAATTGACGTTTTGCCCCAGGAGTGTGATCTGCTTGAATCCTTGCTCGGCGATCCGGCGAGCTTCCTGAACGATGCCCTCTGGATCGCGGGAGCGCTCACGCCCCCGAGTGTAGGGGACCACACAGAAGCTGCAGAAGTTGTCACAGCCTCGCATGACGGCGATCCAGGCATTTACCCCGTCGTGTCGGTCAGGTATGACATCGTGATAGGTTTCATATTCTGAAAGGTCGACCGCGAGTTCCTTATGATCCAGTCTCTCTTCTTGCGAGAGCATCGCGTTGCGGATCAACATCGGCAGCTGGCGATAGGCGTCAGGGCCGGCGAGCACATCGACCAGCGGCTGAATGTCCGTCAATTCCTCTTTCAGGTTTTGCGCCATACAACCCAAGACGCCTACGACTAACGGACGTTGTCGCTTGAGTTTCTTGAGCTCAGATAAGTGCTTATAGACCTTATTGTGGGCATTCTCGCGAATCGCGCAGGTGTTCATCAGAATTACGTCAGCACGTTCTCGCTCGTCGGTAAATACAAATCCATCCTGTTTCATAAGCGAGCGAACGAGTTCCGAATCGTACTCGTTCATCTGACAGCCGAAAGTTTCCAGATGCACGTTGGTCGGTGTGGAGTTCGCCTTCATAGGACCGGCACCCTTTGCATGGGCTGACGCTCTGCTGTCAGCTGACCCAACGCCCAACGGTCCGTTGTTCCGATAATCTTTACCTCTCTTATGTCATTGGTGAGGTCAATATTTGATGGAACGCCTACCTTCAAGAAATTTGCTGTCACCCCCAATCGAACGCCATCCGTTACTCCTGACTCGAACAGGGCGGACACGGTGGTTCCGATATACCGTTCCGCAAAGGCCAGGCGTTTCTGGCGGGACAGCTCGGCGAGTATCTTCGCGCGTTGCCGAGCGACTGCGATCGGCACCTGGTCGGGCAACTTCATCGCAGCGGTGCCAGGCCGTTGCGAATAGGTAAAGATATGGAAGTAGGAGAAAGGAAGCTCGCGCGCGATGCCCAGAGTGTGCTCGAACGCTTCATCAGTTTCTCCGGGAAACCCGACCATCAGATCGGTTCCTAGCCCGAGGTGAGGAATTGCCGCCACGGCCCGGCGGATCAGATGGATAAACTCTTCCGCATTGTACGGACGATTCATGGACGACAGGATGGTGTCGTCTCCGCTTTGCAAGGGGATATGGAGATAGGGACAGAGCTTCGATGAGGAGGCCATTCGATCTAAGAGGGCGTTCGTGATCGTCGTCGGCTCAATGGACGAAATCCTGATTCGCTCGAGTCCTTCGATTGCCTCCAATTGTACGATCAACCCGACCAGATCGTCCTCATCCTGGAGATACTGTCCGATGTTGACGCCGGTGAGCACAATTTCCCGATAGCCTCCCGCCACAAGCATCTCGGCCTCTCGGATCACGTCATCCAGGAGGCGACTCCGCTCATGCCCGCGCGCGAAGGGGATGAGACAGAAGCTGCACATCACGTTGCAACCGTCCTGGATCTTGAGCAGCGCTCTGGTGGAGTCTGGATTGCCATACTCCGGTAGGGTGAAATCCTCTCGGTCGATGGTGCGAGTATGGAGTACTTCCGGATCCGGCTGCTTCTTCAAGGCCTGTGGGGCTGGAAGAAATGACGGTAACTCCCATTTGAATTGATTGCCGACAATGAGATCGATGCCGGGAATGGTACGCAGCTCTTGAACGCCGGTCTGGGCGTAACAGCCAGTCACCGCCACAAAGGCATCGGGGGAATGTCTCAACGTCTTGCGGATGACGTAGCGGCAGGTCCGTTCTGCATCCTCTGTTACGGAGCAGGTGTTTATGACGAGCAAGTCTGTCGGCTCGCCGAACTCGACGACGCGGTAGCCATCGCGCCGCAAGCGAGCTGCGAGCACCGCTGTCTCTGCTTGGTTCAGTCGGCAGCCGAGTGTATGGAGAGATGCACGTTTCATGATAGTCGGGCCATTATAGGGAGATCCTTGCGGTGGGAGCAAGGATCGCCAGTGAGTTTTTCGCTTTGCGTTCTGTCCTCGCTTGAAGGCCTTAGAAGGCCATGGTAAAGTCCGCCGACCTCGTGCCTGCCCAATTATCGTGAGTCTGTTGTGACACCTTCGCAAATGGCGGCTTCCATCTTCACGGTATCTCTTTTTCTCCTCCTCCCTGGGTCCGGAGGGTGGACGAAGGAGATCCTTCCTCTCGAACCTGACCTCGCGACAAGAATTGACGAGCACTACGATCACGAGGCTCGGCTCTTCTTGATGTTGTATTCGCTCACTGGTACAGGGAAAGTCGATTACGTCACTGGCCGGTTGGTCCATGATTATTCCCGCAGCAGCTACGGCAATCCTGTCTACCGGACGGAGGCCTATCCCTTGTTCTACTGGTGGAACCACACCATGTATAACGATCCGGAGCAGGATGGCGTGAACGGGAACGAACGGGTCTACCAAGAAAACGTGGAGTTTGATATTTCGCGCTACAAGCCCTGCACCTTCAATGGACAACCCTGCTGAGTTTCGATGCACTGCTGCGCGCAGGTGATGCTTCAACGCCTGTTCGGCCTACTCCTCCCTCCTCTCGTTAGATTGGATTTCGAGAATGTCCTGAACCTCCCTTCCGTTCCGATGATATGCTACTTCCTCATGCGTACTGACACGTCTCGATGAAAACAACCTCGTTCATTCAGATCCTTGCGAACCGGCGCATTGGCATCATGTTGCCCTTGGGTTTTGCCTCGGGGTTGCCATTGGCCCTCACAGCTGGGACACTCCAGGCCTGGCTGACGGTTGTCGGGCTCGACCTAAAGACCATTGGTATTTTTACGCTTGTCGGTCTCCCTTACACACTGAAATTCTTGTGGGCACCATTGATGGATCGCCTTGTCCCTCCCTGGCTGGGACGTCGGCGCGGATGGATGCTGGTGATGCAGCTCAGTGTCGCTCTCGGCTTGGCGGCTATGGCGATGACTGGTCCAGTTCAACGTCCGGAGATACTCGGGGTCCTGGCCCTCGTGGTGGCCTTCCTCTCTGCTTCACTTGACATTGTCTTCGACGCCTATCGGACCGATGTGCTCTTACGTCCGGAACGGGGATTCGGTGCTGCTGTGTGGGTGAATGGCTATCGATGTGCGCTGTTGTTTGCGAGCGCCGGCGCCCTGCTGTTGGCCGATCATATTGGATGGCAAAACACCTACTTGCTGTTTGCCGCGTTAATGGCGGCAGGGGTCGTCACGATCCTCGTTAGTCCGGAACCGACAGAGCCAAGTGCGATACCGGCGAGTCTGGCCGAAGCGGTTGGAGGACCGCTGAAAGAATTCTTTGCGCGTCCAGGGGTGGTTGGGCTCCTCGCCCTCATCGTCTTCTATAAAATTGGAGACGCCGTCGCGGCCTCGCTTCAAACGGCGTTTCTTATTGGAGGGATGGGCTTCTCCGTCAGCGAGGTCGGGTATGTGAAGGGCCTTGGGCTTGGAGCCACACTCATCGGTGCGTTGGTCGGGGGTGTCGCAATGGCTAAGATCGGGATGGTCCGGTCGTTACTGCTCTTTGGTCTTTTGCAAGCGGTCTCAAACTTGGGATTCATGTGGCTCGCCTGGATGGGCAAGAGTTACGCGGCGCTCACGACATCGATTCTCGTCGAGAATGTGACCGGTGGCATGGGCACCGCAGCGTTTGTCGCACTGATTATGTCGCTGTGCGACCACCGCTATACAGCAACCCAGTTCGCGTTGCTCTCTTCCCTGGAAGCGCTCGGGCGAGTGTTCTCCGGTCGTCCGTCGGCCGAGTTGGTCGAAATGGTCGGCTGGGCACAATTTTTCTTCTGGTCGTTTCTGTTCGCTCTACCCGGTATCTGGCTGGTGTGGGGTCTCCGAGCGCAGTTGGATCAAGAAGCCGGTCGTGATGCGCATGCCAGAGCCGACTCAGCCGATCTATGACGACTGTATACGGCGCTGGAGGAACAAGACGAACAGCATTAACGTCGGAAGGGGTGCCAGGACAAAGGGGACAAGCCAAACCCAGACATTTTTCCCGCGCATGCGGGCTTGATCGATCATCCAGACAAAGACCCACACAATCAAGCCGAGATAGTTGAGGGCCATCCAGCGTGTTGTATGAATCTTGAGGCCGCTCGTGCTCTCCGGAGCTGCATTGAGGAGAAAGACTCCCAGCATGAGCACAAAAAATCCCAACAAGATTGCGACAAGGCGTTTGCTCCAGACAAACATGATGATCCTCCTGATACAAGCAATGTGAGCAGCATGGTTGCCGCAACAGACCTGTCGAGCGTAGGCTAATCATCCGGCTGTTGTTTGTCAAAGGGGAGCTGCGCGCCTCCGTTTCCTTTGAGCCTGTTGTGACATCGGGTCAACGGCAATCAATCTAAGCCAGGACTATTCATGAATACCTGGCTAAGGGCCTATTATGAGCCTGATACGTTTGAGCCTGGTCGTGACGGCATTGGCCGTGAGTGTCGTGTTGGCACTGACGAATCCCACCACGGATCAATATCTGGGCTTCGTGCAAGCCGAACTTACCAAGGCTGTGGATCGAATGGATCAGTCCACACCAGACCGGGAAAGGAAGGTGGTCAGAAATATCTTTCGCAGGCATAGTCAGGAGTTGCTCAACAGCATGGTGCGTCCTCACACCATTCGTCAAAATTGGGGAGTTCTCAGCCGGTTTGAAACAACGGTGCTGGGTACTCGGGTTGTGGTTATCGGGATCGGCAACCAGTTCATTCCCGTTGAGGGAGTGGATGAAGCCATTCTGACCCTCGGCCGCCGGGTATTTTAGTTTTTTTCTCCGTGGGGATCCCTTGGATATCAAAATGAGGTCTTTTTTCGATTGAAACACTGTGGATAAGTCGGTCTAAATTTCCGAGAGATGGCGTTTCTCAACCATTTGCGGTTATCCACAGGATTTCCTCAGTTTCCCCAGCCAAACCACTATATTTGGTATTGACAATTCTATTAGATCGCTATATGTAGATGCTCCGTGAAGCATACATGGGCAAATGAGGGTCGTCATTTTGGCAATCCATCCTGAGTAACATGTCGATGCTCCTTGAGTGGATCAATCGTCGAGACACCAAAATTAGGGCGCTCAAAGCGCATCGCCATATTGATATTGAAGCCTGATTGTTCCTGTTTGGGATCGCAAGTAGTCCCACAACAACACGCAGACTGGGGGAGGGGAAATCGTGAGAATAGAGCGCCGATTTACACGTCGTGGGCAAAGTCCCTATGACGGCCTGCCGTTCGTAAAACGTTCGTCGGAGATTCGTAATCCCGACGGATCGACCGTGTTTAAGTTGGAAAACATCGACATTCCCGAGTTTTGGTCCCAGCTCGCGATCGATATTCTCGCCCAAAAATATTTCCGGAAAGCCGGAGTGCCGCAGCGAGATGAGGAGGGGAATCCGATCGTCGGACCTGACGGCAAGCCGCAGTTGGGAGGAGAGCGTGACTCCCGACAAGTGTTTGAACGGCTCGCCGGTTGTTGGACCTCCTGGGGGAAAAACTTCGGCTATTTCAAGACTCAGGAAGATACCGATGCCTTCCATGATGAGCTCTGTTACATGCTCGCGCATCAGATGGCTGCACCCAATTCTCCTCAGTGGTTTAACACGGGACTTCATTTTGCCTATGGGCTCTCAGGACCTGCGCAAGGGCATTTTTATGTCGATCCCAAGACCCGTGAAGTCCTCAAAGCCACCAATGCATTTGAGCATCCGCAACCGCACGCTTGCTTCATTCAATCTATTGAAGACGACTTGGTCACTGAGGGCGGTATCATGGATCTCTGGGTGCGAGAAGCGCGCCTGTTCAAATACGGGTCGGGGACCGGGACCAACTTCTCCAAGCTTCGCGGCGATGCCGAACCGTTGTCCGGCGGCGGCCGCTCGTCCGGATTGATGTCCTTCCTTCGCATCGGCGATCGAGCGGCAGGTGCCATTAAGTCGGGCGGGACGACCCGACGGGCTGCCAAAATGGTCTGTCTCGATTTGGATCACCCCGACATCGAAGAATTTATCAACTGGAAGGTGGTGGAAGAGCAAAAAGTCGCTGCCATGGTGACTGGTTCGAAAATCTGCGCACAGCGCCTCAACGCTGTCCTCAAGTCCTGCCACCTCGTCGATGGTGCCGGTCAGAGTAAAATCGAGATCGATGCCAAGCAGAATCCGATCCTCAAGGAAGCCCTGGCCGCCGCTCGGCGAGATGCGGTTCCAGAATCCTATATCCAGCGGATGTATTCCTATGCGCAGCAAGGGTTCACGCATTTTGTGTTTCATGAGTACGACACGAATTGGGACGGCAAGGCCTACCAAACAGTGTCCGGCCAAAACTCAAACAACAGTGTGCGCATTCCCAACGATTTTTTTGCGACGTTGAAGGCGGACGGCGATTGGCAACTCAAGCGACGGGTCGACGGCAAAGTTTCCAAGACCATCAAGGCGCGGGACCTCTGGGATCAGATCGCTTGGGCCGCCTGGATTTGCGCGGACCCCGGTACGCAATACGACACCACCATCAACGAATGGCATACGTGTCCGGAGGATGGCCGAATCAATGCCTCCAATCCTTGCTCCGAATACATGTTCCTCGACGATACGGCATGCAATTTGGCTTCGCTCAACCTCGCCCAATTCTTCTCGACCGACGCCCAATTCGAGCTGGAGAATTTCCGCCACGCCGTGCGCCTCTGGACGATTGTACTGGAGATCAGCGTACTCATGGCTTCGTTTCCCAGTCGCTCTATTGCTGAGAAGAGTTTTGAGTTCCGAACGCTGGGACTTGGTTATGCCAACTTAGGTACTGTGCTCATGCGGCAAGGCATTCCGTACGATTCTCCCAAGGCACTGGCCATCAGCGGTGCGTTGACCGCCATCATGACCGGCGAAGCCTATGGCACATCGGCTGAAATGGCCGCAGAGCTGTGGCCCTTCCCGAGCTATGCCAAAAACCGCGAAGCCATGTTGCGCGTCATCCGTAATCACCGGCGAGCCTCGTACAATGCCGCTCCGGAAGAATATGAAGGTTTGACGATTACACCGATAGGGATCCAGCCGGAGCATTGTCCTCACGAGTTGCTCGTGGCTGCACGCCGTGCCTGGGACCGTGCCCTCGAATTGGGGACGGCCTACGGGTATCGCAATGCGCAGGTCACGGTGATTGCTCCTACGGGCACGATCGGACTCGTGATGGATTGCGATACGACGGGTATCGAACCGGATTTCGCGCTTGTTAAATTCAAAAAACTGGCCGGCGGAGGCTATTTCAAGATCATCAATCAAAGCATACCCGCTGCACTCAGAGCCTTGGGGTATGCTGAGTCTCAAATTCAGGACATCGTGAACTATTGTGTTGGCCGGCAAACCTTGCAGACCGCACCATTCATTAACCATGAGACCCTGAGGCAGAAGGGGTTCGACGACGCCGTACTTGCACGAATGGAAGTCGGTTTGGCCCAGGCCTTTGAGATTCAATTTACTTTTAATAAGTACGCGTTGGGTGAGGACTTCTGCCGGGAGAAGTTGGGATTGACAGACGCGCAATTAAATGAATCCAACTTTAACATGCTGAAAGCGCTGGGATTTACACAAGAAGAAATCGCCGCTGCAAACGACTATTGCTGCGGCACCATGACGGTGGAAGGGGCCCCACATCTCAAAGCCGAGCACCTTCCGATCTTCGATTGTGCCAACCGCTGTGGCCGGATCGGTCAGCGGTATATCGCCGTCGATGCGCACATCCGTATGATGGCGGCGGCACAACCATTCATCAGCGGCGCCATCAGCAAAACGATCAACATGCCGGCTGATGCGACGCTGGAAGAAGTGAAGTCGGCCTATCTGTTCGCCTGGAAGAGCATGGTCAAGGCCGTGGCTCTGTATCGCGACGGCTCGAAGTTGAGCCAGCCGCTATCGGCCTCAACGGACAGCGGCAAAACTGTCGAAGCCTCGTCTGAAATATTGTCAATTGCGGAAAAGATCACAGAACGAGTGTTGGTACGGTACCTCGCTAAGCGCCGGCCACTTCCGGCCAGACGCAATGGGTACACCCAGAAAGCCGTAGTAGGGGGGCACAAGCTCTATCTACGCACGGGTGAGTATGAGGACGGTACTTGCGGCGAAATCTTCCTCGATATGCACAAAGAAGGGGCCGCATTCCGCAGCCTCATGAACTGTTTTGCTATTGCTATTTCACTAGGCCTCCAACATGGGGTCCCGCTGGAGGAGTTCGTCGAAGCGTTCGTGTTTACCCGCTTTGAACCGAATGGGCCGGTCAAATTGAATGACCGTATTAAAATGTCCACGTCGATCATCGATTACATATTCCGAGAGCTTGCCGTGACCTATCTTGACCGCTATGACTTGGCACAGGTCCAGGAAGAGGATCTTAGAATGGACTCCGTCAAGATGGACGAGCAAGATCCTGAATGTGTTGAGGAGGAAGCCACTCCCGAAACGCTGGCGTCGGCCTCAATCAGTACCGAAATGTTTCCTGCACGACGTGGGGCAATACCGCGTCATAAGGGCAATGGCCACGGAAATGGAAATAGTAACGTAGCCCATACAGTCGAACTGAAGCGTGAAACCCTGACCTTGACCGCCATCCAAATGGCACGCCAAAAGGGTTATGAGGGAGATCCCTGCTCCGAGTGTAAGCAGTTCACCATGGTACGAAACGGGACCTGTCTCAAGTGTGATGCGTGTGGTGCCACGAGCGGCTGTTCGTAAGAGGGAGGAATCAATGGATACGGTGCTTCGCGAGCAAGGGATTGTCACAGTCCACGATCAGGTCGTCAGTGTGGTCGCGCAGCGATGGGCGAAGGCCTTTCATTGTAAGGTCACGATCCATACCGGTCTTGAGCAAAACCCCTGGGCTGATCCCCAGCAACAGTGCGATATCGTCGGGTGGCAGGTGAGTTCCGCCGGCAATACGATGGAATGGATGGCTGAGGTGGAAACCGATGATTCGATCAGGGATGTCGCAACCGTTTCAGCATGGAAGGTGGCGGTCGTGCGCGGGATCCCACTCTATTTGTTCGTGCCACGTGGCCTCAAGGAGTCGGCGCAGAAGCTGGCAGGGGACGCCTCTGTCCCCGTTAGCGGTATATACGAGTACACTTTTGTGAACGGTCAATGTCAGGTGCTTTAGCCCGCATGATTCATGAACACTTCTGCTGCAATCGCCGATCCGCTGCTACGACGAGCCTTCGGCCGGCAGGCTCGCCCCTCGGACCCTCACCGTACTGCACGAGTACGCATCGGGTCCTCACGGCTCCGCGCGCCGGTCTCGCAACGCGGCTCAGCGATCTCGCGACGAATTGTCATGAATAATGCGGGCTAGCAGGATGCTGAAAGGAGGGTGCTGAATGTTATGCTCGGTAAGGAAATCGTCATCATCATGTGTCCCCACGCCACGGAGAAATTCCAATGCCCACAACGACACAATTGGTCATTAGTGGATTGAGCAGGCCCGGCGTCATGGCTCAAGTGGCCCAGGTCCTCGGTGAGGCGAATGTCAACATCAAGGCTTTTTCTGCTCCAGAAGTCACCGGAACGGGAAAGCTGAGGCTGTTGGTCGCGGATCTGGAAGGGGCCCGTGCGGCACTGAAACTAGCAAAGATCAGGTTTACGGAGGAAACCGCGTTGCTGTTGAGCCTCGAAAACAAGCCAGGTGCTTTAAAAGAAGTGGCGGATCTGCTGACCAAGGCTCGCATTAATATTAAATGCGGCTATTGCACCCCATCCCGTGAGGGGAAACGTGCGATCGTGGTCCTGACAGTCTCAAACACAGCTAAAGCGCTCACTATCTTGCAGAATCAATCACTCGACGAGTTCTAGCGATGGCTGACGGGCCTCACGCCTCCTGGTCTCGCAGTCTGGTTTTTCTCTTCGTACCCTTTCTTGTCGCTACCCTGGCTGCTTGCGGTGGCGCCCCCAAACCTACCTATTTCCCAGGCTACCCTATTGGGTTTGTCGAGCGTGGTGAGGCCTCATGGTATGGCCCCGGATTTCATGGGAACAAGACAGCAAATGGTGAACGGTATGACATGCATCAACTGACGGCTGCTCATCGGACCTTGCCACTCGGTTCAATTGCTGTGGTTCGATCAATGAGTACTGGTCGACAGGTGACCGTCCGCATTAACGATCGTGGTCCCTTTGCGAGGGGGCGGGTGCTCGATCTCTCACTCGCCGGAGCGCATGCGCTGGGTATGACCGGGGCTGGAACCGACCAGATTGAATTACGAGTGGTTGGGTATCAAGGGCGGGCTGATATGGGGGTCTTACGAGTGCAAGTCGGGTCCTTTTCCGATCAGCAGAATGCACTCAACCTCTTGGAGCGTGCGAAACATCTCTACTCAGGCGGCAGAGTCCAGGTTGTCGATCTGCCAGAAGGAAAGCGATATCGAGTTCAGATTGGTCAGTTTTCAAGGGAAGCCCAGGCAGAAGCTGCCGCCTCCCACCTCGAATCGTCCCTTGGGCTCCAGGCCTTTGTATTTCGAGACGACACATAATAAGATAAGGCCAGCTTCATCCAGCCAGCCTTCCAAATTCTTCAGTTTTTCTGCGGATATGCAACGCAACTGTTTGATATTGTGACGTGTTTACAGCATATGCTTGCTCGCCACTCTGCCCTATGGTACATATACAGTCCAATGGACACAGGTCAGATAAGCCCCTATCAAGTCACTCTGTTCTACCAAATCTCACCTTGCCGGTTGAAGGCGATAGGGGACAGCCCCTGGACTCTCCCGTATTCCAGGCCGACCGGCATAGTGGGCCGCCTCTAATACATTACCATCCATGGATGTTCTAATCCTTTTAGGTCTTATTGTTCTTTCAGCTGTGATATCCACGGCCGAAATCGGTTTCTTTGCGGTCAACTCAACGAAGCTGAGGGCGCTCGCTCAAACTGGGAATCGTCGAGCGAAGTTGGCCCTCCATCTCCGTAGTGACCCCCAAAGGCTCCTCTCGACCATTTTGGTCGGCGACCGTCTGATCGGCGTGGCGACGCCGATGTATGCCACCTTTCTGACCCTGAGTATCTATGGAGGCCAAACATCTTTTGACGAGGCGATTGCCGTCATGGTCGGCCTGCTGACCTTTGTCCTCTTGGTGGCCGTCGATGTGATCCCTAAAACGTTAGCCGCCAAGTTTGCGGTTCCGGTCACTCTGAACATGGCCTACCCCGTCTACGGGGTTCAGCTACTTCTCAAACCATTATTGTTTGTGATAGTGCCGTTGATCTACAAACTGACCGGAGGGAAAGGTCTGACGCTTCCCCTCGTGACCGAGGAAGAGCTGAAGATCATGCTGGATGAGGGGGGGAAGACCGGGACGATTGAGTTCGAGAAGGTGAAAATGATCAAGAACGTCTTCCAACTCAAAGATATCACAGCTGAAGACGCGATGACCCCTCGACTCTATGTCTTTTCATTGGATGGTAACCTGCACCTGAAAGAGGCTCAAGAACTCCTCTATAACTCGAAATACTCGCGGATCCCCGTGTATGACGGGACGCTCGATAACATCACGGGCATTCTCTACAAGACGAGAGCATTGACCGAACTCGCCAAGGGACAGTACGAGGCGAAACTCAAAGACATTGCCTATCCCCCGCTGTTCGTTCCCGCCGGCAAGACGGCGGACGACCTCATGAAGCAGTTTCAGCAGGAGAAACGGCATATGGCCGCCGTGGTCAACGAATTTGGTGGCGTGATGGGGATTGTCACGCTCGAAGATCTTCTCGAAGAAGTGGTGGGGGAGATCATGGACGAAACCGATATCACGGAAGAACTGATCAAACGCTTAGGGAAGAACCATATCCTTGTTCACGGAAGAACTGAAGTGCGCAAGATCAACGATTTCCTGAAAGTCGATCTCGGCAATGAAGCTGTGACGATCGCCGGCCTCATTCAACAAGAGCTTGGTCGAATTCCCAAGGTTGGAGAAGAAGTGCGGATCGCCAACTGCCGGATCCTCATCCATGAAGCCGAGCCTCGGTCCATCCGCAGTGTCCAAATCTTTCGTGAAGAGAAATCACCGGCTCACGTCGAAGCCCCGAACCTCGACCTTGTCAGTTAAGTCCTTTTTCGTCTTTCCCGATCAGGGCGGCAAACTCCTGTTCCGTCAGTATCGTCACCCCCAGCGTTCGGGCTTGGTCCAGTTTGGAGCCAGGGTCTTGTCCCACCACCAGATAGGACGTCTTTTTACTCACGCTTGAGGACACACGTGCTCCTGCCGCTTCCACAGCCTGTTGCGCACCATCTCGCGTGAAGTGATCCAGCCCACCGGTAAACACGAACGTCTTCCCTGCGAGCGGGGATTTCCTCCGGTCGCCCGTTGCCATGCCCGGTGCAACCTGTACGCCGGATTCCTGGAGCTGTGCGATGACCTGCCGGTTGTGCGGCTCAGACCAATAGACCACCAAGCTCTCGGAAATTTCAGGACCAATCTCACGAATCTGTTGAAACCGTTCCCGATCCGCCGACATGATCTCCTCGAGAGACCCAAACTCACGGGCTAGAACTTTTGCGATATGTTGTCCGACTTGCCGGATACCGAGTCCCATCAGAAAGCGATCCAGGGAGACGGTTTTACTACCTGCGATCGACTCCAAGAGGAGTGTGGCGGACCGATCTGCAAATCCTTCAAGTGCAACGAGATCAGCTTTCGTCAGGTGATAGAGGTCGCCGAGTGATCGTACCAATCTTTCGTCGACCAGCTGAGCCACGGTGGTTTTACCTAAGCCTTCGATATTGAGTGCATGCTTGGAAGCAAAATGCTCAATGGCTCCCTTTAATTGAGCGCTACAGACCAATTGACCGGTACAGTAGAAATAGGCACCTTCACGACCGACACTCGATCCACAGACCGGACAGTGATTAGGCATGTAAAAGGGGGTGCTGCGTTGCTCACCAGGGACCGGGACACGCTCGGCAATCGCGGGAATCACATCGCCGGCCCGTTCTACCTTGACGGTATCGCCGATCCGAATGTCCTTCCGCGCTACTTCATCGGCATTGTGCAGCGTGGCTCGGCTGATGGTGACGCCACCGACCTCCACCGGTTTCAATAACGCGACGGGCGTGAGGGTCCCGGTTCTTCCGACAGAGACGACGATATCCTGCACGATGGTGATTTCCTTGCGCGGCCTAAATTTATAGGCGATGGCCCAGCGGGGACTGCGAGACTTCATGCCGAGGCGGCCCTGCCAGTCTCGGCGATTTACCTTCACCACCACGCCATCAATTTCATAGGGCAGCTGATCCCGCATTGATTCCGTTTCGCGATGAAACGCCATTACCTCATCGATCGAAGCACAGAGTCGCCGAAGCACAGGCGCCGGGAGACCCCACTGGACCAATGTCTCCAGTTCATCCCAATGTGTTGGTGGGACAGGCCTGGATAACACCATGATTTCGTAGCAGGTCACGACCAACGGACGGGTTGCGGTAATCGTGGAATCCAGTTGTCGGAGCGAGCCAGAGGCCGCATTGCGTGGATTGGCAAAGGCGTCGTCGCCCCGTTCTGTCATGCGCCGATTCAAGGCTTGGAAATCGTCGAGGCGCATATACACTTCGCCCCGCACGACAAGATGATCAGGGAGGCCGGATTGCGCGTGCAACTGCAGCGGCAAGGAACGGATCGTGCGAAGATTGACGGTCACATCCTCTCCGGTCGTTCCGTCACCTCTGGTCGCTCCACGGGTAAAGATCCCATGGTCGTACATCAGTTCGACTGATAACCCATCGAATTTTGGTTCGGCGCTGTACTCAACGGACGGGGTTTCCAATGCCCGTTTCATCCGTTGGTCGAATGCCTGGACCTCGCTCTGATCTACAATCGAGTCCAGACTGAGCATCGGCTGTTCGTGGGGAACCTTGGCCAATTCCTGGAGCGGCGGTGCGCCGACACGTTGCGACGGAGAATCCGGCGTCACCAGCTCAGGGTGGGCCTGTTCCAGTTCGACCAACTCTCGAAAAAGCAGATCGTACTGGGAATCAGAAATCTCTGGGCGATCCTTGCTGTAGTACAGATAGTCGTGGCGCCTGATTTCGGCCCTGAGGGCAATCAGTCTGGCAAGGACGTCGGCGTGGGCCATAAGACTGGATGGTGACGAACAGAGGAAGTGACGGCCCCGACCGTACCATAGGGCCAGGGAGTGGGTCAAACGGCGAAGGCGCCATATTCGCTTTGACTTTCGCTGCGATAGACACTATTGTAAGAAACCTAATTGCGTCGAGTTTCCATTGATCGGCAGCCAGTGTCCACCCCTTGCTGCGAGAGGGAAACTCCCTCACGACCGTAAAAAGAGGAGGTATCCATGAAAGGGGGGAATTGCGTGAACACGTTGATGCCAAGATTCAGCTATCGAATCGTCACTGTCATATGTGGAGCGCTGTTGCTGAGCGGATGTGTCATGGCAGAAAAATACGATGCGGAAAAGGCACGCAGCCTGAATTTCCAACGCCTTCTGGCCCAGGAAGAGAAGCGAACCGGCGAACTCGATAGTGAAGTGAAGCGAACCAAAAATGAATTGGCAGAGTATGAAGCCAGGAATCGGGAACTCACGGCGCAGTTGCAAACCACGCAGGAACAATTGGCCCGCGTGCAAGAAGAAGCCGATGCCATGAAGGAATCTGCGTTGCTGGAACGCAAAGCCAAAGGCGATATGAAGCGTTCGCTCACACCGACGCACAAGACACTGTCGGTTGAGCCCGGGCCAACAGATTCGTCGCTGGGCAGCATGGGGTCGCCCAATGTTCATGTCGTGAAGCCGGGCGAAACGCTCTATCGGATCAGTCGGCAGTATGGCGTCGCGGTCGACAAGGTCAGAAAGTGGAACAAACTGCCGGACGACATTATCGAGGTAGGACAGAAGCTCATCGTGGGCCAAGAATAATAGGACGACCACGTGGCCCCGCCGCAATACTCCCTCAGTCTCGACCAATTTCGGCAGTATGCCGGAGAGGGCAATCTCGTTCCGCTCTATCGAGAGATTCTCGCGGATTATGACACCCCCGTCTCAGCCTTTGCCAAAATCGATCATGGCCCCTCAGCCTACCTCTTGGAGTCCATTGAGGGTGGTGAGAAATGGGCACGCTATTCCTTTCTCGGCAGTGGATCTCCCATTGTCGTGCGCGAGGATCGGGGCGACCTTCTTCTCGTACAAGGCACACGCAAGAAGCACATTCCCAGCCGTGGGAACCCTCTCGAACGTTTGCGGGAGATGATGGAGGGCTATCGTCCGGTGACCGTACCGGACCTTCCCCCGTTCGTCGGCGGCGCCGTCGGATATCTGAGCTACGACATGGTGCGCACGTTCGAGGACTTGGCTGCCAGGCAAAAGGACCCACTTAATCTGCCGGACTTCGCCTTTCTGCTCACCGATACGATGCTGATTTTCGACAATGTCGCTCAGAAGATCAAAGTCGTGGCCACCGCCCATGTTACGGTAAAGGGGGAACGTGGCATCAAGGCCGCCTACCGATCGGCAACGGAACGGATCGAACGCACGATCACGAGACTCAAACGTCCGCTCCGCCGAGTGCGTCCGCATCGCCGCCGCCGTCCGGTGACCTTTACGGCGAACATGAGCAAGTCAGACTTTGAGAAAATGGTCGTACGGACGAAAGAATATATTCGGGCCGGCGATATCGTGCAAGCTGTGTTATCCCAACGATGGGAGACCAACGTCCAGGCGTCGCCTTTGCAGCTCTATCGCGCGTTGCGTGTGGTGAATCCCTCTCCCTATATGTATTACCTCCGTATCGCGGGGGTCGAACTGGTTGGTTCCTCTCCGGAGACGCTCGTCCGTTGCGAAAACAGTGTCATTTCCGTCCGTCCCATTGCCGGCACGCGCCGCCGTGGCGTCACGCCTGAAGAAGATCAACAGATGGAACGGCGGCTATTGGCGGATGAGAAGGAACGGGCCGAGCATGTGATGCTCGTCGATCTTGGGCGGAATGATGTCGGTCGCGTGGCGAAACCAGGCTCGGTCACTGTGGATTCGCTCATGCACGTCGAGCGGTATTCACATGTGATGCACATTGTGTCGAATGTGACAGGACAACTGGATGAATCGAAGACCTCATACGACGTGTTGCGAGCCTGCTTCCCCGCCGGCACGGTCTCCGGTGCGCCGAAAATTCGAGCGATGCAGATCATCGATGAACTCGAGCCCACGAGACGCGGTCCCTATGCCGGCGCGGTGGGCTACTTTAGCTTTTCCGGCAACATGGACATGTGCATTAATATCCGGACGGTCGTCGTGAAAAAGCACCAGGCCTTCATTCAAGCCGGGGCCGGCATTGTCGCCGATTCGATTCCGGAACACGAATATGAAGAGACCTGTAATAAGGCTCAGGCCATGATGAAGGCGATCGAAATGGCCGAGCAGGGACTGGAATGAGCACGTAAGGAGTGCGGGGTAAGGGGTGAGGCGATCAGAGTCTCACCGATTCTTCCCGAACACCTGGCGCCTCACACGTCACGGGCTACCATGCTGTTGATGATCGACAACTATGACTCCTTCACCTATAACCTGGTGCAATATTTTGGGGAGCTGGGTGAAGACATTCGGGTATTCCGCAACAACAAAATTACGATCGATCAGATCGAATCGCTGCAGCCCAGCCGCATCGTTATTTCTCCGGGACCCTGCACACCGGTGGAAGCGGGCGTGTCTGTCGAGACCATCAGGCATTTTGGCGGGCGTCTTCCACTTTTGGGCGTCTGCCTCGGCCATCAATCTCTGGCCGTAGCATTTGGCGGCGATGTCGTTCGAGCTGAACGGCTGATGCATGGCAAAACATCGAAGATCCGGCACGACGGGAAAACGATCTTCCGTCAGTTGCCCAGTCCCTTTGACGCCACACGCTACCATTCCCTGATCGTGAAGCGAGAGACGCTGCCTTCCTGTTTTGAGATCTCCGCCGAAACGGCCGAGGGAGAAATCATGGGATTGCGCCATCGATCGTTAGGCATCGAAGGAGTGCAATTTCATCCGGAATCGATCCTCACCATGGCGGGGAAGGACCTCCTCCGTAACTTCCTTAAACTGTAGCCTGGCATGGCTGGTCTCCCATCCATAATCAAAGACGCGATTGCCAAACTCGCCGACCGCTCCCCCCTCACCGAACAAGAAGCCGAATCAGTGATGCTGGAGATCATGGACGGCGCAGCGACTTCGGCCCAAATTGCGGCCTACTTGATGGGGCTCCGTCTAAAGGGAGAAACCGTCGAGGAAATCGCCGGTTCTGTGCGAGCCATGCGTGCCAAAGCCATCCGCATCTCCGTCGGTGATCCCCTGGTCGTGGATACCTGTGGCACGGGCGGGGATGGAGCCCACACTTTCAATATTTCTACCACAACGGCGCTCGTCGTCGCCGGCGCAGGTCTGACTGTGGCGAAGCACGGCAACCGTTCTGTGTCATCCAAGTCAGGGAGTGCGGACGTCCTCTCGGCACTCGGCGTCAAGATCGATCTGCCGACCGAACGGGTGGCCGATTGCATCAATGAGGTTGGGATCGGCTTTCTCTTCGCCCCGCTCTATCATGGAGCCATGAAACATTGTGCCGGCCCAAGACAGGAGATGGGTATCCGGACCATGCTGAATCTTTTGGGCCCCCTGACCAATCCTGCAGGAGCCACCATTCAAGTGCTCGGCGTCTATGAAAGTCGATTAACCGCTCTGCTCGGGAATGTGCTCATGCATCTGGGATCGCAACATTGCTTTGTCGTACATGGGATGGACGGACTCGATGAGATCACCCTTACCGCAAAAACGCAGATTTCAGAAGCCACAGGGGGCATTCTTTCGAACTATCTCCTGGACCCGGCGGAGTTCGGACTGGCGCTGGTTCCAGCCAAGCAGCTAGCCGGAGGGACACCGCAAGAGAATGCCGCGATTACTCGTGACATTCTCCAAGGGCGGAAAGGACCGAAACGGGACATTGTCTGTTTGAACGCCGCTCCAGCCCTTGTCGCAGCGCGCAAGGCGACAAGCCTTCAAGATGGATTCCTCTTGGCAGGCCAGGCCATCGACTCCGGTGCCGCGGCCGAGAAGCTGGCTCGCCTCATTACATTTACGAATAAGGGATGACGCCATCGTGATTCTTTCTCGCATTCTTGAGCATAAGAAAGCGGAGCTCCGGCACAAGCGAAGCCGGGGCTACCTCTCCGAGCTGAAGGCGAGGATTCAGGACGCACCTGGTCCACTCGGCTTTGCCACGATCCTCGAATCCACAAAAACGGCCGGTAGTCCTTCGCTGATCGCCGAAGTCAAAAAGGCCTCACCCAGCCTTGGCCTCCTTCGTCCCGAGTTCTCTGATCGGTTTAACTACATCGAGATTGCCAAGACCTATCATGCCCATGGCGCCTCGGCTCTGTCCGTCTTAACCGACAAGGATTTCTTCCAGGGGAGCCTCGACTATCTCCGCGAGATCAAACAATCGGTGCCCATGCCGGTTTTAAACAAAGAGTTCATGGTCGACGAGATCCAGTTTTACGAAGCGCGCGCCTATGGGGCAGATGCCGTACTCTTGATTGTCGCGGCGATCGAACGACAGCAATTGATTGATTTCTATGCGCTCGCCATAGGGTTACGCTTGGATGTTCTTATCGAGACCCATCATGAGCGCGAACTCGATACCGTATTAGAACGACTCCCGGAGGCGCGGCTGATCGGCATCAACAACCGAGATCTCAAGACCTTCGCGACCGATCTGACCGTTACGCTGCGTTTGGCAAAACGGATTCCGGCCGGCAAGCTGATCGTCAGCGAAAGCGGCATTCACCAGCGCGCAGATGTAGTGCGGTTGATCGAAGCCGGTATCCATGCCATGCTCGTCGGAGAATCACTCATTCGTGCGGAAGACATGGCAGCGAAGATCCGTGAGTTACGGGGAGATCCCGCTCCGTCGCACGCCTAACCCGCATGACTCACGAGAGTTCGTGACGAAACCGCCGAGACGCCAGGCGAGATAAGATGCCCTATACACCCAAAGTCAAAATTTGTGGCATCACCAACGCCGATGACGCCGCCACGGCAGTCGACGCAGGCGCCGATGCCTTAGGATTCGTGTTCTATCGGAAAAGTCCCCGATATATCGAGCCCACGCTTGCCCGGCAGATCATTATGACCCTGCCTCCCTTGGTGATACCGGTGGGTGTGTTCGTCGACGAAGACCAACAAGTGGTTCGAAATCTGATGGACGACTGTGGACTCGCGCTCGCACAGTTGCACGGAAACGAATCGGCGATGTATTGCAAAGAGTTAGGTCGTACGGTCCTGAAAGCGCTTCGGGTGAAAGATCGGAGCACGTTTCTCGCCTTGGCGGAGTTTCGCGGGAGGGCCGGTGTTCGAGGGTTTGTGCTGGACTCCTTTTCCGATCAGGCCTATGGAGGCACTGGACAGGTGATTGATTGGCAACTCGCCGCAGAAGCAGCCAAGGCTGCGAGCATTCTCCTGGCCGGGGGGCTCACCCCTGACAATGTTGAGCAGGCGATCCAGGCGGTACAACCATATGGTGTTGATGTGAGCAGTGGCGTCGAGCGGGCACCAGGCAAGAAGGATCACGAGAAAGTGCGTGCATTCATTCGAGCTGCCAGGGTTGTCTCGCTGACATGAGCCCGTCTATACTGCGGGACTCGGCAGGATGCTGAAAAAGTCCGCCAGCAGGGGGTGAGATGGCCCGGTGAGTCCCCTGTGCTCGCGCAACGCGCAGTCTCCAGAAGACCCTCGTTGGACGCGCGCATTGGGGGACTCATCCGGGCCATCATAGGAATACGTACACGAGCAAGATCGGAAGAACCATCTTTGGTCATTCTCTGCGGCCTTGCCTGGGACAAGGAGCGTCTCGGCGCGCCAGGGTTGGGAGGGTGAGAAGGTCGCCTTTTTGAGCATCCTGCGAAGGGTGGTTTTTTTGTTCCAGGCGTGTGCGATCGAAGTCCTGCTACGCCAGAGTGGTTTTTCTTGGTCC
Source organism: Nitrospirota bacterium (assembly GCA_963741245.1). Classification (GTDB taxonomy): domain Bacteria; phylum Nitrospirota; class Nitrospiria; order Nitrospirales; family Nitrospiraceae; genus Palsa-1315. Next base: position 4,665 of record CAVUHR010000009.1, on the reverse strand, counting down.
TGTTAAACGAACAGGAGGATGGTGATGGGTTCGGTTCCCAACAAACAAGGTCGCTTCGGCGCATATGGCGGGCGCTATGTCCCTGAAACACTCATGCCTGCCCTGCTTGAATTGGAGCAGGAATATGCCCGTGTAAAAAAAGACCGGGGCTTCCAGTCCGAACTCGCCTATTATTTGAAGCATTATGTCGGACGTCCTACGGCGCTCTATTTTGCACAACGACTCACGAAGAGGTTGGGTGGCGCAAAGATCTATTTGAAACGTGAAGATCTCTGTCATACCGGGGCCCATAAAATTAATAACGCGATCGGACAAGGGCTTCTGGCCCAGCGGATGAAGAAGCCGCGCATTATCGCTGAAACAGGGGCCGGACAGCATGGGGTGGCGACGGCGACTGTCGCGGCGATGTTTGGACTGCAATGTGAAGTGTATATGGGGACGGAAGACATGCAACGCCAGGCGCTGAACGTCTTTCGCATGAGATTGCTTGGCGCGACCGTTACGGGAGTCAACGCGGGAAGTCGCACACTCAAGGATGCCATTAGCGAAGCCATGCGGGATTGGACGACGAATATCCGCACAACCCATTACGTTCTCGGTTCAGTCCTCGGAGCCCATCCCTATCCGATGATGATCCGTGACTTCCAATCCATCATCGGACGTGAAACTCGACGACAGATTCTGGCGGCAGAAGGCCGGTTGCCAGATTGCCTCATTGCCTGCGTCGGTGGAGGCAGTAATGCCATAGGCCTCTTCCATGCCTTCATTCGAGACAAGAAGGTGAAAATGATCGGCGTCGAAGCCGGTGGTATGGGGGTTGCGAGCGGAAAGCACGCCGCGCGTTTTGCCGGTGGGAGGCCTGGCGTCTTGCAAGGGACCATGACCTATCTCCTCCAGGGTGACGATGGACAGGTGAATCTGACCCATTCGGTTTCAGCCGGGCTGGATTACGCCGCGATCGGTCCCGAACACAGTTATTTGAGGGATCAAGGTCGAGCCGAATACACGTCGGTGACCGACGACGAAGCGATGGCTGCGTTTGATCTGCTGGCCAGAAAAGAAGGAATCATGCCGGCCCTCGAAAGCGCCCATGCCATTGCCCATACTGTGAAAGTGGCGCCTACGATGAAGAAGCACCAGCTTCTGGTCGTGAATCTATCCGGTCGTGGGGATAAGGATGTCCAGCAGATCGCCAAGATGCGGGGGATCGCGCTGTGATAGCGAAGCTCGACCGTACCTTTGCACAGCTTCGTCAGCGAGGTGAGAAGGCCCTCATTACCTATGTGATGGCAGGAGACCCCTCACTGCAAGAGACCGAGCAACTTGTCGTGGAGTTAGAACAGGCCGGAGCTGATATCATTGAATTAGGTGTGCCGTTTTCCGATCCCATCGCCGACGGTCCCGTGATCCAACAGGCGGCAGAACGAGCCTTGCGTAGTGGGACATCCCTGCGAAAGATCCTTCCCATGGTCACACGCCTCAGGGTCAGGACCCAGATTCCACTGGTCTTGATGGCCTACTATAATAGTATTCATGCGTTCGGTCCTGAACGGTTCTGCCGGGAGGCCGCCCAAGCCGGTGTTGACGGGCTAATTATGCCTGACATGCCGCCGGACGAAGCAGGACCCCTAAAAGGGCCGGCTGCCGCGGCTGGGCTTCCACTGATTTTTCTTCTGGCTCCCACGAGCACGGCAGAGCGACGGACCTTTGTGGCACGCCAGTCACAGGGCTTCGTCTATTACGTGTCGCTGACCGGGATCACCGGCGCGAAATTACCCAACTTGGCTGATGTGGGTAAGAACGTCGAGAAAATCAGGAAAGTCACTCAAGTGCCTGTGGCGGTCGGATTCGGGGTTGCGACGCCGGAGGACGCTGCCAAGGTCGCGGCCATTGCCGATGGGGTGATCGTCGGCAGCGCTATCGTCAAGCTGATTGCCGCACATCGACAGAAACCAGAAATGGTGAAGCGTGTAGCTGAATTTGTGCGCTCATTGAAAAATGCCATGCGAGAGGCTCAGGCCAAACACGCTAGGCATCTGATCCAACCCTCTCCTCATTGAAAACAAAACAGATCGCTGTTCGACCTGACGAAAGCCGGTCTCTCTCCAACCGCACTGAGAAGGATTCAGACGGGGCGGGGACTAATGTTTGGCTTGGGGAGGCATGGCCTTAATCATCTCAGCAGCCAACTCTTTCGCGATATCCTTTAAAATCGGCCGGTAGAACATGTAGCTCTCCGACCGTTCATGTCGCGCCTTCCACACGGTGGTGCCTGTGGTGGCATCGACCAGACGGAGGCTCAGGCCCACTCGACCGACATTATCGCCTTCCTTGCGCATGTATTCCCAGGAGTTCACCCGTACGACTAAAAACGAGTCCACGTTCAGCGCCTTGCCCAATTTCACAGCGGCGTCCTTGTCAGACTGACCCGTCATTTCCAGGCGTGAGAAGTAGAACACCAGCGCATCGAACGCTTCCTTTGAAGCCTGGAAGATATCCGTCACATTCTCAGGAGACACCACATGCTCGATACTGGCGGTCTTGTTCAGGGCGCCGGACAAGACCTCTTGAATATCCTCGCGCGCGCTGTCGTATTGGCTCGCCATGGGAGGGAGCACAGCAATGGCTTGAGGCCGGAACATTCTCGCCCCCGGTCCTTCCCACACTTCCTGTAACCCGCCACAGCCGGCAACTACGAGAGGAAGAAGGCAGAGGAAGATGCCACGTCGTAGGTGATGAAGCATGAACATGGTTTCAGTATACCATTTAAAATATCCAACCGAGCGCGCCAGAGGCAACCGCGCCACCTTGATTAAAGTCATAGCCGCCGGCGAGATCTAAACGGAAGGAATAAATTCGGAATCCGAATCCGGCGGTCGGCGTGAAGATGGATCCTGCGTCATGCACATTCTTATAGGTTCCCACACGCAATGAGAGAAATTCCGACAGAATCGTCTGTTCCATCCCGAGGCTCAACACTTGACTCTTGAGACCTGGCACGAGCGTCTGATTAGACGTGATATCCATATCGGCGGTAATGGTCATCGTCGACCAGGGATTCACGGCCACACCACCTCGCACCTGAGGAGTCAGCTTGTATTGGAGGCCGCCCGGAGCATCGAAGGTCGGCTGATTGATGTCTTTTGCGACCACACCGAATTTCAGCCAGGAAGAAGGACGATACATGGCTCCGAGATCGATCCCATAGGAGGTGGAGATCTCTGCCTTCCCGAAATTGTCCGAGAGATTCGGATCCACTCCGCCCTGAAGGTTGGTCGTCGTGTTGTAGGCCGCGCCTTGGATGATCTTGCCCGTGATACCGACGGAAAAAGTCTTATCCGCAAATGCATAGGCGTAGGAAAATGCCGCCTGCCGAGCTTCCAATCCCCGTAACGCCATTTGACCGGAAATATTGACCGGCCCAGTCCCCGAGACAAGCAACGGTGAACTGACAAACGCTCCGGACGTTGCGACATCCGACACATTGAACCCGAATGCATGTTCGCCGAAATGTCCCTTGAAGTAGAGACCGCCTGCGCCAAGTCCGGAGATTGTGGCGCCGGGTCGGTTGATTTGATCGGCGATGCTCTGGGCCTTCGCCTGAGTATCGTTGGGATTGAAATCTTTCAAATCGCCCAGTGCTTTGATGATACCTTCCCGACCAGTTACCTGGCCCGTCCCTTGGATCCGAATGTCCATGGATTTGACCATGGCCAGCCCAGCGGGATTCCAATAGGTGGCGTACGCGTCGGTGGTCACGGCCACTCCGGCACCACCCATCCCAGCCGCACGGGGGCCGACGACGACAAACTCCACAGCCACTGCCGGCGTCGCCACCAGCGACAGGAGAAAACATATAAGAACCAGAATCGATGTATGCGGTTGCATCATGATGTCATTCTCATGAACGCTCGTGGTTTCTTTCCACTCTATTCGACGAACGGGTGCTCGTCAAGAGTTAGACGATCTGACCGTCCTGCATATGCACGATCCGATCGGCTTGGGCAGACAGTTTGTCGTTGTGGGTGACGATCACGAAGGTCGTCCCGCGGGCTTTGTTCAGTTCACGCATCATGGCAAAAAGCGCTTCGCCTGTATGTGTATCCAAATTTCCGGTCGGTTCATCAGCCAACACGAGATCAGGCTTCTGCAAGAGGGCTCGTGCGACAGCCACGCGCTGCTGTTCACCGCCGGAGAGCTCACCGGGCTTGTGATGCAATCGAGCCCCCAGCCCGACCTCCTCCAACAACGCGATGGCGTCCGGTTCAATATCTACCTGATACCGTCGCTGGATCAGAGCCGGCATACAGGTGTTCTCAAGCGCAGTGAACTCCGGAAGGAGGTGATGAAATTGAAAGACAAACCCGACACGCCGATTCCTAAACTCTGCCTGTTCATCCTCCGACATATGAAACATATCCTGGCCGTCGAAGTGGACCGTCCCTGCCGTAGGACGATCAAGCGTCCCGATAATATGGAGCAGCGTGCTCTTTCCAGCTCCCGAAGCCCCGACAATGGCAATCAACTCCCCCCGCTGAATCTGTAGATTGACGCCCTTTAGCACCGTGAGGGTCTGCCCGCCCATCGGGAACGATTTATACAGTTCGGTGACGGTGATCACGCCAGAGCCCCAGGATGAAAGAAAAATGTTGGAGGGGTCGGCAT
>CAVUHR010000008.1:0-170111 GCA_963741245.1 Nitrospirota bacterium | reverse complement strand
ACTTTTTTCTCTTAATAATCAGTCTTCTACAGGCCACCCCTTTTCTGTTATCGAACTTCCTTCCAACAATGGGGCCAATAACCTGTTCCGGAACGCCTAGCTATGGTTCAATTTGGCTAGGGGTTTGGCTTATCCTTCTCTCTGGTTCAAAAACAAAGCTTTCTTGAGTCAATGCAGAGAGTAAGACTGGGTCCAATTTGTCGCACGGGCGTTCCGGGGGCCTGTGACTGGTATCCACAAGTTGGCTTGGTGTATGTTCTGGGCCTGTGGTTTCTGCACAAGACCTCATAGTGGGAGGGAGACACACGATGAACATCAGATTCCTGATCCTGTGGCTGGCGCTGGGACTGCTCGTTGCCGGAGGCTGCTCGAAGGCGTATGAGATCAAAGTGCTCACAGATTTCAATCGGTCCGCCGAGTTCTCTGCGTTTCACACGTTTGCCTTTTCGGGGATGACGGACAGAGGGCTAGAGATCGGGGCGTCTGACAACAAATCGCCTTTGAGGAACCGGATCAAGGAAATGGTCAACGAGCAACTCGCCGCCAAAGGGCTTCGGCAAGTCGGCTTAGAAGACCGTCCAGACCTGCTGGTACACCTGGCATTCGGCGTGAATGAGGCCGATAAGTATAAGGAAGCCACCTTGCTCGTGAATCTAGCTGAATCATCGAAAAAGAAGATGGTGTGGCAGGCCGTGATCACGGAAACGGTGGGAGACAGCTTGGAGAAGAATTTTGAAATGGTCGACAAGGGAGTCGCCAAGGCATTCAAAGACTATCCCCCGGCCAAATGAAGTGATCGGATGATCCCTACGTCAGTCGCGGAAGGGGAAGTCCTTCGTCACCTTGAGGCCTTGGCGTTTAACCCATCGATCTTGTGTGGTGGCTCGCAAGGGCCCAGGAAGATTCAAAAACAAATATTATTGGAGCTGTACTGTTCCATTTAATTTCTGGGCAGTTTGTTGAACATTAGTAGACGGTCCTTTCTGCCAAGAAGTCAGCCCGCTGTGAGCCTGTGCGTCTTAAGAGACATACAGGCACACTTGCTCGTGACTCTGGTGAGAGACCTTTTTCCTCTTGTCAAGGCGTGCCCAACTTTCGTGATCCGATAACATAGTGGTTTTTTTGACGAACCTCTGGCCGGGTCAGACTCCTGGCAGAGGCATCTCGCTTGCTGTTCATCTCGCCAGGAAACATGGCCATCTTTCACCAGTTTGCAAAGGAAACAACGGCTGAGTGCTTCGCGCACTGACTTCTGACTCTGACGACGAGGTGACTGTCACACATTCTGCGGTTCATCCTATGATATGAGATATGGGCGGCTGAGAGGGAGGAGTGTCATGGAAATCAAGGTGCTGTTGTGCAACTGTAAAGGGCTCTGCGATTCATTCAAAGATTCCGATATGAAAAGCTCTCGTTCGAGGTCGAATCGGACCTAGACGTCAAGTACACCGTCCTGAGTCCGCAGTTGTGCGGTCAGAGGGGAAACGCCATTTTGGAAGAGGCGATGAAGGCGGCCAAGCTGGACAGCTCCTGCTCGTGGGCACATGCGCTCCCAAGGCCCAGGAGAAGCTATTCAAGAAACTCATCCGTGGGACCGGATTTAATGCGAGCCACTTCGTGCCAGTGGATATTCGAGGCACCGACAATAAGGGAATTCTGGATCGCCTGCGCGAGGCGGTCGAAGGGATTCTCAAACAAGCCGAAGCCGAGCCGAATCCTGCGACATGAGAAGATCGTTCTAGGGCATGAGGCGAGTGCGTTGTGAAAGCGAGCGAGATTCTTCAGCTAGATAACGTGAGTATCGAGGTGCACAGGCGGTCATTTCGTTAACTCCTCGACACGGTTTTTGAGCATGAGAAAGGCCTTATCAAACGCCACATCTATGTCGCCCTCTGATCCGGTGGCTTTGGCCGGGTCGGGCGTACTCCAATGCAGCTTCTTGGGGCTTCCTGGGAATAGTGGGCAACTTTCGCTCGCAGCCTGATCGCAGACCGTAATCACCAGATCGAATGGTTGTTCAGCAAACTCATCCCATGACTTGCTGCGTGGCTGACCGGGATCAATGCCATGCCGTTGTAACGTCTCGATAGATTTCTGGTGGACATATCCCGCTGGAACAGTTCCGGCGCTCCAGGCCAGATACCGGCCCCGACCGAGATTATTGATCAACGCCTCAGCCATCACGGAGCGGCAGGAATTACCCGTACACAGGACCAGCACGTTGAGCGCATCGGACTTCATCAGCTGCAGCACCCAGCGGTTTACGAAAGCGTTGTCACTATCCTACTCCACCCCACTCAGGCTCACTCACGGCCTCGAAGTGGTGACCCACAACGAGGCGGAGTAGGGCTTCTGCCATCTGGCTGCGCGCTGAGTTTCCGGTACAGAGAATAAGAATCCGCTGTTTCACGATTGGTTCATGTGCAACAACTTGTGGCACAACAAGCCGCTTGGCTCGCTACTGGCTTTGAAGCTCGAACGAAGCCACTCACGAACTTGCCATCGACAAGGGGGGCGATAGCCTCAATGTCAACGCCCGTTCCATTGAAGAGGTCCCGAGCATCTTGGGCAGTATAGACGCGCGTTGCTTCTATGAACACCTGCTCGAAACCTGCCTGTTTGAGTTTCCTCTTGTATTCGGTCTCCTCCAATGCTCCAGCTATGCAACCAGCCCACAATTCGATGCTCTGTCGAATTTCCTTCGGCATGTCGCCTCGGATCACGATGTCCGACACCGCAAACCGCCCACCCGGTTTCAGCACCCGGAAGGCTTCAGCTAACACGCGATCCTTATCCGGCGACAGATTGATGACGCAGTTGGAGATGATCAGGTCAATCGAATTGTCCGGCAATGGAATGTGTTCGATATCCCCCTTGAGAAACTCGACATTGGTGACACCGGCCTTGGCTTGGTTGGCTCTGGCCAGTTCCAACATTTCGTCGGTCATGTCCAACCCGTAGACCTTGCCGGTGGGCCCAACGCGCCTCGCCGAAAGCAGCACATCGATTCCACCGCCCGACCCCAAATCCAAGACTGTCTCTCCCATCGCAATTTGTGCTAATGCGGTCGGATTGCCACAGCCGAGCGACGCCCGAACTGCCTCTTCTGGCAGTACTGCCGTCTGGCCATCTCCGTACAAATTGCCGGTAATAGGGTCTAGCTGCCCGTCCGTCAGGACAGAACCCGCCCCACAACACGAACGCCGTTCCTCTTGCTGGGATTGTAACGCGGCTTTCCCATACCGAGCCTTGATCTCTTCTTTTAACCCTTGTTGATCATTCATAGCGCCCTCCCATCAAGAAATATTGATTAGTTAGAGTCAAAAAAATCAACAGCACCGATTTGATGAAACTGCTGTCTTCGCCGCTTGTTTCAACGTATCTACCACAGTTTCGAGTTCCTCAATCGCATCTGGATCGATCGAGTAATACATCCAACGCCCCTCCCGGCGATCCCGAATGAGCCCGGCTTCCTTAAGTACCTTGAGATGAAATGACAACCGAGACTGTGCGGCCCTCATTGCATCTGTCAGCTCACAGACGCATTGTTCCCCCTCCTTTAGCCGTTCAAGCAATGCTAACCTCGTCTCGTCGGATAAGGCATGAAACAATGTGACGGATTTTTTGAGTGAGACAGACAAAGCAACCATGCTTAAGCATATATCAACGAAACTTGATTAGTCAAGGACCATCACTAGAAGCTGTGCTAATGAAATGGACCCAGCCTTCGAACACGTGTTTTAACCCGACTACGACTTCGCCATTATTCTTCAGAGGCATCGAACATGTTCTTCAAGTCAAAAGGCGTGCGACCAAAACACGAAGGCTTGAGAAGCACACTGGAGGAGGCTAGTTCCTGTCCGGTATACGTCGCAGTCTCTCAGAACGCTTCAAGCCGATAATAGAGATTGAAGTGGTAAAAATGGGATTGTTGCCCCTCGGCATCTCCGACGCTCCCGTAACCCTTGACATCTCCAACGGACGGCTTGGAAGGTCTCAGTTAGAAGCCGTTACCGTATGAAATGCCCGCATTTGCCCGCCCAGCTCTTGCGACCAGTTAGTAACCCTCCTACAATGAGCCTCCCCGCGAGGCCCCTATGCCCTTCTTGATTCGTCCTCACCGTCGCTTCCCCGTGCACTTGCTCCGTCACCTACAACGCAGGTCTGTTCCAGGGCCAGGCAACGTGTGAAATCTCTCGCGTTCAGGCTGGCGTCTCTCAGGAGACCTTCCGATGCGACCAGGAGAAATCCTCTCACTGACCGTTACGCTCCCGAATGCGAAACGGATCAAGGTGCCTGAGGCGGACGTGCGCTGGTCGAGAGGCCAGGAGTTAGCGGTGGAGCATATGGCGATGGAGCCGCACATCCACGGTCGGGTTCAATAATTAGCCTGCTTTTGTGAAGGCTCATGGGGTTTGATTGCCCGGACTCACAGCTTCCACAGGTAACGTGAGATGGAACGAGGTCCCGACGCCTGGTTTACTTTCCACCGTAATCCCGCCTCGATGTACGTCGACGATGTCTTTCACAATCTTCGTTCCGAGTCCGGTCCCGCCGACTTTCCGGCTGATCGCATGGTAGGTGAACAGGCTCTCCCGGACTTCGGGGGGCATGCCCTTCCCTGTGTCAATGACAGACACCACGATGCTCTGTCCCTCGCGCTCCGTGCGGCCCTTGACTGTGACCGAGCCACCCGGCGGCACTTCCGGTATGGCGTTGTTCACCAGGTTATAGAAGGCGTTGAACAGTTGGCTCTCATCCGCTTGGATCGCGGGGAGGGTGTCGAGCCCGTCGACGCACAGGGCGATGCCACATTCTCCGGCGGGGATACGCAGGATCGCATACACGCTCGCCACCACCTCGGCAATGTGACAGGGAGCAAACTGTGGGGACCGCGCGTGCCCCTTGATGGAATCTGCGAACTCGCCGACCCGCTCCTGAATGCGCCGGGATCCATTCTGAATCATGTCGATGAGTTCTTTTGTCAGTTCTCGGCTGCGTGTCACGGCGCCGGTCACTGGCTGCGTCAATCGGTCGAAGGACTCGTTGAGTTCTTCTTCAAGGAGGGATGCGCCCGAGACGATGGGCATCAGCATGTTCTTGATATCATGTGCGATGTCTCCCACCACTCGCGCGACCTCGGCCAGCCGTGCCTCTTCCTGGACCTTGACCTCGACTTGGCGGAGCTCTGCCTCGGTCTCCTTGCGGTCGACGAACTGCCCCACTTTGATACCGATGTCCGCCACCATGTGCAACACCTCGTGATCCGGCTCACAGATCTCAGGGCCGTAACACTCAATGACTCCATAAATGCGTTCACCCTTGCGGATGGGAAAGGCAAACCATCCATGGAGACCGACTCTCGCCGCCATCGGAGCTCGGCGGAACCCGGTGGCCGCGCCAATATCCCAAGCCCAGAAGGGCTTGCCCGTCTTCCAGACACGCTCAATGAGCTCCGTACCTTGGTGAATGTTTCGATCCCGGCTGCCTTCGATGAACTCGGATGCGTCGATCTTCGGGCTATGCCACAGGTCAACAAAGCGCAGCACCCCTGCTTGCTCATCCACTCGCCAGAACATGCTCAATTGCAAGCCCAGACTTTCGCCGATGCCTCGCAGAATGGCCAGAGTGGCCTCCTTCAGGGAGGCAGACTCTGCCAACACCAGCGTCACGGCATACTGAGCCATGAGATGAGCTTCAGAGCGCTTGGCCTGAGCGAGGGCCTGAGTAAGAACGAGGGTCATAGTGTGTCTCCTTTGATAGTGCGTCTACGAATATGCAATCCCTGCCGCAGGTTCCTCGAGAGAGTAGGGGGAGGTATTTGAGCATTGGGTAAGTTGCGGTGAAGTATCGACGAGTGCCCGTTCACTCATCCTGATCGGTGCTGAGTGACCACCGTCGAGCTACCTTCTTTGCAGACCTGCCTAAGGTTCTGGCAGAACCTCACTCAGCGACACCGGGGTTGTGGCCGTGAGGTCGTAGCCTTGGTAGGAATGAATGCCAATCCCGATGGTCAGCGCAAAGAAGACCAACAGGATAGAAAAGCCAAACTGGAACGCTCTCCGATTGGTGAACACGCCGGACACATAGAGGTAGAGGGCCAAGAGCACCAGCGTCAGCAAGAACATGATGGTGACAAGGATCAGCATTCTGGCCGCCTCCATCAGCAGGCCTTGACACACGGCATGCAGCCGTTCAGAGAAACTCTGGCGGTAGAGACTGAGTAATCAGTTACGCGGGGAAGGGTCAGGAAGCGCAAGAGAAAGGACAGTCAGCGAGCTGCACACCTCGCAGCATCACTATGGACGCCATGAGGACGGGAGTCAAGCAGTCTTAGAAACTGCGGGTAGCTCCTCCACTATGTCAACATCGGTAGCTGGAAGTGGAAGGGATTGCCCTAAGTCATTCGACGGATAACTATTACTGCATTGTGTGCGGTGAATTTGTTGTTCGCAATCACTACGAGTTTCTTTTATTACTAACCCACCTACTGCCCCCCTCCCGCGAAGCTCATTGGTAAACCCTCGCCTGTGGCCCTTGCGCCTTCCTTCGCACCCTCCTACAATACGCCTCCCCGCGAGGCCCCTATGCCCTTCTCGATTCGTCTCTACCGCTTCCGCTCAGGTGTGGTTCTTACAGAATTTGGAAGCCTTTGCCGCTTCCCTGTGCAATGTGCTGTCAGCCAAAAACATCCAGGGAGAGGCAAACGATGATTGCTGCTATTTGTGTTCGTATGATTTCGATAAGCATGGCCTCAGTCTCTCTTGCTGGTTGTATAAGTGGAACTGTAAGTACAGTTTCTTATAGTGATCCTCCTCAACCACCTATGTTCATTGTGCTCACTCCAGATTCCCTCAGCCTAACTGAGCATATTATTTCGGCTCGCATCGAAGAAAAGATGTCCGCGAGAGGGTACGGGAAAGCTACTTCTCTTGAGGCTGCAAATATTGGCGTACGTTACAAGTATTCAATCGACCCCGGCAGCGTAACTGTTGATTCCAATGGCCAGGCTGATCGGGAATTTCCTCGGCATTTCCAGATAGCGGTGATTGATCTTCAGAAATCGAAGATGCCTGAAACAATCGAGCTTCTTTGGCAAGGGGAAGTCTATAGTACGGGTACATCGACAAACATGTCTCTATTGGCACCAGTCTTTATTGAAGCCCTCTTTGAGAACTACGGAGAAACCGTCACGAATAAGAGCTTTAGAAAATAATCGAGTTGTCATAGCCACCGACCGGCACGTGCTTCAAAGTCAGCGGGCCACGGGGCAATGAAGAGTAACGACCGCCCCAAACGCGAAACCATGTCCATCGAAGAGGCGACTGTCTACAACATGTGAGAGGTCGCCTCCATTGCAGAGTTGCCTCAAGGCTATCCCCCCTCCGAAGTACTTCCTTCGGGTCTTTCCCCCCACGCCCCGTCCGCTATTCTTCTCACAGAGCGGACATTCACAGGCTCAGTTGCCAGGAGGCGTCATCATGACCGATCTACGCGCACTCGTCGGAGCATGCTTTCTGCTTGCCGTCATGGGAACTGTTGTTTCCTTCCCGCTTGGTTGGGCCATTGTCCTCGGTATTGGCGAGGCCTACCCAGAGAAGATCATCAAGGGCCGACCATACCAGTGGAAAGATGAGTTGGTGCAGATGAAGATTATTCCGCGAACTACGTATGAGCAATTCAGGTACAAGATTGAGGCTAAGAGGAAGTAACCGATGTTTTACCTCTCGCTGGTCTAGGTTCTAGGGAAGATGCCGTACGCTACTGCGTCTCCTTGACGGATAAGCTTACGTACGGCCTGCACCAAGGAGGGCGATCATGACTTGTTCACGCTGCTCGGGTCTCACGGTAGAAGACCACTTCCTAGACTTTGAAGGCTCATATGGACAGATGTGGACGGCCAGTTGGCGTTGTGTGAATTGCGGGTGTGTCCACGACTCCGCGATCGAGCAGAATCGCCTGCTCCGACAGGAGAAGGTCTTGGCACTCCAAAGTGGTGAGCCGGACTATCAGGATGAGGAAGTCCATCTTGGAGCAGAGTCCTTCATCAGACGAGCAGCTTGACATAACCTGGCCGTGTGATCCCTCGATGCTTACGCGCCGCACGTGGCCGGAAACGTTAGCGACCCCCCTGTGGGAGAGTGATGACCTCCATTCTGGTCATTCGGCGCCTCCTTCGCACGGCCTCGACAAATATGGGCGCACCCTTGGTGATGTCCTCCTGCCGGATGGTACCAACGTCAATCACGTGCTGGTCAAAGACGGCTGGTCCTGGTGGTATCGGAAGTATGCGCCGGGGGAAACGGTGCTCGAAGGGTTGGAGCGAGATGCCCGAGAGGGCCGGAAGGGGTTGTGGGCTGACCCGCAGCCGGTGCTGCCTGGGCGTGGCGGAAGAGAATCCGTTGAGGCAACCAATTGAGGGGAAGCTCCGAGGTGTCGGCGGGCGGGGAATTGTGGGTAGGGGCATCATGGACCGCGCAAACACTGGCGGGAGATTCGGCGGTGGTGATGCTATGGTGCTTTGCAAATCGACGCTAGGGCTGCCAATCTCGTCCGAAGAAAATTTCTGATGTTGTTCCACCTCAGATCTCCACTCACCATGCCGATAGGTGTTTTTGCATTTTGGAAGCGGCTCTTAGCTGTCGGCCCACCAATTTGAAGAAGAACGGCTCTTGTCTCGTCGGCCCACTGTCCCGCTTCTTCCCCCCATCTCGCCGTGAATTCATCGCTCCGATCTCGAAAGGTTCCTGCCCTTCTGCTCTGCCAGTACTCATTGTCAATGCGTTCTCTCAGTGCGTACCCTTGTTTAAGCTGCTTGTTGCATCTAGGTTCTGGTGGAGTTGCGGCTGTTTGCGCCTCGGTTGTCCCTGCGGGCTGTTCAACTTCTCCCCTCTCCTGGCGCACTGTCCGCTCATCAGTGGTTGGTGCCTTGGGTGGCGCGCTGCAGGCACTGAGAATTAAAAAGAGGAAAATTCTAAGCAGTTTGTTAGCCATTGACACTTCCTCACCTTGCCGATCCGATTTAAAAGGATAGCTATATCGACGTGCACAAGCAAGCTTCCGTAGGAGCACCATATCGTCTGTAAAAGGGCAGAGAACATCGACCGCGCAATGACTGGCGGGAGAAGCGGCGGGGTATCGAGTAGCGGGGAATTGTCCGTGAGGGTAAGCCCGTGCCGCCGTGGGAATGGCGGAAGAAGTAGCCGAAGCAGTGGGTCAATCCTCCTTGAAAATCCTGTCTAACTCTCGCTGCGGTAACTTCGTTGCTTGCTTGATCTGCTTGAAAGCGATTCGCAGGGTTGTTGATTCCACGCAATGAGGGCGCCGCCGAGCTAAGCCCGAATGAGAAGATGGTCGATGAGAGCAGGTTTTTTAATGTGCATGGCTGCGGGGGTCTGGATAAATCGTTTCAATCGTAACCGGTCAGTTGGGCTCACCCGGATCACATCCACCGTGATCCAGGGCGTGTGCACCTTACTGACTACCGCCAGCGGGATGTCTATAAAGGCCTCCTCGCCTTCCAACCATAATTGGACTTTCACAAGGTCCCCTGTTCTCAGGTAATCAGGGGTGATGAGCTTATGTCCATCCTCTAAACTTTCGAGAACGCAGCCGTCCGCTTGAAGCTGCGTGCTAGCGAGCGGAAGCACGCAGTCAATAGTAAACCTCGTAATAAACCTCGGACTATCTTCCCTAGTCTGTCGTGTCCCCTGAGCCATCATATAATATTAGCGCAGGATAGAGTGGGAAAGGGGAGCATGGTATTCCTCAAGAGATGCGCGGGCTTACCCGCCATAGTGGTGATCGTAAAACATATGAGAGCGGACCCGTAGCCGGTACCACCGTGGGAGTGGCGGACAATCAAACAGCTTGGTGTGCATCGATACAATCCGAGGAACCCGGTTCCTCCTGAACAAGACTAGGGTTTGTCCTCATAGGCACTGGTCCGGGGGCGTAGTAAAGTGAAGATGCTTCAGACCGCGTGACGGGGTGACAGCCTCCGCGATATGAAGTAAAGGCTCGGCTCCCAATAGGACCCGGGCCTTTGTCTTGAGACCGAGGCACACGGCGAGTTCGATGAATCGAAGCGACTACGACGTGCTGTTTCAGCCGGTGCGGTGAGCGGGAGATCTTCCCCCGGTTTAGTGGACACCGCCGGTTGATTGAGCGGCCCGCTAACCGCGCATCTCAGATTCAACCAGAAACCATTTCAAGGCAGGGCAACTCTGGCTGACTCAGCAGAAAAGTTCTGAAATCGTTCGCGCACTCACCCCATACCTTCTTCTCGGCTTCTCCTTAGTTTCAATGGCTTGCGCCTCTTCGCCTGAGTGTGGAGGGTACGCCTGGGGTGCTGTTTTCCCCTCTGACAGCCTGTTTTCTACGGGTCCATCCAATCGATCGACTGCTTGCTTGTTGCCTCCTGGAATGAGATGGTCATAGAGATCCACGGTCACCTGGATCGAAGAATGTCCCATTTGGTCCTTCACATTGACCGGACTCACACCCTGCTGATGCAGCAGGGAGGCGGATGAGAAGGTGGAAGGCTAGTCCATCATGGATATGAGGACGGAAGATCGCCGGGCGATGCCGAGGCTTCGGGTGCAATTCCGTACCACGTTTTCGACGTCCTCGAAACTTGAAGGGGCGGGCAACATGCTGGATCTGTCTACGGGCGGATGCCGCATCGAGAGTCCGGTTACCGTGGTGCCGGGTGTGTCGTTGGAGTTGCGGATCTATGCACCAGACATCGAATGGCCGCTCATGATAGAAGCAGCAAACGTGCAGTGGGTGAGCGGCCACACATTCGGGCTGGCCTTCTTTCAGATCACGGAGCCTGAGCAACAGCGTTTGGGGCAGGTGATCAGTGATTTGATGGAAGAGATGGGGGATGAATAAACGGCCGACTAGGCTAGCGGACGGTTTGCGTGGTCTCTAATGGATTGACATCAGGGCCTGAAAAACCCGGTGCCGAATCGCTCGTTGTGTCGCGGAGACACAACGTTTGTTTAGGGGAAGGGTAACGTAACAATTTTCCCGCAGGTGTCGCACTCCCAGTTCTGCTCAATTCTCCTTATCTCACCTTTCTTCACCTCTCCCATTGCGGGCACCATTTCCCCATGACCGTCTGGACATTCCGGATTCTTCTCCTCGTTCATAGAGTCTCCTATTGTGGGCACCTCTTTAGCATAGCATTCTTGGCGTTGAAAGCCATCAACTCGTTCGCTCTCCTGATCCAACTCGCCGGCGACAGATGACCCAGCTGACAGAGTTGTGTGATACGTCGTGATCGGACAACGGGGGGACGTGGAGTGTGCTCATTTCAGTTGAGAGGAAACCGCATCCAGCAACTCTTGCCGACTGAATGGCTTCTTGAGCGTCTCGTTCGCCCCCAGATGCTTCGCCGTGTCGAGATAGTCCCACTCCCATGAGCTGCCTGACATCGCAATGATCTTGCAGGCGGGTCGGGTCTTATGAATGAGTTGAATGACTTCCAAGCCGTCCATGCTCGGCATAAAAATATCGACGAGGGCCAGATCCACCTCCTGATGCTGCAAGAAACGCAGGCCGTGTGGCCCACTTTCGGCGGTCAGGACACGGTACCCCGCCCCTTCGAGCACAGTCTGGCAGAGCATCCGCAACGGATCGTCGTCATCAATGAACAGGATGGTCGCCATCGGTGTGGGCATCCCTTTCCCGCCTTCGCACCTCGCTGTGAGGATTCCGTGAACCATCCTGCCCTCAAGAGGACAACGACAACAGCAGGCGAGTCAGCGTTGCCGATTCGAGTTCAGGTAACTCTTTGAACTCGAGACCGAAGGCGGGATCCTCTCTCCAACGTACAACTGCCTTGGAGATATAAATGGGGGAGTGTTGATCGGGTCGAATATGAATTTCTATCGGGATATCGGAAGGAACGTGAATGGCGCTCGTCAACCGACACCCTCCGAGGGAAAGATCAAGCACGAGACCGTCCTCAATATGCACACCGTCAGTGGAAAAGATACTTTTGAACCGGACAGGATAACGTCGGTGCTTCCGGTGCTCCACCGTGGGTTCCATAGAGGCCTCCTCAATTTAAGTGAGATGGAAACGGTGGTCGGACAAGACGAATATCGAGCAAGCCACGTGCCTAATCTGAAACGCGCATGTCCGCTGACGTAGTCTGTGGTTTTTCCCAGCATTGCGCCCGTGCGCAAGCTCCTGCAGAGGATGGAACGCGGTCCACGTGAATCGAAAACGATTCGGTGCTGAATCAAATGTGATTTAGTTCGTCCCTCTCCCTTCCTTAGTTGCACCCCAAGGGCACGCCACAAACATGAGGATATGCTTGCGTTTGGAAAAATCTCCATCAGGTACAAGGCTTTTTCAGTTAGTACGTTGATTTATTGACGTTGCGGTGCGTTTACGCCGCCTTAAATGAGTCTTGCCTTCGGAGAGGGAGTGGCTTATGGACTTGTGGGAGGCGCGAGCCTAGCAGACTGTGGGAAATCTGCGGACTTTTTCAGCATCCTGCTAAGGCAGCGATTGCCAATGCTCTTAGAGCAGAGATTACTCATGTTGCACGGGTGGCTGGAGCGGGGTGGATGGAACTACTGTATTCGGAAGGGGGCGGGGAGTTCCATTCTGGCGTTCGAGTTTTTCTAAGACATCTTGCTTGAGCTTCGTCGGTTCCTCAATCCGATTTTCTCGCTGCAGTGCCCCCAATTCCGCTGCTTTACGGGCATTCAACTCCACCATGTCTATCTCATCCCTGACTAAGGTTGGGGTCAGGAATACGAGCAGGTTCAGCTTCTCAGTTGCTCGGCTTTGGAACTTGAACAGCCAACCCAGGAACGGGATATCGCCCAAGAGCGGAACTTTTCGCTCGCTGATGATGATGTTATCTCGCACGAGCCCGCCGACGACGATCGTTTGTTGATCTTTCGCGATGGTGGTCGTCTCCATCGACCGTTTGGTCGTGGTGGGTCCGACTGGGACGCTGGACGTCCCGCTTCCGATCGTTTGTGCGACATTCTCCGCAATCGCGGTAATCTCCTGCTTGATTTCTAATCGGATCAGGTCATTCTCCAGAACCTGCGGGGTGAATTCCAGTGTGACGCCGACATCTTTTCGCTCGATCGTGACGAGGGTCCCGCCCGTGATTCCCTGGGCCTGACCCGTGGGGAACGGACGATTTTCGCCCACGACGATTTTGGCCTTTTGGTTATCTGCGGCGAGCACTTGGGGGGTCGACAGGACATTCGTGTCCGTGAGGCTCAGCAACAGTTGTAAGAATGCGCGGATGTTGACCGTGTTGAGGGCCGACACCGCTCCTCCAGTTACAGCGTCCCCAATAATGGCCTTCGCGATGGTTGATAAATTTTCCGGGGCGGTATTGAGTGAAGCAATGCCTCGCACTGCACCGCTCTCACCCGCAGCGATTACCTGAACAGGGTCGCTCCCGATCTGTCTGAGCCGATCGACCTGTACCTCCAAGATGACAGCTTCGACAAAGACCTGGTTCCGACGCGTATCCAAGTCTCGAATAACGGTCTGCAACTTGGTGTAGGCGGTTTTTGTCGAACTGATGATGATCGAGTTCGTGGCCTTGTCAGCAAAGACCTGGACAGGGGCTTCGAATTCGCTCAAGGGCCTAAATAGTGGTCGTGTGCCCGGTGCCGTCTGTGCCACGGTCTGAGATCGGGCGACGAGATTAGTCAGGATGGCGGCAAGGTCGGTCGCATTGGCGTTTTTGAGCTTGTAGACGAATACTCCGCGCTCCGGAGGAAGGTCCCCCATCGCCACGATTTGATGGACATTGCCCTTCGAGATGACCGCGAGACGACTGACTTCAAGCGCCGCCACGAACATGCTGTACGCTTGGTCGTGCGTGACCTTGGTAGGGGAATACACGCTGATTTTCCCCCCGGCCTTCTTGACGACATCGTCCAAGACGAAGTTCTTACCGGTCAACTCGCTAATGAAGCGAACAAAAACAGAGAGTTCGACATCATTGAAGTCGAGGGAGACGCGTCCGGAGGAGTTTCCTCCAGATTCAGCCCGCGGGGTGAGGGGAAGCAGCAATCCACTCAGCACTGCCAACAGACAGACGAGAGAGGCCTGCCTGATCCACCTCAAATGTGCGAAAGAGAAAAAATCCATGATTCCCAAGGAATGTACGCGGAGAGACCGATTATCCCACGGGCCACGTCGAGCATGGAAATAGGAATAGCGAACGGTACCACAGGCTCGTCATCGACACAACCACACAGTGTTCTGTTGCATGAGAGCTGCTACTGCAACCACTGAGTTAGCGCCAGATTTCAGCGACCAGCATAGCCGGACTTGCTGCTTGGTTGCTCGACATCCTGTCCATGGATGCTCCCCTGCCTACTCAACCCTGCTTCGTGCTTCGTGGGTTCCCGCAAAAAGGACCAGCCCATTTGCTGAGGTCTCCTCGCGAGAAGGCCCTCTCAACGCGATTCTTGACGGGCTTGTTCATTTTTGAAAAAGGATCGGGGAAAAAGGAGGAGGGGCTCGTCTAACACCTTAATAATCAAGGGGGTTCAAATCCACTGTGAAGACCATAATGGCACTAGGATTGCACTCCTCGGTCCAGTTTGCCTTCCCTCAAGATCGTGAGAAACCGAACGGAAGCGAAATCTGGTGCAAAGTGGCCAGGGAAGCTACGTCGCATCTTTCGATGATCTGCTAAGGTTGTAAGGTGCGGACCGACAAGAAACACCCTCAAAAAGCTGACAAAAAGACTCCCTCCCGGGTGCATAAACGGGGTGTTGTCGGCTACAGCAAGAAAAGCGCGCTTCTTGAGGAAGCCATCACCCACATGAACACCGGCAAGTACGGCCGGTCGTCTGCTGCGTTGAAAGATCTGCTCTCACTTGATCCTCACAACACGGAAGCTCGACGGCTCTTTGCCACGCTGCATCTACGACTAGGCAGTCTTGCCACGGCTCGGCAAGCATTTGAGTCCCTCGCCAATGAAGCGATCGGGCGACAAGACTTCTGGTTAGCCGAATCCTTGTTGCGCGAATACTTGGCTGCCGGACCTCGTTGCGTCCCGTTCCTCGAACTCTTGGCCCATGTATACGAGGAAAAGGGGGATGCCCTGGCCGCTGTGGCCGAATTGGGCAAGGCAATTGACATTCTCATTGAGGGTCCCGACTCTGAAAATCCCAAGAAACCTTCTCAGCTCTATGCCAAAGTGAGAGAACTTGCGCCGGCCAGCTCTGTGGCCTTTCAGTTTGCCTCTCTCTTCGATATACAAACAGGTGAGCTTCTTGTGCCTCATCCGCTGGCTCCTGCCGCAGGGACGTCATTGGAAATCGACGCCTCGCAGCCCCAGGACAAAATTCTACCCCCCACCGAAGAATCTAGGGCTTCTGATGTGATGCCATGGGAACAGTTTGAAGGGGCTCCCCCGAGTCACGAGACTTCGCTCCCCAGTTCGTCGAATCCCGTCATCGAATCGCTCGATGTTCCCGACGTTTTGATAGACCCGGCACCGGTCGGTTTGGTTTCACAGGAACTGGAGGTTCCGCCGTCCGAATCTACTGGGACAATCCAGGAGGCCAATCGCCTCGATCAGGATATGTTGCCATCGATATTGGCCAAGCCGCCGATTCCGTCGAGTGGACATCGTGATGATGGGATGGGGGATCCGATTGCCGAACGTTCGCCCTTTGTGGGTGAGGGGCTTACCCCTAGCTCCTCAGAGGAGCGAACTGCGGAAGTTGAGGGAGGCATCACCTCTTCCGTCGAATCGCCAGGATTATCCTCTCCCATGCCCTGGGAGCAGATAGAGAACTCGACCATCAGGATTGAGGAAGCGGCCCCGTCGACGGCTCCGTTAGTTCAATCGGATGGAACACCCCTATTGGGTAGTGAATCCGTTCTTGCCCCGTCCGCTACCACTCAGCCTGGATCTGTATCAGGTCACTTGGCGAGTCCCGCTCCTGCGCCAGACCTGACGGAGCCTAGTGAGTCGGTCTTTGCAGCGGAGCCGTCAACGAGTCCCGCGGTACTTCCAGAACCCGAGGTCCCGACCCCGTCCGCCGCTGATTCTTCGTCCACGGTCCCATTTTCATGGAACACCGTCTTCGACGGCACATGGAAGTTTGCCACAGGAACTTTGTCGTCGAGTTCGCCTGCCGCAGTGTCTAAGCCGGATGCGATCTCACAGGATGCGAGGGAAGTAGAATCAGCCCAACCAGAATCAGTGCCAGCCCCAGAGCTCTCTGCGCCATCCATTACATCAACTCCAGAACCGCCCGTCTCATTCAGCGATCCTGAGCCGTTGCCAGCAGCTCATCCTTCAATCTTGAGTGAAGTGAGTGAATCGATTGCAGAAACAGATGCAATCAGAGAGCCCGATCTGCCACAGCCAACTGAGGTTCTTCTTTCGGAAGAACCCTTGCGGCCAGAGGAGCCACCGACTTTATCGAGCGCTATCCCAAGTTCCTTCACGGTGGACCTTCCGGTGCCGCCTCTGTCAGAGCCGGTCGAACCCGCTCGTGAATCTGAACCAGTTTCGTTCCCGTCTCTTATGGATCCGCAGCCCGTGGAGCCATTTCCGGAAGTCTCCGCTCCGGAGTCTTCATGTTCAACGGTAATCCCGGAAGCACCCCCCGCGCCTGAACCGGTTTCCACAGAGCACCATGAAACACCCATCACGCTGTCCCAGACAGCCGAGGCTCCTCCGCTCTCCACAGCGTCGAGCAATGCACCATCGGCATCTCCTGCCTCGATGGATACATTGTCGCATTGGCGCACGGGCGAAGTTGAGGTTCAGCCACATCGTCCGTCTGAAAAGCAACGAAAATGGGACAAGAAGAAGGGGAAGGCTCCAGTCGTTCCGCCGACTCCGTTACCGCTGGTTGAGGAATCTCCTGAAGTGGTCGCCGAGCTGTCGCGTAGTGGTGGATGGGAATCGGCTCCCTCGGAATCGCTAGCCCCTGTCGTTGAAGCGCTAGCCCCCGTCGTGGAAAAGGTTGATCTTCAGGAAGATACGAGACCGGAATGGGTACGGGCGAGTGAATCGATCACGTTTGTGAATCCTAGCCCATCGTCTTCCGGAACGTGGCAGGATTCCGGCATTGAATCCACTCACTCGAAGCCAGAACTTGCACCTTCGGTCGCTGCGTCGGCTGTTGATGTTCTTTTCGACTCAACGGGAGCAAAAAGCCAGGTTCGCACGCAGGATCGTTTGGCGTCGAGAAGACCACGTCCTCGGTTTGCTGCCAGAGTGGCGCGGGTCCGCATTGGCATCTCGTCGTTTATAGGGTCCTGTTTTTCGACGACGCGATCACTTGTCTTGTTGTGTTTGGGGTTGGTGCTCTTCGGCGTCGCGCTGGTGGCGGTCGGCATCGGGGCGATTGGATTGGCCTGGATGGTGATGGAAGCTCCCCCGTCGCCGGTCTATCACAACCTGACAACGAATCCTCCACAGGCACTCACTGATACAAGGAAAAACGGATATTTCTTGCTGCTCGGCTTCGACGCTTCTGCGGAACAGGATCCGCTCCAAGCGGGGTACGAGCGTAAGGTGGCAGGGAGCGATCTTCAAGCTGCGAGCGCCTGCATGCTTGGTGATGAGGGGAAAGAGACGACGACAGGGGCCTCTGACAATGTGGTCCGTGGATGGTTTACCAGCGCCGACCCGGTGGCACAGCTGAAGCCGCAGGCAGCAGCGGTACGATCTTGGGCGGCTCAAGAATCGCTTGCCCTCAGGCGCTACCAACAATGGCTTTCAATGTCGTTTGAAGATGTGGGATACGGACAAATCTTGAGCCCGAACTGTACCCATATTCTGCTGGCCCATAGGTTGTACCTTGCAGAAGGGTTTGCGCAGGATCTCAGCACCGGCCTGGGACGACTTGAGACCGATATGGGATCTTGGCGCGCTGTGCTGGGGCAGTCGAAGACGTTGATGGTGAAGATGCTGGCAGCGACGGCAGTCCAGGACGATGTCGCAATCGCATCCGGGCTCTTGACCCGTCAGGACCTTGATGGGACAGTGACCGGTCGACTCGACAAGATCGTTCGTCCCTTCGATCAGGTTGAACTGTCCCTCCGATGGCCGATGCAGAGCCATCTTTTGTGGGCAACTAAGGCCGTGACGACGAGCCTGAAGTACGACAAGAACAACGAGCGCCCTCTTTACGTTGCCCTGGCGGCGGCGATGCCCCTTCCCGTGCAACGGCGATCTAATGCCTATGCGGACTATTATGAGGAGGCGAGCAAAGCTGTGGCGGAAGGGCGCTACACCAACTTGCCGAAACCGTCCAGTTTCATTCGGACTCCCGCTGTCAGCGTGGTGGACTACTTGGCGAATCCGATCGAGCACATCATCGGAATCGAGCCACCTCCCTCATGGGATCCCTATATAGGGCGTATGGTGGAGACCGATGCACGGCTTCGTCTGGCGAGCCTGCAAGTCTGGATGAGACGAGGGGCACAAGAGGGAAATGTGCTCACGCGCCTCGCAAAGGCAGGACAGGCTTACTACGATCCCTTTACCGGTCTTCCGATGCTGGTCAATCAGCGGAAGGGTGTGATGTATAGTGTCGGGCAAGACGGCAAGGATCAAGAAGGTGATCCCCTGCGCGATGTAGTCGCAACAATTCCCAAGACTCAATCAGTCGTGCCTGAGAGCCGCCGCTCCGTGTCCCTGCCTCGGTCCAAGTAATCCACCGGTCCCCTCCGTGGACAAAGATTTCTGACTCCTTTTCCTGCTTTGGTTGCTTGACACTGCCGGTCGTATTCCACAGAATCACGGCACACCTTTCATGCGAATAGGCACCATGGCGTTCTCACCATCACCATTTCCACACATTCCCTCGGCTAGGAAAGGGACCACATTTCAATCCGCCATTCCGACGCAGATCGTGTCGAACGAAGAATTCGCCCCCTTCGGCCGGACCGCGGCTCAGGCTCGTGTTGAACGGCTCTCCACCGCGCTCGTGGAACGGACCGTAGTTCGACGAGGTTTCACGCGTCGAGACTTTCTTAAGACGACCGGCGGGATGGCGGCTGCCTTGCTGGCCATGAACTCGGTCTTTGGGAAGTTCTTTGACATTGGAGAGATCGAACTGTTTGAAACAGCAGCCTTTGCCGAGCAGCAGGGCACGCCCTATTTCATCTTCGATGTGCAGACGCATTATGTCAGCTCGCATTACGACCCGACAGATGCCGAAGACAATCGAAAGGGTGCAGTCTCTAAGCAGGCGCTGCTGTCGCTTAGGCGATGGATACGGGAATCAGGACTCAACCCGAAGCTTGCGGGCGATCAAGGTACCATCGACGATCTTTCATGGAAGAATTTTGTGAAAGAAGTGTTTCTCGACAGCGAGACCACCATCGGCCTCATCAGTACGCCGCCGGGGCCCTATCCGCAAGAAGCGGTTGTGCCGCCGAACGAGATGGCGCATATCCGCGACGAGATCAATCGCCTCGCACAATCCCAACGAATGCTCGCACATGGATTGGCTACGCCCCAACTGGGGGCAGCCGATTTGGACTTCATGGCGATGCAGGCGGAGACTCTCAAGGTCGACGCGTGGAAGTGTTATACCGGCTCTTGTCCGAAGGGATTCGATCGTGGCTGGTGGATGAACGATGAGAAAATCGCCTATCCGATGCTGGAGCAAGCTCGGAAACTCAACATTAAGCGTGTCTGCGTCCACAAAGGACTTCCCCTTGGGCCGGTGCCGGACTACAACCATCCCAAGGATTTGATCAAGGCCGCAAGAGATTTTCCGGACATCGATTTCCTGGTCTATCACTCGGGGCTCAAGAGCACCTCGACGGTAGATACGGTGTTTGCTAAAACAAGAGAAATTCCCTGGACCACCGAGTTCTGCCGCATGAAGCAGGCGCAGTCTGGAATCAAGAATATCTACATGGAGCTCGGCTCGACCTTTGCGCAGCTCGTCACGACCCATCCGGCGGTCTGCGCGCACTTACTTGGGCAGATCATTGACGCGTTTGGTGTCGATCACGTGCTCTGGGGGACAGACTCGATTTGGTATGGTTCGCCGCAATGGCAGATCGAAGCCTTTCGGCGGTTCCAGATTCCAGATCAGCTGATCGAGCAGCATCGCTACCAGCCGCTCACGCGCCAGGTAAAGGAGCGGATCTTCGGACTGAACGCGGCGCGTGTGTTTGGCGTCGATGCTGAGGTGAAGCGGAATGAGATGCCGCTGGATGTGTTCGGGCAGCTCAGGATGAGCTATCTCGAAGAAGGACCGGAGCCGAGCCGCAAAGCCTACGGATGGGTGGTGTGATGAATGCCGGGAGGCGTAAGAGGTAAGGGGTAAGGCGTTACCTCAGCTAGGAGGTTCAGATGAAAAGCGAGATACTCTATCCAGGGGCGTTTCCCATGGTGCGGGTGGAATTGGCAGCTGGTGAGAACATCAAAGCCGAGTCGGGCGCGATGGTGGCTTGTTCACCAACCATCGACATTGAAAGCAAGATGGAAGGCGGTTTTCTTGGAGCCCTGTCGCGAAAGTTTCTGACGGGAGAGAAGTTCTTCTTCCAGACGCTGCGCGCCACCCGTGGTCCCGGCGAAGCGTTGCTGGCTCCTACGGTGCCCGGCGAAATTGTCATCTTGGAACTCGATGGCGTGAACGAGTACATGGTGCAGAAAGACGGATTCCTTGCGGGTGCCGACGCAATCGTCATCGAAAGCAAAATGCAGAGCCTGAGCCGTGGATTGCTAGGCGGAGAAGGTTTCTTCATTCTGAAAATCAGCGGGAAAGGGACGCTCGTTCTGAACAGCTTCGGGGCCATTCACAAGATCGAGTTGAAGCCCGATCAGGAATACATCGTGGACAATAGCCACCTGGTGGCCTGGTCCACCACAACCTCCTACAACATCGAAAAAGCCACCTCCGGCTGGGTTGCCAGCTTCACCTCAGGCGAAGGGTTTGTCTGCCGGTTCCGAGGGCCTGGACTCGTATACATTCAAAGCCGGAACCCGGGCAGTTTCGGAGCGTGGATCAGACAATTTATTCCAGTCTCCGAGTGATGGCGGGTCAATGGTCATTTGTCATTGGGCACTGAATAGATTACGAAATTCATACGCAAGGGCGAGACCTCTCATTGCTAATGACCACTGACTGTTGACTCTCGCTGCCATGGTTTCATCTCCCAACGCTCTCTGTTTCGGTGATGAGTTTCCCGCCAGCGGTGCGTCTTGTCTTGTTCAAGTGGAGGAGCATGGACTCACAGTCACTTTTTCATCTGATACTTCCGATGGCCAGCCGGAATCAGTTCCTTTTTCAAGCCTGACGGTCTCGGCGGGGGGACTGGATCATGACCAGCTTGTCGTGAAATGGACTGGGACAAAGGGGGAGCGGACGCTCTACTTAAAGAACCCTGACGTGATTCGCGCCTTCCGCCAAGCGGCGCCGGATCATTTGATTCACTCCTTTGAAAAAGCGGCAGAACGCGTCCGTCAGGTGCGTCACCGGAGCCGGCTCGTCTGGAGCCTGGTCGGCGGGGTGATCTTGGCCACGGTATTGGGACTCTGGTTCGGGTCCGATCTGCTCGTCGAGCTTGCCGTGAGTCGGATTCCGGTGGAGTGGGAACAAAAGCTGGGGGAATCGGCCTATCGGGATTTTCTCAGCCATCAGGAGGTGATGAAAGAGGGTCCCGCGGTCACAGCGCTGGGAGAGATGACACAACGTCTGACTGAGCAGATTCCGAATAATCCCTACAAGTTCGACGTGACCGTGGTGAAGAGCGACGTCGTCAACGCCTTCGCGTTGCCTGGTGGGTATGTGGTGGTGTTCACGGGGCTCATGAAAAAAGCAGAAAGCGGCGAAGAAGTGGCGGGCGTGTTGAGCCATGAACTCAACCACGTGCTGCAGCGGCATGGGCTTGAACGGATCCTGAAAAGTCTTGGTCTGCTCACGGTGGTGGCCATTGTGCTCGGTGATCAACAGGGCCTCGTCGGGATGATGAAACAGCTCGGTGTCGAACTGCTCACTCTCAAGTTCGGCCGGGAGCAGGAGACCGAGGCCGATCTGACGGGATTGCAATTGCTCCAGCGGGCAAAGATCGATCCCTCCGGCATGATCCGGTTTTTCGAACGGCTATCGGAGAAAGACGAGGGTCGGATTGAATGGCTCTCTACGCATCCGATGAGCACCACCCGGGCCGACCGATTGAAAGCGGAGCTCGCCGCCTTGCCGAAAAAATCGCCGGAGCCTTTTACGTTCGACTGGAAACAGGTGCAGGCTTCACTCGGAACCCAGCCGGTCGCCGGCCCATGAATCAGCGGAAAACCATTCGGATCGGAGTGATTGCCGATACCCATGGCCTGTTCGATCCGGCCATCCGGCGACACTTCCGAGGCGTCGATCACATTCTCCACGCCGGTGATATTGGCGATCAATCCGTGATTGAACAGCTGGAGCAGATCGCTCCGGTCACCGCCGTCTCCGGCAACGTCGACGATGAGGAACAGAGCGGATTTCCGTCCGAGGCCGTGATCGAACTGGCAGGCCGCCGTATCGCCATCCGTCATATTCTGTATGAAGGCGGAAAGCTCACGAAGGACGGACGAGCCTTTTTGGATCGCGAACGACCCGATATCTGCGTCTTTGGCCACACGCACCAGCCGAAGAGGGAATGGCTAGGCGGCACGCTGCTCTTCAATCCAGGATCAGCGGGACCGAAGCGATTCAAGCTGCCACGAGGGTTGGGCGTCATTATCATTGCGAGAAAGACCATGGCGTCGATCCACTTGAGTTTGACAGATCAGGCCAAATAATCGGCTACCTGAGTCACCCGGTCCATCGGTTCATCCACATTTCGATGAATCTGTCCCGTCGATCCTATGTCTCAATGATCGAGCCTCTCTTGCCGCTCAAGTGGATTTGTAATACACTGATGTCCTACATCAATCATATGAGAGGGTGCCATGGGAACAAGCGTTCGTTTGCCGGCTCGACTTGAACGACTGGTCTCGCGTGTCGCTAAAGAGCGTGGAACTACAAAGTCCGAAGTCATCCGGAATGTCTTGACCATTCTTGAAAAAGAGGACCAGAAGGCCCACAGTGGCGCAACTCCCTACCAAGCCATGAAACATTTAATTGGGTGTGCTTCGGGAGGTCCTTCTAATCTTTCAACGGAAACCGGCAAGAAGTTTCGCGGGGTGCTCCTGCGGCGACGGACTGCCCGGTGAACGCGATCCTGGTTGACGCGGGCCCGCTGGTGGCGCTCCTGCATCGCGATGATCAGCACCATCAGAAATGTGTGGAGGCTCTCACCGAAATCCGCGATCCGCTGGTGACGGTCTGGCCTGCCCTCACGGAAGCGATGTATCTGCTGAACTTCTCGTGGCGCGCGCAAGACGCGCTGTGGGAGCTGATGTTGGAAGAAACAATTCGGCTGTTACCTCTGGAAGCTGATGATCTTCGTCGCATGCGAGACTTGATGAAAAAGTATCGGATGCTGCCCATGGATTTGGCCGATGCAGCCCTGGTGGCGGTGGCAGAACGTGAGCGGATTCGGCGTATCTTCACCATAGACCGGCGAGACTTTTCAATTTACCGCCCGGTCAAACTGGGTAAGTTCATGATCATACCGTAATATTGCAACATCGAATCGAGCGGCGGTCTCGGGCAACGTCGATGGGTACGAGAAAAGCGGGTTCCCGCCGGAGATCATCGTCGACCTAGGTGGCCGGCGCATCGCCATTCGTCATATCTTGTACAAAGGCGGCAAACTCACGGAGGAGGGCAGAGCGTTTTTGGAACGCGAAGAGCCTGATATCGGCATCTTCGGTCATACGCACCAGCCGAAAGTGGAATGGTTTGGGAAGACACTGCTTTTCAATCCAGGATCAGCGGGACCAAAGCGATTCAAGCTTCCCCGAGGTCTTGGTCTTCTGCATCTCTGCGACGACGAAGTAAAGCCGCGTCTCATTTCCTTGCCTGATAAGGTCGAGTCTCACGGGATGATGTAGAAGACGGGGATAATTATCTTGGCAAGAACCATCAGTTCAGCTATGTATGTGAAGGGGTAAACAGTATCTCGATAAAATGTCTGGTTTAAGAGAAACAAGGAGGTTCTGCTAATGAAGGTATGGAAGGTCGTGATGGCGATAGCTCTCGCGAGTGTTGGTCAGGTAGGAATTGCGATGGCCTATGGGAATCCTGACAATGGCCCTGGCTGTGGGTTAGGCAAACTTGCCTGGGCAGATTTTAAACGCCAAAAAGACATTGCACCTCAAGTACTCATGGCGACGACGAATGGAACTTTTGGGAGTCAGACCTTCGGGATTAGTTTTGGGACATCGGGCTGCACGAATGATGGGAAAGTCTGGGCGGAACATAAAACCGAGTTCTTCGTGGCAACCACGTTCGAAAATCTTGCAGAGGACATGGCACGGGGACAAGGCGAACATCTGACCGCTTTGGCAATATTACTCGGCGTGCCGACAGACCACCAGCAGATGTTCTATACGCTGGTACAAGAACGCTTTCGCGAGCTCATTGGTCATGGCGATACATCGCCGATCGCTCTCATCAAGGCGCTGGATCAAGCCATGGCAAGACATCCGACTTTGGCTAAGGTTGAAACGGTACAGTAGCGAGCGTGAGTCCGCAAATGTCCTGGGGGCCAATTAATTTTTTGTAAACAATCGTGATGACTTGGGCTATACTGTATTTTATTGTGTTAGGTAGTAGTAGGCGACACCTCACCAAACTCTAAAGGAGGAGAGACTATGTCGAAGAAAGTACTCATGCTGTCAGTCGCGGTGCTCTTTGGTATGCAGGCAGGCCTCGCAATGGCGGCCAATCCAGACACCGGGCCTGGCTGCGGGCTGGGCAAGCTCGCCTGGGGCGATTTTAAGAACCAGAAGAACATCGGGCCGCAGGTGTTGATGGCGACCACGAATGGTACGTTCGGCAGCACGACCTTCGGGATCAGCTCGGGGACATCGGGCTGCTCGAACGATGGGAAGGTATGGGCCGACCAGAAGACGACGATGTTTGCTCAGCTCAACTTTGAGAATCTGTCTCAGGAAATGGCGCAGGGCCAGGGCGAGCATCTCGCATCACTCGCAACCTTGATGGGTGTGCCGGCCGATCAACAGGCGGCGTTCTTTGCCATGACTCAGGAGCGGTACACCTCTTTGGTTAAGACAGGCGAAGCTTCACCGGTCGCGATGGTCAAAGCGATCAACGACGCAATTGCCACGCATCCAGTCCTCGCCCAGGTTTCGACTCGCTAATCATCAGCACGAGGCTTCGACGATGATGTCGAAGCCTCGTGCATTTCTGACCCGCCGCTTGTACATCGTCCTCCTTCTGTTCATCCTGCTTCTCGCTCCAGCCTCGCCGGTTGATGCTGGTGAGCCTCCCGAGAATTCCTACCTTGTCGAATTGATCAACCAGGGTCTGCAGTCCAAGCTCGCCAGCGAGCGAGAGTGGCATCTCCTGCTCCACTACCGAAAGGATCTGTTTGGCGGCCACACCAGCGAGCAGGACGACCCGGGGTTCTTTATGTCGCCCGATGGAAAAACCGATCCACAGGCAGAACTCGACGCGACGCTGAAGCAGTTCTTTTCCAAAGAGCTCGTTGGGCGCTCGAGGCAGCCGGCTCAATGTGCGTTCATCGCGCGTTATGAGTGGCTACGAAATCAATTGCGTTTCGACGAGACCCGCCTCCCGCCGATGGCATGCGAGCGGTTCGAGCGATGGTTCACCGATTTTGAGGCCCAATCGATCACGCTCATTTTCCCCTCCGCCTTCCTGAACAATCCCGCGTCGATGTTTGGGCATACGCTGCTTCGGGTAGATCAACGGGGACAAACTGACAGCACCAGAATCCTGGCCTACACGATCAATTACGCAGCCGATGTGCCTGCTGACGCCGGAATGGCCTATCCGATCCGTGGAATTTTCGGCGGGTACAGCGGATACTTCTCGACGATTCCCTACTACTTAAAGGTTCGGGAGTATCGAGATATCGAAAATCGGGATATTTGGGAGTATCGCCTCAATTTCACGGAACATCAGATAAGGCGATTCCTGATGCACGCGTGGGAACTCGGAAATGCCTCCTTTGATTACTTCTTCTTCAAAGAGAACTGCTCCTATCATCTCCTGGCGCTTCTTGATTATGCTGATCCCGCCCTGCATCTTACCGACGAGTTTCTCTTTTGGACCGTTCCTGCTGACACAGTCCGACTCATTGCATCGAAACCGGGACTGGTTTCCGGCATCGCCTATCGGCCTTCCCGCAGCAATGTGATCCGACGGAAGCGTGAATCCTTGCCATTGGGAGAACGAGAGCTGGCGCATCGGATAGCACAAGAACTCGGCGAACTCACATCGCCGGCTTTTGTGCAATTGAGTCTAACGAAGCAGGCGTTTCTGCTCGATCTTGCTTCCGACTACCTCCGGTATCGAATCGATACAACCGACGAACCGCCGCCTGAATTGAAAGAGCGTAACCGGGCAGTCCTGACAGCCCGTAGCCAACTCCGAATTCCGTCTCAGGAGTTCACGGTGGTGCCCTTTGCGAAACAACCAGAACTGGGACACAAGACTTCTCGCGCCAGTGTGGGTGCCGGTTGGCGGAACGACGATACGTTTGAGGAAGTCGCGGTGCGGGCCGGTTATCACGACCTGCTCGATCCGGAGGTCGGGTATACGCCGGATGCACAGATTGAGTTGGCCTCAGTCAGCCTGCGTCACTACAACCGCGTCGATCAGACGAGGATTGAGCGGGCGACACTTGCCAACGTCTTGTCCCTCTCACCGATTGACTCGGTCTTTCACGCACCTTCGTGGAAGATTAACGCCGGCATGAACACGATTCGCTTCGGTAGCTGTCAACTCTGCAGTAACGGGGTCCTGAACGGCGGCATCGGGGCGGCGGTAGAATCTCACTGGCTGAAACGGGAAGTTGTGTTCGCCTTCGCAGAGGCCGAGGCGAACTATAGCCGTGCCTACGAAGAAGACCATCGCGTCGGCGGGGGAGGCACCGTCGGTCTACTGGCCGATCTCACTGACCGATGGAAACTGATGGCTTCCGGAACGTATCTGCGCTATGCCTTGGGGGATAAATCAGACGACTTCCGATGGTTCGTGGGCCAACGCTATACGTTGAGTCAGAACTGGGCGCTCAGGCTGGAGTACAACCACCGCGACCACGACAACGACGTCGTCTTTTCCGTCCAAGCATTCTTCTGAGACGATAGTCCGCCTTCCTCTTGCCCGCGCGAAAGAGTCCTGGTACAAGTGTGGCTGCCCGAGTCTCCGGAGGCGTCATGAATCAGTCCATTGAGCCAACCGGCCAACGATCCATAAACCCATCCAGTCAGGCGGTCGCACCCCATCCACCGTTGCGACAGTACTATGACGAAATAGAGGCCCGGCAAGGGTTCCTCAACGAGCTCTTCAATCGTACGGCCTACCAATATCGTAATATCGATAAGGCCACCGGATTCGGTTCCGGGCTCTGGTATCGGAGAAAGGCGCTCCGAGAAGCTGGGCTCAAGGCCGCTATGCATGTGCTCGATGTCGCCTGCGGGCCTGGGATTAGTCACGCAATGTGCCCTCGATCTAGTGGGGTCGTCTGGCTCGGTGATCGGGCTCGATCCGAGTATCGGTATGCTGCGCGAAGCGCAGAAAGGTCCTTGCCGAAATCTGGTGCGTGGCGTGGGCGAGCACCTTCCGTTTCCGGATCACAGTTTTGATTTTCTTAGCATGGGTTACGCGCTTCGGCATGTTCCCGATCTCAAAGGAGCGTTTGCCGAATATCGTCGTGTCCTCAAGCCGGGCGGCATCGTACTGTTGCTGGAGATCTCACGGCCCAGATCCTCGACGCTCCGTACGCTTTCGCGCTTTTACATCAAGACAGTCCTAGGAAAGGTGTTTTCAGCCACCACAGGAAATCGCGACATGCAGATGCTTATGGGCTATTGGTGGGACACCACCGAGTACTGCGTGTCGCCTGAACAGATCTTGCATGCGCTCAAGGATTCCGGCTTTGTTGACTGTACCCTGAAGGAATGGGGGAGCGGATTGCTGCGGGATTATCGTGCAGTGAAAGCCGAGAACAATTTATGATGAGCTCAGCCTTATCTCCCCTGGAACAGGAAGTCGCCAAGCTGATCGTCCAGACGCTCAAGCTCAAGGTCGATCCGGCCACGATACAGCCTGAGGTGGCCTTGTTCGGCGACGGGCTCGGCCTCGATTCGATCGATGCGTTAGAACTCTCGCTGGCCATTTCCCAAACTTACGGCTATCAACTCAAGTCGAGCGATCCTGAGATCAATGCCATCTTTTCGTCCCTGCGAACTTTGACCAAGGCGATTGAGAAGAACCGTACGAAGTGATGCCCGATGTGGTGCCATGCCAGACGCCCCGCTAATCGGTCCCTATCGTCCGGACGACGTGCTGGCCTGGGAGCAGGGAGGGCCTCGCACCGCGCGTCAGTTCTTGTCCGATGTCGCTCAACTCGCCGAGTCGCTGTCCGATCGGCCCACGGTTCTCAATCTCGCGACAAGCCGTTATGAGTTTCTGGTGGGATTTGCTGCCGCGATTCTACGGCGTCAGTTGACGTTGCTCCCACAAAGCCGGGCCCCCCAGACCCTTCGCCGCATTGCCGGCGACTTTCCTGATAGCTACGTCCTGACAGACCGGGACGAAACGATTGAGGGGATCGAGTCCGTCTCGATCCAACCACGGAGAGGCCGAGTTCCCTGGCCAGAGGAGATTCCGGGTATCCCTTTGAGCCAAGTCGTGGCGATCGCGTTCACGTCGGGGAGTACTGGTCAACCGGTGCTCAACAAGAAAACATGGGGGGCGTTGACTGCCGTGGCCTATGCGACTGGATCCAGGCTCGGCATCAAAGGTGGCGATCGCACCGTGGTGGTGGCAACCGTTCCGCATCAACATATGTTCGGACTGGAAGCTTCCGTGATGTTGCCGGTCATGCATGGGTTGGTCATGCATGCCGGGCGACCGCTCTTTCCGGCCGACATCCGGAGCGCCTTGGCCGATGTGACAGGTCAACGGATCCTTGTGACTACGCCATTGCATCTACGCGCCTGTATCACCGAAGACGTGAAAGTTCCACCCGTCGCGCTCATCTTGTCTGCCACCGCGCCCCTTTCTCATAGCTTGGCGCAAGAGGCCGAGCGGCATTTTCACACCGAGGTGCACGAAATTTTCGGGTTTGCCGAAGCCGGCAGTGTAGCCGAACGGCGGACGATAGACGGCGATTCCTGGCGACCCTTAGACGGGGTGCGGCTTCAACCGGATGACATGCGGTGGACCGTACATACGGACTATCTTCCCTCTCCGGTTCAGGTGCCGGACCGCATCACCGTCGATGCGCAGGGGATGTTTGTTGTGCATGGCCGGGAAGCAGATCAAATTAATATCGCCGGCCATCGCGTGTCGCTCGGCGATTTGAATCAAAAGTTGCTGGAGATCGACGGTGTTCAGGATGGTGTCTTTTTTATGCCTGAGGAGGGGGCCGATCTCGTCACCAGGCTGATGGCGTTTGTCGTGGCCCCGGGAAAAACCAGTGAGGAGCTTCAGCGAGCGTTGCGGACGCATATCGACCCGGTCTTTATGCCCCGCCCGTTGATCTGCGTGCCTATCCTGCCTCGGAATGCGACCGGTAAATTACCACGTGAATCAGTGAGTGAGCTGGCCCGGCAATGGCTGGCAGGGCAGGGCCATGATGCATGAGCGCGTGCTGTCGATCGGCTACGACCATCCGGCGCTCGCGGGACACTTCCCCGGCCATCCCGTCGTGCCCGGTGTAGTGCTACTGAACGAAGTACTCGAGACGCTGCGTCGTGGATCGGCGGCATCACTGGTGGTGACAGGTCTGCCCATTGTGAAGTTCTCCTCTCCTCTCAGGCCGGGCGAGGTTGTGACGATTCACATAGACGAGGAGGGGACAGGCCGGGCCACATTTTCCTGCCAGGTGGATGCGCGCCTCATTGCGTCCGGCGCAATCGAGTTCACGCTTGGCACAGAGGCGCAAGCGGAACGGGTGTGAGTATCGCCTGGCAACAGCAGCAGGAGCGCGGCAGCCGCACCAGCATTCGGATGATGGCGTGGCTGGCACAGTCGTTTGGCCGACCGGTTGCTCGGGTATTGCTGTACCCGATTTGTGTCTACTTTCTCCTGGGCTCAGGAGCAGCCCGCCGGGCGATCGGGCGATTTCGCGAGCAGGCCCTCGGTCGTCCCGTCAGTTGGCGCGATCTCATTCACCATTATCATGCGTTTGCCTCAACGATTCTTGACCGGGTCTATTTCCTGTGTGGCCGGTTCGATCTGTTCGAAATTCAGGTGCATGGGTTAGACGCGCTCGACCGGGAGCTGGCGAAGGGCCGTGGCTGTGTGCTTTTGGGTTCTCACCTCGGGAGTTTTGAAGTGGTCCGTGCGGTGGGGCTTTCCCGCAAGCACATCGAGATCCGCGTCCTCATGGACGAGCAGAACGCGACCTTGATTCGTGGTGTGATCCAGGAATTGAATCCTGCCGTGGCTGAAACGGTCATCCAGGTCGGTGGGCCGGATACGATGTTGCAAGTGAAAGAATGTCTTGATAGGGGCGGTGTAGTCGGCGTCATGGGCGATCGTGTGATGCAGGACGATCAGGCTGTTGTCTGTAATTTCTTGGGCCGTGAAGCCCGGTTTCCGATCGGAGCGATGCGATTGGCCCATGTCGTCCGTGCTCCTGTAGTCCTGTTTTTCGGGCTCTACCGGGGAGGGAACCGGTATGAGGTGTACCTTGAGACTTTCACCGAAGCGGTGCAGCTTTCGGATGAACAGCGGGCCACCGATCTGAAGCAGTGGACGCAGCGGTACGCCGATCGACTTGAGGCCATCTGCCGCCGTGCGCCGGACAATTGGTTTAACTTCTATGAATTTTGGAACGATTCGCATTAGCTGGCTCCTCCCCCTGTGTGCCCTGCTGATGGCCGGGAGCGTAGCTGGAGCGGGCGTCGAGAGTACGCCCTCTCACGGCGATCGTTCGAGCAACGCCTGGACTGTCGAGCAGGTCGTCGCCTCGCTGAAGGAGGGGCGGGAGCCCTCGGTGTCGTTTGAAGAGGCGACGTATTCGTCGTTGCTCACCGAGCCGCTGATTGTGCGAGGCGTGCTGCGCTTTACGCCTCCGTCGACGCTGGAAAAAGAAGTGGTGGAACCGTACCGGGAACGCTATGTCATTGAAGGAGACCGGGTGACCTTCGAGAGTGAACGGAAGCACGTGAAGAAAGCTATTTCACTGGAAGACTATCCGGCCTTGCGCAGTTTTGTCGAAGCCTTTCGGGCCAGCTTCACGGGTGATGTGGCACAGCTGAAGAAGGTCTACGAAACCACAGTCGAAGGCACCAGCCGTCAGTGGACATTGCTCCTTCGTCCACACGACCCAGCTGGGAAATCCATGGTCGATTATCTATTGTTGTCAGGGTCTGAGGGACACATTGCCACCATCGCAATCCGAGCGCCGGACGGTGACCGCTCAGTGATGACACTCCGCCGGGAACCATCCAAATGAGAGCCGCGTGGTGGCCAGTTCTCGTCTGGGTTTCCCTCATCACCGGTGCACTCTGGTTCACCGCGACCCGCCTGTCGGTCCATAGCGAACTCGGCGACCTGCTTCCCGAAGGGACCACGGCCACGCAACGGTTGTTGCTGACTCAAGTGCGCTCGGGCCTGGCCGGTCGGCTGATGCTCCTGGCCATTGAGGGCTCGCCCCAGGATGAATTAGCCAGACTCAGCAAAGCGCTGGGCGAAGGGCTGCGAAAGCACCCCCAGATCGATTTCGTGGGCAATGGAATGCAGGCGCTTTCGCCCGAAGAGCGACAGGTCGTGTTTCGCTCGCGCTATCTCCTGAGCCGTACGGCAGGTGCCGATACCTTTTCCGCCGACTCGTTGCGCGTCGCCCTTGAACAACGGCTCGATGATCTGCGTTCTCCTCTCGCCCCGATGATTAAGGAATATATTCCGACCGATCCTACCGGGGAGTTTCTCGGGATCCTCCAGTCTTGGTCTGGATGGGAGGCGCCCGCAACACATCGCGGAGTCTGGATGTCGGCCGATCGCCATCGCGCGTTGTTGGTGGTCGAAACTAAAGCCGCCGGGTTCGATGCCGATGCGCAGGAAGTGATTCAACAGGATATCCGGGCGTCGTTTCAACGTGTGCTCAATGAGTCGTCACCATCGGCCCGGTTGCTCATGAGCGGCCCTGGTGTGTTTACGGTCGAAATCCAGCGAACGATCGAGCGGGAAGTGTGGTGGCTCTCGACAGTGGCAGCCACATTGGTGTTCCTCTTTCTATACGTCAGCTATCGATCGCTGATGCTGGTTCTGCTCAGTCTGATTCCACTCTCGAGCGGGATTCTGGCCGGCATGGTCGCGGTGAATGGTTGGTTCGGGTTTGTCCATGGCATTACATTGGGATTCGGCATTACGCTGTTGGGCGTGGTCGATGATTACCCCATCCATTTGTTCAGTCATCTGAGCCGGCGAGATACTGCACAGGCGACCATGCGGGCGATCTGGCCGACGATGCGGCTCGGCGTGCTGACCACGGCCATCGGGTTTTCGTCACTGCTCCTCGCCGGCTTTCCCGCCTTGGCGCAACTGGGACTTTTCGCTCTGGCGGGGCTGGGCACCGCGTCCTTGGTGACGCGATGGGTTTTGCCGGTCTGTGTCCCTGCCGGTTTCGTCCCACGGGAGATTCAGTCCGATTTGCTTGGAACGATGGCGTATTTAGCTAAGGCGAGGGTCTTGGTGCCGGTTGTGGTCGTTCTTGCGACTATTGTGCTGATATGGTCAGATACGCCTCTGTGGGAAGATGATCTGGCAAAGATCAGTCCGGTCTCGGAAGAGAAGAAACAACTCGATCAACAGCTGCGCGGTGCCATGGGCGCGCCGGATATGCAGGATCTCCTGGTGATCGAGGCGGCGACGCAAGAAGATCTGTTGCAGCGGAGTGAAACGGTGATGCCGAAGTTGGATCGGCTTCGCGATGACGGCGCCTTGGCGGGATACGACCTGGTCTCGCGTTACTTGCCCAGCCAGCGCATGCAACGGCAGCGGCAGCAGGCCTTGCCGGAGCCTGCCCTGTTGGAGGATCGGCTCGGCGAGGCGGTGAAAGGTTTGCCGTTCGCGCCAGGCCTATTCGCTCCATTTCTGGCCGGGATCGAGGCGGCACGCAGCCAATCCTTGGTCGATCGTGAATCCTTCCACGGCACGTCATTGGGACTCAAGATCGAGGCGATGATGGTGGAACATCACGGACGATGGCTGGCGGTCGCGCCGTTGCGAGGCGTCGCCGATCGACAGGCGTTGAAGGCGGCGGTGGCCGGCTGGGGAGAGGCGGCGGTAACGTATGTGGATCTCAAGGAAGAGTCCAGCCGGCTGATGAGGGAGTATCGCGACAGGACCCTGCAGTTGCTCGGGTGGGGAGCGGTCGCCATTGCGGTGGTCTTAGGAATCGGATTGAAATCGCTGCTGCAACTCTGGCGTGTGCTCGTCCCGATTGTCGCCGGTCTCATCGTGGTCACAGGCATTCTGAACCTAGCAGGCGAATCGATGTCGCTTTTTCATGTCGCGACCTTGCTTTTGGTCATCGGGCTGGGTCTTGATTACGCGCTGTTCTTTAATCGTACGGAGGACCACGGCGACGAACGCCGCCGGACGGTCTTCGGGTTGCTGGTCTGCAGCAGCACGACCATTCTGGTGTTCGGGGTGCTCGCATTCTCGACGATCCCTGTGCTGCACGCAATCGGCCTGACGGCAGCCTGTGGATCCCTGTGCTGTCTCCTCTTTGCGGGTTTCGTAGCCGAACAGGATTCGCATGCCGCCTAACGTGCAGCCTTTGACTCCCTTGACCCTGACGGCCTATACCCTCGTCACGGCCAATGGCCGTGGCGTGGGGCCTGTCCTCCAAGCCTTGCGCGAGCGGCGATCGGGATTGAAACCCTGCGACTTCGAAGATGTCCCTCTCAAGACCTACATCGGACGAGTCGAAGGTCTGGAGGATTTTTCGCTCGGGAATGAGTTGGAACGATTCGATTGCCGCAATAACCGGCTGGCCTGGCTCGGGTTGCAGCAGGATGGATTCATGGTGGCGGTGGCGGAAGCGAAGCAGCGGTATGGCGCCCACCGCGTCGCCGTCGTCATGGGCACCAGCACTTCGGGCATTCTGGAAACGGAACATGCCTATCAGGCGCGGGACCTCGCCGGCTCGTTGCCGGCCTGGTATACCACACGGTATCGCTACACGCACAATATGTTTTCTCTGGGCCACTTCGTGCGGGCCTGTCTCGGTTTGCGAGGACCCGCGACGGTGATTTCGACCGCCTGTTCGTCCAGCGCGAAGGTATTTGCGACGGCCGATCGTTTGTTGCGCGCCGGCCTGTGCGATGCCGCCATTGTCGGCGGCGTCGATAGTCTTTGCTTGACCACCCTGTATGGGTTCTCGGCGCTTCAGCTGCTCTCGACGAGTCCTTGTCGTCCCTGCGACGAAGATCGCGATGGGCTCTCGCTGGGCGAGGCCGCGGGATTTGCGCTGCTGGAGTCCAGCCAGTGCGTCAGTCGGCGGGGTGCGGTCGCGCTGTTGGGGTATGGCGAGAGTAGCGATGGCTACCACATGTCCCATCCCCATCCTGAAGGAGCCGGGGCGGTCAGGGCGATTCGGGATGCGCTCGGGCGCGCCGGTCTGCAGCCCAGGGATATCGACTATGTCAATCTGCATGGCACGGCGACCAGAGTCAACGACGCCGTGGAAGACATGGCAGTCTCCGGCATCTTCGGGCGCACAACTCCCTGCAGTTCGACAAAGGGCTGGACCGGACACACGCTCGGTGCTGCGGGGATCACAGAGGCGTTGATCTCGGTGCTCTGCCTGAAGTACGGTTTTCTGCCTGGCACGCTCAACTGCAAACGGATCGATCCGACTCTGCACAGCCGGATCCTGCGTGACAATGACGTGCGGCCGGTTCGACGGATTCTCAGCAATATTTTTGGATTCGGTGGCAACAATTGCAGCCTGATCCTAGGAACGCTCCGATGAAGGTGGGCATTCAAGGCATCGGTCTCTTGGCCGCAGGACTCGAAGGATGGCGTGCCGGTCGTGCGGTGCTGGCCAGTACCGAGCCATTTGCTCCTATCGCCGTGCCCGATCCTGAGGCGACACTGTTGCCTCCGAACGAACGACGACGGAGCAGCGACTGTGTTCGGTGGGCCGTGCACGTTGCGCAGGAAGCGATCGCGCAATCGGACCTCGATCCGCGCGAGGTGCCCACGGTCTTTGCCTCCTCGGGCGGCGAAATGGGGGTGCTCGATACACTCTGCCGCACCCTGGCGGAGCCGGAGCGGGTGATCTCGCCCACGCTCTTTCATCAATCGGTGCACAACACGGCCGCCGGCTATTGGGGCATTGCCACAACCAGCCAACAATCATCGACGGCGCTCTCCTGCTTCGACGATTCGTTTGCTGCTGGTCTGCTCGAAGCCATCACCTTCGTGTACGTGGAACAACGCCCGATGTTGCTGGTGGTCTACGATCTGGCCGTGCCTGCTCCGCTCAGCGAAGCCCGTCCGATCGCGACAGGCTTTGCCGTCGCGCTCGTGTTAGCTCCGCCGTCAGACTGCTCTCTCGCAGGCATGCATCTGCGTCTCGACGAGGCCCATCAAGACGAGCCAACGGGCCTAGTTGACCCTGCATTGGAGCAAGTTCGACAGGACAATCCAGCTGCTCGATCATTGCCGCTCTTGAGGGCCATTGCCACAGGCGGTTCGCAGAGGGTCAGGCTAAGCCTGCTCGAGAGTCAGCAGCTCGTCCTGGACCTTGATCCATGTCGCAATTGACCAAAGAAGAACTGAGCACATTCCTTCCACATGCAGGGGCGATGCGTCTGATTGATCGGGTGGAGTCGTGGGATGACGCGAGTATTCGATGTCACACGCGGTCGCATCACGATCCGGGGAATCCGCTGCGGCATGGCACTCGCCTCGAAGCTGTCACAGGGCTGGAATATGCGGCACAGGCGATGGGAGTTCACGTGGGACTTCTCAATCGGACGCAATCGACGGGGGGGGTGATCGGCTATGTCGGGGGCCTGAGAGATGTTGTTGTATCAGTAGACCGACTCGACGAGTGTCCAGCGGAACTCACGATCGATGCCGCACGCTTGTTCAAAGGCGATAATAGTTTCATCTATCAATTTGCCATTTCATTTGGAGGACAAGACGTAATGACGGGGCGGGCCTCGATTTTCCTGAAGTACGTGCACTCATGACGAAGAAACGAGCTCTCGTGACAGGAGGCAGTGGCGCCATCGGATCGGCCATCGCCAAACGACTGGCGGCGGATGGATATGCCGTGATTGTGCATGCCCATCGGCATCCTGAATCGGCTGAGCAAGTGGTAGCAAAGATTCTGGCTAATAGCGGGTCGGCGTCGAGTGTCAGCTTCGATATTACCGATGGGAGTGCCACGCGCCATGCACTCGAAACGCTGCTGAAGGATGGACCGATCCAAGTCGTCGTCAACAACGCCGGCCTTCACGACGATGCGCCCATGGCCGGTATGACCAGCGAGCAATGGACGAAAGTCATCGGTCTCTCGCTCAATGGATTCTTCAATGTGACGCAACCGCTGTTGCTGCCGATGATCGGTACGCGCTGGGGGCGGATCGTGTCGATTTCGTCGCTAGCGGGCGTGACGGGCAACCGTGGTCAGACGAACTATGCTGCGGCAAAGGCCGGGTTGCACGGGGCGAGCAAATCATTAGCGATCGAATTGGCTTCACGGGGTATCACCGTCAATGTCGTGGCCCCCGGTTTGATCGAAACACCAGCCACAAGAGATGCGTTCAATCTGGGGCAGATCGAAACGCTGGTGCCGATGAAACGAGTGGGTACGCCGAATGAAGTCGCGGCGCTGGTCTCGTTCCTCGCCTCCCAGGAAGCCGGATACATTACAGGTCAGATCATTGGTGTCAACGGAGGCATGGCGTGACACAGCCGCGCGATCTCGCCCGCTCATACTGGGTCGTCATCCCGGCCTACAACGAAGCCGCGACGGTGCGCGACGTGGCAATGCGCGCTCGACAACAGTGCGCCAACGTGGTTGTGGTGGACGATGGATCCACCGATAGTACAGTTCGTGCAGTTGCTGGCCTTGATGTGACCGTCCTGCGGAATGAAGAGAATTGTGGGAAGGCTGCGAGCCTCTCATGTGGATTTGAGCATGCGTTGGCGCATGGGGCCATCGGCGTGATCACCCTGGATGCGGACGGGCAACATGCGCCGGAAGAGATTCCCTCCTTAGTGAAGCAGTCTCTGGATGATCCAAACGCGTTTCTCATCGGCGCCCGTCGGCGCGATCAACGAAGAGCCTCGTTCTGGCGGTATGTGGCAAATCGGATCGCCGACTTCTGGATTGGCTGGGCTGCGGGGCAGCCGATCGAAGACAGTCAATCGGGATTTCGCCTGTATCCGGCCGAATTGCTGCGTGAGGTGACGCTCAAACACGATCGAAGCCGGAGCTTCGTCTTTGAAAGTGAAATTTTGATTGAAGCGGTCAGGCGAGGATTTCAGTGTCGAAAAATTGCCGTCACGGTGGCACCACGATCAGGGCCACGTCCCAGTCACTTCCGTCCCGTGCTGGATATTGCGCGTATCACGAGGATGGTGGGGTGGAAAATTCTGTCCAAAGGCATGTATCCAGCGGGACTCTACCGAGCGCTCACAGGTTCGAGCTTTCGCAGGAACGGACGCAACAGTAGCGACCGGCCGCTTACG
The DNA here is from genome assembly GCA_963741245.1 of Nitrospirota bacterium. Classification (GTDB taxonomy): domain Bacteria; phylum Nitrospirota; class Nitrospiria; order Nitrospirales; family Nitrospiraceae; genus Palsa-1315. The sequence goes on along the minus strand of CAVUHR010000008.1, from coordinate 132,312 downwards.
GTCCAGCGGCGATAAACTGGGTACGGATTGCGTTATCTAGATTCTCTATCCAGCCATAGTAGTTTCTGTGAATTTCACGTGTCTCTTGTCCTGAAGTTTGATCTGACTCGCCGTTTGGATTTGCGAATGGCTGCGTTGAGAGGGTGAGTCTTTCTGGGGGAGGCCCAGCGATCAAGTCGAGCCTCCTTCTTGATGTCGCTACATGCCAGCGGCGGTCAGCCGCGAGCGAATGGCTCCATCTAATCGCTGAATCCAGCCGGCATAATTTCCATGGATGGTCTGTTTGTCGGCATCATATTTGAGATTGGAGCTGTCTTTGTACAGGATGCTGTAGGTCTTGCTCGTGTAGGGAATGGTTACGATGGCCTGGTGGCTACGGACATTGAGCGTACCCATGATCTCGCCGGGCTTCACCACAGCCATGGTCCATCCTAATCCGGCTCCTGCCTGAATAATGGCCTTCTGCACATCTTCCATACTCGGTTCCTTGCCGGTCGCCGTTTGAACGGGAGCATCCTTGACGTTGTAAATTTGTCCGCCGCCTCGGCAGCCTGCGACAACTGCCACCACTAAGCAGGCTACGGCCATGCCAGATAATATTCTCTTCATCGCTGTCCCTCCTCTCGATAAGTTCGATCCGACTGGAATCTGCCTGCATTTAGTCCGATTGGCTGCTCCAAGTCAAGCCGACGTCCCGTAGTCTCCATCATCTGTGTCGGCGCGTATCCGCGCTTCAGGATATAGTCGAGTAATGCCTCCAAGATCGACAGGTTCGCTGGACACATGCCCTTTTGATTCCACTTGGACATCGCGTCTGGAAAGACCTGATCCTTCGCGTACACGAATTCGGAGGGATGACAGTAAAACACAAGATGGCGCGAGCGGCGGCCGATCCAGCGGATCATTCGTTGGACCATCGGTAGACCGAGCGTTCGCAGCGTCGCCATGTTGATCGGAAAGAGGCACGAGGACGGGGGGACTTCGATCAAGGGACTCTCCCCGGGCGTCGTCAAATCGTCTCTCGATGGCCGATACGGTTCAAGTGAGGACCAGAAGTATTTCAGATAGTGGACCCGTCCGAATCCCATGTCGAATCGCCTGGCCGGAACGGAGGAATCGTACCGGTAGCCTTCAACTTCGAGGGCGCGGAGGGTGGTTTCGCCGATCGAGAGATTGGGCGCCCGAAAGACGACGGGACGAATCCCGGCGGCCTTTTCTACCGCGTCGGTCGCCTGACGGATCCACCGGCGTTGCTGCTCATAACTGGCCGCGCGGAAATCTTCGTCGTCCTCCAGCCCCCCGTGAGCCCATCCGTGCGTTCCCAGTTGGTGCCCACGTTCATGACAGTCCCGGACCAAATCCGGATAGGCTTCCGCGAAGCGGCCGGCGAAGAAGATCGTACCCTTAAAATGAGCTCGATCACAGAAGGCCAGCAGCATTTCGAGTCCGACGTGAGAGCCGGGCACCCAATCGCAGTCAATCGTAAAGTAAAACTGCGGGGGAGCGGTCTTGCCATGCCTGTTGCCATTGACAGGGTGTTGACCGTTGCCGTTACCCAAGGTCATTCCAGGTCCCTCTTGCGTGTGACCGACGCGAGCCCTGTCTGTTCTGGAGATGCGAGGTGGAGTTGCATGGGTGAGATCAGTCCGACGTGACGAGCCCTTCGATCTCGACTAGCAGTTCCCGACGGCACAGGTCTCCCTGGAGTAACAATATCTGGCTGGAGCTCAGTAGAGGATCGCGAAGAGCCTGCCGGACGGAGATCAGTTGATCCGGATTTCGCACGTAGACCTTGTAGAACGCGCGGTGGGATGTTCTTATTCCCTTCGGCTCCATACTGTCGGCATATGCGATAAGGGTCCGAAGATTGTGAACCATTTCTTGTGTTTGCTCTTTGGGGCGATCGGCATGTCGGCTCGCGTGTCCCACCACGCTGGCCGTTCCGGCGATGAAGAGCTGAGGCCCGCTCTCTGAACCACAGAGGGTCGCCCGCGCAAATGCCGGGCTTTGTGGTCCATAGTCCTTTGGATACTCGTAGGCGTTCATTTGACGTGGGTTTCCGAGATGGGTCGCGGGGTGAGCCCCAGCTAGAAAGTAGGTCTGAAGAGGTCCGGATCGCGTGCCCACTGCCGTGCCGGCTGGAAGTGCAGAGGGAAAGTCCTGAAGGCTTGCTTCCAACGCCTTATGGCGTCCCACGCAAAATCGCCGATACCGCTCAAGACCGGCTTCTTCTTCATTGATATCCGGGAAAAAGTTCCAGACTCGCCACAGATAGGGAAACCCGAGTTCACGTGTGTGGTGAAGGAGCTGTCGGTAGGCCAGCTCGGTCGTGACGTCTAGCGTAGCTTCCGCTTTTTCATCGAGGGAGATGGCCCCTGCCAGTACATCCCCGCTCATCGCGAAGGAACATCCGTTTTTTTGGAGAGTCGTCACGGGCTGGTCGGACGTCCAGACTTCAAGCAAAGGATGCCCCTCCAATTGCCGGAGGTCGAGGCGTATGGTTGGACATGAGATGGTGCGCGGGATGGCCTGTCCGAAGGAAATGACCGCCAAGGGATGGGTGCCGGACGTGGCGAGCCAGGCCGTCAGCTTAGTGGTATCGACATAGGTCAGGCGGGGGCGTACCGTCGCTTCCGACGTGTGATGACCTGCCGCATATGATCGCTGTGTCTGGCTGGGCCGCACGCTGACGTTCCTCTCGGTAACCCGGCTAGGTCTCGTGGTTGACAGCGTAATCTTTCAGGTTGGTGACGGTGGTCTGGAGCCCTTGTTTGCGACGACGAGCCGTGGCCCTATTTTGTTTCCAATTGAGCACATAGGTAAGGTAGTAGGCAACTTTAAAGAAGAAAAGCGGCAGCCGCGCCCGCGATTGAGTAAAGACATCGCCGGCCAAGAGCGAGAGGACAGCCTGTTCCATCTTAGGGGGTTTCCGTGTCGACATGAACAGGTCCCGAAAGGCCGGTTGAGTGAATCGATGGATGAACCAGGAAAATGTATCGATCCCCCGTCGCACTGTGCGGTTGAATTCGCGAAGTCGCGCCCTGTATTCCGAGGAGCGTCGCAGGTAGGCCTCGACGACATCGGCTCCCATGATTGCGCTGTTCAATGCCAGGTGGACACCGCTGGAGAACATGGGGTCGATGAAGGCGAAGGCGTCGCCTACCATGAGATAACCCTCGCCGGACATGGTTTCTCTACGGTAGGAAAAATTCGCGGCGGCATAGACTTCGGTAATGAGCTTGGCCTGCTTCATCCGTTCGGCGATGGACGGCATCAGCGCGAGGGTGTCAAGCAGGAATTGGTCGAGCGAGACCTGTCGCGATCGGATATAGTCGGGCCAACAGACGACACCCACGCTCATCGTGCCGTCTTTGAAGGGAATCAGCCAGCACCACCCGTGGTCGTGCCAGCCGACCGTGATGTTCCCTTCGTCGCCGCCGGGCAATCGAGTCACCCCTTCGAAGTGTCCGAAGATTGCCGCGCTGTTGTGGGTGGTGCTCCGACGTTTCCCCCCAGCTGTGCGGAAAGAAACGTGTCGCGGCCACTGGCATCCACGACGAACTTCGTTTCCCAGGCGACGGAACGCCCGGCCCGATCCTCGGCATGGACGATTGAAGAAGATCCAGGACGAAATTCGACGCGTTGCGCCTTCAGACCTTCGTGAATATGCGCGCCTTTGGCCGCGGCGTTCTTCATCAAGATGGCGTCAAACTCGGATCGTTTGACCTCGAAAGCGTAGGGCTGGGAGGAATCGATGGCCTTGGCGAAATAGAACATCTCTGATCGCCCATGATAGTGCGATACCATTTCCGCGCCGTACTTGATGATGCCGATCTTCTCGATTTCCGGCAGCACGCCGATTCTTCTCAACATCGGGACTGATTGCGGAAGGAGCGATTCTCCAATGTGAAAGCGCGGGTGCCCATCCTTTTCCAACACATGCACGTTCAATCCTCGCTCCGCCAATAGGGCTGAAATGGTCGAGCCAGCCGGACCGCCTCCGACGACGAGGACATCGCAGGTTGTGTAAGTTGCAGAAGATGGCATGGAGCGGAGTATACCCAAGACGTCATACGGTTACTAGGTGAGAGATCTCGTGGAATTGAAAGGAAGGTCCAGCCGCTTTCTTGCTAATTCGGTTGGGCACTCATGACCTGTTCGGCGTTGCCCTCTCCTTAAGGCTATGGTAGGGTCCTGAAATCGCTGGATCCCTAACCCACTCACTAACTGAGGGAGGAACGTATGAAGAAGTGGACCGGGTTCTTTGGCGCTATAGTAGTCCTTGCATTGACAGCTTGTCAGTCGACTCCGCTCACGATTCCATCCGGTCCTCTCGGTCCCAATGAACAGCGTCTGGGAACTGGGGAAGGATCAAGCACTGGGATCATGTTATTCCAGTTTATTCCCATCAATCAAAACGACCGTTTCGTCGATGCATACCGCCAGGCCTTGGCGCAAAGCGGCGGAACACGACTCGTCGATGTCACGGTCACAGAGCGGTGGTTCTGGGCGTGGGTTTTGAACGGGTACATCTTCCATGTGCAGAGGACAGGAGTTACAGATAAAAAGTAGAGCATGAGGTCGAACGAAAATTTTTCAGCGCGAGGAAGACCTTGAATTGCCTCGCCTTATTGCTCTTCTCTTGTTTGTGGCGATAGAGACTTGTCTGCTCAGTGGCGGTGCGTTTGGACAGGACACATCGTCACAACAGGAGTTGTCGTCCGTGGCCCCGCCTCTCTCAGAAAAAAAGATCGATCTCTTGCTGAGCGGGCATGTGCTCGGAATGTTTCCTCGGGACGAGGATCTTTCAGTCGGCGGCAATCGAATTCCCAACACCGATGTGCGCGGAACGATTGGGGCGGGGATCAAGTTCGACATCTATCCCTGGTTCACCAAGAAAATCCTAGGCGCTGAGATTGAAGCTTTCGGTTTGGGCGGAAGTGTAAGGGCTCCCCGAACCACGTCGGGGACCGGCACGACGCAGGCGCAGGGCAGCCTGATTGCCATCACTACAATGTACAACCTGATGCTGCGGTATCCTGGCGAGACAATCCAGCCCTACATCGGCGCTGGAGTTGGGTCTTCAACCGGGATCCTCTACAATGCCAACATCCAGAGCGGGAACGTCGGTCTCTCGGGGACATCGGGGGATCTCGCGTTTGCCTACCAATTTCTCGGTGGGGTGCGGGCCTTTGTGACGAAGAAACTGTTTCTCTTCGGTGAGTACAAGTATTTCGTGACCAACTACAGTTGGGGCAGTGAAAGCGCCAGTACCCAACGGGTCAAGCTAGATTTCCAGACGCATATCGTGTCCGGCGGCATCGGATGGTCCTTTTGAATTGACCTGACAGGGCCCCACCTCCACCGAGGTCTCTCTCAACGGCCTCGGTCAATTCTTCGTCAATCATTCCGAGGCTTGGCAAAGTCTAGATTGAGCCCGGCTTAACGGGTTGCCGCATGAGGATGTGTGGTTTCAGGCTGCTGTTGGGGCGCGCCTCTTTAGGCGGTATGCCGAATCTTCAGTGACAAATGTCGCGCTCCTTTGGTGTTATGCCAATGCAGGCAATTTGATCCATCGGTTTGACAATCGATGGGTAGCCTGCGAACCATCGAAACAGGCTAGTCGGTTCGTGGTATGCTTTTCATGAGGTTGAAAGTAGGCAATGCAATTGCAACGACAAATACAACGGGCCATCTGGCTGTTTCTCCCAATCTGCCTCGCTTCAGGTTCCGCAGCGTTGGCTGAGAGCGAACCAACCGACAACCGCACGGTGGTCGAACGGATCGAGAGTACTGCCAAGAAAGTCGGGAATAAAATAGAACAAGGATTTTCCAAGGCAGCAAAGAAGATCGAGGAAAAGCATCTTGGAGAAAAAATTGAGCAGAAGTTGAAAAAGGCGGCTACGAAGACAGCGGATGGGTTCAAGAAAGCCGGGGATAAGATCGATCAAAAACTTCGATAATAGACCTCGCACACACCTCCCACTCCTAGCATACTCATTCCGCACCTCTCGAAATACCGCGAATCTTCGGCGAACAACATCATGAGCCTTCTCGATCAACTATTCGTCTATTACCCTGAGCCTTGGGAGGATCGGGATTGGGCAAAGTTCAGCGGAATGCCGCTTGAGGATGTTTGTTTTCAAGCTGCTGATGGGGAGCGGTTGTTCGGTTGGCACGCTGAGGCGCAGGGGGATCGGACTGTCAGTCTTCATCTTCAACTATCACGGCACGGGCGGAGTCAGGGAAGACCATCAGAGGAAGGCTTCGACCGAGGGTACGTTCAGTAGCACATCTCAATTAAAATTTCTTGAAGCTATCCGGCAGCTCGAGCTGAGATGTCGCAGGCTGTCGGATCTGATCTGGACGGCACCACCGCAGCAGCGGTGTGGTCATGCACGTGGTGGCTAATGCCATGAGAAGCATCATCGCGAACATGGTTGACGAGATCACGCCGATGTCACGGCCGATGGTGAGGATGACGATTTCCATCAGGCCACGTGTATTCATCAGGATTCCGATCGTAGTTGATTCTCCCCAGGACATGCCGGTGCAGCGAGCGGCGAGAGTCGTTCCACCCCACATCCCGACCACGGCCACCAGCAAGATGAGACCAAAATAGATCCATAGGTCTGTTCCATGGATCAGGCCAAAACTGGTCCGCAGTCCGATGGAGGCAAAGAAAATGGGAAGGAGGATGGCCGCGGTGACACCCTCAAGCTTGGCTGACACTTCGGACACAAAGTCCGGCCCTTTTGGTAGGGCCACGCCGGCCAATAATGCTCCGAAGAGCGCATGGACCCCAAGCCATTCGGTAATCCATGCAGACCCGACTAGGGTAAGGAGTATGAGGGCCAACATGTCATTTGTAAGACGACCGCAATGTCGATGCCTCACTTCCAGAAAGTGAAAGGCGCGAGGGCCGAGGCTCAACATCACGAACACGAAGAGGCCTGTTGCGATGAGCGTGAGAACCAACGCCCCCGGTACAGCGGTGTGTGTGTGTAATGCCATGACTCCGCCAAGAAGACACCAGGCCATCACGTCCTTCAGCGCGGCAGTTGCCAGGGCTACAGTTCCGATGGGGATCTCGGACAGTCTGCTCTCTTCGAGAATGCGAGCCAGGACCGGCAAGGCGGTGACACCCATGGCGACCCCGGTGAACAAGGCGAACACAGTCGGCGTCACGCCCGTATCCGAGAGGGAGGGGTAGAGGTAGATGGCGAGCCCCATGCCGAGAATCAGCGGCACAGCAATGCTCGCGTGAGCGATCACCAAAACCGCCCGCCCGCATGCCCACACGTTCGCGAGGTCGAGCTTCAGGCCTACCAAAAAAATGAACAGTATGACCCCTATCTGACCAAGTGCGTTCAGCGGCCCGAGACTGTCGGGCGGGAAAAGGGCCATCGAAACGTCGGGAGCAAGCCAGCCAAGGAGCGATGGTCCTAGGAGGATGCCAGCGACGATCTCTCCCATCACCTGAGGCTGATGCAATGTCCGAAGTCCCCAGCCGACCAGTCGTGCCAGGATCAGAATGACACCAATCTGTGAGAGCAGGACCAACAGATTCGAGATCATCTTGTCCAGCCTGATCGCTGACGGTCTTCATTCACACGTGCCATCGAGTTTGAGCTGAAGTCTTTTCTGCCGACGTGGGCATAGAAGGAAACTCAGAAGGAAGAACAAGGGTCGATAGCATTTAGAGGGACTCCCGTTCCTATCCTGATGCCAACATACTTCGATTTCTAGGAGCAACTCATTGAGACGACGACGTCACATTGACAGATCATCTTGATTTGAGTACTTTTTACAGCAGTGGCCCTCGCTCGCAGTTGTCAGCGCGAAGTATACCCAACCTCATTCTCGATGACTAGCTGCTATGAGCGGAGTTCGCTTGGCATGGTTTCGGCATGGAAGGAACAGCGGCCGGCCCAAAACAGCAAGGTCACTCGGCTGTCAAAAGAGTCACTGAGATTCTACTAAGAGGCCACTATCAGCATCCTTGACCAATTCTTTGTCTATCATCCAGACCCGTGGAAGGATCAGGACTGGAAAGCCCTCAGTGGGTTGCCGCTTGAAGAGGTTTGGTTTCAGGCTGCCGATGGGGCGCGCCTCTTTGGGTGGTACGTTGAGGCGCAGGCGGATCGTCCTGTCATACTCTGGTGCCACGGCAACGCGGGAAATATCATCAACCGGCTGGAGAATCTGCGCGAGCTCTATCGAATCGGACTGTCCGTCTTCATCTTCGACTATCGCGGCTATGGTCGGAGCCAGGGACGGCCGTCAGAAGAAGGGCTCTATCAGGATGCGCTCGGGGCGCACGATTATCTGACGCGAACCAGAATGATTCTCCCTGAGCGGATCGTCCTATTCGGGCGCTCGCTCGGCGCGGCTGTCGCAGGGGAACTTGCCGTGCAGAAGCCTGCCGCGGGGCTGATCCTCGAATCATCGTTTCCGTCGATCGAAGCGGTGGCCAAGTTCCATTACGGCGGGGTGCCGGTCCATTGGCTGCTCGGGGCAGACTTCAAATTGATCGATCGCCTTCCGCAGCTCTCGCTGCTGAAGCTGATTATTCACGGAGACAAAGACGACATTATCCCCCTTGAATTGGGCAGGCAGGTCTTCGAGGCGGCCAAGCCACCAAAATCCTTCTACGTCATTCCCGGCGCTGACCACAACAACACCTACCAGATCGGGGGCGCGGTCTATTTCCGACGATGCGCAGAGTTTGTTCAGGTCGCCATCCGAGCTTAGGAGCCTGTCCGACATTGACCGTTCTACTGCGGCGAACGATCTGCAACCATCTGCGTCGTTCTCGGCCCGAAACAATCCTCAATGTAATCCAGTGAATACACCTCCGGTTTTTCCAGGCCTGCGGCCTCGCATCTGGCCGCATCTCCTTCGCCTCGTCACGAAGGCAATGTCGGACAGGCTCCTAGCCTGCGCTCAAGCGGAGACGGACGAGTCGCGCTTCTCGCGAGCCATTCCACGAATTCAGAAGAATTGATTGGAGATTGCTTCGACATTTGGTACAGTGCGCGCCACGGAACACGCCCATCCGGTCGTGGGGCAGGTGAGACGGAGACGTGTGTACCACAGGAGGCCACGGTGGAGATTGTCTTGCGGCACCATACTGTTTGTGTGCTGGGTCTCGCCCTTTCGATTTGCGTAGGCTGCGCCGGACAAACCAGCACATCGCACAAGGATTTGCTCGGTGATGCCGCACCGCCCATGGAATCGGGTACGGCCGTGGCGAGTAGGGCCCCGTCTACCCCGTCTCAGCCCGTAGACGCGGAACGTTCCGTTGCAACTCTGGTCGCAGATAAGACTTCCGCGCCGGCTCCCCCGTCGCCGCCAGAGACTCAATCGGACGAACCGCTTGATCCCTTTGCCAGGGCCGATGAGGGAGCCGGTGAGGAGTATGATCCCTGGGAACCGATGAACACCAGCTTCTTCGAGTTCAACCGCCAGTTGGATCGATTCGTGCTCAAGCCGGTGGCGAAGGGCTATAATTTCGTCATGCCCGACCTGGTCCAAGTCGGCATCAGCAACATCTTTTACAATCTCCGGTTCGCTCCCCGCTTTTTGAACAATGTGTTTCAGGGCAAGCTTAAAGGTGCCGGCATCGAAGTAGGGCGATTCCTGATCAACAGCACGGTAGGATTGGCCGGGTTCTTCGACCTCGCGAAACATGTCGACCTCATCACACCGGAAGAAGACATGGGGCAGACGCTTGGATTCTATGGCGTCAAACCAGGCCCCTATCTCGTGTTGCCGTTTCTCCAGCCCTTCACCGTTCGGGATTTAGTTGGATATGTCGGTGATATGTTTCTCAATCCGATAAATTGGCTTGTCGTGCCGATCATCGAGGTCGACGGCGTACCCTCCGTGATCGCCCACGAGAGCAATTTGTCGTCGTTTTTAATCCAACTTGGGGCCCGCGTAGAAAATATCGTCAATGAACGGTCGCGGAATCTCGAAACGTACCAGGGAGTCGAGGAAGCGACGCTGGATCTCTATACCGCCGTGCGCAACGCCTATCTGCAGAAGCGTGCTCAGGAAATTCGGGAATAGGGAAGATCGTCAATGGTCATTCGTCATTCGTCAATCGTGAGGCGGGAACGTCAGCTTCTCGAATGACTGTTGACCGTTGACGATTTTCTACCGGATCACGCCCAGCTCCCGACCGACTGTTGCGAAGGCGGCGCTGGCTCGCTCAAGCTGTTCGTGCTGGTGGGCCGCCGACATCTGGACGCGAATTCGCGCCTGGCCTTCCGGCACAACCGGGTAACTGAACCCCACGACATAGACCCCTTCCTCCAAAAGCCGCTCTGCCATCCTGGCGGCGAGTGAGGCGTCACCCAACATGATCGGGATAATGGGATGCTCGCCGGGAATGAGTCGGAATCCGAGAGCGGTGAGTTGCGCGCGAAAGAACGCCGCGTTCTCGCGCAGCCTGGCCCGTAACTGATCGCCTTGGGCCACGAGGACCACGGCCCGTCGGGCCGCCGCGGCGATGACCGGGGGGAGTGAATTCGAAAACAAGTAGGGTCGCGACCGCTGCCGCAACAGCTCGACGATTTCCTTTCGTCCGGAAGTAAACCCGCCGGCCGCGCCGCCCAAGCTCTTGCCCAGCGTGCTGGTGACGATCTCGATCCGGTCGGCGACGCCGAAATGGTCCGGTGTGCCGCGCCCGTTGTGCCCGAGTACACCGGTCGCGTGACTGTCGTCCACGATCATCGCTGCATCGTACCGATCCGCCAGCTCGACGATCCGATCGAGTTTCGCGAGATCGCCGTCCATGGAGAAGACCCCGTCTGTCGCGATCAGGCGAAGGCGATAGGATGTCGCGTCGCGCAACTTGGCTTCCAGGTCTGCCATATCGGAGTGCGCGTAGCGGAGTCTGGTGGCCTTGCAGAGCCGGATGCCGTCAATCAGGCTGGCGTGGTTCAACGCGTCGCTGATGACGGCGTCTTGCTCGCCCAGTAGTACCTCAAAGAGCCCGCCGTTGGCGTCGAAGCAGGAACTATAGAGGATCGTATCTTCGGTGCCCAGGAAGGTGCTGATCGCCTGTTCGAGTTGTTTGTGGAGATCCTGCGTGCCGCAGATGAACCGGACGGAGGCCATTCCGTAGCCATGCTCTTGCAGTCCGGCGGCGGCGGCCTGTCTGATGTCAGGGTGGTTGGCGAGCCCCAGATAGTTGTTGGCGCAGAGATTGAGGACCTCACCTTGCGCCACGCGAATCTCGGCTCCCTGCGGACCGAGGATCTGCCGCTCAGATTTGTAGAGGTTTGCCGCGCGGATTTCAGCGAGTCGCTCTGAAACAGTTTTCTTGAGTGAGTGGTAGGCCATCGGCTCGTGAGGACGGAAGCGTAAGGCTGAGACGTGACGGTAAGGATCGAAGGTTCGTGTTCTCTCACTTACGCTGACCCCTCACCTCACGGAATCAGCACCACTTTTCCGCACTGGCCGGAATTGATCAACTCGAACCCCCGCGCAAAGTCTTTCATGGGAAACGTATGGGTGATCACCGGCTTGATATTGAGTCCGGCCTGGAAGAGACCGGTCAAGCGATACCAGGTTTTGAAGAGTCGGCGGCCTGTAATGCCGTAGACGCGAATACCCTTAAAAATAATTTCATTCGCGAGATCGCAATTCATCGGGCCAGTTGGAATGCCGAAGAGTGTCACGCGTCCGCCGTTCTTCACGGCACTGAAGGCTTGATGCAATGCCGTAGGGTTCCCGGACATTTCGAGCGAGGCGTCGACGCCTTCGCCTGCGGTGATCTCGCGAATGGCGGCGGCGATCCGGTCCGCTGTCTCGGTCTTGGCGTCGAGCAGGTGATCGACACCGACTTGTTTGGCGAGGTCCAGGCGGTACGCACTGACATCCGTGGCGATGATCATGGCGGCGCCGGCCGTTCGTGCGACGGCGGCCGCGAAGAGACCGGTCGGACCACAGCCGGTGATCAAGACCGTCTGTCCCGTGAGGTCTTCGACTAAGGCAGCGTCGACGGCGTTGCCGAGCGGTTCTTGGACGCAGGCGAGTTCCGGTGGAATGACGAGCAAGGTCTTCCAGAGCACAGTTTCAGGCAAGCCGACGTACTCCGCGAACGACCCGTCGCGATCGACGCCGAGGATGCGGTAATTCTTGCACACATGCGCCTGTCCGGTGCGACATTGGAAACAGTGACCACATGTGAGGTGCGACTCGGCGGCGACGTAATCGCCCACCTTGACGAGCGTCACATCCGAGCCGACCTCCACGACCTCGCCGCACATTTCATGGCCAATGATGCGCGGCGGGTGAATGCGGCTGTGAGCCCAGGGATCCCAATTATAAATATGGGCATCCGTCCCGCAAAGAGAGGTGGCTGTGACGCGGACGATCGCATCGGTGTGGCCCGGTTTCGGATCCGGCCTGTCGGTGGCGGTCAACCCTGGTTGTGCCGATGTCTTGACGAGCGCACGCATGGGCCCATTGTATACCACGGACTCGATTCCGAAAAACTATTTTGACATGCTAGAGCTTCGATGGTCCGCACGTGTGCCTGCAACGAGTTCAGTCGAGCGGCACACCAGGAGGACACTCCCGCAGGCTGCTCAACAAGGCCACACTTCTCACCCGCCCAGCCCTGGCGCGCCGAGACGCGCCTTGTCCCAAGCAAGGCCGCAGCGAGTGACTAAAGATGATCCTTCCAAGCTTGCTCGTGTACGTTGCCCAGGATGACCCGGATGAGTTCCCCACTGCGCGCAACTTCTCACCCGCCCACCCACTGGCAGATATTTTTTACCCGCCCCACCCTCCGATTGCTTCGCAATCGATTTCCCGAGACGTGCCACTAGCCCGTGCGAGGGCCTCTTATTTCCTTCTCTGCAACATCACACTTGCTCTCCTAAGGGAGTCGCCGGACTGTCCTTTACTGCGCGCATCGAACGAGCACAGTTTCACCGTGCGCGTTCTGCGAGCAAGAAGGATGGTCTGGCGGCCCCCTTCTCATCCTTCTTAGGCCGCGCGTTGCGCGAGCACAGGGGACTCACCGGGCCATCCCTCCTTTGCTGGCGGGATTTTTCAGCAGCTTGCTAGAGAAAAAACGGGTTGCCCCGGGTTCGCGAGATCGGTAGGATGCGATCTATGAAGGCTCTGCACCACCGAGTACTTATGTTGTTGGTGGGAATGTGTTGTGTGGCACTCTTCTGTCCCGGCCTTATCGCACCAGCGCGTTCCGCATCATCGCTACAAACGGCTTCCTCGTCTGGTCCCACGAAGCGGTGGGTGCAGTTCGAGTTGAGCCAAGCAGAGTCGATGGGAGATCCGCAAACAGGCAAGCCTGTCACGCTGACGATTTTCCTTGGAGGCGTGACAGCTGGTGTGACTCCGGTAGTGGCGACCTGTGAATCGGTTATGTTTCAAGCCCAAACGGTCACGCTTGAGCCGGATGCAGAGTCGATGGCGTTGAAGGGGACTGTGACGCTCGAGCCGATCCTGATGAGTCGGACCTCCGTGCCACCCAGGGCGGCGCGAGTCCAAGTGACGTTTGCTCGATCCCGACAGGACAAACTCGAACGGTTCATGCGGCGGATCGTGTATGTGACCATGGATCGTTCGGAGCCGGCCAATGAGAATGGCGAGTTGCCGCCCATTCGTCCCGAGGAATCGCAGAGCGAGGATGTCATCTTGGACGAAGTGCAACCGGCCGTGGAACCGGTCTCGACCGGCGCCTTAGCCGAGGAAGATCTGGTCCCCTTTGCCTCGCCAGGGGAGGGAAAGGCGTACTGGCAGCAGGTGAGTCACCTCATCAGCCGGAGTTGGGCCCGCCAGGTCCGCGGAATCAGACGTGCGGCGAGCAGCGAAACGGTGAAGGTCCGTTTCAAGATGTTTCCCAACGGCCGCGCACAACTGATCGAGATTGAGAAAGGCTCCGGCGCGCGCGAAATCGACGAAGCCGGAATTCATGCGGTGGTCAATGCCCAACCGTTCCTGCCGTTTCCCGGCGAGTTGGGGGAGGACGCGGTGGACGTGCATGTCCGGATGCGAACCGGTAGTCGGGGACGGTCTCGCGAGGTGCAGTCGGTCGGGAATCTATCACACAGCAAGCCTGATGCGTCTGGCCAGCCTTCGAACAAGTAGGTCACAACCCATCAGGATGCTCAAAAAGGCTGTCCAGCAAGGCCGCAGCGAGTGCAGGGCCGAGGCGTACCCTCAGGGGCGCACGGTGCGACGAATAAGGAGCACCAAGTCTGTGCGCGCCGCCGAGTTAGTGAGGCGGCCGGGTCCCCGTTGAGGGTCTAAACGATGCGAGAACGATGCTGGCGGACTTTTTCAGCATCCTGATAGAAGGAGAATTCATGCTGAAGAGGAGAAGGCAGAATTGGCGCGTGCTCTTGCTGCTCGGAGCGACGGTCTTATTCCCGTTGGTGGTTCACGCAGAACCAGCTCGTTGGAACGTGGACCCTGAACATTCGACCATCGAGTTTCGCGTCACGCACATGGTCGTGTCGAAGACCACAGGGCGATTCATGGATTATGCCGGGTTTATCGACATGGATGCCGAAGCCGGCACCGTGAAGGCCATTGAGGCCACGATCAAGACCGGGTCGGTGAATACGAATCACGAAAAACGGGATGCTCACTTGCGGAGTGCCGACTTTTTCGACGTGGAACATTATCCGACGATCACCTTCAAGATGAAGAGCTACAAGAAAACCGCAGAGGGCTATACAGCGGTGGGAGACCTCACGCTGCACGGGGTGACCAAGGAAATTACCCTGGTGGGCCAGTATAACGGGGCGACGAAGGACCCCTGGGGCAATACCAGAGCAGGCTTCAGCGGGGAGGGGAAACTCAACCGCAAAGACTTCGGTATGGTCTGGAACAAGACGTTGGATAGCGGTGGGCTCGTCGTCGGCGATGAGGTCCAGATACGGCTCGATGTTGAATGTATCAAGGCGAAATCCTAACAGGCTGTTGAAAAAGTCCGCCAGCATCGTTCTCGCATCGCGAAGAGGCTCAACGTACCACAAGGGTACGCCTCGCCTCTCCGCTCGCTGCGGCCTTGCTGGACGGACTTTTTGAACAGCCTGCAGAGTGCAAGAGTACTCCTGTATAGAGATGATTCGTCGTCGGTT
Organism: Nitrospirota bacterium; assembly: GCA_963741245.1. Lineage (GTDB taxonomy): Bacteria > Nitrospirota > Nitrospiria > Nitrospirales > Nitrospiraceae > Palsa-1315. Next base: position 117,184 of record CAVUHR010000008.1, on the reverse strand, counting down.
CATCGTCCTGAAAGTCATCAATAATGAAGGCGATGGTCCTGGTGCGCACAGCGGACGTGGGAACTTCTCCGCTGCAGCTTCGCGAGCTTCCAATGCCGGAGCCAGGCCCTGGGGAGATCCTGGTTTGCCTCACTGTCTGCGGGATCTGCCGGACGGATCTTCACGTCATCGAAGGCGAGTTGGCGAACCCATCGCTTCCGCTCATTCCCGGCCACCAAGCCGTCGGGGTCGTGAGTCAGGTTGGCGCAAGCGTGACTGAGCGGACGGTCGGCGAGCGAGTCGGGATCGCCTGGCTGCAGCACACGTGCGGCATCTGCGAATTTTGCACGAGCGGGCGCGAGAACCTGTGCGAGAGCGCCAGGTTTACCGGCTATCAGGTCGATGGCGGATACGCGGAGTATGCGCTCGTCCCGGCAGCATTTGCCTATCCGATTCCGCCGGTATTCAGTGATGAAGAAGCGGCCCCCCTCCTCTGCGCCGGGATCATCGGCTACCGCGCGTTGCGCCTGAGTGGAATCCAACCGGGCCAACGGCTCGGTCTCTATGGGTTTGGAGCGTCCGCTCACATTGCCATCCAGATTGCTCGTCATTGGGGTTGTCAGGTCTATGTCAGCTCGTTGAAACCGGAGCATCAACGTCTCGCACGTGAATTGGGCGCTGCATGGGTGGGCGGGTCGACCGACAGGCCGCCGGACAAGCTTCACGGTTCGATTATCTTTGCGCCGGCTGGGGAACTGGTCCCGCCGGCCTTACGTTCATTGGAACGCGGTGGCACGCTCGCCCTCGCCGGTATTCACATGACGCCGATTCCCTCGCTCGACTACGATCGCGAGGTCTTTGGAGAGAAGGTCATTCGAAGCGTCACGGCCAATACGAAGCAGGACGGCCTCGATCTCCTGCGCGAGGCGGCTGCGATTCCCATCAAACCCCGCACCCTGTCGTTCCCCCTCGCCGATGCCAATCGCGCTCTGCAAGAGTTGAAAGCCGGCCGCTATTCGGGAGCCGGAGTGCTAGTCCTCTCGTAACCGATCCGGCAGGATGCTGAAAAAGTCCACCAGCATCGTTCTCGCATCGCTCAGAGGCTCAACGTTGAGGAATTCCTCGGAGGTCGGAAGCACTGTAGGGGCTTTTCCGTTCGCCAGGACCCATTGTAAGTGCGAACGGCCCACACAAAGTGAGGTTTGTACCTCCTCACCTCTTCGCTCGATGCGGCCTTGCTGGACGGCCTTTTTGAGCGTCCTGCTAGAAGAAAGTGAACCGATCTCCATTGGGACACGGAAAGCCAACCCAATATATAACAGTCTACGCTGATTGTTTCTGCTGAAGAAGGGCGTGAGCCCGGTCGCTGGCTTCTTTGACCAGGACACCCATCTTCGGGTGGGAGGGTTCGAAGTCGATGGGGAGATCGTAGTGGCGGAGGCGTTCGCTGGCGGTGGGACCGATTGATGCGACGACCATCTTCTTGCACGCCTCTTTGAACTGCGCGGTGGTGCCTTCCTGTTCGAGTAACTGCATGACATGATCGATCTGCGCCGCGTTGGTGATGAGCAGCACGTTGACTTGCCCAGTGACGATGGCGTTGAGGACCATCCGAAGCGGAGCGATGTCATCCGGCAATGCCCACTTATAAATCGGGACAGGCGTAACCTGCGCGCCGCGCTGCCGCAATGCAGCAAGGAGATCCGGATTCGACACCCCGTATTCCTGTACTGCAATTCGGACTTCGATGAGCGAGCCTCGCTCATCGATGACCTGCAGAATGTCCCGCCAGGTGTTGGGCTCAGGAACCGTGATGGACGGGGTGAGCCCAAGCTCCTTCAGCGCGGCGACCGGCTTCGGACCGCGGGCGACCACCGTGGTGCGGGCGATGGCCGCCTTGACGGAATCCAGGGGGTGGGCTGTCCGAAGAATTTCGATCATGGTCTTGGTGCCGACACCGGTCAAGAGGATGACCATCTCGAAATGCCCGGCCAGGAGCCGCTTGCCGAACTCCAGGACCGCCGTATTGTCGGAAAGAGGAATCTCCCGCAAGGCCGGCGCGACGTGAGGCTGCCCCCCGTATCGCCTGATCAGTCGCGCCATTTCTGCGGCCATACGCGATTCAAAGGCGGCGACGTTCAGGCCATTGAAGCCAACGGTAGACATTAGGTCTTCGAAGGAAAAAGTAAAAAGCCAAAGTGGACTGTTTCTTCAAGATGGGGAGCGTGGGTATCGTACCATAATTGGCCAGTGCGCGCGGCCAATGAGGATCTTCCGATTTCTTATACCTCTCTTAAAAGGAGTGGCCAAGGCTGCCCTTTACTGCGCGCATCGAACGAGCACCGTTTCACCGTGCGCGTTCTGCGAGCAAGAAGGGCACCTGGCCACTCGCTCCCCTGCTGGCGGACATTTTCAGCATCCAGCCAGGTATTTTCAATTGACGGAGCCACGGTGGCTCCCTACTATACGGACACGATTGAGGATGACAATGAGTGCTCCGCTCCATCGAGGATTACGCCATGTGGCGCTGCGCGTCACGAATCTCGCGCGTTCTCGCACGTTCTATGAACAGTTGCTGGGGATGAAGGTGGTGTGGGAGCCAGACCCAGACAATGTGTATTTCAGTTCCGGATCGGATAATTTTGCCTTACACCAGATTCCGGCGTCCGAACTCGCATCGTATCAGCCCTTGAAGGGGCAATCGTTGGATCACATCGGCGTGATCCTTGAGAGCCCTGAGACAGTCGACTGGATGTATCGGGAGATCGAACCGCGTCTGCCGCAGCTGGGCGGGCGGGTCGTGACACCGCCGAAGCAGCATCGCGACGGCAGCTATTCCTTTTACTTTTCCGATCCAGACGGGACTGTCATTCAAGCGTTGTACGAACCCACGATCAGTAAACTAGAATTCACACGTAAGGGGTAAGGCGTGAGGGGTGAGGCGATGGTTCAGCATAACTAGGTCAAAGACGGAGCGGCGATCCCCTTACGCCTTACGCCTCACGCCTAACGAGCATGAAGATCTGGGACAGTCTGCCGAAAAAACAGTATCTCAGCCTCGCGCCCTGGGCCTGGGTTCAATTGGAGAGCGCGGACCCTCCCGGGCCCTTTCCCTTTGTTGCAGGGGTGGCGCCTGAAGTCGTCGCGAGTCTCCATGAAGCCCATGGCCTTCTCTCCAGCGCGATCGATACGGCCATCAGTGATGTCTTTTCCAAGCGGGCCCCGCTCGACGATCCCGATCGTCAACGGCGATTGGAAGATGCCTATGCAGAGGTGATCAGCGCCCGCCCCTATCTGCAGCAGCACATTCGTTGCGGGCGGAAGCCGGACGGTACGTTTCAATGGGAGTTTCCGACCGACCCCACTAAATCCGCCACGGTCATCAACGGCGGGCTCCGGATCTTCCATTCCGTGAAGCGGCAGGCGATTCCGATCGGGTTCGACCAGCGACAGTTGGGGCCGCTGGTGGGAAAGGTACTGGGGTTCCTGGACGGCACGCATCAGACTGACGAAATCAACACGGTGGTGGCGACCTCGGGGCGAGATGGAGAACGATTGCTTACGCGACTGATCGAATCCCTCCAACAACATGAGTGCTTAGTCAGCTCGCGCACCTCCTCTGTCAGATACCGCTGGTTCGAGACGCTGCAAGATAAAGACACGGTCCATCTCGGCCATGCCGCGCTGTTGTATCGGCAAGGGGACCAGATGCTGTTGTTCGATCCCTGGCTGCTTCCCTGGTTTGCGGAGTCCTCCGTCCCGTCGCTCTGGGGACCGTTGCTGCCCAAACCGGCTGCCGTCTTCTTGACCCATGATCACGACGATCACGTGGATCCGCGCACACTCTTGCACCTGCCCAAAGACACGCCGGTCATCGTACCGAGCCGAAGGAACCGGCGCACGCTCTCCTACGATTATCTATCGCTCTTGCGAGAACTGGGATTCGGCCAAGTGATCGAATTGGCACATGGAGAAAGTTGGGCGTTCGAAGGAGGAGCCGTGTACTCCGTGCCGTTCTACGGCGAAGATCCCTGCGATCTGGAGATGCCGCGCAACTGCTATCTCATCGCCGATCGTGGCTATAACGTGCTCGTGCATGCGGACAGCGGGCCGACGAATAGCGGGAAGTCCCCCCTCAAGGACGGAGTAATCCAGTCACTCGCGCAAAAGCATGGGCCGATCCCACTGGTGTTTGCCTCGCAACAACAACTGCTCGAAGTCCGTGGCCATGCGGCCCACGCGCCCTTGTCTCATCCTGGGAAATGGCTCGACGTGGGAGAAAACGGCTATCTCACGAATGCGTATCTTGCCGATGTCTGTGCGGCGGCGCAGGCCAAGCTTTTCGTGTCGTATGCCACCGGCGGCGCAGATTGGTATCCGGACCATCTCTCGTTCATGTTCAGCCAACGGAATCCCGCCCGCACAGCGCTGCTGACGGCCCACTGGGAACAGCCGGAAACTCTCAAAGAACTTCTCGTCAAGCATGGATGCAGGTATCATTACGGTCATGCGTTGGATCTGTTTCGTCGCACGACCGACGGGCTGGTGGAACCGCTGACGACCGGGGAAGCCCTGACGCCCCTGTCGCTCTACCGGCTTGACCACGGCGATCCTCCGTTTATGAGCGCCAGTAGCCGCACCACACCATCTCGCTAAATTGACAAGGACCGACTATGACCACGCGCAAAACGCAGCACTCCCCGATCCTCGTCACCGGTGTCGCCGGATTCATCGGCTTTCATACAGCGGTCAGGTTGCTGGAGCGAGGCGAGCGGGTGATCGGACTCGATAACGTCAACGACTACTACGACGTACGACTGAAGAAGGCGAGGCTGGCGAAGCTGAAACCCTTCAAGCAGTTCACCTTCACCAAAACCGATCTGGCCGACCGAGTGAAAATGCGCCGGGTCTTTTCCACGCAGTCGATTGCGAAGGTAGTCCATCTGGCGGCCCAAGCTGGTGTGCGCTATTCGCTGGTGAACCCGCATGCCTATACGGACAGCAACATCGAAGGGTTTCTGAACATATTGGAAGGCTGCCGGCATGCGAAGGTCGAGCACCTCGTCTATGCCTCGTCGAGTTCCATCTATGGCGGCAATACCCAGATGCCGTTTTCGATTCATGACAACGTCGATCATCCGGTCTCTCTCTATGCGGCCAGCAAGAAGGCCAATGAGCTTATGGCCCATTGCTATGCGCATCTCTATAGGATTCCCTGCACGGGTCTGCGGTTTTTCACGGTCTATGGGCCCTGGGGGAGGCCCGATATGGCACTCTTCATGTTCACGAAGGCGATTCTGGAGGGAAAACCGATCGAGGTCTACAACCACGGAAAGATGCAGCGCGATTTTACCTATATCGACGACATCGTCGAAGGGGTCATTCGTACTCTCGATCGCACGGCAACACCCAATCCAGCTTGGTCCAGCGACCGACCCGACCCGGGAACCAGCTCCGCCCCAGCACGCATCTACAACATCGGCAATCACCAGCCAGTCGAACTCTTGCGCTTTATCGAGGTGTTGGAGAACGCGTTAGGAAAGAAAGCGGTGAAGAAGCTGCTGCCGATTCAGCCGGGCGACGTGCCGGCGACGTATGCGGACATCGAAGACCTGACGCGGGACGTCGGGTTTGCCCCAGCCACGCCGATCGAAGAAGGTATCGCGCGTTTTGTGCAGTGGTATCGGGAGTTCTACAAAAAATGAAGGGTGCCAAGCCCTTCAGATAGCCTGGCACCCTTGATCTCTCTCCCTCGACTGACTCGTTACGGGCAGCCGATCGGCACAAATCCCGGCCCAAACAGCTTCGACAGCGTAACGTATCGCGCATTGTCGTAGAACGAGTAGCTTGCACCCCGCTGATTTCTTCCGGAAAGATCTCCGCCATACGAGGGATCTGTCCCGTAAAAGAACCCGCCACGGGTTTTCTGATTGAGGTGGAGCCACTCTCCATACATAGAGCAGACCTCAGCTTGAACCGACCCGGACGAAGCGAGGCTAGCGTGCCAATCTTTGGCCCAATCGGGGACGGTCTGCCCTCCACCGGTCATACCGGTCTGACTGCGGTCGGAGTACGGCGGAATATCGTAGTAAGGAGCCGTGGCCACGGTGGGGTGATAGGTCGGCATGTTATCCAGCGAGGGCACGACCGACAGTTCTTTCAGTGTCATCAGTTTGCAGCCCGGCAAATCCTTGTTGGTGTAGAGGGCGCTCCCATCGGCTTGGGGGCATTCCCGCATCAGGAACGGATCGGACTTGATCGTCGTATCGGAGATTGCCGACGTTGAGGACAGGGTGAGGATCGTTGCGGCAATCACGAGCATATAGGCGGGTTGCATAGAGCACCTCCCCTGAGACAGTGGAACAGATAGGGCTCGAGTCATCGTTCACCTCTTTTTTATTATACTCACCGATAGTGCTGTCAAGCTATGCCACCAGAGACAAAGCCGTCTATTCATCTTTCGAGGGGGGTCTTGCTACCGACGGGGGACGTGGCCAGATGGCTCAGCTGGCCGATTAGCTGAGAACAATGGCTCAACCGATTTGGGACCCGCGCCCTCCAAATTTGACAGGACGAGATCGGCTTCGGTCAGTTGTTCAGGCTCCTAGCGCGAGGATCCTCATGCCGGACGCCTTGGCTGCGCAGATACCGGCTCGGGAAGCCTCCACCACCGCACATTGCGCGGTGGTGACGCCGTTGCCTCGCTTGGTTGTCTCGTGAAGCCTCAGTATCGAAACGGCTTCCGGTGAACAAGTAGCTTTGCCTTGTTCCCTCATCGCTGCTGGGGTATTCTCCGCCTTAACAGGATGTTGAAAAAGTCTGCCAGCAGAGGGGGGATAGCCCGGTGAGTCCCCTGTGCTCGCGCAACGCGCGGCCTCAGAAGGCCCTCGTTGGACGCGCGCAGTGGGGGACTCATCCGGGTCATCCCGGGCAACGTACACGAGCAAGCTTGGAAGGATCATCTTTGGTCGCTCGCTGCGGCCTTGCTGGACAAACTTTTTGAGCATCCTGAGGCTATTTTGACATCAACCCCATCACGTAATATTCCAACGGTGCATTGTGTATAAACGGAGTCTTTCCACAGTCTGTTCAACCCGTGAAATGTGAGGCGTGAAACGTTCGAAGAATTTCCCTCGCCTGACTCCCTCACTCCTCACGCCTGACCAATTTCTGTCATGACTGACTACGGCGTGCTTGCAAATCTACTCGTGATCTTCACGGTGTCGATCGCCGTCGTCTTTGTATTCCATAAGTTCCGGCTTCCCTCGATCGCAGGATTCTTGGTTGCCGGCGCACTCATCGGCCCCCACGGGTTGAACCTCATCTCGGATATCGGCACGGTCCAAGTGTTGGCGGAGATCGGGATCGTCCTGCTCCTCTTCACCATCGGCATCGAATTCTCGTTAGTGCAACTGGCCTCTTTGCGCCGCCTCATGTTTCTGGCCGCACCGATCCAGGTCGGCGGCGTGCTGTTGATCGCGTGGATCGGGGCGATGCTCGTCGGACTGTCCTGGCGGCAGGGGATGTTCTGGGGATTCCTCTTCTCTCTGAGCAGCACAGCGATCGTGTTGAAGACCTTGGCCGAACGGGGAGACAGCGACTCGATCCATGGCCGAGCCACGATCGGAATTCTCGTCTTTCAGGATTTGGCCGTCGTACCCATGATGTTGTTGACGCCGATTCTTGCCAGCCAGTCGGATGGAGGCGGGCTGGCGATTCTGCTCACCTTGGGGAAGTCGGCTCTTGTCGTCGTGCTCGTCATTGCAGCCGCCTGGTATCTGGTCCCCAAACTGTTGGGACATATCGTCCGCAGTCGCAGCCGTGAGCTGTTCTTGCTGACGATCATCGTCTCCTGTCTCGGCATCGCGTGGCTCACCACGCTCGGCGGTCTCTCGTTGGCGTTGGGCGCGTTCATCGCCGGGTTGGTCATTTCTGAATCGGAGTACAGCCATCAGGCCATGGCCGAAGTGCTACCGTTCCGCGACAGTTTCAACAGTCTCTTCTTCGTGTCGATCGGCATCCTCATGGACTGGCGGGTGTTATTCGTGCATCCGCTGCCGGTGGCCGGACTGCTAGTGACGATTCTGTTGGTGAAGTTTGTCGCTGGGGCCGGAGCGGTCCTGTCGGCGGGGGTCCCCCCACGTTCGGCGATTATGGTGGGTATCGCCCTGGCACAGGTCGGAGAGTTCAGTTTCTTGCTGGCGCAGCAAGGGCAGGAGAGCGGTTTCTTGCGGGGTGATCCATATCAGGTCTTTCTCGCGGTCTCAGTGCTCTCCATGATCGTGACCCCCTTTCTCATGCAGTGGTCGCCGCACCTGGCTCGCCGCGCGGAGGCGTGGCAGCGGCTTCTTCATTGGTTGCCTAGTCGCACCACCGCCCACGTCCTGCAGACCGAAGGGAAGCAAATTCGGATGAAGAACCACGTCATTATTGCGGGGTATGGGTTGAACGGGAGGAATCTTGCACGCGTCCTCGGCGACACGGAGATCCCGTATCTCGCCTTGGATCTCGATGGCGATACCGTCAGCCGCGAAGCGAAACACGGGGTGCCCGTCTACTACGGCGATGCCACGAATCCAAATGTGCTGCGGCACATGAGGATCGAGGACGCGAAAGTGCTGGTGGTTGCCGTTTCGGATCCGTTTATCACGCGGAGGACAGTGCAGATCGCCAAGGGACTCAATCCCAAACTCCATGTCGTCGTGCGGACTCGCTATCTGCGCGAATTGGAGGAACTGCACCAGCTCGGCGCGGATGATGTGGTGCCAGAGGAATTCGAAACCTCCATCGAGATCTTTGCCTTGGTGCTCCGCACCTACAACCTGCCGCAGGACTTTGTTCTACAAAAGGCTGAACAAGTTCGCCGTGAAGGGTACGCCTTGCTTCGTCGCAGCGAATTGCCGGAACTCGCACATCAGCTTCGTGGCGGGACCTTGACCGATACGGAAGTCGAAACCTGCCGTATCGACGACGATTCCCCTGCGCGGGAGAAGACGTTGGCTGAGATTGCTCTCGGCCCACGCACGGGCATTTCGGTGATCGCGTGGACGCGTGCTGGGGTGACGCACGCGAATCCGTCGGAGAAGACTCGGTTGATGGCGGGCGATATTGTGGTGTTACTCGGTTCGCGCGCCCAGATTCGGCAGGCGATGGGGTTCCTAGTGCAGATGGGTGCGAACTGAGCCGCTAACGCCTGGGCGTCGTCATGAGCTGATAGGCCTCCTCCAGCGTTGCCACTTTAATGACTTTCATATTCCATCTGGTTGCCAGCTGGGAGAGATCCCAGTCAGTGGGTCATGGAATGTCAAGCCAGCCGGCAACAATTAGCCTCTCTAACTAAGAAGCGAGCAGCCAGATCATCCTTCCCTGCGCACATCCAACGAGCACATTTTGCTGATCTTCTCATCATCTCCTGAGGCCCCTATGCTGGTCCAACTGCAGCCGTCGTGTGAGGCCTTTCCATATTCCCTATACCCCTTTAAAAGGAGTGGCCGAGGCTGCCCTTTACTGCGCGCATCGAGCGAGCACGTTTTTATTGCGCGCTCTGCGAGCAAGAAGGGCACCTGGCCGCTCCTTCCCTTTCCTTGACAAAAAAAAGAAGCGGAGACTATAGTCAAAATCCCATTGAAATCGCCAAATTCATGCGGACCTGACAGGAAAGAGGACATCGTGACAATCGCGCAGATGGATCCAGCGGTGGCGTTAGCAGATCTGCAGGCTTCCAAGCCTGAAAAGGTGACGATCGTCCTGCTGAGCGGCGACATGGACCGAGCGATGGCGGCGTTCATCATCGCTACCGGGGCCGCTGCCATGGGGATGCAGGTCACCGTCTTTTTCACGTTCTGGGGTCTCAATGCTATTCGCCGGAAAGGCGCGACCAGCTCTGCCAAAGACTGGCTTCGTCAGATGTTCGGCCTGCTGAATAAAGGGGGCGCAGACAGCCTTCCCCTCTCGCGGTTCCATTTCTGGGGGCTGGGTACGAAGATGATGCAAAAGGTCATGAAGCAAAACCGGATGCCGGGTGTGCCGGAACTCATGGAGACAGCGCTGGACCTCGGTGTTCACTTTATTGCCTGCACGACGACTATGGGGCTGATGGGGATCACGAAAGATACGCTCATCGAAGGTATCGATCAGTTCGCGGGGGTAACCACCTATCTCGCGGAGGCCAAACAGGGCAGCGTCAACTTGTTCATTTAGTTTGATTGGTACATCTAGTGCGGGGCTTCAGTTAACTAAACAAACGAAATAAACCAAACAAACCAGAGAAACAAAACGCTATGATTCAAGCCGATGTGAAGCTCGATACGCTCGGGTATTTTTGCCCGATGCCGATTATCATGACCTTGAAGAAATTCAAGGAACTGACGCTGGGCCAGGTCCTTGAAGTCGTCTCAGACGACGAAGGCATCAAGAAAGACATGCCGGCTTGGTGCGACACGACCGGCCATCAGATGGTCGGGCTCGAAGAGGAACAGACGAAGTCGGGAACGATCTATAAAGCGTTTGTGAAAAAGACGAAGTAACTGCACGGACAGGGACTCAGTAAAGAGAGAGAAGCCGGAGGGATGATGATCAGACCTCCGGCTTCGTTGTTTTGATTCTTGATGGGGCAGAACGTGGATCGAATCGTCGAATGTGTGCCGAACTTCAGTGAGGGACGAAACCAGACGACAGTGCGTGCGCTGGTGCGGGCCGTGGAGTCGGTGCCAGGGGTCTGGCTGTTGGACCAGACGATGGATCGGGATCACCATCGCTCCGTCCTGAGCTTTGCCGGCGAACCGGACGCCGTCGTTGAAGCAGCCTTTCGCGCAATTCGCGTGGCGACCGATCTCATCGATCTTCGGAAACACAAGGGCGTCCATCCGCGGGTGGGGGCAACGGATGTCGTGCCCTTCGTGCCGTTTCGCGGCGTGACGATGCAGGATTGTATCCATCTGGCGAAGCGGTTGGGGCAATGGGTAGGAACAGAGCTGGAGATCCCGGTGTTCCTCTACGAACAAGCGGCCCTGCACTGCGATCATGCCCCGCTTGAATCGGTCCGTCGAGGAGGGCTTCAAGGCCTTGCCTTCCGCATGGCCTCCGATCCCGACTGGACACCGGATTTTGGTCCCCCCCACCTCCATAAGACGGCCGGCGCCATGGTGATCGGCGCGCGACCTCCCTTGGTCGCCTTTAACGTGAATCTCCGCTCGACGGATCTAGAGTTGGCCCGATCCATCGCGAAAGACATTCGCCAATCGAACGGAGGGCTGCCCCATCTCAAAGCGATCGGCGTGAAGCTAGCCAGTCGACAGCTGGTTCAGGTTGCCATGAATCTAACCGATTACATCATCACCCCTATCCATGTCGCGTTTGAAGCGGTCCGAGCCCGCGCAGCCGATCAAGGCGTCGAGGTAGCAGGGAGCGAAGTGATCGGGCTTGTGCCCCAAGCAGCGCTGGCTCAGGCCGCAGGACATAACCTGGCGCTCGAACAGTTCGATTCAACGCAGGTACGGGAAATGAGATTGGAGACTCAACTATTAGGTGAGCCGGCACGACAGGCCCCGTCTCGTGAACAGGAGCCAGTTGATTTGCAAGCGCAATCGCTAGCGGACTTTTTTGACGCGGTGGCCGCGACGACCCCGATTCCGGCCGGCGGCACGGTCGCGGCCTTGGTGGGCGCCCTCGCGGCCTCGCTGGGGATCATGGGCGCACGCCTCAGCCGGCAACGAGGAGTGGAACATCGACTGAGTGAGATTGGCCGGCGGCTTCGCGAGTTGATGCAAGCGGATGGCGATGCCTATCAGCAATTTATCCGAGCCACGAGGCTTGCGAAGACAGACCGGACTCGTCCCGCCACCTTGTCGTCCGCGCTCCATCTGGCGACGGAGATTCCCCTTGAAATTGCCGAACAGGCGACGGAGGTCGGAGCCCTACTTCATGCCTGCTCGGCGGGGGTGAAGGCACGCGTTCGGTCTGATCTCACCGTTGGACTGGTGTTGGCGATAGCCGCGGCCGATGCGGGACGTCATACGGTCGCAGAAAACATAAACAGTCAGCGCAATCAACGGCTTAAGGCCTCTCTTCTCGATCGGATTCAACGAATGTCAACCCGCCTTGAGGAACTCAGGAGGCTATGTTACACTACACCACTTGGTCGGGGTCAGGTTGGTTCGAGAAAAAAACTTGTACAGGCATCGCCTGGGAAAGTACACAGTCGGAAAGAATGGAAATCAAAGTCTTCAATAATAACGTCGAGAAAGCTCTCAAAGTTGCCAAGAAGAAGCTTGCAGGGGAAGGACTCTTCCGCGAACTGAAGCGCCGGCGGTTTTACGAAAAGCCTAGTGTCAGGAAGAAAGCCAAGCAGCGCGAGGCGCAGAGGCGGCGTCAAAAGTGGTTGTCGAAGCGTAAGCCAGAGTAAGCGTCCTTTCACGAGCTCGCCCGTTCGGTTGATCGTATTCCTCCCAAGGCCTTCATATCCCTTCCTCGTCCATGCGCCAGGATCAGATCACTGCTGCGCTTCGAATCGTGAAGCGCGAGATTCGGCAGTGGGAGGAGCCGGTCCTCGGCATGGTGGCACGCGAGTCGAACCGAGATCCCTTTCGTATCCTCATATCGTGTCTCCTCAGTCTCCGAACCAAAGATAAGACGACACGTGAAGCCAGTGCCAGGCTGTTCGCGCTGGCGCATCAGCCGGCCACAATGCTGACTCTCCCGCTCCAGAAGATCGAACGCGCGATCTATCCCGTCGGGTTCTACCGGACGAAAGCCAAATCCATTCATGCAATTTGCCGTCGCCTTCTTGACGTCTATGGAGGCATAGTTCCCGACTCCATCGAGGAGCTGGTCACCCTGTCGGGGGTCGGTCGGAAAACGGCGAACTTGGTGGTGACGGTCGGTTATGGCAAGCACGGCATCTGCGTGGATATCCACGTGCATCGGATCAGTAATCGCTGGGGCTACGTGAGGACGAAAACGCCGGAGGAAACTGAGCAGGCGCTACGACGGAAATTGCCGGCGCCGCATTGGATCACCTTCAACGACTTGCTTGTCCCCTACGGGCAGAATCTCTGCCAACCAGTCTCGCCCTTCTGCAGCAAGTGCAAACTCATCGAATACTGCGATCAGGTAGGAGTTAAAAGATCACGTTAGGCGTGAGGCGTGAGGGGTAAGGGCGCAAGATCAGCGCGCGGGATGCTCAAAAAGTCTGTCCAGCAAGGCCGCAGCGAGTGACCAAAGATGATCCTTCCAAGAATGCTCGTGTACGTTTCCCCAGGATGGCTCGGATGAGTCCCCCACTGCGCGCAACGTTTTCACCCGCCCACCCACTGGCACGCCGAGACGTGCCATGAGCCCGGGCGAGGGCCTTCAATTCGCAATGTCTCTACTTTAGGGAGCGGCCAAGGCTGCCCTTTACTGCGCGCATCGAACGAGCACAGCTTCACCGTGCGCGTTCTGCGAGCAAGAAGGGCACCTGGCCGCTCCCTCCCCCTCCTTCTTAGGCTGCGCGTTGCGCGAGCACAGGGGACACACCGGGCCATCCCCCACCTGCTGGCGGGCTTTTTCAGCATCCTGCTAAATGAACAGCTTCGTTTCCGCGTCTGAGGTGAGCGCAATAATGGCAGGTAGTCCCATGACTTCGTCAACATTCTTTTCGACGACGGCACTGTCCACGCCCATGTATTCCAGACCGGCACTGCAGGCGATCAGACGAAACTTCCCGACGTGTTTTGCGTCCTGAAACATTTCCGAAATCTTCGGTACCTTCTTTTCTGTCAAGAGCCGCGTCACTTCGCCGGCTGAGGCGGCATACTCAGGGGGAAAGTCCACCTGATCAATCTTTCCCTCGGCCAGCTTCTTGATCGTCCAGAACAACAAGATCACGATCACGTCCTTTCCCATCGCTGCGGCAGTGAGGCCTAGGGTCGCGACCTGGTGCAGCGTATCGTAGGTGGCGTGATGGGCGAAGATGACGAACTTGGGTTGAGCCGGCATAGTGGTGGCTACTTCTTCGCGGCGCGTGCTTTGACGCCGTTCACATAATCGGTAATGGCAGCATCGACTTCGCCTACGGTCATGGGACGGTCATGCGTTTCACTTTCGTCCACGAGATACGTATCGTGCTCTTTTTCCTGCCGTAGGACCACGGAATTCTCCGGCGTCACCTCGATCAGCATGAACCACTCGCGTGACCCCTGCGTGATGACGACCTCCTTGCCCAGGCCTTTCTTCGTAATCTCGATATGAAAGTCATCGGATGCACTGACCGTGGAGGGACATGCAAGGAGTCCCATGCCAAGGCCCGCGACCCCTAGCAAGGTGCTGATCCGAACTGTGAAGGGCGAACGACGCGACATTGTAGAGGGATTATAGCCCGTCGAGAAACAGGCCGTAAACACTCGCCGATGCTCGGTCGTTGGCTTGAGTGCCCCCAGATCGCATGTTAGGATGCGCGGCGCATGGATGGCTTACTCGCAACAGTCCAGCAATGGATTCCGATCGATGTGCTCATCGGTCTCACCATGGCCTCGATCCTCGGATTTGTCGGTTCCCTGATCGCTATCCCGCTGATTCTGGTCCGCTTGCCGGCCGACTATTTTGACACGCGTACTCCCCGCCATTGGATGAAAGATCATCATCCAGTGCTTCGCCTATCGGGGTTGATCGTAAAGAACGTCGTCGGCATCGTGTTCCTCTTGGCCGGCTTTGCCATGCTCTTTTTGCCGGGGCAGGGCCTGCTGACTATGCTGATCGGGGTCTCGCTCATGGATTTCCCAAGAAAGCGTGAACTGGAGGCCAAAATGGTTAGCCAGCCGACGCTGCTGGGAGCCATTAATTCCATGCGCCGCAGGTTTGATAAACCACCGCTGACACTGGCTCCTGATCGCTAGCCCGCATTATGCCGACCACCGAGTCCAGCCGCAAGACGCTCTACCTGATCGACGGGAGCGCCTATATCTATCGTGCGTTCTTTGCCCTACCGGCCCTGAATAATTCCCAAGGCCTCCAGACCAACGCCATCCTCGGTTTTACGACGACGTTGCTGAAGATTCTTCGTGAGCGGAAGCCGGATGGTCTCGTCGTGGCGTTTGACGAGAAAGGTCCGACGGTGCGCCACGCGGAGTTCAAGGCATACAAGGCGCAGCGCCCGCCGATGCCGGAAGGCATGAGCGTCCAGATTCCCTACATCCATCGCGTAGTGGATGCCCTCAACATTCCTGCCGTCCGGCAAGCCGGCTACGAGGCGGACGATTTGATCGGCACGCTTGCGCACCAGGCCGAACAGGCCGGCTTCGACGTCGTCATCGTCACCGGCGATAAGGACATGTTCCAACTCCTGACGCCCCACGTGCGCATCTACGATCCGGTGAAAGACAAGTGGTTGGGCGAAGCGGAATGCCGTGAACGCTTCGGCGTGGAGCCGGCGCGCGTCGTGGAGATCATGGGCCTCATGGGTGATGCGACGGACAATATTCCCGGCGTGAAGGGCATCGGTGAAAAGACGGCGATGAAGCTGATCGCCCAGTTCGGCACGATAGAGGAACTCTTACGCCGTGTGGAGGAGGTCACGCCGCCTCGGATACAAGCCCTGTTGATCGAGCAGGCCGAGAACGCCCGCCTCAGTCGGAGGTTGGCGACCATCCAACTGGATAGTCCCGTGGCATTCGATGCTTCGACCTATCACATGAAGCCTCCCCATCAGGACCAACTCACCGAGTTATTGCGCGAACTGGAGTTCACCACACTCCTCAAATCATTTCAGCCATCGTTCACACAAGCTGAGGCGAATGCAGTTGAGACGGAACTCGTTCAGGATGAACCGTCCGCACAGCGATTTGTGGAGGGATTGCCGAAGGGCGGCGCCCTCGGCCTGCAATGTCTGCTCTCCTCTGGGCCAGGTGTGCAGGCGGATGTGCAGGGGATGGCGCTGTCTACGGGAGACAAGACCGCGTTTATTCCGCTCGACGTCCGAACCTTCATGCGGCCCATCACATCGTTACTGCATGACCCCACGAGAACCAAGGTTGTCCATGACCTGAAGGCTGCCTTGCTGGTTTTTCACCGCATCGGATTGACCCTCGCGGGCCCCTACCTGGATACCATGGTGGCGGACTATCTGCTCAATCCCAACCGCCGAGATCACCAGCTTGAAACCATCGCGCTGGAAGTGCTGGACCATCGGCTAGGGACCGGACAAAAAAACAGCGCCGCCCCGCAATCCCTTTTCGACGAGGACACAGGATCGCGAGAGGAGGCAGCAGAGGCCGCATCGGTGCTGGCCAAGCTCGCCCCGTCCCTGGCGGAACGACTGTCGGAACAGGGAAGCCTCACGCTCTTCACCGATGTTGAAATGCCACTGGTGCCCGTGTTGGCCGAGATTGAGCGGAACGGATTCTTATTGGATGTCGAAGGCCTGCACGTACTCAGCAAAGAATTGGAACGGGAACTCGACCGGATGATCAAGGCGATCGAAGGATTGGCCGGTGGCGAGTTCAACATCAATTCGCCGAAGCAGCTTGCCACGGTGCTCTTCGAGAAATTGGGACTCAAACCGATCAGGAAAACCAAGACCGGGTACTCGACCGACGAAGACACCCTGACGCAGCTCGCTACCCAGCACGAATTGCCCGCGCAGATTGTGAACTATCGGAGCCTCAGTAAACTCAAGTCCACCTATGTGGATGCACTACCAGTGTTGGTGAATCCGGAGACCAAGCGGCTTCATACGTCGCTCAATCAGACCGTCGCGGCGACCGGACGGCTCTCCTCTACCGAACCGAATTTGCAAAATATTCCGGTGAAGGGCGAGTACGGATTACGAATCAGAGAAGCGTTTATCGCGCCGACAGGCCACACCTTGCTCTGCGCCGACTACAGCCAGATCGAGCCGCGCATCCTCGCGCACCTGTCGCAAGATCCGCGCTTGCTCGCCGTGTTTGCAAAGGGCGAGGATATTCACATGGCGACGGCAATGGAGATTTTCGGTCTGCCCTCCAGTCAGATCACGCGAGACATGCGACGCGTGGCCAAGACGGTCGTCTTCGGAATTGTGTATGGGATCAGTCCGTTCGGGCTGGCCTCGAATATCGGCGTGTCGCAGGCGGACGCGAAGAAGTACATCGAGACGTTCTTTGAAAGGTTTGCAGCAGTGCGCGCGTTGATGGACCGCAATATCGAAGAAGGAAAAACAAAAGGTTACACGACGACGATCCTCGGTCGGCGGCGTCCGATTCCCGAGTTGCAGAGCGGCGATCCCGTGCAGCGTGGATTCGGCGAACGCATGGCCGTGAACAGTCCGATCCAGGGCTCAGCCGCGGATCTCATAAAAGTGGCGATGATCAATGTGAACAACATGCTGCATCAAGAGATGCCACACACGAAAATGATCCTGCAAGTCCACGACGAATTGATCTTCGAAGTGCCGGAGAAGGAATTGGAAGAGGCGAAGCATCTCGTGAAGACAGAGATGGAAGCGGTTGGGAAGAAGTTGGGACTGTCGGTGCCTTTAAAAGTCGATCTAGGGACAGGCCGTAACTGGCGAGTGGCGCATCCATAATAAAAACAAGGCGAGGTAAGATATGCAGAACATACGTTTTTCGGGGGCATGGTTAATAGCAGGAGTCAGTCTTTGTGCGTTGGGGCTTTTGCTTGTGACGGGGCTGCCCTTCACGGCTAAAGCTCAAGAGGCGAAACGGTTCCAGTACAAAATCGTCGAGGTCCTTCCTGACACCCAGAACATGCAAACCGCGCTGAACGAGTTCGGAGCGAGCGGGTGGGAGTTGGTGGCAGTCCCGATGGGGAGTATGACGGAGCCGAGACTGATCTTTAAGAAGTGAAGGAGGGGATGGAGGCTGATGATCTTCTGTGCTCGCGCAACGCGCGGCCTGGGAAGGATGGGGAGGGAGTGGCCAGGTGACCTTCTTGCTCGCAGAACGCGCACGGTGAAACTGTGCTCGATCGATGCGCGCAGTAAAGGGCAGCCTTGGCCACTCCCTTGAATTGAGGTTTGGCGAACTGGAAGGCCCTCGCCAGGGCTAAGGGCACGTCTCGGCGTGCCAGAGGGTGGGCGGGTGAGAAAGACGCGCGCAGTGGAAGATCAATCAGCCCCCATCCCTGAAGAGATAGCGAGCGAGCTTGGAGGGACCATTCGTACTAACGTACTAATAAAAGCGTTGAGTGCTCGATGCGCGCAGTAAAGGACAGTCTGGCTGCTCCCGATTGAATGAGGCAAGGGACTAGGGTAAGTTGGGGGAATCTCGTTCGACGCGCGCAGTTGGGATCATCCCAGCCACCCCCAAATGAAAAGGTAGGGGTAGTAGCGCATCGGGCTCTTGGTGTCATTGAAAAAGGAGGAACGTATGTCGACCATTGAGAAATCCATTGAAGTCAACGTGCCTGTGTATACCGCCTACAGTCAATGGACGCGCTTTGAGGAATTTCCTCAGTTCATGGAAGGTGTGAAAGAAGTCAAACAGCTGAATGCCAAACGGCTTCATTGGAAAACAGAGATCGTGGGCCAGGACAAAGAGTGGGATGCGGAGATCACAGAGCAGATAGCGGACCAGCGTCTCGCGTGGACGAGTCGAGGCGGCGCCATCAAAGGGTGGGTCGTGACATTTCACCAACTCTCGGATTACAGATCAAAGGTCATGCTGCAATTAGAGTATGACCCTCAGGGTTTCGCCGAAAATGTAGGAGATGCATTGGGAGTGGTGTCTTCGCGCGTCCAGGGAGATCTGGAGCGATTTAAGGAACTCATCGAAAAGCGTTGGCTCCCGATTCGTCCCGAGACAATCTTCGATGAAATTTTCCCTTCTAGGTTAAAGTAGTGATCTGACGGATAACACTCCCCCTGCTGGTCGAGCTTCGCAACTCTCGCTTATGAAGGACCAGCCTTCAACAATATTCCTTCCAAATCCCATAAATGATGCCGCACACAAAGCCGATAGTCCCGGTGAACACCAGCAGTGCTGGGCCACTTGGGATTCCTGTCACGTATTCATGTATTCCCTCACCAATAATACCAACTAATAGCGCCCCCAGTATGCATCCAACCACCGCACACCAGAGTCCATATCCGGCAATGTTTTTGATTTTGGTCACTACTTGTCGCATCACACTGCAAGGGTAGACGTTGGGCTGACGTTCTTCAAAAGAAACGGCGGTCTAGAGGTTGGCGAAAGGCTCTGTACTGCGCCACCTAATTTTGGACCGGCCCTAGGATAAGTCAAAACCTTTGAGAAATCGATCGTGCTTCTGGAAAGTTCCTAGCCAATCCGTTCAAACCTGTCCTTAGAGTCGGTTCTTGCCTTCGGTTTACCTTTATCCAGAGCCAATTTGCGCGGGGTTAGGAGGGCACCCATCTTGCTGATCTCTCCGTTGCTTCCATGTGCAGCGTAGAGGACGTTACATGAAAAGGGGGATCCGATGGCACCAGTGTTGGAACTCGATCGGCAGACAGCCTCGTTTGTGCGGCAACTCGAAGAACAACGGAAACTCGAAAAGACTCTTTTGGTCGAACGGGTTCGCGGAACGAAAGAAGGGCTGGAATCGGTCTTCAGCGACATCAAGAGCCGTGTGGCGGTGCTGGAGAAGCTGAACGGGTCGGCGAGCGCCAGCTGCATTGCGCCGATCGGTTGGAGCAAGCTGATCTTTACCGGAGCGGATAGTGTCTCGGCGCCGAACACCATCGGATTCGGCGACCGGGATGAAATGCTGTGCAAGGTCGATCAGATCAAATATCTTGAAGACACGCACTATCTCCGTCTTGCTGCGAATCCCCACTACGTGGAGCATGTGCTGCCGAATAAATCGCTCCAGGCGCGCGTCGGGGCGAATCCTTCGCTCTGGGATACGCTCGGGTATGTCCACGCCGGCTACACGACCCTGCTGCAGATTCCCGCCTCGTTGGAACAGACGACGGTGTCGATCATGTCGCGGGTCAACACCCTGTTTAATTGGGTCGAAACAAACGCGGTCGGAGACGAGTGGTACGCCCATGTGTCGGCTGCCGTACGACTGTGGGTGACCTATGATGGCGAGTTTCGTCAGGCTCCGCCCGCTCAGTTCGTCAATCTTCTCGCCTTGCCAAGGCAATTGCGGACGCATCAGGACATTGCGTCACTCGCGCCGAGCGCGGCCCTCACGATGCAAGTCTCCGCCTCAGCCGGCAGCGGCACGACGATCAGTGTATACGAATCCATTGAACTCGTTGCCACCACGCCGAACGGCCATGCCTACCTTGACGGCATATTTTCCTGGGAACCTCTTGCGGTACAACTGCGGGAAGGGTAGCGGATGTTGAAAAGGGCGGCGGTCTCTCACCCACCCAACCCCGGCGCGCCGAGACGCGCCTTGCTCCGGGCTGCGTTCTCGCGTCGCTCAAGCCCTCGACGTATCAAATGAGATTCTCGGAGGTTGGAAGCGCTGGAGGGGCTTTTCCGTTCGCCAAGATCCATTGCAAGGGCGGACGGTCCACACGAAGTGCGGTATGTACCTCCTCAGGCTCTCGCTAGCTTCGGCTTTGCCTGGGACAAGGCGCGTCTCGGCGCGCCAGGGTTGGGCGGGTGAGAAGTCTAGCCCTGTTGAACATCCTTGGGGGGATTAGTGGTCGAGGATGGTCCTCTATGAATAGAGGGTG
The DNA here is from genome assembly GCA_963741245.1 of Nitrospirota bacterium. Lineage (GTDB taxonomy): Bacteria > Nitrospirota > Nitrospiria > Nitrospirales > Nitrospiraceae > Palsa-1315. The sequence goes on along the minus strand of CAVUHR010000008.1, from coordinate 96,582 downwards.
CGAACGATCTCGGTCGTGTTGAACAGCATCGCGTTGAGACGAGTATAGGCTGCGTGGCCGAAGTAGTGGTCGCGTACATTGGTTGACCCGGTGGAGTCTTTGTAGTCTGCGAGAATCCCCAGCCCCTCACTCGGAAAGCGCACGGCACGACGGGCACATTCCAGCCAGCATTCGAATCCATCAAACGGCTCGACCATTTCCCATACGGCTTTGTTTGCTGCTTTCGCCTCATCGGTTGTCGGCACGGCGTCGCTGCAGGCCACGGCCAATTCTTGGATGTAATCTCCACCCCACGCGATCGGCATCTCCATCGTGATCTGGGGCAACTCCATTTTTGAGAGCCAGGTCTTTCCATCGGTCCGAAGATTTCGATGGTTGACGATGTGCAGCAGTTTGCCCAATCCAGACGGATCCCACCCGTAACGTACCGGCGTGCCAAACGTGACGACCTCCAGCGTCGCTCCATTGAGGAGGTCGCCATTCGACAGCAGCGGAGCGACACGTTGGATCGTCGAGGCGATGTCTGGTCGATTGACCTGCGAGGCAAAAGCCGACATGAGGTCGAGCAGCCGCGTCCGACTGTTGGTCGAGGTCACACATAAGAGGTTCGAGACGAGGGCGAGGACTAACCCTGCCTGCCCATGAGCTTGCACGAGGATCCTATCTCCTTGGCCCAGCTTGTGGGTTTCGCCCCAGTCGCGAAGACGTCCGAGCATCGAAACGGCCGCCATGGCACGGCCCAGGTGATGGTGTTCACAGGACCAGAGCTCGCGGCCGCAATGGATCGGACGATCCAGGTCTCGGTTGAGCGACTGTCTCATCAGTTCCACATAGGCGTTCGTGAAATTGCCGGCATCCCCGATCTTCTCATCGAGCAGCCTCTTGGTGGCGTCATCATTCGCGAGCGGTGGCTTCAACCAACCTGGCAGCGGTGAAATGCCATTACTGCATTCGCGCATCAGGGCCAATAAGGCATCGAGTCCCGCCACGCCGCGTGAGTAGCCACGTTTGAGCCCGCCCAGTTCATCCAACCGTTGTACCCCAAAGACGTCGGTTCCCATGATGGAGCCGTGCAACAAGACGATCACGCGGACACCGGTTTGCGACAGGCGCTTGCCGAGGGTTGCCATCGCCTCCTGTCCAGGAGGCGATTCCGACAGGGCAGTCGGGGTGACCTCACGAACGGTGAGTCGCTCGCCAGGATTCTTTCGTGACATCTCGTCGTGTTGAAAGCTGTTTTCGATCGGCATGGGGGAGTTACATACCCGATGTGGTGACGGACTGCAACGGAGGATTAGCAGGATGCTGAAAGGGGGACGGGGTGGCCGGGACGATCCCCGTGCTCGCGCAACGCGCGGCCTCAGGAGGCCCTCGTTGGACGCGCGCAGTTGGGATCATCCCGGCCACCCCTTAATAGGCGATAGCTCGCTGCGGCCTTGCGGACGGACTTTTTGAGCATCCTGCGAGGGCTCCTTTTCTTGTCCCAGACGCGCAGGCCATCGAGGTTTTGTTGTGCCGAAATGGTTTCTCCGCAGCCAGTTAGAGAGGGGAAGGATGGCTTATCGAATGACCGTCGGGGTGGGTTCGAGGTGGTCGGGTGCTGGATTGGGCTGGATCTGGCTCTTGGGCATGACGGCGGTCGCACTACAGGTTTTGTTTTCTTCGTCTATCTGGCGATCCACGATCTTCACGCCCTGAAGATATTCCTGGACGATTTCTTCCCTGGTGAGTTCGATGTCCTGTTCCGCCTCTCGGCCTGTCCGCTCGCGAACTCGGTCGACCATATGTTCCTTCACCAGAATACGAATCTGTTTGGCCAAATCGGTGCGGGCAGAGAGTTCCGATACCCGCCGGCAGATGATTGGGCCTTTCGTCATGTCGCCCTGACCTTTGCCGAAGAGGTACTGGTCCGATGAATAGCTGTTGCGATCTTCAACCTTGTGGCGCAACCAGGACGGCGCTTTCGAGGAATCTTTTTGTCCTGTGTGCTGCTTGAGTAGATCAAAGGATTGCTCCGCGTGGGTAGGAACATCCCCTGAATCCGCAGCAAACGAATGCAAAGGCAGCAAGACTGAACAGCCCGCGGCGATCAACACAACTATCAACTGACTACGTCTGCTCTTCACGCGTTACCTCCCTCGCCCTCCGCCCCCGCCCCGACCGCCCCCACCACTGTGCCCACCGCCACCAAACCCCCTTGGCGCAATCTGATAGGGCACGCGTGGTACCTGCTGGAAGGTCGGCGGATGGATCTGATTCATCGCCGGAGGTAATTGTCTTGGTCCCGCTGCCCGCGGCTGTAAAAACTGCTGAAGTGAGCGAGCTGACCGTGAGCCGGGAATCGGAGTCTGTTGCGATACGGATGGAGCAACGCTCGGTGGCGGTAAGAAGGGATTCAACTGTCGGATATCGGTCAACCTTCTCGATCCTGTCGAGGGCGGTATCTGATGTATGACGCCAGGTTGATTGCTGATGTGCGGCGGCGCCGTCGGAGTCATGTGTGAAATCTCGTTCAACGTCAGCGGCACCGGCCTCATTCCCGGCTGTGCGTGGGGGACCGATTCCGGTGGCGGCGCCATTGTCGGTTGTGCGGGCGGTGGCTGATGCGCGGTGATGATTTTTTGAGCAACCGGGACATGCGGGCTGGTGGGATACAAGCCCTGTGCGGCGTTCAGGAGCACCTGGGTCTGGGGTCGCCCCACCCAAGGCGAGGGATAGACAGCCGGCGAGATGAGCACCCAATCCGTCCAGGCTTGCGAGACCATGGCGTTCGATTGCACCCGATTTAAGATGTCTTGGCGTTGCTGGGCCGCCTGCTGTGTCTGCTCCGGGGTTGAGGCTTGGGCCAAGACCTGATTCGCCGCGTCGAGGTCCTGTTGTAGTTGGTCATTTTCCTGTTGCAGCGCGACGAGTTGATGCCGAGCGTCCTCGTTCTCCCGCAAAGCAGCGATAGCCTGTCGCACTTCTTCCGTATCGATCTGGGCGACCAGATCCGTTGTGACAACGATGGTGTTGCCATCGAGCGTCGTGTTGGTCTCTTGCTCCAGAACAAGGACCAAGCCAGCGGTATAGGTTCGAATCTCGTCTTTCGTCACATCCAGACCGTCCACGATTGTGATGCTTTCGAGGTAGACGGCGACCTGCTCCAGGGCATTTCGTTTGGCCGCTTCGGTGGCCATGCGGATGGCGTCTTCTCTGGTGTCACGGTCTCCCATCCGGTATTCACCCTGGGCGGTCACGACTCGGACTTCTGCCAGAGTCACTGAGGGCCAGACAGACAGGATGACAAATAGGGCGAAGAAGCTCAGGCTTGGCGGTGGGATGAGTGGGAACGCCGGTTGGGTGATAGTATGCGAAGGAGAGATCTGTGGCATCGCCCTCACCTCCTGGATAGGACTGACGCGCCAGGAGCCGATTCGTTGACTCCCACGAGGTTAGTAAGCATAACACTGCCATGGACCGTTGTGCCAGGAGCCGTCCCATCCGCATGAACCTTGATGGATCGTGCGGGCGAGGCCTTGCCTTGCTTGCCTTGGCGGAAAACGTCATGGTAGCGTAGAAGTCCCCTTGGAATAGAACAGAAAGAACTGATCTGTGAGCACGCCTATCAGCCTTGATCACGGATGGTCGATTCGGATACTGGCCGTATCCCTTGTCTTTCTCTGTCTGGTCCTTCCGAGAGACGCGGCAGTTGCCACTGTATCGGCACCGGCTCCTGCCTCAATGGCTCCGACTGAGCACGTGATTCTCTTTGTCCTCGAAGGGTTCGGCCAAGACTCCCTGAAAGGCGGCACGATGCCGACCCTCAGCCGGCTGATTAAGGAAGGGGCTGTCACCTGGTCTGCCACGGCGGTGAAGCCTGCATTACGACTGCCGACGATGGCGTCATTGATTACGGGGTTGCCGGTCGAGAAACACGGCATTACCTGGAACACCTTCGAATTCAGCCGCGGCTATCCACGCGCCCCGAGCGTGTTTGACTATCTCGATCTCAGCGGGGGGCGTGACAGCGCGATTTTCCTCATGGACGAGTCGCTCTATCAGTTGGCGAGACCCGAGCCCTACACGGATTACCAGATGTGCGGGCCTCTGAAGCCTGAATGCAGCACGGACCGGATCGTGTCCTACATCCGTCAATACTTCAAGAAAGCAACCAGCGGCCATGGCTACGGGCATGCCATTCTTTCGCTGCCGCATTTCCTGGTCGTGCATCTTCCTGAGGCGGGTCGAGTGGGTGCGTCCCGAGGCTGGACCTCGAAGGAGTATCGCGAAGCCCTTCGCACGGTGGATAAGGCTATACACTCCGTGTTGGACATCTATCAAGAGCAGGGGCTGACCAAGCGGACAACCTTATTCGTGACATCGCTTAGTGCCGAAGGCACGGATGCGAACCAGGAACAGGCTGACGCGGCCGTTCCGATGGTTCCATGGATTGCCTCGGGAGTAGGGATTAAACCTGGTCACGCGATTCACCAGCCGGTCTCCATTTTAGATACCGGCGCGACGGTGATGCGGACGTTGGGATTACAGACCCATACCGAATGGGAGAGTCATGCCGTGGAAGAAATCTTTCAGGCTGCCTTTGCCGCGGCCCCACGGGGATCCGTGGAATAGGTCATGTGATGCGGAATGTGAAACGGTACATGATCCGTTGTCTGGTCGGAGGGTTGTTGGTCTCTGCGACGGTCATCCAGACGGCCGCGGCCGGTCAGCCGGCTGCCTACACCCAGGAGCACGCCATTACCATCGACGCCACCACCATTAATCCTCAGTCCTGGTGGCAAGTGCCCGGCATCACCCCGTCCATCTATGCTTCGGACCCCGAGTCCATGGATGCCTACAAGACGACCGAATCCCGTGCCCTCAAACTGAAGCCAGGCAAATATACATTTGGGAGCTTCACATTTGATTTTCCGTTCACGGTGAACTTAGAGGGGAAGTTGGAGTTTGCCCAGTCGCTCGACCAATGTGTTGAGGGACGAGGGACCCAGACCTTAACCATCCGCTGCAGCCGGACCTATCCGCATGGCGGCCAGCGCGATTACCAGTATCAGTAGAGGAGCGGTACCAATGGCCCAGGCGCTTGATGCTCTGTTAGAAGCACTCGAGGATGTCGACGACGCGACCCGCGAGGAGGCGTCCAAGGCTCTTGCCGAACTCGCTGACCCCACCACATTAGACGCGCTTGTCGGTGCCTGTGGAGACGAATATTGGACTGTGCGAGCCCATGCGGGCTGGGGCGTGGCCAGGATCGGAGGGTCTAAAGCCGTAGAAGCGCTCATTGTTCTGTTTAACGATTCCATCATGGATGTGCGGAACGATGCCGTGGCGGCCATGACCTCGATGGGAGCCGCAGTCGTTGATCGCCTGATCACCGCATTGAAGGATGCGCGGTGGCGTGTCCGCGAACATGCGGCGAAAACTTGTGGGGAAATAAAGGATCGGAGCGCCGTGGAGGCCCTCATGCTCGTCTGTCGAGATCGTGATGGCGCCGTAAAGAGTGCGGCGGCAGAGGCGCTGGGCAAGATCGGTGACCCGAGTGCGATCCCAGTCCTGATCAAACTCTTCCGCGATCCCTCGAAAACGGTGCGAGAAACAGCCGGAACCGCACTCATCTCTATCGGCCAACCTTCCGTCGATCCGCTGATTGAGTGTCTGAAGGATAAAGATTTTGTGGTCCGGTGCCACGCCGCCCGCGCACTCGGTGGAATGACCACCGACTATCAAATCGGCCGAACCTGGGTGCGGGACTCTAAAGTCGTTGACGTCCTGATTGCTGCTCTCAAAGATCCGGATCGGGCCGTCCGCGAAGATGCCACGATCGCCCTGGGACAGATCGGCGATCCGCGGGCCATCGATGCCTTGATCGAGGCGATGAAGGATGGCGTAGTGAAGCGGCATGCCATTGCGTCGCTCGGCATGATCGGCGATCCTCGCGCCTTGCCTCCGGTGCTGGACGCGTTGAAAGGGAAGGGGATTCGACAGGATGGGACCCCGACCCCCGGCTGTATCGTCAGCGAAGATGCCTTTATCAAGGAAGCGGCGGCGACGGCGCTCGGCCAGTTCCGTGATCCGCGCGTCATTCCCGACTTGATCATGCTGTTGAAGGATGGCGTCCTGCGCGAAAAGGCCAGTGCCGCCCTGGCCACCATCGGTGATACGGCGATCGAGCCGTTGATTGCCTTTCTCTATGACCCGAAAGCGTCCGAAGTCATCGCAGAAGGGGAGCGGGTGCTCTCCTATGCGTCGGTCCGACTCACGGCAAAAGATTCTTTGCGGCAATTGGCGCTTGAAACACTCAAGAAATTGGGATGGATGCCGGCGCCGGAAGACGTCACCGTCAATTCGAGCGTGGTCGACAACGCCAGGGTGGACATGCCTCTTGGCGACACAGGCCGATTTGGTCCTTCGGGTGACTTTGCCCAAAGGAGCTAGCAGGCTGCAGGAAACTATGGCTGACGTAGTAGCCGAACAGATCGCAGCTCTCAAAGACGAGGATTGGGCGATTCGCGAAGAGGCTGCCACGATGCTTGGTACGCTTCGGGACCCTCGGGCTGTGGCGCCGTTGGTCTCCGTGCTTCGTGACGGCGATTGCGCGGTTCGCAATGCGGCGATCGGCGCCCTCCTGGCCATCGGAGAGCCTGCTGTGTCGACGCTGGGAGTCTGCCTTTCCGATCCTGTGCTCACGGTTCAGGAATTGGCCTCATCGGTGTTGGCGACCATTGCCGATGCGCGGGTGCTCGCTCCTCTCGTCAAGGCGCTCGCGAGTCCCGACTGGATCGTGCGGATGCATGCGGCCAAGGCGCTGGGTCGGATTCAAGACCCAGGAGCGGTGGCGCCGCTAGTGCAGCTCTTACAAGATTCAGTGAAGGCCGTGCGCGAAGAGACGTCGACGGCTCTCGCGGCCATTGGGGAGGCGGCGCTATCGTCGCTGCTCGGCGCGTTGACCCATGCTGAATGGCTGGTACGGCTGCATGCGGTGGAGGCCTTGGGGAAAACGCGGTCGCCTGAGGCTGTGGCCCCTCTGTTGTCGGTGCTGTTCAACGATCGGGACAGGGCGGTTCGCGAGGACGCAGTCCGCGCGCTTGGTCAGATCGGCGATGCGCGCGCCGTGGAGTTCCTCGTGACGGCGATGAAAGAGCCGGGGCTCCGTCCGCTGGCGGTTGAGGCGCTGGGCCGGATCGGCGATCGTCGTGCGGTGCCGGTGCTGATCAACGTGCTTGAGGGGGTGGACCGACCGGAGGTCTCGCGGCCGATCGACGGCTGCGGCGACCGGTGGGATGAAGAAATACAGACATTGGGCGCGGCCGTCAGGGCGTTGGGCGCGATCCGAGACGAGACGGCCATTCCCTCGCTCATGAAGGCGCTCCGCTATACGGTGACGCGAGCGGAAGCCGCCGACGCTCTGACTCGATTCGGTTCCGTCGTGATTGCGCCGTTGCTGGGCGTGCTGACACGTGAGTCGGATGACAACATCCGTTACCATGTCAAAGAGACGTTGACCAAGGTGGGCTGGCGGGCGGGGCGCATCTAGCAGGATGCTGAAAGGGGGACGGGGTGGCCGGGACGATCCCCGTGCTCGCGCAACGCGCGGCCTCAGGAGGCCCTCGTTGGACGCGCGCAGTGGGGGACTCATCCGGGCCATCCTGGGACAACGTACACGAGCAAGCTTGGAAGGATCATCAAGGATCATCTTTGGTTGCTCGTTGCGGCCTTGTTTGGGACAAGGCGCGTCTCGGCGCGCCGGGGTTGGGCGGGTGAGATGGCTGGCCTTTTTGAGCATCCTGCTCGTGGGCCAATGTTGAATGATGAATTTTGAATTTGTAACTCAGCACTCAGAACTCAAAACTCAGGACTCATTGTAAGCCAGGTTGTAGTCCATGCCAAAAGAAACGATTGAAACGCTGGTCTCCGAGCTCGTCCATGAAGAGGACTGGCGACGGATGCGGGCGACGGCAGCCTGCCTGTCAGGCGGGCCCCGCGCAGTCCAGGCGCTCATTCACGCGCTGCAGACCGGCTCGCCGGCGTTGAAAGCCGAGGCCGCGGCCATGCTGGCGCGCGTGAACGATCCTCAGGCCGGCGTGCCGCTGGTCGGTTTACTCCGCGATGAGGATGAGGCTGTTCGCAAGGCTGGCGCATCAGCCTTGGAACACATGGCGGGGGTGCTTGACGAGACTACGGCCGCGGCGCTGGCCTCGTTGCTCTATGCCTCGACAGACGAAGGGATTCGCCTGGCGGCATCGCAGTTGTTGGGGGTCATGCCGAATGCGATCGCGCCACTCTGCGAGATGTTGACCCATCAGGACCCAGAGGCGCAGATCATGGCCGCGAAGATGCTGGAACATCTGCTCGATCCCCGTTCGGCGGATTCGTTCATCAATGCGATGGGGCAGCCAGCCGTTCGCGATATTGCCGTGCGTACGCTCAAGAAGTTGAGCGCGATTCGTGAGCGCATCGATGAGATGTTTGATGATCTTCGCGCGATTGAGGAGTTGAGCGAGCGGGAAGAGGCTCGCATGAGCACCGTGATCAATCTTCTGGCCATCGGGCGTCCGAGCGTGGAGATTTTGATCGAGTATCTGGAAGATGACGATTGGCTGGTGCGCGAAGCTGCCGCTGATTTGCTGGGGAAGATCGGCGATGTCCGCGCGGTCGAGCCCTTGATGCAGCGGTTGCGGGTCGATAAAGATACGGGCGTGAAGGAACTGGCGATGAAATCATTAGGCTTGATCGGCGATGCCAGGCCTGCCCAACTCTATATCGAGGCCATTCCCATTCGACCCCTGAGGGTGCACGCCATGGAAGCTTTGGCTAAAGTGAAAGATGTGGATGTGTTGCGGCCGTACAAGGAGCTGTTCGATCGGTTGAGGACGGACCGAGACGGCCTGGTCGCCTACAATTCCGGGTTGATCGCCGACAAACTGGAAGCGCTCGATGGGACGCCTGTCGGGAGTCAGGGAGGGCAGAACGACGATGAGTGACGATGTGCGGGCTGAACGGATCGAACAATTGATCGGGGCCCTTCGGGACGATAATGAAGCGCTTCGGGATCATGCGATTGCCAGTTTGAGTCAAGTGGGCGAGGATGCGGTGGGGCCACTGATCGGACTCATGGCGGATGAAGACGTTCTGATTCGGGAAGCGGCGACCAGCGCCATCGTTCGGATCGGTCCATCCGTCGTCGATCCGTTAATCGAGGCGTTGGAGGACGATGAGTGGGCGATTCGCGAGCAGGCTGCGTCGGGATTAGGGAAACTGAAGGACCCTCGAGGCGTCGCCCCCCTCGTGAAGGCACTCAAGGATAAAGATGGCGCAGTCCGGACTGCCGCCGTATGGGCGCTGGAGCTGGTCGGTGATGCGCGCGCAGTGCCGGGGTTGGTCGAGGCGCTGACCGATAACACGGTGCGTGAAGATGTGGCGCGTGTGCTGAAAAAGATCGGTGATGCGCGGGCCGTGGACGCCTTGATCGATGGATTGTTGGGCAATAATTGGATGGTGCGGCGCCATGCGGCCGAAGCCTTGGGCAAGATCGGCGATGCCCGTGGAATCGCCCCGTTGATCGAATCGCTCAAGGATGAAGACTGGCTCGTGCGGCGGAATGCCGCGGAGTCGCTCGCGCGGCTCGGAGCGAAGCAGGCCATCGACCCCTTGCTTCCGCTACTCGAAGATGAGAATTCGATGGTGCAGGAAACGGTCGAAGGTGTGTTGGCGAGTCTTGGATGGAACGCAAAGCCTTAACAGGATGCTGAAAAAGACCGCCAGCATCGTTCTCGCGTCGCTCAGAGGCTCAACGTACCGAAGCGTACGCCTCGCATCTTCGCTCGCTGCGGCCTTGCCTGGGATAAGGCGCGTCTCGTCGCGCCAGGGTTGGGCGGGTGAGAAGTCTGGCCTTTTTGAGCATCCTGTATTATTTGAGCATCAGTTCCACATGAAAGATTTCTAACGGTGTTTTGTGTATAAACCGAGTTTTTCTGCAGTCTGTTCATCTTAATTTCGATGTAAAGGGATACATAATCATGGCGGATGAAGCACCTCCAAAGCTTATTCAGATCGGTCCGAAGGGCGGCGCGAAGAAGGACGGGTTCAATCTCGTCACGGAACGAGTGGTTGCGGTGAACCCTGAGGCGAAACAGCTCGAAGTCGAACTGTTGGCCTACGACGGTAAAACGGTCGTGTTGGACGTTGATGACGAGGCGCTTGAAGAGCTGAAACAGCTCAAGATAGGGGATGGTGCCACGATTCGCGTCGTTGAAGAAGGCGGGCGACGGATCGCCAAGAGCTTTCGGATTCGTGCGAAGGACCCCAATGCGGCGCGAGCCGACGCGATGCTCTTGGATCTCAAGGATAGCCACTGGCTCAATCGAAAATATGCGGCTGAAGTGCTGGGTGAGCTCAAAGAAACCCGCGCCGTGCAGCCGTTGGTCGATGCGTTGGCGGATGAAGTCGGCGATGTCCGGCAGCGTGCCTATGATTCATTGATCAAGATCGGCGGGCCGGCGGTGTCATCACTCGTGCCTTTGCTGGTTTCAGAGGAAGATGAGGTCAGACAATCCGTGACGGAAATCATCCGTAAAATCGGAAAGCCTGCTGTCGAGCCGTTGGCCACAGCGCTCGCCGAGGCCGACGACCGCCTGAAGACGCGAGTGATGAAGGTGTTGGACCGGATGGGCTATAAGCCGAAAGTCAAGGATGAGGCCAAGGCCGAAGCGCCGCGACTCACGTAATGCCGCTGTTACTTGGCCTTGGAGGGAGCCTTACTCGGCCTCCCGACCGAAATGTGACGGAAGCCAAAATCCGCGACCCGGTCGGGCTCATAGACATTGCGCAAATCGAGGAAGATGGGCTGGCGCAACGCGGTTTTCAGTCTGTCGAAATCGAGGGTTCGAAACTGGTTCCATTCGGTCATGAGGATCAACGCGTCTGCTCCCTGTGCCGCCTCATAGGCGTCTTTGCAGGGGACGAGGCCTGAAACGATCTGACAGGCTTCCTCAAGCGCGGCGGGATCGTAGGCGCGAACCGTGGCACCCTGTTTCACGAGTTCCTGCGCGATGGCCAGGGCCGGCGCATCCCGTAGGTCGTTTGTATTGGGCTTGAAGGACAGGCCCAACATCGCGAACGTCTTTCCTTTGAGTCCCCCAACCGCACTCGTGATCTTTTCAACCATCCGGCTCCGTTGCTGTTCGTTGACGAGGGAGGCGGCGCTTGCGATCTGCATGGAATAGCCGACTCGTTCCCCCGTCTGTACGAGAGCGGCCAGATCTTTCGGGAAGCATGATCCACCGAACCCCGGTCCAGCGTGGAGAAACTTTGATCCAATCCGGTTGTCGAGCCCCATCCCTTTCGCCACCATCTGCACGTCGGCGCCCACCCGCTCGCAGATTGTCGCGATTTCGTTGATGAACGAAATTTTGGTAGCGAGGAAGGCGTTGGAGGCGTACTTGATCATCTCGGCAGTCGAGAGGTCGGTCACGACGAACGGAGTTTCGATGAGGTACAGAGGGCGATAGAGATCTTTCAAGATCGCAATCGCCTGCTCGCTGTCTGCGCCGATGACGACCCGGTTCGGTCGCATGAAATCTTCGATGGCGGACCCCTCACGAAGAAACTCCGGGTTGGAGACAATGTCGAACCGGAACTTGCCTGATTGATTGGCGTTAATCACTTCACGCAGCTTTTCCCCGGTACCCACCGGGACGGTCGACTTGGTGACGATGACCTTGTACCCGGTCATGGCTCTGGCGATGCCGCGGCCGACTTCTTCTACGTACGAGAGATCGGCTGATCCGTCCGGTCGCGGTGGGGTGCCAACCGCAATGAAGATGACGAGGGCCTTGTCGACGGCCTTGGCGATGTCGGTGGTAAAGCTGATCCGGTTCTCTCGAATTCCTTTGGCGACGAGCTCCGTGATCCCTGGCTCATAGAAGGGCACATCGCCCTTCTCAAGCCTGGCGATCCGTTTGGTGTCGGCATCCATGCAGGTCACGTTGACGCCGAACTCCGAAAAACAGGCTCCTGTTACTAACCCGACATAGCCGGTCCCAATCACACTGATATGCATGGGTTGCTGTCCTCCTGTACCAAACGCGAACTGGTGGAGTATAACAACGGTACCGGGGGCGAGCAACAAAGTTATAGAAAGTCATTTTCACCGGGAGGAGCCGCTCGTTGACAGGTGCATGAGGGCTGAGTACTATTTGCTCCCTTCCTCGGACGGAGCCTGTCATATGGCGATTCAGAGCGGACCTCTTCAGCGACCTCTCGCCGTGATGATGCGCCGGACCTTGCGCACGATCAGTCCAGACACAACGCTGTTGGAGGCAGCCAAGCTGATGCGCGACGCGAGGGTTGGCGCAGTGCTGGTCCACGAGGCCGGTCGCTACACCGGTATAGTCAGCGAATCGGACTTGGTTCGCAAGGGGATGGCCGAATCGTGCCCGGCACAAGAGACGTCGGTCCGTGCCGTCATGAGCAGCCCACTGCTGTCGATTGAGATTACGAGCTCGGCCCACGAGGCGAGTGAGAAGATGGCGGAACATGGGATTCGGCATCTCGCGATCTCCGAGGAGGGACAGATTGTCGGGATCATCTCCGTCCGCGATCTCTTACGTTATTTCAAAAACTGGGGCGGTCTGTGATCGCCCGGGCTCGCGGGGCAGCACCGGATCGTCTCCCTACCCTGTGCCCTGTTTCTGCACGAGTGTTGTGAACCGGCCGACTCATACCCCTCGATGGTTTCTTCTGATAACGGCGCTGGCGACCGGTGCGGTGGTCATGGCGCTCGAAATTTTGGGAAGCCGGCTCTTGGCTCCCGTCTTCGGAAACTCCCTGTTTGTCTGGGGCGCATTGATCGGAGTGATTCTTGCCGCCATGAGCAGCGGGTATGCCTTTGGCGGCTGGGTCTCCGACCGATACCCCGGCGCGCAGGTGCTGGCCAGTCTGCTGTTGTTCTCTGGAGCTTGGACGTTTCTTACCGCGTGGCTCGGCCAGCCGGTGCTCTTCAAGGTAGCGGCGGCGATTGAGGACCCTCGGTGGGGGCCCTGTGCTGCCGCGGCGTTGCTCTTGGGCCCGCCGGCCTTTGGTCTGAGCGGCGTGCTGCCGGCCATGTTGCGATTGGCCGTATCGGACCTTGAGTATTTGGGCCGGCATACCGGTCGGATGATCGCGCTCTCGACCGTGGGGAGCTTGGCGGGAACCTGGGGGACGGCGTTTTTCTTTCTGTCCTGGATCGGCAGCCAGGCGCTTGTCGCGTGGCTCGGCGTCATTCAAGCGGGGCTTGGTCTCTGGTGGTTGATCAGGGGGACGACCGCACGGCCGCTGATGATCGGAATGCTCTTCCTATGCGTTGGAGGGTTGGGGGCCGGTGCCTGGTCTCCGATCCAGATGTTGAAGGCGCCGGTCTATCAGGAAGACAGCCCGTACCAGCAAGTACGAATTCGCGATGACGATCTTTTTCGCTACCTTGTCTTGGACCGGACCTTCCACGCGGTCATGTGGAAGGCGGATCCTGTCACCCTGTTTCTCCCCTATAGTCAACTGATGGTCGCGTCGCTGGCTTTGGTGTCCGAACCGAAACGAGGTCTGATCCTAGGTCACGGAGGCGGATCGCTGGCGAAGTGGCTTGCCCATCGATGGCCTGAACTCGAGCTGGACGTGGTTGAGCTCGATCCCGCGGTTGTCCGCATAGCCGAAGAATATTTCTTCTATCAGCCGCCTCCCCAGCATCATGTGCACGTTCGGGATGCCCGGGTATTTCTGAATTCCACGCAGCGGACGTACGACCTCATGTGGGTCGATGCGTTTGCCCGACACATGATTCCGTTTCACCTGACCACAGTGGAGTTCTTCGCAGAGTTGCGCGCCCATCTTGCGCCGAATGGTATCCTGGCAGTGAATTTGGCCTCGTCAGGCGAGGGTGGAGATCTGTTGCGGGCCAATGCGGTCGTGCAGACGATGAGACGGTCCTTTCCCAACGTCGAGTCCTTTGCGGTCAAGGGGCCTTGGAATTCTCCTCAGTCGCGAGCAGAGAATCTAATTTTTTTTGCCGGCGCGCCGCTCGAACGGCACACACTCCCTACCATTGTGGCCAATGTGAACAAATTGGTCGAGCAACAGCGCCTTCCATTCGAGGCCATTGCCTTGCTGGGTACCCATCGCACACAACCCTGGGAGGCAGGTGTCGTGTTAACGGACAACTATGCGCCGTATGATCTTTTGATCGGGTCCACGGTTCAAGAGGTGCAGCCAGAGACGGAGACTGCGCACTAAGTTATTGAAATAATTGTGACTGGGAGCCTGTCCGCATTGACGTTCGTGATGAGGCGAAGAAGGCGCGGGCAGATGCGCGACCGCAGGCCCCGAAAAACCGGAGGCGTATTCGCTGGAATACGTTGAGGATTTTTCGGGGTCGAGAACAAAGCAGATGCCTGTGCATTGTTCGCCGCAGTAGAATGGGCAATGTCGGACAGGCTCCAGTGTTTACGCAAGCATCTGCGTTGAGGGGGGACCCCAGAAAAGAGTTAAAATAACGTTCTTGCTTCCGTTTTCGTCGTGGTGCTATTTATAAGATTACTCTCGAAGAGCATACATGCTGTTACGACATGATGGGCAGACGCAGAGAAGTAGTGGGCAGCAATGGCACGGCTTCGTGGCTTGGCGGTAATTATTCACCAACCTAATCACATCTCTTCTTCTTTCTTAAGGAGGTAGTCATGGGCAAGACGATATTGGGGGCCTTCTTCGGTCTCGTGATGGTCGGGGCTGGGGCATCTGTAGCCTTTGCGCTCCAGGCAGGTGGAGTCGAAATCGGCGATTTGGAGACTGGCTCCGTTGTAGGTCAGTCGTTCAAGGAGCTGGACGTCGATGCTCAGCTATTCGCGATCGAGATTGGTACCTTAAAGACCTGGTATCCACCCATCACGATCATCGATTTCAAAGTTCGGCCTGGTCGTCCTGTCCTGCTCAAGGTAACGAACAATTCCACTGCTGAGCATGGATTTCAGATGACCGATGCCCCGAACGCTGGCTCACCGTTTGTGATGAAAGCCGAAGTGGTGTTGAAGCCGGGCGAAACCAAGTATATCGGTATTCCGACCAGTGACATGTTCTACGCCACACAAGGGAATACGCTGATCTATCGCTGTCACCTGCATCCGGGGCATGTCGGTGGCAAGATTCTTATGCTCAAGTAGTTGTTCTTGGCAGATGAGAGTGACCATCGCCCTCTTTGCGACCGCGCGGAGAGGGTGATGGTTATTTATCAGGATGCTGAAAAAGTCCGCCAGCATCGTTCTCGCTTCGCTCAGAGGCTCAACGTCGAGTAGAAATTTCTCGGAGGTCGGAAACGCTGTAGGGGTTTTTCCGTTCGCCAGGACCCATTGCAAGGGCGAACGGCCAACACGAAGTGCGGTAGGTACCTCCTCACCTCTTTGCTTGCTGCAACCTTGCACGCGGAACGGCGCGTCTTGGCGCGCCGGGGCCGGGCGGGTGAAAAGTCTGGCCTTTTTGAGCATCCTGCTAGAGACAGGAAGGCCCTGCTTCTCACGAGAGAAACAGGGCCTTCATTGTTGAATAATGAGGGATGACTAATTGCGCACGCCGCTCCACACTTTCGCCGGATCGATCGCCTTATCCGGATTGAGCGTCTTCGCCCTCTCGAGCAGGACTTCCGTCGTTTCCGGATACGCCGGGTCAGAAATGCAGCAATTATCAACCGGGCAGACGGCGGCGCACTGCGGTTCGTCGAAGTGTCCGACGCACTCGGTGCAGCGGGCGTGCGTAATCACATAAATACTATCGCCGACTCCCTGGCCATCGCCCACATGATTGCCCTTCGATTCCGCGTCGCTGCGAGTTTCAAAAATCGCCTCGTTCGGACATTCGGGCAGGCAGGCTCCACAGGAGATACATTCATCGGTAATCAGCAGCGCCATGACCCTCGCCTCCTTCTTACTACGATAGAAACACACACGGTTGACAAGTTCACCCCGTCACGACCATGATGCGTGCCGCGACGCGAACGCCATTCTAGTCTGCCGCTCTTTTCCAAGTCAACAGAACGGCATTTGCTCAGAAGGCCTAGACTCCCTGCATTAATGGGCCTTTGGGCCCAGGAAATCGTGACGAGCCGTGACAGGGAATGTCTATGGCCACCTTGCCGGTGAGCGATCGCGGGCAGAAAAAGAAGCGCATCATCACACTCGTCCTCATGGCGATTTTCTTGATGAGCGCTTCGTTTTTTCTCATCGATCGAAAAGAGGAGACCATGATTATCGTCTCCTTTCCAAATGGCCGTGAGCTCGAGACGGAAGTGGCGGATACACCGGAGAAACTGCTCGTCGGTCTTGCCTTTCGAGAGATGTTGCCACCGAATAGTGGATTGCTTTATATCTTCGAGTCGACCGGCCAGAACCACATCTGGACGAAGGAGTATCGGTTTCCTGTGGACATAATGTGGATTGATGAAAGCCATCATATCGTGGGGCTCAAGGAAAATGTCGCTCCCTGCCGGGTAGATGACTGCCCCAAGTATAGTTCCTCTCCCGAGGCGGTCCGCTACGCGATTCAAACAGGAGCGGGTTTCATCAAGCAGGAAGGGGTCACCATAGGGCTGGAGTTGAAATATACGCTTCGGATGTAACGCGCGTGGGAGACTTGGTGAAACGCATGAAGAGAGGAGTCGGTACAGCATGCTAGAGGGGTTTCAATCTGTCTCCCTGGTCGACGAACTGCCGCCTGGGCAATCAAAAGTCGTCATGGTGAACAATCGGGAGATTGCGCTCTTCAACATCGATGGGACGTATTTTGCGATCCATAATCGTTGTCCCCATGAAGGCGGTCCTTTGTGTGAAGGGCGTGTGAAGGGCTTTGTCGTGGCCTGTCCGTGGCACGATCTGGCATTCGATGTTCGAAACGGGCAAGGGACGGACGGCGGTGGATATTGTGTGGGGAGTTATGATGTGCAGGTGGAGGGAGCGGAAATTTTTGTCGGACCTCGGCGAAAACCATAGCATGATGAGGCGGAGAAGAAGCGGGTTGCCGCTAAAATGACGATGAGTATGACAACTAGCCACGACCATGATGGTGCCACACCCTCGGATGGAGTCAAGGTCATTGAGACGACCCTTGAGCATCCCATCCAGATTCATCTCTGGGAAGACAGGACGCGAGGGGAACTCTGGGTTCCGACCTATGATCCTACGGGGCTCGAGTTGCTAGCCGACGACTACCTTCGCATCGCAGGGAATAATGCGGTGGATAATGGGCAGCGGACGTTCGAGTTTAAAGCGGTCAGGCCGGGTACCCATCGTGTGCTGTTTGAAAAACGCATGGGGTGGAAATTCACCGCTGAAGATCGGCGCGTCTTTGACGTGACGGCCTGTGATTCCTCGTCTCGGAGCAGTGCGTAATCGTGCCGAATGTAGCCTTCATCAATGGAGTGTTCGTGCCGCTGGCTGAGGCGAAAGTCTCGATCGAAGATCGAGGCTTTCAGTTTGGCGATGGCATCTACGAAGTGATCCGCACATACAAGGGGCGTCCGTTCGCACTCGAGGCCCATCTGGCTCGACTGGATCGTAGCGCCACGGCGCTTGACCTGACGCAGCCCTATTCCCGTGCCGAATGGACTCACCATGTCCTGGAAGGGATTAAGCGGGCCGCCTTTCCTGAAGCCAAAATCTATGTTCAGGTTACCAGGGGTGTCGCTCCCCGTGATCACGCCTACTCAGATGAACTGACGCCCACGGTCGTCATGACGGTTCGTGAGTTCCACCCGCTCGACAGGTCAGTACAAGCGGCCGGTGTGGAAGCGATAACGACCGAGGATATCCGATGGGGGCGCTGTGACATCAAGAGCGTGAATCTGTTGGCCAACGTTCTTGCACGGCAGAAAGTTAAGCAGGCCCAGGTCTTCGAAACCATTTTGGTCAAATCGGGATTGGTCACTGAAGGGGCAATCAGCAATGTGATGGTGGTTCAGGGGGGAACAGTGGTGACGGCTCCCGAAGGGTCGCGCATTCTGTCCGGGGTCACGAGGTCCGTTGTGTTGGATCTGGCTCTAAGCGAGGGCCTGCCCATTCAGGAACGCTTTGTCTCTCAGGCAGACCTCTATGAGGCAGACGAAGTTTTTCTCACAGGGACCACGGTTGAGGTCTTGGCTGTCGTCCGTGTAGATGGGAAAGTCATTGGAGATGGAAGGCCCGGCCTGATCACCCAACGACTTGCCGCAGGCTTCACGAGTCGGGTCGGTTAGCCCCCTTGCTTTGGCATAGGTGGCATGCTATGGTCCCGGACTGGAAGTGGGCTCAGGCCCACTTTTTTGTTTGATCTCTTGAATGGGCCATCCAAAGATACGGGGCGAGGGGCGTCGGTGAGGGAGTCCCGACCGGTCGTTGATTGCATCAGCGAGGTGGTATCGCCCATCCTCTGGGCATTGGGCTTAGAATTGGTCGATGTCGTGTGTGTGGGGCAAGGTGCGCGGTCAGTCGTTCGCGTGTATATCGATAAAGCGGGCGGCGTTACGATAGAAGATTGCGGGCGCGCACACCTCGCGATCGGTCCAGCCTTGGATGTGGCTGATCCGTTCCCCCATGCCTATACGCTGGAAGTCTCCTCGCCTGGTCTGGATCGGGCCTTCAAACGGATTCAGGATTATCGCCGGGCATTGGGGAAGCCAGTGAGCGTGAAGCTCAGGCAGCCGATCGACGGACAGTGGCGTGTAGTCGGGCGGTTGACGGAAGTGAATGATCAGGGAGTCACGATCGTGGTGAACGATCCGCGTTCTGAACGGGAGGTCATCCTTGGGTTCGACTCGATCGCTGAAGCGCGTCGCGTCGTCACATTTTGAGGTAGTACCGGAGTCGATCACCGCGGTATAGGCATACCGCCGCATTGGAGTGTGGCTGCAGGGGCAGTCGCCGGAGAGTGAGCTATGAATCGAGAATTGATTTCAGTCATCGATGAACTTGGTCGGCAAAAGGGCATCGAGAAGAGCCGAGTGATCGGGGCGATCGAAGCAGCCCTTCAAATGGCTGCCAAGAAGCGTTTCGGGCAGGCTGAGAATATTCAAGTCGAGATCGACTCCAAGACCGGTGAAATCTCCGTCGTGTCGAAGAAGACCATCGTCGATGCGGTCACCAATCCAAAAACCGAAGTCTCTCTTCAGGAAGCTCGCCAGTTTGACAGCGAGGCAGAGGTCGGCGACGAGATCGGGTCGCTCATCGAGATGAGCGATTTGGGACGGATCGCGGCACAAACCGCCAAGCAGGTAATCTTCCAGAAGGTCCGGGAGGCTGAATGGGAGTCGGTTCAAAAAGAATACTCCACGCGGCAAGGAGATCTGGTCAACGGCATCATTCTCGGGGTGGAGCGCAGGAATTACCTGGTGGATCTGGGTAAGACCGAGGCGGTATTGCCTATTCAGGAGCAGATTCCGCGGGAAACCTATCGCTGCGGTGATCGGGTGAAAGCCATGCTCTTGGAAGTGCGCCGGACTCCGAAGGATGTCCAGGTTATCTTGACGCGGAGCCATCCGCAGTTTGTGTCGAAACTCTTCGAGTTGGAAGTGCCTGAGGTGCTCGAAAAAATCGTTGAGATCAAATCCATCGTGCGGGAGCCTGGGGATCGGACCAAGATCGCCGTGACCTCTCGCGAGAAGGCGGTCGATCCGGTCGGGGCCTGTGTGGGGATCAAGGGATCGCGGGTTCAAGCGGTTGTCCGCGAACTGCGCGGAGAGAAAATCGACATCATTACCTGGACCTCCGACCCGCGCGTCTTCATCGCCGAGGCTTTGAACCCCGCGAGCATTGAGAAGGTCGGCGTCGATGAGGAAAAGAAGTCGGCGTTGGTCGTCGTTGCAGATTCCCAGCTGTCGTTAGCGATCGGAAAGAATGGGCAGAACGTGCGGTTGGCCGCCCGTCTGACCGGCTGGAAGATCGATATCATCAGTGCGACGGAATACGAAAAGGAAAAGGCCGAACGGGATAAAGAAATCAAGGCGGCGTTGGCGGAGGAAACCGAAGCGCTGCATCAGCAAGAAGAGGCCCGAGAGCAGGAATTAAAAGCCCGGGCAGAATCGGAGTCGGATGCCGGATAAGCCGGATAAAGATAAAGAGGAATAGGTGTCAAACTCTCATGCGCGTGTATGCATTGGCCAAGCAACTCGGGATGGAAAACC
This sequence comes from Nitrospirota bacterium, assembly GCA_963741245.1. Classification (GTDB taxonomy): domain Bacteria; phylum Nitrospirota; class Nitrospiria; order Nitrospirales; family Nitrospiraceae; genus Palsa-1315. The sequence goes on along the minus strand of CAVUHR010000008.1, from coordinate 76,412 downwards.
GTGATCTCATCCCGGAATTGAAGCGGATGGGGATCACCGTCGCGTCGCACAGTAGCGCGTTGGATGACGACGTGGTGCAGAAGGTCTTGGAGAAGCTCGGCCCGAAACTCAAGGCTCACGGGAAAGCGACGGGCCGGGCGGCAGAGGCCGATGCAGGTCGGGGCGAGCGGAGTAAGGTCGGTATGGCGTCCGACCACACAACGGGCGCCAAGGCCTGGTCGGCCCAGGCAGCTCCAGCGGCGGAGGAGTCTTCCAAATCCGACAAACGCCGCATTCTGATCAAGCGCAAGAGAGCCGATGACGTTCCAGTGGAAGAGGCAGCGTCCCTGCCCACAGTTGAATCAGCAGGCATAAGCGGAGCGCTCACCGATACCCTCGCGATTAGCCCGCCGGCGGTAGCGCATTCGCACTCTGAGGCTCCAGCCGCAGCGCATGTTGACCTGACGACGACACCCGACCAGCCGCATTCTATCGGAGCCACGACCGCTCCGGCTCCCATGACTTCCGTCAAGCTCGCCGTCGTGCCAAGCATTGATGTGATCACAGGGAAAAAGAAAATCCTCTCGCTTGAAGAGATGCAAGCCGAGGGTCTGAAAGAGAAGGGGAAGAAAGCTCGTAAGCCGGGCCGTACGCGGGAAGAAGAAGAGCTTCGGCTTCGTGAGGATGCGGCGCGCTGGCAGGATCTTCGTGCCATTCCAGTGCAGCAGCGCCGCGACGACCGCAGCAAGCACGTGCATCACAGCACGCCGGGGGAAGTTACCAAGCCACGGAGGAAGAGCTTCAAGCTCGCGCCAGGCATGACGGTGAAGGAATTTGCTGAGCTGATCGGACAGCGCCCGGCCGACATCATGCGCAAGCTGATGGATATGGGCCAGATGCTCACGTTCAATCAGACAATGAACGTTGACGCAGCCGTGATTATTGCGGAGGAGAGCGGGGTCAAGATCGATGTGTCGATGGAGAAGGCCGGAGAAGAGTTGCTGGATTCCGTCGTGCAGACGGAGGACGGGGTCCAGCTTGAGCCGCGGCCACCGGTTGTGACGATCATGGGCCATGTCGATCACGGCAAGACCTCGCTGCTTGATGCCATCAGGCAAACGAAGGTGGCAGAAGGCGAGGCCGGTGGAATTACGCAGCATATCGGCGCGTACACGGTTGCGGTACGCGGGAAACAGGTGACGTTCCTGGATACACCGGGCCATGAAGCCTTCACCGCCATGCGAGGTCGTGGCGCCAAGATCACCGATATCGTCATCCTGGTCGTGGCAGCAGACGACGGTGTGATGCCACAAACGATCGAAGCGATTAATCACGCCAAAGCTGCGTCCGTTCCGATTATTGTGGCAATCAACAAAATCGACAAACCCGGGGCCAATTCTGATCGTGTTAAAAACGCCTTGTCTGAACATGGACTCATTTCCGAGTCCTGGGGCGGTGACACGATCATGGTTGAGGTCTCGGCCAAAGAGAAGACCGGCCTGGACACCTTGCTGGAGATGATTCTCCTGCAATCCGAAGTGCTGGAGCTGAAGGCCGATCCGTATCGGTTGGCTAAGGGCGTTGTGGTGGAAGCCAGGCTGGAGCGAGGGCGTGGCCCTGTGGCGACGGTGCTGGTTCAGAGCGGGACGCTTCGCGTCGGCGACGTGTTTGTCGTCGGGGTTGTGAGCGGGAAAGTTCGCGCGCTGATTACGCATACGGGAGCAAAAGTGCAAGAGGCCGGTCCTTCTATTCCGGTAGAAGTGGCTGGGCTCCCGGGTGTGCCGTCCGCCGGTGATGTATTTCAGGTCGTCAAAGACGAGCGGGTCGCGCGAGAGATTGCGGAAGATCGCGCTCGCAAGCAGCGGACGGCTGATTTGTCTGGGTCAGCGAAGGTCACGCTCGACGACTTGTTTGCCAAGATTAAGGAAGGGTCGGTCAAGGAGCTGGCACTGGTCATCAAGTCTGACGTCCAGGGGTCGGCCGAAGCACTGACCGCAGGCGTCGAAAAACTTGCGACCGCCTCGGTCAAGCTGCGCGTCATTCACAGCGGCGTCGGTGGGATCACGGAATCCGACGTGTTGCTGGCTGCCGCGTCGAACGCCATTATTATCGGGTTCAATGTCAGGCCGGAGCCGAAGGCGTCCGCCCTGGCTGAACAGCAAGGTGTCGACGTCCGTCTGTACACCATTATTTACGACGCGATGGCCGAAATTAAGGCCGCGATGGAAGGGCTGCTCGAACCGACGCTCAAGGAGCGAACGTTGGGACGGGCCGAGGTGCGACAGGTCTTTACGGTGTCCAAGGCCGGCGTCATTGCGGGGGCCTATGTGGTGGACGGCACGATCACCCGTGCGGCTGTCGGAGCACGAGTGATTCGGGACAACGTGGTGGTCTATGAAGGAAGGCTTGGGTCGTTGCGTCGCTTCAAAGATGACGTCCGTGAAGTGCAGCAGGGCTATGAATGCGGAATCAGCGTCGAGAATTTCAACGATGTCAAGGCCGGGGACATCATCGAAGCCTATGCGATCGACAAGATTGCCGCAAAGCTCTGAGGCGTGAGTCTGCCCTGTGGGAATCATCGTCGGAATCTGTACGGTCGAGCTGTTCATCCCCGGGAGTCAGTCGCTGAAGGACAAGCGGCATGTGCTGTTGAGTCTCAAAGATCGATTGCGGGAGAAATTCAATCTCTCCGTTGCCGAAGTCGATGGACAGGATCTGTGGCAGAAGGCCGTATTGGGGCTCGCCTGCGTGGCCAACGAAGGACGATACGTCAACCAAGTGTGTGACCAGGCGCTGAACCTGATTCGGAACGTCCCCGCGGTGGAAATCGTCCAGTCCCGAGTGGAATTGTTGTGACAGCGGCATGCCCAGCAGGGTGCTCAACATGGCCAGACTTCTCACCCGCCCGACCCCGGCGCGCCAAGACGCGCCGTTCCGCGTGCAAGGCCGCAGCAAGCGAAGAGGCGAGGAGGTGCAACCCTCACTTTGTGTGGGCCGTTCGTACGTACAATGGGTTCTGGCGAACGGAAAAGCCCCTTGCAGGGCTTCCGACCTCCGAGGAGTTCCTTAACTTTGACCCTCTGAGCGAAGGGAGAACGAAGCTTGGGAAAAGGCGCGTCTCGGCGCGCCGGGGTCGGGCGGGTGAGAAGAACGACTTTTTCAGCATCCTACTAGGTGGAGTGTGCGGTGGCCAAGACAGGATATCATCGGGCCGATCGTGTGGCCGATCTAATCCGCATGGAAGTGGCCGATATTCTCATGCGGAAGATCAAAGACCCGCGCGTACAGTCCGTGACCGTGACTGACGTAAAATTGACCAGCGATCTGCGGATTGCGCGTGTGTTCGTGACGGCCATGGGCACGGAAGAAGAAGAGCGGAATGTCTTTGCCGGGCTGGCTCAGGCCAGCGGGTTTGTGCGCGGTGAACTGGGCCGCCGGCTCTCGCTCCGGTATCTGCCGGAGATCGTCTTTGCTAAGGATGTCAGCGGGCCGAGAGGCGATCGCGTGTTGAAGTTATTGGACGATCTCCACGTTAAAACGGAGGCCGAGGGCGGGTTGTCCGAAGAGAAGACAAGTTCGTAGCATCGGGGACGTGATGATGGATCTCGCACAGAGTTGCGCCGCCGTCGACGGCGTGCTGACAATGAAGAAAGAATCTGGGTGGACCTCCCACGACATCGTGGCGAAGATTCGGCATCTTCTCGGCGGAGTCAAGGTCGGTCATGCCGGTACGCTCGATCCTGCCGCAACGGGAGTCTTGCCTGTGCTGATCGGGCGGGGAACCCGCATTGCTGAATATCTTGTTGAGTGGGATAAAGAATATCGTGCCGTGCTTCGCCTCGGCGAAACCACCGATACGCAGGATGCGACGGGAACGGTCTTGGCGCGCCACCCGACGGATCTCGTGACACCGGAGTCGATTCATAAGGTGGTCGGTCGATTCCGAGGGCCGATTAAGCAAGTTCCTCCGATGTATTCGGCGGTGAAAGTTGGGGGCGTTCCTCTGTATAAGGCTGCTCGGGCGGGCAAAGAGATTGCGCGGGACGCGCGAACGATCGTCATCCATACCCTTGAGGTGGAGGCGATTCAGGAGCGAGATGTGACATTGCGTATCGTCTGTTCGAAGGGGACCTATGTGCGGACGCTCTGTGCCGACATTGGAGGAGCTTTGGGTGTCGGCGGCCACATGTTGGCGTTGGAGCGAAGGCGAGTGGGTCCCTTGACGATCGATCAAGCGCTGACGGTCGATGAGGTGGTCACCCGTCATGCCCTCGGTCGGTTGGGAGACGATCTGTTGTCGCTGGATCGTGCGTTGGCCCAACTAGAGATTGTGGTGGTGGATGAACAGACTGCCGACCGCGTGCGACACGGGGCTCCGGTGCCTGTGGCCAAGATCCTTCGTTGGGAGGGGACGGCTGATGGCGAGCGCGGGTCACACAAGCCGGTCCGTATCCACGATATCGACGGACGCCTGGTGGCGATCGGGAAGTGTCCAGACAATTTGAGAGATGCTCTCAAGGTTGAGAAGGTGTTGGTCGATCAGAACGTATGAGACTTCGTTGCGGATGAAGGAAAGGAACAGGAAGGAAGGAGCCCATGGCATTACTCAAGGAAGCAAAAACCGAGTTGATCAAGCAGTACCGGCAGCATGAGACGGATTCCGGCTCGCCGGAAGTCCAGGTCGCGGTGTTGACCAACCGTATCACGTATTTGACGGAACATTTCAAGCTCCACAAGAAAGATCATCACTCACGTCGTGGTCTGCTTCTCTTGGTCGGGCGACGGCGGCGTTTGCTCGACTATCTTCGTGGCGTCAGCGATGCACGCTATCGTGCGGTGATCGAGCGATTAGGCATCAGAAAGTAGTATCCCGTCTTTCGGTCGCGCAGGAGGCGCAACAGCGGGCAGTAGTCGCACAGGTGAACACTGAGATGCGCTCACGACCCATAGTTCTCAGTTGTGAGTGTTGAGTTCTGAGTTATCCGGAATACACTCAAAACTCAGCACTCATCACTCAGCACTTTTGGGTGAGCGCATCTCTGTGGGCATCTGTGGGGCCTAACCAGAGGAGACCCAGATGGTACACACAGTTGAAATAGAGGTTGCCGGGCGCACCCTGCGGCTCGAGACCGGTCGTGTGGCACGACAAGCAGACGGCTCGATTTGGGCCTCGTACGGCGACACCGTCGTGCTGGCGACAGCAGTCGCGTCACAGGTCGCCAAGGCGGGCATCGATTTTCTTCCCCTCACGGTCGATTATCAGGAAAAATCCTTCGCAGCCGGGAAGATTCCCGGCGGGTATTTCAAGCGGGAAGCGCGTCCATCGGAAAAAGCTGTGCTGACCAGCCGGCAGATCGACCGGGGGCTTCGTCCGCTCTTTCCTGAGGGCTATTACTTCGAGACCCAGGTCATCGCCTCAGTTCTCTCGGCCGATCAGACGGGCTCGTCCGACATCCTTGCCATTATCGCCTCCTCTGCTGCCCTGACCATCTCGAACATTCCGTTCGACAATCCCATCGCCGGCGTGAGGATCGGTCGGTTGGATGGCAAATTGGTCGTCAACCCGGACCTTGAGACGGTGGCAAAGAGCGAACTGCAACTCGTTGTGGCAGGGACGGCTGATGCGGTCATGATGGTCGAAGCAGGGGCGAACGAACTGTCCGAATCCATCATGCTTGAGGCGATCGAACTCGCCCATGCCGAGATCAAGAAGATTGTGGCCAAGATTCGTGAACTGCAAGCCGTTGCCGGCAAGCCCAAGCGGAAGGTGGCGAAGGAGCTGATCGACTCCGCGCTCGCCGCTCAAGTGAAGACCCTGGTGGCGCAAGGTATCCGCGAGGCCATCATGATTCCAAACAAAGCGGCCAGGCAGGAGCGGTTGGATGAGGTCAAGGACGGCGCCGTTCAAAAGCTCAAGAGCGCGGACGATCCGGATCGGGAACGGCACGTCAAGTTGGTGTTCCATGAACTGGAATATACGGAAGTTCGGAACATGATCCTGGAGAAAGGGTCGCGTGCGGATGGACGTGGCCCAGCTGATATTCGTCCGATCACCTGCCAAGTCAGCGCGCTGCCACGGACACACGGCTCCGCAATTTTCACCAGGGGCGAGACCCAAAGTTTGGCCGTGGTCACGTTGGGGACCACGGATGACGAACAGCGGATCGATGCGTTGGAAGGGGAGTACATGAGGACGTTCATGCTCCATTACAATTTCCCGCCGTTCAGCGTCGGCGAGGCGCGGCCGCTTCGTTCACCGGGACGCCGGGAAGTTGGCCATGGTGCATTGGCGGAACGGGCGTTGGCCCCGGTGGTTCCCAGCAAGGAAGCCTTCCCCTACACGCTCCGCATCGTGTCCGACATCCTCGAATCCAACGGATCCTCTTCGATGGCGACCGTCTGTGGTGGGAGCCTTGCCATGATGGACGCCGGTGTGCCGGTCAGAGAAGCCGTTGCCGGGATCGCGATGGGATTGATCAAGGAAGGTGATCGGGTCATGATCCTCTCTGATATCCTCGGGCTGGAGGATCACTTGGGTGACATGGATTTTAAGGTCTGTGGCACCAAACAGGGCGTGACGGCGTTGCAGATGGATATCAAGATCGGCGGCATTACGTCGGCCTTGATGCAGAAGGCCTTGGAGCAGGCTAAAGCCGGCCGCTTGCATATTTTAAGCTGTATGGAGAAGGCGCTCCAAGCGCCGAGAACCACCCTGTCGGCCTACGCGCCACGGATCTTCACGATGAAGGTGAAGCAGGACAAGATTCGCGAGATCATCGGTCCGGGCGGCAAAACGATCCGCGCCATCATTGCGGATTGCGGAGTCAAGATCAATGTCGATGACAGCGGAACTGTTACGATCGCGTCGGTTGACGGAGCCTCGGCCGAAAAGGCCAAAGAAATGATCAGTCGGATTACCGAAGAGGTCGAGATCGGGAAGATCTACATGGGCACGGTTCGGAAGATCATGGACTTCGGCGCGTTTGTGGAGGTCCTGCCGGGAACCGATGGACTGGTGCATATCTCGCAGCTGGCGCACCATCGAGTCCAAGCGGTATCCGATGAGGTGAAGGAAGGCGATCAAATCCTGGTGAAGGTCCTGGAAGTGGATCGGCAAGGAAAGATCCGCCTGAGCCGCAAGGAAGCCATGCCGCCTCCGACCGGGGCCGGTGCGCCGGATCCGTCCGCCAGGTAGCCGTCTTGTATCGCAAGCTCGTTCTGGACAACGGGGTGCGGGTGGTGACCGAACGGATGCCGACGCTCAAGTCGGTCACCGTCGGCGTGTGGGTCAACACCGGGTCGCGGGACGAGCAGCCTTCCCAGGCAGGATATTCCCACTTCATCGAACACATGCTCTTCAAAGGTACGCGCAAGCGTTCCTCCGCCGAAATTTCGCGCGAAATCGACGCGCTTGGCGGAGAGATGAATGCCTTCACTTCGCGTGAGACGACGACTTATTACGTGAAGGTGTTGGATCAGCAACTGGATCGAGCGGTCGAACTCCTCTCCGATCTATTCCACCATTCCCGTTTCGAATCCAAAGAAGTCGAAAAAGAAAAACAGGTCGTCCTGGAAGAAATTCGCATGGTCCAGGACGATCCGGAAGATCTGGTGCAAGAGCTTCACATGGGCCAAGTGCTGGGGCGTCATCCGCTCGGTCGCTCCATTCTAGGCCAAGAGAAAACGATCAGGGGGCTGCGACGTCAGAATCTGCTGAACTATATCGAGACCTACTACGATCAAAGGCAGACCGTGGTTTCGATTGCCGGGAACTTCGATCAGGCCCACCTTGATCCGATGGTCGCGCGGTATTTCGGCATGGGCCAAAGGCCAAAGGCGGCCCACGCCAACGGGCGCCGCCCTCCTGACGTGCACGGTGGCATCTTGTTGAGGAAGAAGCGGTTGGAGCAGGTGCATTTGTGCCTTGGGCTCAAGGGTATCGCTGCTGGACACCAAGACCGGTATGCACTGTATGCGCTCAACAGCGTGTTGGGCGGCAGTGTGAGTTCGCGACTGTTCCAGGAAGTACGAGAGAAACGGGGACTCGCCTACTCAATTTACTCTTTCTTGTCCGGCTATTCGGACGGCGGCATGATCACTGTGTATGCGGCGACGAGGCCGAATGAGGTGGATCGCGTCGTGGATCTCGTCTGCCGAGAGATTCGGCGGATCGGTATCAAAGGCGTCGAGCGGAAAGAGCTTGAGCGGGTGAAGACCCAGATGAAGGGGAGCCTGATGCTGAGCTTGGAGAGTTCCCACAGCCGCATGAGCAAGTTGGCGAAGGATGAACTCACGCATGGCCGGCACATGTCACTGGAAGCCATGCTGGCTCATATCGATCGTGTGAATGAGGAGCAAGTCTTCAATGTGGGCCGCCAATTTTTCAAGCTGGACTCCCTTGCGATCACCGGGCTCGGGCCTCTCGCCTCGCGCAGCCTGCAGGCCTACAGATGAGAATTTTCTAATAGAAACTTGTCGGTCCCTTAAAAAGTGGATGAAAAATCTCAACGCAGCTACCTGTAAGATGTTGATTATTAAATGCATATTTCGTTGTATTCGAAGCGATCAACAGGGCAAACCAACTTCTTGACACAGTTTCATGATTTCAGTAGCATGACAGGACTTTTTGACAACGATTCTCAATCGAAGGGACGCAGCACGAAGAAGAGCCAAGAGAGGTGGCCGAAATACCTTCACTTCGGCTGCACGATCTCCAAAACTGTGTCGTAGCGTTCGTCGTCCTTACATTACGTATCCATCGGTTATTGTGGTTATTATTTTTATGAAGGAGGGACTAGGTATGCCAAGGGTCATACTTATCGCCGCCATTGCAGTGTTTTCTGTGCTCGGCATGCTGACGGCCGAGTTCGCCGTTGCTGCCGATGTAGCTAGTACTGGGGTTGGTCCAACTGACAACATCGTCGGTGGGAAGCCCATGAAGGGTGAAGTCACTAAGACTCTCAAGGGTCGGGTATGGTCACAGTGGGCCGACAATCCAGACGGAGAGTTGCTTTTCGGGATTCAATATTGGAACAGCGGTGAGCCTGGTTCGGGAACCCCGAACGGTCGTTCGTCTTCCGATCTCGATGTAAAACCACCGGATCCATTGTTCTCCTGCTGCGCCTGGGGCTTTGCCGGTGGCGCCGATAAGAACAGTCCGTACTCGGGCTGGTATCATGCCGCCACGACCGTCCGGTTGGCAGTGAAGGACAAGGCCCTCATGGACCAGATCATCAAGGCCTCCCAGGAACTCGTGGCCATGGAAGTGAGCCTGGATGGTCGGACGATCACCGGCTTTAAGGTTATTAAGGAATAGACCTTAACCAGCTTTAATTCATTCTGTCCTGTTAAGGAGGACGCAGTTATGAAGTTTCATACGAAAGGCTGGGCCGTGATGGCCGCCGTAGCGCTGGTGGTCTCTGCAGCCTCCACCGCACTGGCGATTGAATCATTCCAAGAACGTTTTGAGTGGGGAGACTTGAGCAAGCCGACGACATTGCAGGGTCGCGTGATCGTGCTCGATCCCTATGATGAAGCAGTCTGGATTAACATCTCTGTGTTCGGCGGGGCCGCTGAAAGCGGCCATTTCTGGCAGAAGATTCACCCGGGGAAAAATCTAAAGTTTTACGCAGACAAGGGTGCTTGGGAAGAACTCAAGAAGATGGGCCGTCCCCATGCAGGGCCGGCAGCTGCCAAGGAAGTGCCGCCCTCCAGCACGACAGACCTGATTGAATTCGTCGCGACGGAGCCAGAGCAGAATCATCGTGTCATTTCCTCGGTCAAGAAGCTTCCGGAAGTGGCCGGTTCCATGGGGAAGCCGCTAAGCATCTCCGGTCTGCGGTTGAAGGAGTGCGCGGGGAAGAGCGAAATTGAAGCAGGCTGTGCAGCAGCGAAGCAAGGCCTCAATACCTCACCGAAGTCTCCTGATGGGGCCGATATACCCATGCAGTATGATGTGTTGCTCCCGGGTGGACAGCCCATCGCTGGCTTGATTCCCTGGACCGCGAAGTACAACCTTGGGTCCAGTCACTGACCTGAGACAGTCACTGACTTCAAAGGCGGCATCTCCGAAAGGGGATGCCGCCTTTTTTATTTCTCGTGATTACCTTGGCCGGTTGGACCGATCCGGCGCTGTAGGTCAGCGAGGCGATTGAGTGCATCGAGCGGGGTCATGGAGAAGAGGTCGATCTGTTGCACTTCCTCGATGATCGGATGTGGCTGAGGGAGCGAGGCACGTGGTGGTTCTTTCTCTGAAGATATGGGCTCCCCCTCGATGGTGGTATCCGGTTGTTCCAACTGGGCCAGAACTTGCTGCGCCCGAGCGATGACCGTCGGAGGGAGTCCCGCCAGTTTGGCAACATGAATGCCGTAACTGCGGTCTGCGCCGCCCGGCACAATCTTACGCAAGAAGACCACGTCTCCATCCCGTTCCTGGACCGCCACGCAATAGTTTCTGATTCCTTCACGCAACCGTTCCAGTTGCGTCATCTCGTGATAGTGCGTGGCGAACAGTGTCCTGGCTCCCAAGTGCCGGCGGTCTTGGATATGTTCCGCAATAGCCCAGGCAATGCTCAGTCCATCGTAGGTGCTGGTCCCTCGGCCGATCTCATCCAGGAGAATCAAGCTGCGGGCGGTCGCGCTGTTCAAGATATGCGCCGATTCGATCATCTCCACCATGAAGGTGCTCTGTCCGGCGGCCAGGTTGTCCGAGGCTCCTACGCGCGTGAAAATCCGATCCACCAGTCCGATGCGGGCTTCGGTCGCCGGCACGAAGCTCCCGATCTGCGCCAACAGGACGATCAGCGCGACCTGGCGGAGGTAGGTGCTTTTTCCCGCCATGTTGGGTCCGGTGAGGATCACAAGCCGGTTAACCTCACAGTCGAGGGCCGTGTCGTTGGGTACGAAGGTCAAATCGCTGCTGAGTTGCTCGATGACAGGGTGGCGGCCTTCCCGAATGAGGATCGTGCTGCTCTCATCGACGAGGGGTTTGACGTAGCGATGTAATGCGGCGGTCTCGGCCAGACCGGCGAGAACGTCGAGCAACGCGACGCTCTGGGCCATGGCTTGAAGACGAGGCACCTCGTTCGCCAAGCGCACGCGCAATTGTTCAAACAGCTCCTGCTCGAGCGACAGCAATTTAATTTCCGCGCCCGTGACACGCTCTTCTAACTCTTTCAGCTCCGGCGTCATAAATCGTTCGGCATTGACCAGCGTCTGCTTGCGAATGAAATCAGGCGGGACGCGGGAGAGGTGTGTCTTGGTAATTTCGATGTAGTAGCCGAACACCTGGTTGTAGCGAACCTTCAAAGAGTCGATCCCCGTTCGCTCCCGTTCTTTGGTTTCCAACGAGGCGATCCAGCCCTTGCCCTCCGTGCTCGCCTTTCGGAGTTCATCGACCCCGGCATGGTATCCTTCCCGAATCATGCCGCCGTCACGGAGCGACATCGGGGCATCCGGCTTGATGGCCTGCTCAATTGCATCATGCACATCGCGGCAGTCGTCCCACGACTCGCGGACACCGACCAGCAATGAAGCACGGAACGGCTGGAGGTAGGACCGCAACTCAGGCAGGGCGCTCACGGACTGTTTCAACGCGAGTAGTTCACGAGGCCCTACGACGCCGAGCGTTACGCGACTGCTCAAACGGGCGATATCTTGCACATCACGGAGCGTAGTCCTGAGCGACACGCGTTGTTGAATCCGGTCTTTCAATTCCCCGACCGCATCGAGCCGAGCTTGAATGGCGCCGTGATCGAGGAGCGGTCTGACGAGCCAATCGCGTAACAAGCGACTGCCCATGGCCGTCGCGGTGCGGTCCAATACCGACAAGACCGTTGGCTGGTCCTGTCCCGATCGGTGCTCACCGGCTCCCAATGGTCGAACGAGTTCGAGATTGCGAATCGTCGCGCTGTCCAAATGCATCGCGTCGCCGCTCCAGCGCGTTTGTAGACGGCGGAGGTGTGCGAGGGAGGCGGTTGGCTGGGTTTCTCGAAAATATCGCAGGACCGCTCCGGCGGCTCCGATCCCGGCGGTCAGGCCGCGACAGCCGAAACCGTCAAGCGAGTGCACCCCAAACTGTGTCTGGAGTAGTTGCGCGGCATCTTTGGGATTGAAGGAGGCCGAGGGTTGCGCGCAGAGGCGTGGCCCACGCAGGCGATTCAGACACGATCCGGCATTCGCATTGGAATCGGGATGAAGTACTTCCCGTGGTTCCAGCCGAGCCAGTTCATCCATGAGTTGGCTCTCTGCCTGTGCACCTTGGAACTCTGTCATCCAAAACTCTCCGGTGGAGACGTCCACACAGGCCAGTCCAATGACGGATTGACCCTTAGCGGATGGGGCCGTGGCGTCGGAGAAGGTGACAGCAGCCAGGAAATGCGATTCTCCGGGAGAGAGGAATTCAGTATCGATCAGCGTGCCCGGCGTATACAAACGAACAACTTCGCGGCGCACGAGACCCTTCGCGAGTTTCGGGTCCTCCACCTGTTCGCAGAGTGCTACGGTCCGCCCAGCCTTGAGAAGCTTTGCGATATAACCTTGCGCGGCATGGTAGGGCACTCCGCAGAGCGGAACTGGGTTGGTGCTGGATTTGTCGCGAGAGGTGAGGGCAATGGAGAGCAGCTTGGAGGCGATCTGCGCATCCGCATAAAACATTTCGTAGAAGTCGCCGACGCGGAACAACAGAACGGCGTCTGGATAGCCGCGCTTGATTTCGCGGTATTGCCGCATCAACGGTGAGGCATCTGTGTCACTCATCGCGTCGGTCTCGATGTGGTTCGTCGGTTAGGGTGGGGGATATACGGCCGGTGACTTTTTCGAGCGAGTGGCGTAATCGTTCTAGGTCCACCTCAGCTTCCTGCAGCGCTTTGGTTTTTCGGCGGAGTTCGATACGGCTCCGCACCCATGGAGGAAAGAGGAGAATGCCGGAGACCAGCAGCCCCACCGCGAAACCCGCCAGGATGGGTTTATAGATCGGCGTCGAGGCTGCAAATAGACCAAAGAAGTACCGGAGTGTGACTTCCTGTTCCTGGTTCTGAAGGAAAAAAGCCAGGGAAAGGAGTAGAAGCACTCCGACCAGAATCAGTCTAATCATGACCTCGTTGTTTTCTCCCTGTCCAAGGCCCGGCATGGTGACGCTCGATGCACCCTGCCGGTCTTGCTGTACTGCATGCGCGCAATGGCGAGGACCTCGTCTGACTTCGGCCCGGTCACGCTCAACTGAATCGTCCGACTCCGCACGGTACGATGGTTCAGCGCAATCTCGATCCGGTCCAGCGGCAGCGCGGCAAGGCCCTTGTCGGCCCATTCTATTGCCGTGACAGTCTGGCCGGAGAAATATTCGATCAGTCCTATCGATTCAAGCTCGCGGGGCGAGCGGATACGGTACAGATCCACGTGGGCAAGCGGCAGGCGCCCTTGATCATATTCGTGAATCACGACGAATGTCGGGCTGCTGATTGCCGTCGGCGATGCGCCCAGACCCTGCGCAATTCCGCGAACGAGCGCCGTCTTGCCAGCTCCGAGCGGTCCGTAGAGCGCGATCGTTTCTCCCCCGCGAAGCACGCGGCCGATCACTTGGCCTAGCCGATCAGTGTGCCGGTGCGATGTAGATACCAGTTTCCACGGCCGGCTGGATGCTGGTGCGCGGCGAGCGGCAAGCTGTTTCGCCTTGGCTGGCCGGGTCACGTTAGGTCGTTGTCGTCCGCTGGAGCGCATAAGGAATCTGAGCGATCAGGTCACTAGCGAGCATCCCGGGCTGCCCGAGGTGTTGGGAGGCCAAGTCGCCGGCCGATCCATGAAAATAGGTCGCGGCACATGCGGCGTCCCATGCGGGGACCCTTTGCGCCAGTAAGCCGACGATCATGCCGGTCAAGACATCACCGGTTCCGGCCGTGGCCATGCCGGGATTACCGGTCGGGCAAATGGCGACAAGCCCATCGGGACGGGCGATGACAGTTCGTGCGCCTTTTAAGACGACGAACACGCCGCGTTCTCGGGCAAACCGTCTGGCCGTGCCTATTCGATCCGCATTAACGCTCTGCGTGGTGGCATCGACTTCGAGCCGGGCCATCTCACCGGGATGCGGGGTGAGAATGGGTGGAGTTTTACATTCGGTCAGCAACGAGGCCCGGCCGGCCAAGGCATTGAGCGCATCGGCATCGAGGACGGAGGGCCGATCCAGATGTTTCATGAGCGACTGCACGAGTTCGACGGTTTCGTGATGTGTCGAGAGCCCAGGACCGATGGCGATCGCCGTGCGTGCCTGGATAAAGGCTAAGACACGGTCGAGTCCTGAGCGGGCCAGTGTACGTGCCTTCGTTTCCGGGAGAGGCATCGTCATCGCTTCCAGTAACTTTGCTTCCAGTACATCGTTGACGCTGCTGGGGGTTGCCACGGTCACCAGGCCGGCTCCAACGCGGAGTGCCGCCCGGGCCGCCAGGGCCGCCGCGCCGGTTTTGCCCACGGACCCTGCGATAATCCCCGCATGGCCAAAGGTTCCTTTATGCGCGGAGGGCACGCGTTCCGGTAGAGACTGAAAAGCACTGTCGCCTGTCAGGAGCAGGGTCCGGCTCTCGATGGCATCCACATAGGCGGGTGGAATGCCGATATCGACGACGCGGATTGCGCCGGCCTGGTCAATCCCTGCATCAACATAGAGGCCGAGTTTCGGGAGGCCACATGTGATGGTCAACGTGGCGCGGATCGCCCGCCCTAGGATGGCGCCGGTATCGGCATGGAGACCGGACGGGATATCAACCGCGATGATTGGTTTTCCGGCACTGTTGATGAGTTCGATGGCCTCACGATAGGTTCCGGTCACTACGGAGGACAATCCAGTACCAAGGAGGGCATCGACGAGGATGTCGCTGGAGGCGAGGAGGGGCCGCGCCTGATCAGCAGACCGGAATCGAACGATCGCTGCTCGCCCCGCGACCCGAATGAGCCGACGATACATGGCCGCGGTATCGCGACTCAGGTCAGTGATCGGTGTGAGGAGCACCACATGAATCCGAGCATGCCGGCGGTGCAGCAGTCGGGCCACAACCAATCCATCTCCTCCGTTGTTCCCTTTTCCGCAGAGGATGGTAATGGTCTTGCCTCGTGCTGGTCCACAGTACTCCTCCAGATGCCTGACAATTCCCTCGCCGGCCCGCTCCATCAAGACGGTACTGGGAACATGCGCTTCGATGATTGTGCGGCGATCGAGTGTCTGCATCTCGGTTCCGGTCACGATCTTCATCAGTGGCCTTGCGTGCGGGATCGATACCGCATGAGGAATCGGGTGAGCGCGGGGAGGAAAGCGATCTGTTGCCTACGTCGGAATGTCATGACAGGGCGAATCGCGTTGTCCATTGGAGGAACGCAGAGTGTCGCACCGGCGCGATGGTTCAACTCAGCAACGCTTTCATCTCTCTAACGGCCTGGTCGAGGCCCACCAGAACCGCTCGGGCAATGATGCTGTGGCCGATGTTGTATTCGACAATTTCCGGAATGTGAGTCAACCGCGTGAGGTTGCGATAGTCCAAGCCGTGCCCGGCATTGACGCCCATTCCGAGTTTGTAAGAGAGCTTCGCGGCCTGCGTAATGGCTTCTACTTCCGCATCGGCTTCTTTCGAGCGCCGGGCATTCGCATACCGGCCGGTATGGATCTCGACGAAATCAGCTGAGACTCTGTGCGAGGCTTTGACCTGGGCCAAATCCGGTTCGATGAAGAGGCTGACGGGAATGCCGCCATCCTGGAGCAGGGCCACAACCTGCTGGATACGATCTCTGTGGCCGGCCACGTCCAGGCCGCCTTCAGTCGTGAGTTCCTGACGCTGTTCCGGGACGAGCGTGACCATGTCCGGTTTTATGGTCAGGGCAATTTTGGCCATCGTCTCATCGGCGGCCATCTCCAGATCGAGCTTGGTGCGAATGAGTTCCCGCAAGAGGCGAAGATCGCGGTCTTGAATATGGCGCCGATCTTCTCTGAGGTGGACAACAATTCCGTCGGCCCCGGCCAATTCCACCAAAACTGCGGCGGCAAGGGGGTCCGGATCGGTTCCACCACGGGCCTGGCGCAAGGTGGCAACATGGTCGATGTTCACCCCAAGTCGTGGCACAGATCCTCCGTTCTGCTATGTGGAGCAAGGAGAAACTGAGTTGCGTGATGAGTGCGAAAGGTGTTGCAGTTGTAACAGAAATTGACTGGGATGGGCAAGGACTGGGAGGGGGAGTTGGTGACATGTTGTCCCGATCAGTCTGAAGGGTCAGCATACCGAACCCCACAGAATCACGACATAATTTGACTCGATACGCTCCCCGCCATTAGAATAGGCCCCCTGATGCGGCGGAGTGTGGTCTCTCGACGCCTCCGTGCGCGTGAGGGTTACTGACAGGGGACCCGATGGGACTAGGTGATGGATTTTATCGCATCAAGCGGCTACCGCCTTATGTGTTTGCCCAGGTGCAGAGCCTCAAGCTCGAGGCTCGTCAACAGGGCGAAGACATTATCGATTTCGGAATGGGAAATCCTGACCAACCGACGCCAAGCCATATTGTCGAGAAGATGATCGAGGCGGCGCGGAAGGGGAAAAATCATCGCTACTCGGCCTCGCGCGGGATTACAAAACTGCGGCATGCGATTGCGGGTTGGTACAAGCGGAGTTACGATGTCGATCTGGATCCTGAGACCGAGACCATCGTCACAATCGGCTCCAAAGAAGGATTGGCACATTTGGCGTTGGCCTTGATCGGGCCCGGCGATGTCGTCCTGACGCCAACGCCGACCTATCCCATTCATATGTATAGTTTCATCATTGCGGGCGGAGAAGTTCGTGGGATCGAACTGCGCCCGGACAGTGACTTCTTCGACGACTTGCAACGGGTCTATCGCCAGACCTTCCCGCGGCCGAAGATCTTGGTCATCAATTTCCCCCATAACCCCACCACCGCCGTGGTGGATCTCGGGTTTTTCAAGAAGATCGTCACCTTTGCCAAAGAACATAACGTGATTGTCATTCATGACCTCGCCTACGCCGACTTGGTGTTCGACGGATATAGGGCGCCGAGCTTCCTGCAGGTTCCCGGGGCCAAGGATGTCGGCGTCGAGTTCTATACCCTCTCCAAGGCCTACAACATGCCTGGTTGGCGCGTGGGCTTTTGTTGCGGTAATCGCGAAGTTGTCGGAGCCTTAGCCAAGATCAAGAGCTACCTGGATTACGGTATTTTCCAGCCTCTGCAGATTGCCAGCGTCATTGCCCTCAATGGACCACAAGATTGCGTCAAGGAGACGGTGCTGCGCTATCAGAAGCGTCGTGATGTGTTGGTGAGCGGACTGAATCGCATCGGGTGGCAGGTGAGCAAGCCCGTGGCCACCATGTTCGTCTGGGCCAGGATTCCGTTGCCCTATCGGTCGATGAGGTCGTTGGATTTTTCGAAGCTCCTGCTCCGCGAGGCGAAAGTGGCCGTGTCTCCCGGGATTGGATTCGGTGAAGGCGGGGACGAGTATGTGCGTTTCGGCCTTGTCGAAAATGAACATCGCACGAGACAAGCCGTTCGAGGCATTCGCAAATCCCTGAAGCTTGAGGGGTCGGAAGCATGATTTCGCGCGTGGGCGTCGGCATTATTGGGTTCGGAACGGTCGGGACGGGTGTCGTGAAGATTCTCTTGGGGAACTCTGCCTTGATCAGCCGCCGGGTCGGTGTGCCGATCGAAATCATTCGGATTGCGGATCTCGATGTGATACGTGATCGAGGTTTGGCCCTGCCGCCCGGCCTCCTCACGACCGATGCGAAGCAGATTCTCACCGATCCCTCGATCGATATCGTCGTGGAGTTGATCGGGGGCTGCGATGTTGCCAAACACACAATTCTGGAATCCATTGCGGCAGGTAAACATGTCGTCACCGCCAATAAGGCCTTGCTCGCGTTACACGGAGAAGAAATATTTGCCGCGGCTTCCAGCAGGGGCGTCGACCTAGGTTTCGAAGCGAGCGTGGGCGGGGGAATTCCCGTCATCCAGGCATTGAGGGAAGGGCTGGCGGCCAACACCATCCAATCCATTTATGGAATCATCAACGGGACGGCCAATTACATTCTCTCGCGCATGACCCATGAAGGCCAGAGTTTTGAGACGGTGCTCGACGAAGCGAAACAGTCCGGTTATGCCGAAGCGGATCCGACATTCGATGTGGCCGGGATTGATTCGGCGCACAAGCTGGCGATCCTGGTGGCGCTGGCCTATGGAACACCGGTCAACGTTAAAGATGTGTATACCGAGGGGATCACCCACATTACGCCGCTCGATATCGCGTACGCCAAAGAGTTCGGTAGTACGATCAAGCTGCTGGGCATTGCCAAGCTGGTTGGCAACGAAGTCGAAGCCCGAGTGCATCCCACGATGCTGCCTTCCTCGTCCCCGATCGCCCAAGTCGAAGGAGTCTACAACGCGATTCAACTTGTCGGCGATGCCGTGGGCGACGTGGTCCTCTATGGCCGGGGCGCGGGGTCCATGCCGACCGGCAGTGCGGTGGTCGGCGATCTCATCGCCATCGCGCGCAATCTGTTGAAAGGAGCGGTTGGGCGAGTGCCGCCCGTCTCGTTCCAGCAGGACCAGCGTCGTCCGCTTCGGATGCGGACGATGGAAGAGATCAGCTCGCTCTATTACCTCCGCTTTATGGTGTTGGACCGCCCCGGCGTCTTGTCGCAAATCGCAGGGGAGCTGGGCCGGTGCGGTATCAGTATCTCGTCCGTCCTTCAACAAGGACGACGCGAAGGGCAGACGGTTCCGGTCGTGATCAAGACCCATACCGCCACGGAGCGCGATGTCCAAACGGCATTGCGAGCGATCAATCGCATGGCCTTCATCTCCGAGCCCACCACCTTAATCCGGGTCGAGGGCAAGGACGAGTAATGCGATGAATCGCTGGCATGGTGTGATCGAAGAATATCGGAAGTTTCTGCCGGTGACTGAACGTACCCCCGTGGTGACGCTCGGTGAAGGCAACACTCCGCTCATCAGGGCGACGCGGCTGGCCAAGCAGATCGCTCCCGGCGTCGATCTCTATCTCAAATTCGAAGGCATGAATCCGACAGGATCGTTCAAGGATCGCGGCATGACGATGGCCATCTCAAAGGCCGTTGAGTCCGGCGCCAAGGCGGTGATCTGTGCCTCCACGGGGAATACGTCTGCCTCTGCCGCAGCCTATGGTGCGCGGGCGGGACTGGCGGTCTATGTGTTGATTCCTGCCGGGAAGATCGCGATGGGTAAGCTGTCACAGGCCATGATGCATCAAGCCACAGTCATCCAGATCGAAGGAAACTTCGACCAGGCGTTGACCATTGTGAAGGACTTGTCCGTGATCCACCGCATCGAGTTGGTCAACTCGATCAATCCCTATCGGATCGAGGGGCAGAAAACCGCCGCGATGGAGGTCTGCGATGAGCTCGGCGATGCCCCGACTGTTCATGCGCTGCCGGTTGGGAATGCCGGTAACATCACTGCCTATTGGAAGGGGTACCAGGAATACCGTGCGGCCAATCAATCCACGAGGCTGCCTCGCATGGTCGGGTTTCAGGCGGCTGGTGCCGCGCCCATCGTGCTGGGTCGCATCGTGGAGAATCCGCAGACGGTGGCCTCGGCGATCCGGATCGGCAATCCGGCCAGCTGGGAAGCGGCCTTGATTGCTGTGAAGGAATCCATGGGAGCGATCGATTCGGTGACGGATGAAGAGATTCTGCAGGCCTATAGGGCGGTGGCGGCGACGGAGGGTGTCTTTTGCGAGCCGGCGTCCGCCGCATCGGTTGCCGGCGTGATGAAGTTGAGCAAGCAAGGCGGACTGCGTGAAGGCGAGACAGTGGTCTGCACCTTGACCGGCCATGGACTGAAAGATGCCGACACTGCTATCAGCGTATCGGTCCAACCGAAAACCGTTAGAGCGACGCGGGAGGATGTCGCTCGTCTATTAAAGGTGTAGTCACAATGAACGCAGGGCTTCGATGAAACATGTGATTCTGCATGCCGATGGGATGGCAGACCATCCCCGGCAGGAATTGGGCGGACGGACTCCTCTTCAAGTGGCTTCGACCCCTCACCTGGATCGCCTCGCGCAAGGTGGGGAGTTTGGGCTCCTGGCCGCGGTGCCTGAGAACATGCGACAAGGGAGCGGTCTTATGGGAACCATTATTCTCGGATACGACCCCAAGAAATACTACCAGGGGCCTGGTCCGCTCGAAGCGGCCAGTCTGGGGGTCGCCATCGGCGAGCATGATGTGGTCTATCGCTGTACGATGGTGACGTTGCGGGCAGACGCCCAGTTCGGGAGTAAAGGCGGATTGAACGAGATCAAGAAGCTCGGACCGCACGTGGTGATGGATGATGCGACCGCAGGCCTGATTTCGACAGAAGAGGCCCGCGAATTGATCGAGGCGATCAATGAGCAGCTCGGGTCTGAGATGATTCAGTTCTACCCCGGGTTAGGCCACCGTCATCTCATGGTGTGGGTCAACGGGAAGTCGCGAGCGGTCTGTACAGATCCACAATTATTGGTTGGTCGACCGATCGCCGATGCATTACCGACGGGAGACGGATCCGACATTCTCTGGAAACTCATGGACGCCTCGTTTCAGATCTTGCGCGACCATCCCCTCAACGATGAACGTCGGGAGGCGGGGCAGAAGGCGGCCAACTGTCTCTGGCTTTGGGGCCAAGGCCGGGCCATTTTCTGGCCAAGCCTCTCTGAGCGATTGAAGATGACCGGTGTGGTGGTTTCACAGAGCGACGTCCATCGCGGACTCGGCATCATGGCCGGGCTCGAAGCCGTGGACGGCGCGAGATTGGCCGGTGCGGATCTTCGTACTCAAGCGGCGGTCGCCCTGGAGGAACTGAAGAAAAATGATTTTGCTTACGTGCATGTGGAGTTACCGGACGAGGTCGTCTACGGGTCGGATGTCGCGGCCAAGGTGAAGGGTATCGAAGCGGTCGATCGTGATCTGGTAGGGCCGCTGCTCGAAGGACTGGCCAAATTGGGCCCCCATCGCATCGTGGCCTTCTGCGATTCGGGCATCGTGCATCATGGCCAGGCGGTAGAAGGTCCTGGGTTCTTCGCCTATCGTGACAGTGCGACAGCTCTCGCTGCCGGGGCCGGACGGAGATTTATCGAAGCTGATGCGCGAGCCTCGACCGTGCCTTCTCGTGATGCGACGAAGTTCGTCGTGCGACTTTTCGCAAAAGGATCTTGAAGGACGTGGCGCTGATTGTCCAGAAATATGGAGGGACGTCCGTAGGCACGATCGAGCGGATCCACTGCGTGGCCGACCGCGTTGAGAAGGCTCACAAGGATGGCCATCGCGTCGTGGTTGTCCTGTCCGCGATGAGCGGAGAAACGGATCGGTTGCATCGATTGGCGCACGAAGTCACGCCGCTGCCGGACGATCGCGAACTCGATATGTTGCTGTCGACCGGAGAGCGGGTGACCATCGCCTTGTTGGCGATGGCCTTGCGGGCTCGGGGGCTCGATGCTCAATCTTTTACGGGACGCCAAGTTGGGATCATGACCGACAATGCCCATACGAAAGCGCGTATCACCCGGGTGAGTGCCGATCGAATCCGCGAGGCCCTGCGCAAAGGAGTCATTCCAGTGGTTGCCGGCTTTCAAGGGATCAACGAGCAGTCGGATGTCACGACGTTGGGGCGTGGCGGCTCTGATCTGACAGCGGTTGCGCTGGCGGCGGCGCTGAAGGCTGATCGGTGCATCATCTTTACCGACGTCGATGGCGTCTACACCTCCGACCCTAACATTGTGCCGGTGGCTCGACGAATCGACAAGATATCCTATGAGGAAATGCTGGAAATGGCCAGTCTGGGTGCCAAAGTGTTGCAGAGCCGCTCCGTCGAATTTGCCGCAAAATTCAACGTGCCGCTGGAGGTGAACTCCAGCTTCAAAGAAGGAAAGGGGACGCTTGTGACGCGTGAAGATGAGGATATGGAAGCGGTCGCCGTGTCGGGAATCACCGGCGATCGGAATCAGGCCAAGATCACGATTGTGGGCGTGCCGGATAAACCAGGTATTGCTTCCAAACTCTTCGGGCCGGTGGCCAAGGCCAACATCAATGTCGACATGATTATCCAGAACATGAGTCAGTCTGGCATGACGGATATTTCCTTCACGATTCCACGGGCGGACATCAAGAAAGCCCTGCCGCTGATTCAGGACGTGGCGAAACGTATCGTCGCCAAATCGGTTGCCGTAACCGAGGCGATCGCGAAGGTCTCGCTGGTCGGCGTCGGGATGCGTTCCCATTCAGGAGTCGCTGCCAAGATGTTTGAAGTCTTATCGCAGGAAGGCGTAAATATTCTCATGATCAGCACGTCGGAGATCAAGATCTCCTGTGTCATCGATGAAAAGTATGTTGAACTCGCGATGCGTTCGCTCCATACGGCGTTCGGGTTGGATCAGTCGCCTGCAGGGGACCGAAGCATAAAGTAGCGGATTTCGGCGATGTGAGTCTCGACAGGGTTGTCCTGCTCCTGGTATCGTTTCCTATATGGCTCGAAAATCTTCACACCCACGATCCTCGCAAGGCAAGCCGGTCAGCTCTGCGTCGTCCGACGCACATCCGCCTGCCGCCCGGCCAGCAGCGCTGGAAATCTATGACACGACCTTACGGGACGGGGCTCAGGCCGAGGATGTGACCTTTTCGGCCGAAGACAAGGTTCGGGTCGCCCAACAGTTGGATGGGCTGGGCGTGCAGTTCATTGAAGGCGGATGGCCCGGGGCGAATCCCAAGGACATCGAGTTCTTTCGGATGATCAAGACCGTTCCGTTGCAGACGGCGACGGTGGTGGCGTTCGGGTCGACTAGAAAATCGAGCAACGCGGTACAGAAGGATCCGAATATCCTGGCGTTGCTGGACGCCGAGACCAAGATCATCACACTCTTCGGAAAAACCTGGTCGCTGCACGTCACCGATGCGCTCGGAATTTCCCTAGTGAAGAATCTCGAACTCATCAGCGATTCCGTGGCCCATCTCCGTTCGAAAGGTCGGAGGGTATTCTACGATGCGGAGCATTTTTTTGACGGATACAAGACCAACCCGGACTACGCGCTGGAGACCATTCGCCAAGCTGTCTTGGCCGGGGCCGAGCGGATAATACTCTGCGACACCAACGGTGGGTCGATGCCCTGGGAAATCAAAGAGATCTGCCAGGTCGTTCGACGGGAGTGTGCGGTGCCCTTGGGGATTCACGCCCACAACGATTGCGAAATGGCTGTCGCGAATTCGCTGGTGGCGCTCGAGACCGGCGTGGTGCAAGTGCAGGGGACGATTAACGGGATCGGCGAGCGGTGCGGCAATGCCAATCTCTGTTCGATTATTCCCAATCTTGAACTGAAGATGAAACGTCCGGTGTTGAACGACCGTTTGAGCCATCTCAAGCGGGTCTCAGGATTCGTGACCGAGATCGCGAACCTCATGCCTAATAAGCACCAGCCCTATGTGGGAGATTCGGCGTTTGCCCACAAGGGTGGAGTCCATATCCATGCGGTGCTCAAGAATCCCGCGACCTATGAACATGTGATTCCTGGGTTGGTCGGCAACCGCCAGCGTGTGTTGGTATCGGACGCGGCAGGTCGGAGTGGATTGCTGGAGAAGGTCGAGGCGTACGGTATCAAATTGGACAAGGGCCACGCCAAGTTGCAGGAACTGATCGATACCTTGAAGGAGCGTGAAAGTGAGGGCTACCAGTTTGAGGCGGCGGAAGGCTCCTTCGAATTGCTCATGCGGAAAGCGATGGGGACGCACAGGCCATCCTTCCAACTCCTGGGCTTTCGGGTAATTGTCGAGAAAAGACAAGACCATGGCGTCTCGTCGTCGGAGGCCATAGTGATGGTGAAGGTCGGCGAAGTGGTGGAACATGCAGCAGCAGTCGGAGCCGGTCCGGTCAATGCGCTCGACCATGCGTTGCGGAAAGCGTTGGAAAAGTTCTACCCCCAGCTACGAGAAGTCAAACTGCTCGACTACAAAGTACGAGTGCTGTCGGCCAATCGTGGGACGGAGTCCAAGGTTCGGGTGTTGATCGAATCAGGCGATCATAAGGATAAATGGGGCACCGTCGGCGTGTCTGAGAACATCATGGAAGCGAGCTGGCAAGCGCTGGCGGACAGCATCGAATACAAGCTGCTTGCCAAAGACGAATGAGTGGGACACTCGATCCGGCATCTTTCTTCTTGACAGGTCTTATAACCTCACGTAACTTATAGCGAAACTGCTAATCGTTCGTAGTAAGTTCACAGGCGATCATTCGAGAAGTTTGTGCGGGTGTCGGAGGGGATAGCATGCGAAAGGCAGATATCGCGAACGAAATCTACAAGCAGGTCGGTATTTCAAAAAATGAAGCCGCAGATATCGTCGAGCTCGTGCTGAATATGTTGAAAGCGGTGTTGCATAAGGGAGAGTCGGTCAAGATTGCCGGATTCGGAAACTTCGTCGTACGCAGTAAAGGGGCACGGAAGGGCCGAAACCCTCGGACCGGCGAGGAAATAGGAATCACGCCTCGTCGTGTGGTGACCTTTCGTCCCAGTCAAGTGTTTAAGAAATACGTCAATTCATAGCCGCGTTCAATCACCTTAACTCATCCCACCACGAGGACCGGTCATGGGGAACGAGCCCAGGCTGGGCAGCAAGGTTTTTTATAAAATCGGCGAAGTCAGCCAGATTGCCAAGCTACCCGCTTACGTGTTGCGATTCTGGGAGTCAGAATTCCCGTTTCTCAAGCCGAAGAAAAGTCGTGGGAATCAGCGACTCTATGTCAGACGAGAAGTCGAAACGGTATTGGAGATCAAGCGGATGCTCTATGAAGAAGGGCATACGCTTGCTGGTGTCAAGCGATATTGGGCCAGGCGAGGCCGGGTGGCAAATCAGCGGGTGCGCCCCAAAGAACTTGCGCAAAAACTGCGAGGGAATCTCCAGGCGATTCTCAAAGTTTTGGAGTCGCATTCTGACTGACGAATGTTCCGTCGCATCCGAGCCGGTTGCATTCCAGCCGCCTCCAGTGGACAATGATGGGGACGGTGGAATTGAATAGAGCGTGTCGGGGCGTGGCGCAGCCCGGTAGCGTACTCGCTTGGGGTGCGAGTGGTCGGCCGTTCAAATCGGCTCGCCCCGACCAAATATCGTCAAGGGCAAGGGATCGAGCGTGACGGGAGACGGCGGACAGATCTCCTGGATCACGCCTGAGCCAAGACCGACTGAAGAAGCTGCCACCGGCAGCTTTTTTTGTTCCTGACGGACCCATGCGCATTTTGGTCACCAACGATGATGGGATTCACTCGCCTGGTCTGACGGCGCTCGCCAAGGCCTTGTCGAGAGTAGGCGAGGTGTGGGTAGTCGCGCCGGATCGTGAGCGGACTGCCGTGGCGCATGCCCTGACGCTCCATAAACCGTTGCGAGTGAATCAGCTCGGGACACGGATCTACGCTGTCAACGGAACGCCTGTCGATTGTGTGAATCTGGCCATATTGAAACTTCTGTCGGCACCACCCGATCTCCTCGTGTCAGGGATTAATAAAGGGGTGAACCTTGGCGACGACGTGTTGTATTCCGGGACGGTCTCGGCAGCGATGGAAGGGACGATTCTCGGTGTCCCCTCGATGGCTGTGTCACAGGAGGGGCAGGAACATTTTTATTTCGACGCCGGGGCTCGGTATGCCGTTCGTATCGCTCGTTTGATCCTGAAAGAGGGTTTGCCGGACGAGACGCTCGTGAATCTCAATATTCCGAATCGACCGTTCAGGTCGATCACAGGAGTCCGAGTCACCTGTCTCAGTCGAAGGCGCTTCGATAATCCGATCATTGAAAAGATCGATCCGCATGGCCAGACTTACTATTGGATCGCTGGGACCCGTGTATCGTGGAGCCGAAGCAAGGATGCCGACCATGAGGCGCTTGAGCAAGGGGCGGTTTCGCTCACCCCAATTCACCTCGATACGACTCATCATGGGGTGTTGGATCGATTCCGGAAGTGGGAAACGGTACGTCGACAAGGTGTGCGTCGGGTTGCAGCATCGTCGAAGTTGAAGGGCAAGCGGAGGAGGTAGGGTGCTGTGGGGAAACTGATCGAAGCGATCATTACAGAGCTCAGCCGGTTTATCGTCTCGACGATCTCGACATTCGGCTACACCGGTATTTTCCTCACCATGGCCATTGAGAGCGCCTGTATTCCATTGCCCAGCGAAATCATCATGCCGTTTTCCGGATATCTCGTGACGTCGGGACAGTTCACGATGCTCGGCGTGACATTGGCCGGCGCCATTGGGAACGTCGCGGGGTCGATTGTGGCCTACTACGCTGGTGTGTGGGGCGGTCGGCCCTTCGTCGAGCGATACGGGCCCTACATGTTGGTTTCAATTAAAGACATCGAAATGGCGGATCGATGGTTCGCCAAATATGGCGAGGCAGCCGTATTTTTCGGCCGAATGCTTCCGGTCGTCCGGACCTTCATCTCGTTGCCGGCCGGCATCGCCGGCATGAACATTTATCGGTTCATCCTTCTCACCTTTCTCGGTGCGTTGCCCTGGTGTTATCTTCTGGCCTATGTCGGCGTGAAAATGGGAGAGCAGTGGGAGCATCTGAGAGACTATTTCCATCAGTTCGACATCGTGATTGGCCTCTGCCTGGCACTCGCGCTGGGATATTTTCTCTGGTCCCATTGGCCGAAGCGCCGCATCACTCCGGAGTTGTAACCAACCCATGCTCTCGATTTACAATACTCTCGCAGGGAAAAAGGAGCCGTTCCAATCGCTCCAGCCAAAGACCGTTCGGATGTATGTCTGCGGCGTGACCGTCTACGACTACTGCCATATCGGCCATGCTCGCAGCGCGCTCGTGTTCGATGTGATCCGGCGCTATCTGGAATTCAGCGGCTACCTGGTTGAATTCGTCAAGAACTTTACCGATGTGGATGACAAGATCATCAAGCGAGCAAATGAACGAGGTGTATTGTGCGGCGCGATCACAGCCGAGTACATCGAGGCCTACTATCAGGATATGGGGAAGCTCGGGATTCGACAGGCTACGCACGAGCCGAAAGCGACTGAATATATGGCCGAGATCATTGAGCTGGTCAGTACGCTGATTCAAAAAGGTCTCGCCTATGAAGTAGCCGGCGATGTCTACTTCCAGGTCGAGAAATACCCGGCCTATGGCCGCCTCTCGAAACGCAAGCTCGAGGATTTGCAGGCCGGCGCGCGTGTAGAAGTGGATGAACGAAAGCGCCATCCGATGGATTTCGCTCTCTGGAAGAGCAGCAAGCAAGGCGAGCCGTCATGGGACAGTCCTTGGGGGGCCGGGCGTCCCGGCTGGCACATTGAATGCTCGGCTATGTCCATGAAACATCTCGGCGAAACGTTCGACATTCATGGCGGAGGAATGGACCTGATCTTCCCGCACCATGAAAATGAAATCGCACAATCGTGTGGTGCCACGGGAAAAGAATTTGCGCGCTATTGGATTCACAACGGATTCGTGCAGATCAATCAGGAGAAGATGTCCAAGTCCCTGGGGAACTTCTTTACGATTCGGGAAATTTTCGAGAAGTCTAAATGGCCTGCCGCAGAAACTGGAGAGATGTTGCGATATTTTCTGCTCGGGACCCATTACCGAAGCCCATTGGATTTTTCCGACAAGAGTTTAGAGGAAGCGAAGAATGCGTTGAATGGGTTCTACGATCTGTTTAAGAGGCTTGAGGAATTAAGCCAGAATATTGTGGTTGATGCAAAGCTCAATCCAGCGATCGAGCAATGCAGAGCAGAGTTTCGGGCAGCCATGGACGACGATTTTAATACTCCGGTAGCGCTTGCGGCGCTCCAGAAGCTAAGAAACGATGTGAATAAGCTGGTCGACCAGGGTCTTTCGACAGAGGCACGAAATATCGCCAGAGAGGCATTTCAGTCACTGGGCAATAACCTGGGTTTGTTTCAGTTGGAGAATTGGCAATTCAAACGGAACATAGTCTTAAAGTCTGAGCAAGACAGCTATCAAATTCAAGCTGAGGAAATAGACCTTAAGGTTGCGGAACGCAATGAAGCCAGAAAACAGAAAGACTTCAAGAAGGCCGACGAGATTCGTCAGTTCCTCGCGTCCCACGGTATCGTCATCGAGGACAAGCCCGATGGCACCAGCCGGTGGAAACGATAGTCAGCCGGAACTGATTTATGGGTTGCATGCCGTGCGCGAAGCTTTGCGCGCCGGCGCGCGTCCGCTTCAGCGGCTGCTCATGCTGCGGACCGATCGGCAATTTGCCGATCTTGCGCAGCTGGCTAAGGCGCAGCGAGTCCCCGTTCACATCGAGCCGCCGCGCGCCTTCGATCGATTGGTGCCGGGTGGACACCACCAGGGAGTGATCGCGCTCATCGCTGCGAAATCCTACGACACGATAGAGCAGATTCTCGAGCGGGCGAAGACACGAGATGAGCGGCCTTTTCTCGTGCTCCTCGATGGGGTCGAAGATCCGCACAACTTGGGGGCGGTTTTGCGGACGGCAGAAGCGGCTGGTGTCCATGGGGTGTTCATCCCGGAACGCCGTGCAGTCGGCCTGACATCGGTGGTGGCGAAAGTATCGGCCGGAGCGCTCGATCATATCTCCGTCGGGCGCGTGGGTAATCTGATTCGTCTGATTCAGGACCTCAAAGAGGCCGGCCTGTGGGTCTATGGCGTTGATCCTCAGGCGGCGAAGCTCCATACCGAAATCGACATGACCGGGCCGATTGCACTGGTGCTTGGTGGGGAGGGGGAAGGTCTTCGTCCCGGTGTGTTGGGGGAGTGCGACGACCGCATCAGGATTCCAATGCAGGGCCGTATACAGTCGCTGAATGTTTCAGCTGCAGCGGCCGTCACGCTGTTCGAAGTAGTCCGCCAGCGTCGCAGGGGCGTCGTGCCGGCGGCGAAGCCTACCGGATTTTGATCGTCCCGTCTTGGATCGCGGTCTTGAGCAGTTGAGCGGTGTTCGACACGCGCATCTTTTTCATCATATTGGCCCGATGCGCCTCGACGGTCTTGACGCTGATCTTGAGTCGTTGACCGATTTCCTTGTTCTTGAACCCGGCCCATATCAGTTCAAGGATCTCCTGCTCCCGACTGGTGAGCGATTCAGGTCGCTTCTTGCGGGGTGGCGGGGTCAGATTGGCCAGTGAAGGTTTGGTTTTCGTCTTTGCCGTGCGTGCCATTATCTTGTTCTCCTTTAACGAATAAAATAGTACGGTATAATTCACCTTGACGGAGAAACGCGCAAGAGCAAACCCTCGCCCAACAGGCAGTGGATTATAAGAACTCTCTCGCCATAAGTAAACTATAGGAAGTTGACTCCAGTGAAGCTACCTAATTTATTTAATTTGGCATGCGAAGTGCCTCGGATGTTCCAAGCCGGAGTCTGTTCCTAGGTCGATTATGCATGAATGGTCTCTCTATCTTGTGGTCGGGACCCTAGGCGCGCTGATCGGCAGTTTTCTCAACGTCTGCATCTTCAGACT
The DNA here is from genome assembly GCA_963741245.1 of Nitrospirota bacterium. Classification (GTDB taxonomy): domain Bacteria; phylum Nitrospirota; class Nitrospiria; order Nitrospirales; family Nitrospiraceae; genus Palsa-1315. Next base: position 46,927 of record CAVUHR010000008.1, on the reverse strand, counting down.
GCCCCGAGGCGAATCGATCGTCTGGCCCGGTTCCCATTGCCCCTCGTGCGCTCACCCGATCAAGTTCTACGACAATATTCCTCTGCTGAGCTACCTGTGGCTTGGTGGACGCTGCCGGGCTTGCCGCGAGCCGATTTCGATACGTTATCCCCTCGTCGAAGCCACCAATAGCCTCGGCTATCTAACAATCTTATGGTACTTCGGCCCTAGCTGGACGGCCGCCCTCTATGCCCTACTGTTTTCGGCGTTGGTCGTGGTGACGGGAACGGATCTCACCCATAAGATGATCCCCAATGTCATTACCATACCGGGAATGGTGGTCGGACTTCTGGGCGCCGTGACCGTTTTGCCGGTGGGTGTGATCAATTCTGTGCTCGGACTCACCGTGGGAGGCGGTATCCTCTGGCTCCTGGCCTGGCTGAGCCCCTATCTCTTCGGCAAGGAAGGAATGGGCGGTGGCGATATCAAGTTGCTGGCTATGATCGGTGCGTTTCTTGGCTGGAAGCCGGCGCTCCTCACCATCATGATCGGCTCGCTCACTGGTTCTATCATCGGCATCAGCTTGATCGCCCTACGCATCATTAAGCGTGATGAGTATATCCCCTTTGGCCCCTTCCTTGTGTTGGGAGCCCTCCTTTCTCTGTTTTTTGCCCAGCCGCTCCTCGAGTGGTATCAAGGTCTTCTTGGCCCTGCCTTCTAATACTCTCCATGTATCTCTTCGGGGGAATCCCTGTATCTAATAGTGAGACGTTTCTCTGGTGATCCCTCTTCTTTCTTAGCCAATGCACGTCCTGCTCCGCCTCCATGTTTCCTCGCGACAACGCGAAACCGCGCGAACTTGCGAAGTATTCCGCTCCCGCTCCTCACAAAGCATTCAGTCAGCCTGGTGTGGACCAGCGCGGGCACGGGTCTTGGAAACCACGTTCATCCCTGTAAGGGGAACTCCGCTGCTAGAGGAGGGGGCATGCCGAGAGAATCACAGATACAGGAACAAGGCTGGAGTCTGACAGAGCTCCTCATCGTACTGGCGATCATGGGCTTCATGGCTGCATTGGCTGGGCCGAGTTATCAGACATGGGCTGCAAGGGTCCAGGCGCGCAGCGCTACCGTAGAGATTGCTTCGGAGATCCGGCTCGCCAGACAACTGGCGATGGCCAGGCGAGAGCGCCTTCGGGTCATATTCGACCGAGAGGGCCGTACGATCACGCTTCAACGCGCGGATGCCGAAGGCATCCTGCACGTCTATCAGTATGCGGACAAGGGTGTGGTCGTGGAGGAGCCAACCGCCGGCCCCGAACTTCTATTTCATCCCAGCGGTCGGTCGGTGACCCCTACAACCATTCTTGTGCGCGACAGTCAGGGCCGAGAAACCACATTCACTGTGAGCATCACCGGAAGAGTGTCCGTCTCATGACATGGGATCGATTATTTCATGCAGAGGGAGGAGCCAGTTTTGCCGAAGTGCTTGTGGCAATGGCGCTGACGTTGATCGGGTTGGCCGGTGCGATGGGGGCATTTCAGGCAGCAGGATGGAGTCTTCGAACTGGGACATTGGAGACGCGTGCCCTGGCAATGGCGGAATCGCGGATCGAAGCGAAACGATCTGTACGATGGGATCGTCTCTTGCTGGATGATCTGAATCATGATGGTGTCCCAGACCTTGTCATGCGTGACGATGGAGGCGGCGGCGATGTGTTGGCCGGCGATGGGGTGTACTCCGGTAGTTGGGACCAGGATGGCGTCCATGTGATCTGGACAGTGACCCCGAGCCGTTCGGGTTCGCTGTCGGCCTCAGGGCATGTCTTAATTGAGGCTCGCGCAGTCTACGCAGCCGGCGAGGGCCAGCGTGAAGTACGCGTCGGCACGCTACGGGCTAATCCAGTGTTTGTTGGGAGCCAGTAACGTGTCGTCACTCGGAGTAGACAGGATGTGGACAGGACGGCATACAAGAGGTAGGCACCATAGAATAAGGTCGGAGACAGGGGCCAGCCTGACCGAGCTGATGCTTGCGATGGCGGCTGGGCTGGTCGTCTTGGGCGCAACGCTTCAGGCCCTATCCTATTTCCAGCAACAGTTTATGAGGCAACAACGTGAGGTCGCGCAACAGCAAGATCTTCGCCTTGGGTTAGAAGTTCTTGAGCAGGAATTGCGGCTCGCAGGGTCCGGCTCTCTCACCACGGCGGATTCGGACTCAGTGGAGTTTTCGGCGAATCTGCAAGGTCTTTCGACAATGGTCACGGCAGCGGCGGCGATTGGCCAAACGGCTCTGTCGGTCGAAGACGGGCGTGGGTGGGATGATCGGAAAACCATTGTGGCCTGTTGGGCCGAGCGCTGCGAGACACTTGCCCTGGCTCGGGATGGACAACGGAGCCTGCTTACGGTGACGCAGCCGCTGACAGGGGCGATTCCATCCGGAGCCTCTGTCTCCCTCATGAATCGTGTCCGCTACTACAGCCGTCGCGATGACCAGGGTGTTCTAAGGTTGCTGCGACAGGTCGATGGCGGCGCGAGTGTCCTGGTCAGAGATATCCGGGAGGTTCGGTTCTCCTACTGGGATGAAAACGGGCAAGCTGTGACACAACCAGCACTCGTCAAACTGGTCGTCGTTGAGGTGATGATGTCCGATCAAGGAATCCGCGCGGTTCGAGAAATTAGCCTCAGGACATAACGGCGGCACCTCCAATAAGCAAGGAGTGAGAATATGGGGATGGAAGAACGGCACGCATCAGAATTCATGAATCTGTGTGACAAGGGTCACGTGCTTCTCGCGGCGCTCATGCTGAGTTTTCTGCTTGGAATTGCCGGCATGACGTCTCTGTATCTGGCAGGTCATGATGGACCGGGCGTCAGCGCCATGAAAGAGGACAATGTCGCGCAACAGTTGGCCGACGGTGCGGCGGATGTTGTGATGAGTTGGTTTCACGATCCGAGTACGGCACCGACCGTGGTCGCTGGACTGCTCGACAAACGTCAAGGGGATCTTGCGAGCGGGCCGTCGTTCTTCGACGTAGCCGGGCGTTCGCAGTTTATCGGGACCGCTGACCGTCCCGACATCCTCCTTGATGCGGCGAATCAGGCGGACAATCAGACGCTAAATGATTCGCCCAACGGTTTCTACCATGCCCTGGGAGGACTTGGTCGGATTCTTAAATTGAAAGTGTATGGTCCTCTGCAGCCAGGTTTGCTGAGCACGGTTGAGGTCACGGCCACGACGGTCGATCACCGGCCGGTTACACGAACGGTTCAGCTTCAGCTCGGGTCTGTGAAGATTCCCGCTGTTCGCGCGGCGGTACAAGTTGGACAGACTCTCGGCGCCATGCAGCCAGGCGGTGAATCCCCCGTCAGGGTCCATTGGGGCGATCAACGGGTACTGGGCGATCTCGCGGTGCAGCGAGTCGAGGATCTTGTCCTCAAGAGCACTGCAGCCCCAGTTACCGGTCAGCCGTATGACCAGATGCTGTATGCGCAGGATCGCTGGACGGAATATTGGGTTGGAGGGACCGTCTCGGTCATCTCTCCTCCACCCGGCCAAGGTGCGAATCCTCCGCTTCCTGAAAACGTGCACCTGTACCAAGATCCGACGCCTGGGGTAAGGCTCGATCGGTGGGACTACGACTCGCTCAAGAAGATCGCGCTGCGCTGGGGGACCTATTATCGACTCGATCGTGTGGGGCAGCTCCACCTACAGGGGGCCTCGGACTCGGATCAGGGAATCACGCCTGCAGATGCCCTGGAATCTCAAGCCATCGGAGACCATCGTGGATTGGTCTTCATCGACACAGTCGATGGGCAACCGCCGCGTGCCGATAATATGGGAACACTGGTGCTGGATACGGACTATTTTGAAGGGCTTCTGGTCGTGCAAGGTCATATGGTGCTCAGGCCTCGCGCAGTAGGGAAATCTGTTCCGGTCCTGAGTCCATCTCCGCCGGGGGCCCAGTCGCTAGGGACAAGGGTGCCGGTGCAATTGTCCGGCATTCACGTCAACGGCCTGCTATCTGCGGCGGGTACGATCAGGATTGAACAATCTGCTCGCCTGTACGGGGCGATGATGGCAGGACAGAGCGTGACATCGATCGGAACCGGTACCGTTATCGAGGTTTGGTACAACGCCGATTTGGCGCAGGGACTCTTTCGGGGGCTTCCGGTGGTGTATCGGGTGCCGGGAACCTGGCTGGCGAAGTACTAGCAGGTTGCTGGGAACTGGGGCGAAGCATTGTATGACCGTCGAGACCGACATCATGAGTGGAGGAAGGGGAAGCAAGACGGAGGGGAGTGATGGCTCTTCCAAGAAGGGGAACCGTGGGGCGAAATCGCCTCGCACGATCGAGCGGAACGTGCTGGATGCGCTGGTCTATCGCGGGGTTATCAGCCAGGCTGATGTGTTAGCGGCGGTAGACGATTCAAAGGATGGCAGCTTCGATCTCGAAACGGTGCTCCTCGACCGGTACCGTATTCCAAAGGACACCTTAGGGTCTGCCCTGAGCGATTTTTATCAATGTCCCTACCTGCCATATGACGAACGAACAGTTATCGATGCCGACCTGCTGAAAACACTCAACCTCGACTATCTCAAGAAGAACCTCTGGCTGCCGATCGTGCGTCGAGGCTCATTGATCGACGTGCTCACCAGCGATCCTCACGATCTCGACAAGGGCTGGGACGTGCGGCGCACATTTCCTGGAATGACCATTCGCTATGCCGTAGGTCTGCGTCGGGACATCGAGCAATTTCTCCATCTGGCCAGGAGCCAGGAAAGCAGTGGGTCCATCGGCGCCATTCTCGGTGAGTTGATCAATGAAATCCAACTTAAGTCTTCCATCGACCCCGTATTCGGTGGGATCGACGAGAACGACTCAGCCATTGTGCGGCTGACCAATCAAGTGATCGCCGAAGCCGACCGCCTCGGCGCGTCGGACATCCACTTCGAACCATACGCGGATCGTAAAGACATGGCTGTGCGCCTGCGCATCGACGGCACCTGCTTCACCTACATGAGGGTTCCCGCGGCTTATCGGCGAGCTGTCGTGTCACGTATCAAGGTCATGGCCAATCTTGACATCGCCGAACGGCGCAAACCTCAAGACGGCAAGATCCGGTACCGGTTGGCGGAGGATCGAGAAATCGAAATACGTGTCGCGACCCTGCCCACCTCAGGACAGGATGAAGATGTCGTACTGCGTCTCCTCACGGCCAAGCAACCGATGCCGCTCGACGCGATGGAATTTTCCCCCGCCACTTTGCAGGTCATTCAAGCCATCGCAGAGAAACCGCACGGAATCATCCTCTGTGTCGGACCGACTGGATCCGGCAAAACCACGACCTTGCACGCGATTCTCAAGTTCATCAATACCGACGAACGGAAAATTTGGACGGCTGAAGACCCCATTGAAATAACCCAAGACCGTCTCCGCCAAGTCCAGGTCCATCCGAAGATCGGTCTCACCTTCGCGACCGCAATGCGGGCGTTTCTGCGTGCCGACCCCGACGTCATCATGATCGGTGAGATGCGGGACAAAGAAACGGCCGACATCGCCATTGAGGCCTCGCTCACCGGCCACTTGGTGCTCAGTACCCTCCATACGAACAGTGCGGTTGAAACGGTGATCCGTTTGTTGGATCTCGGCTGCGACGCCTTCAACTTTGCCGACGCCATATTGGGAGTGCTCGCCCAGCGTCTGTGCAAACGGATCTGCATCCAGTGCAAGGAGTCCTATCACCCGACGCAACAGGAATACGACGAACTGGTGCAGGGGTATGGCGCGCAGGACTGGCCCACACTCGGCATTAAATACCGCGCTGATTGGAGTTTGTACCGTGGACGAGGCTGCGAGGTCTGCAACCGAACCGGCTTCAAGGGGCGGATTCCCTTGCACGAACTGTTAAGAGGATCGGAAGAGATGAAGCGGCTCATCCAATCCAGAGCCAGGACCGCCGACATGCTCAGCCTGGCATTGAAAGAAGGGATGTCTGCCCTGGTACAAGACGGGATACAAAAAGTCCTGCGCGGAGAGACCACCTATCAGCAGGTCAGGGTCGTTGCGATGAAGTGAGAGGAGATTTCAACATGGAACAAAAACCGGACGGTCAAAATTTTCACAGCATCGTTCGCGATCGACGCCCTCATTACCAGCTCGGATCCGTGCTCCACGGAATGTGCGACTCGCAATGGCCACAAGTTTAACCTGCGCCCTATACAAAGGTCCTCGTTCCGAGCCCTCTGGACTGCTTTCAACGCTCGTTCCACCTCTTTGCGGCTGATCTATCCCATGATCGGACGGCACAAAATGTGCGACCGCGTTGACACAAATTGTCGATCTTCTCCCGAAATCTGCCTAATTCTGCCCCTCCAATAAGTCGTGGAGTATATTTAAAATCAACGAGTTGAAGCTCCTAGACCAAGCGAAATGGTCGGCATGCCAATTGCTCAATTGGCGGCCAGCTATGGGTGTATCTAATAAGACAAGACGCGATGTGACCCTGTCGCGGCAGGCAGGGTTTTCGCTGATCGAGATACTAATCGCCGTGGCGATTATCGGGATCGCGGCCGCGATCGCCATGCCGAACTTCACTCGGATGTACATAGACTATCAAGCAAGAGCCACAGCCTCCGAGATCACTCGCCATCTTGTGCTTGCTCGTACAAGAGCGATGACGTCGAATCAGACTCTGTCCGTGCAAATAGTACTGGTGAATGGGGGGGTGCAGATGACCACCACCAATCTCGCCGGTGCTCCGGCTCTTCAAGGCCTGAACAGGATTGAGGCGGTACAGATGACGACATTAACCTTCAACAACGGTGGCCTTCTCCCAAACGGTGGGGTCGTCCAGTTTAATTCATTTGGGATGAGGGCCAGTGTGCCTGGTACAGGAGTACAGACGATCACGGTCGGAGGGACTCTCGCAGGGGCTCCAACTACACAATATCTCATTAACATCGCGCCGAGCGGAACCAGCAGGCTTGTGAGGTTATGAGGTCTTCTGCGATGAGCGACAACATGCGCGATAGCAACATGAGTAATAGCCGGATTCGACAAGAGAAGGGGTTCACGCTCATCGAGGCCATGCTGTCCTCGGCCATTCTTGCCGTTGGTTTGCTGGGTTTAGCAGGGATGACGACATTGTCCTTCACGCGCAACAGCGACAGCAATGAAATGACGGTCGCCACGAACCTTGCGGCGGAGCTCGTCGAACGGATGCAATTCAATCGACGAAACCTCGTGAATGGCTATAACGGAATCAATTTAGCCTCGGCGAATCCCGTGCTCTGCACACAGAATGCGCTGACTCAGCCGGTGGCGCGAGGAGATTGTCTGCAGTGGCAAGCCCGCCTGTTTGCGTCGGGATTGGCAGGGGTCCAAGCCCAGGTGGCGGTGGCGGCCGTGGGGCCGGTGACCCTCAATCAAAACAACATTGGCGTGACGGTCACTTGGACCGGATCAAGTCGAAACACCATTGCCGGAGGGGGCGCAGCCTGGGTACCAGCGACCAAAGCAGTCCTGCTGAACACGATAATCGCGCCAGAGTGAGAAGCCGAGAGGGAAAGGGGCGGACGCACGATATGAGATCGCAGAACAAGCTGGATGAGCAGGGGTTCACATTGGTCGAGATCATGGTGGCGACCGCGGTGACGTCCGTGATCGTGTTGGCCGGCATGTCTGCGCTGACGATGACCGGCAAAGCCGTGCGGGCCAATGAGCAAATTTCCGATGCCCAACAGAACGCGCGTATGGCAATGGAGATGATCACCCACGACATCAAGATGGCGGGCTTTGGGCCTCAAATTGATCCATCAAAGAATCCGCCCCCAGTCGGGAACTGTGGAATTGGTGGGATTCCAGTGCCGATTCTTCCAGGGGATAACAATCCAACTGTCGGAGCCCCTGATACTGGACCGGATCAAATCTCGCTCGTGGTGCCCCTCACGTTTTATGGCGCGCCGGCTACTCCGGCGTGGCAGACCACCGCTGCACTTGGTGCAGGCGGAGGGGGCTTTGCAAATGTGCCGATCAATGCAGCCATCCTTCCCGCTATGACCGCAGCGGGGTTAGGTGCCAACTCCTTTATTTCGCTCGGCGGTGTCGTCGCTGCTCAGGTGCAGGGAGCGGCTGCTCCAATCCTATTGACGGTTCCCTATCCTGGACCAACGCAGATTCCCACGGGGACCCAAGTATTTATCCTTCAGTGCGTCACCTATCAAGTCATTCCTCAGCTGGCCGGTGGTACTCCCGGTGCAGACCTCAACAACATCTGTGGCGGCAATGCTCCCTGCTTGGTCCGCGGGATAGCGAATGCCACGGTCGCTTCCTTTGGTCGCGTCCTGCCGAACTGCAATGTCCCGGCGAGCCCCTGCTTGCCGATCGTCAACGGGATCGAGGATATCCAGTTCGCCTATGCCTGCGATGGCTGTCTGTTGCCGGCAGCCGGCCTTACCGAGCCAGATGGTCGGATTGACGACGTGAGCGTGAACCTGATCTTCGATCAACCGGATTACATCTCGAACCAGATCTGGAACGCTCCCCCCATGACGCCGTCAGCAATCAAAATGGTTCAAGTTGCGATCGTCGCCCGGCAGCAATCGATGGATAATGGGCTCGGAGAAGGGAATTCACAGGCAGGACCGGGAACCTTGTCCACCACCTTTCTCACGGTCGATGACCATCTCCATGCCAACGGCGTCTTCCTGGCCGGCGATACGGGGGCCCAGATTCCTCCCTATGCGTCGGTACGCCGCCGGGTAGTGACCAGGACCGTGGAGACGAGAAATGCGAGACCGTGGTCCTGAACCGGGGAGGAAGACGACAATGCGTGAGCGGCACAATGGGTCACAGATAAGGGGAGAACGGGGCGTAAGTCTCATTACCGTCATGATGGTGATCTTCATCATGACTCTGATGGGGATCTCGATCCTTGCCATCACGGGATCTGAGCGGCAAATTGCTGGTTCCGTCAGTGCCAGTGAAGCCTCGACGGACGCGGCGGAGTCTTGTGTGAGCACCGGCGCGAATGTGCTCCAGCAGAGTATTCAAGCCCATGCTGTGCCGGCAGCATTGCTCTCCAACGCGATTCCGCCAGGTCCGGTGCCGCTCGCGAATCTCGCTGTGTTGACCGGTGAGATGATCAATGATGGAGGCAACCCGGACTTTCCGATCGGAGCCCTCTCTGCGCCAAACCTGACGATGACAATAGGCAACTACCAGGTGTTCGGCGACATTGATCGAATGTATATCCAATGCAACGGCAATAGTTGTGATCCCAACGACCCGACCGCCCGGTTCGATATCTTTTATCAAATCACCTGTGTGGCGCAAAACCTGGCTACGGGGATCACCAGTCAAGTCGGGGCGTTGTACGCCTGCCACAGTACCGGCGCGTTTTGTCAGCCGAGGCCCTACTAGACCTGGGTCGCTAGATGAGGAGGATCACCATGATGGACGACGTTCGCACAGAGGAAAAGAGGAAGGGCCTCAAGCCGAGGCAGCCAGATGGGTGGGCACCGCCGATTGTTCGTGCGCGTTGGGATAACGCGTTGGCAGTGACAGTCCTCTCCGTCATGAGTGTCGGCGTCACGCTGGCCGACGACCAGCCCCTTCCCTCAATGAAGATCAGCTATCAGAACGGCACGATTACCGCCATCTATGAGAACACGCTCGACATCGATGGGCGGACCTATGGCTTGACGCCGGATGTCGTCATGCTTGACGAACATGGAGATATGCTGGATCCCGCTCGCCTCATGGTGAGTGCCGAGGTGAAGTTTCACGTCAAGAAAGAACAAAGCAACAAGATCGACAAGATGATCGTGACTCTCCCCAGGTAACAAGGAAACGGTGGAAACTATGTTTGGTGCAACAAGAACGGAGGGTGCCATGAAAAGCCGGAATATCGCCACTCGTGGAACCGTCATGCTGGCGTTGGTGGGTTGTCTCGTGGGGCCTGGTGCGCTGCAGGCCCAAACGATGGACCAGTACTATGCAGTCCCGCCCTTTGTCAGCGACCAAGTCGCGCCCAATATCGTCCTGTTGCTCGACAACTCCGGGAGTATGAGTGGTCTGGCTTGTGATCTCTCTAACCCTGCCGATGGGGACTGCAGCGATGCCGGTGATAGGCCGTTCACGAACACGTTCAGATTCTCAGGCTACTTTGATCCTCTCCTCTGTTACACCTACGACAATGGTGCTGATAAACGCTTCGAACCAGCCACGGTCAAGGCGGCGCTGGCCACAGCCTGTCCCAACACTGAGTGGGATGGAAACTTTTTGAATTTTGCGACCTTCCGGCGGTTCGATGCCCTCAAGAAATCGATGATCGGGGGCGATTGTTTTGTGGCGCGGGCAGCAGATGGAACCTGTCCGACGAATGGGACTCCCGGCGCTGAGGACGGTGCGGGCACAAGCGACAGGAGTGAATACAGAGCTCGTGGATGTTCAAGCTGCAGGCAGGACCAACATCATACGTTGGAAGAATTCCGCAAGCTGACAGATTCGGGAACGTCAGGAGCAACCCCAGCAACCTCTCTGGATCGGTGTCGACGCCGCCTATTTCTGTGTCGATAACGACAACGGGTTTAGTAACAACTGCGGAGATTCCTTCAGCCAAAGAAAGTATGAACTCAAGATCGGATACAGCACCGAGCCAACAGGGGTCATTCAGCAGATTGGCGTCCAGGCGCGGTTTGGGCTGTTTGAATTCAAACCGGCCGGCGACGGAGCCAGGATGCTCGTGGGTGTTGGCTCTCGCCAATCGATCGATTTTTCCGGATCGACTGTGGAAACCTTCACCACCAATACGGCGGCCATGGTGGATGCGGTCCAGGAGTCGTTTCCCTCGACCTGGACGCCTCTGTCCGAGTCTCTCTATGAAACGGCCCGTTATATTGCCCAGATCAATTCCTCGTACGTGCCTGGTTCCTATGTCTATCCCATTGCCTTTGCCGGAGGCATTTCAAACGGCGTGGCCTTTGGGGCGTCGGGGGTTGGTTCAATAGGAGCGTCTGAAATCAGCGCCCTGACCGGCGCCGAAACCTGCACGCCTGGGGCCGGCTATATCACCAACGCCTGCGGACGTGATCCGTACTTTTTTGGAAGCAACCACACGCCTGCCTGGGCGACGACGTCCACGCAGGTCCGCTGCTGTAAAACGTTCGTCATCCTCGTGACGGACGGGGAACCGACACAGGATACCAATATTCCGGGAGGGAACCAGGATTACGCGCATGGACGACATGGCCTCCACTGTACAGATGGGAACGCGACCATCCACGCGCCCAATGGCACCTGTAATACGAACAACCTCACTCCTCCTGCCACGATGCTGGGGGAACACAAGACGGATTACGTCGACAGCGGGAACCACTATCTGGATGACGTGGCCTATTGGGCGCACACGAATGACCTCCGGCCCTGCAACGGAACCGCTCCAACCCTTACCGATGGGACAATCGCCGTCCTCAACGTGACGGGCCATTGTTTGGAGGGGCTCCAAAACATTTCGGTCTACACGTTTTTCGCCTTCGGCAACATCGCTGGCAGAGAACTCTTGATGCATACCGCCAAGCTGGGTGGGTTCGAGGACAGCAACAATAATAACCTCCCGGACCTGGTGACTGAGTGGGACAAGGTCATCAATGCGACCGGCGCCCCGGGTACCGATGGAATTCCCGATAACTACTTCGAATCCTCCAACGTGGACGACTTACAAGATAGATTGATGGCGACCATCACGGCGATCTTGCGGAAGAGTTCGTCAGGAACCGCTATTTCCGTCTTAGCCACCTCTGCCAGCGGTGAAGGGAGCGTCTATCAAGCCTACTTCTATACCAGCGCCGTCGGGCAGGGTGGAGCCAATGTGAGATGGACCGGGTATGCGCAGGGTCTGTTTATCGACCACCTCGGGAATTTCCGAGAAGATACGGATCAGGACGGAAAATTAGTCTACGAAAACGATTACATCGTAAGGACTCGGTACGACAACGTGTCGACCAGTCCCACCTTTGGGAAAGTGCTGGTCGACAAGTACGGGGATGCCAACGGAGACGGGAGCGCCGACAGTACGACGCCGACGATCCTGGGCCTGGAGCTGAAAGATATTCTTCCTTTCTGGGAAGGTGGCAAACAACTGGCCAACCTCGCCTCCGCGTCGAGAAACCTGCTCACGTGGGTGGACTCCAACAACGATGGGCTTGTGCAGGCGGGCGAGCAGATGCAATTCAGCACCGCGAATTCGGGAACATTGAGTCCATACCTGAGAGCCGGCGCCGCCCCCTATACGGCGGCCAACATCATCAACTTCGTCCGCGGGGACGAAATCGCAGGGCTTCGCACGCGCATGCTGGAAGTGCCGATCGGCAGCGGCACCTACAAGGTGTGGAAATTGGGCGACCCCATCCACTCGACTCCCACCATTGTGGCTGCGCCGCGCACGAACTACGATCTCATTTATGGAGATTCTTCCTACACGGCGTTCTATACCCAATGGAAAGATCGCCGTGAAGTCATATATGTCGGCGCGAACGACGGGATGTTGCACGCGTTCAACGGCGGGTACTACCACAAGAGCGACGATGTGACGACGCCGGCCGTGGTCGAGCATGGGTGGTACACGAAGAACCCCACCGACAACAGCAGCGGCCGTCCGCTCGGGGACGAGCTCTGGGGGTTCATCCCCCATCAACTCCTGCCGCAGTTGCAGTGGTTGACGAGGGCCGATTACACCCATGTCTATTACGTGGATCTCAAGCCCACGGTGGCGGATGTGCGGATCTTCCCCGTGGATGCAGACCATCCGAACGGCTGGGGTACGGTTCTGATCGGGGGTTTCCGCATGGGAGGGAGCTGTGGAAACTGTGCTTCCGGCACTGGCGCTCCTCCGATGATTGTCAATATCGGTGGGACAAACCGCACGTTCTACAGTTCGTACTTTGTGCTCGATATCACCAACCCGGATGTCGACCCCAAACTCCTCTGGAGCTTCAGCGATGCCGATTTGGGGCTTACGATTGGCACTCCGTCGGTGATGCGGGTGAGCCCGACGGCGGATTCGAAGATCGATAACACCAATGCGAAGTGGATGGTCTTGTTCGGTTCGGGCCCCAACGGCTATGCGGCAGATTTACCGGCCGCTCCAAGTCAATCAGCCAATCTGTATGCTGTGGACTTGAAGGTCGGGCCTGGAGCCGGGAATTCGCAGGTGACCACGATGCCGGTCGGTTCCCTCAGATCGTTTCTGGGTAACATTACGTCGCTGGATAGGAATTTCGACTACCGGCACGACGTTGCCTACTTCGGGCGCACGTTGCACGACGGATCTCTGCCCTGGAGGGGCAAGATGTACCGGTTGACCACGAGCGGTTGTACGAACGCTCCTTGCAGCACCTCGACCTGGGGCGTCGCCAACGGAGGCAACCGGTCAGCCACAGAGATAATCGATACCTTTTATGACTACAATGCACTGAGCGGAACCACGGTGGAAATGGGGCCGGTAACGACCGCACCGTCGGTGACGATCGATGATGCGAATAAGGTCTGGGTCTTCTTCGGAACGGGCCGATACTTGGGTAACTCCGACAAGACCGATACAGCTCAACAGTACCTGTTCGGAATTAAAGACAAAGTGATGAATTCTGGGTGCACCCAGACAAGCACCACAAACTGCCTAATCGACGATACAAGCGCCGCCGCCCTGGTGAACACCACGAATGCGGTGGTCTGTGTCGTCTGTGCGCCTGGGACGAACCAAATGACGGATCCTAACAATCCTGCTCTTACTGATGTGACCACGGGAGCCAACTCGATGGCGGGGTTGGTCGCGAGCAAGGATGGATGGTACGTCAAGCTGGTGACTGCGGCAGGCACGTCGGCAGAGAGGTCGGTGTCCAGCCCCGTCGTGCTTGCTGGAGCGGTATTCTTTCCGACACTCGTTCCCACGAATGATTTCTGCTCCTCCACTGGGACGAGCTATCTCTACGCGTTGTATTACAAGACCGGGTCTGCGTATTCGTCTCCGATCATCGGGACCACCACCGCCGGTGCGAATACGAACAGCACCAGTAGGATCAGTTTGGGCGAGGGGGTGGCCTCGCAAGTCGCTATCCATATCGACGGGACGGGAGGCACTTGTACCGGAGGAAACTGCAGCGGGTCGAATAAGCCGCCGATCAAGTACTGCACCCAGATGAGCACGGGGAGCAGCGAGTGTAGGAATGCAAGTGGGCCGAATCCTCCCTGGAGTCGGTATATGTCTTGGGTGCGTCAGCGAGCCTGAGTGAAGGCTGAAAAGAGCCGGGGGAAACCAGCGTCTTGGTTCCTCCCGGCTCAACCAGCAAGGGGAAAGTAGAGTTCAGCAACGAACGGGATTGTCGCATCAACAAGTGGTGTACGCAAGATTCTTCCCATCGCTATGTGTTGTTCTTCCCCTCCTGTTCATCGGGTGTAATTCGAGTTCTGCCCCAGGCAACGGGTCCTCTTCTCCAAGTGATGCCCCTCCACAGCGCCTCGCGACCATCCGTTTAGCGACAATTACCCCGGACCCTATTACGCTGAACGAGACGGTTAAGGTGATGATCGAGACCGATGACAGCCAGTCCAGTACGGCTGGATTCCAGTACCAGTGGATGGTCAACGGTGACCCTCTCCGAGATCAGACGGGACCCACGCTGACACCGAGTATGTTAAAGCGTGGTGACCGTGTGACGGTCGGACTTGTACCCACGAGAGGCACGGTTCAAGGAACTCGGTACCAGGCGGGCCCAGCGGTGGTCGGCAATACCTCCCCCGTTGTTGGCCATATCTCCATCGAGCGTCCGGATGACCCGCATGCTCCGGTTTTTGCGAAGATGGATGCCGTCGACGCAGATCAGGACGAGATACAGTTCGACTTTCGTTGGTGGCGCAACAACAGAGTAGTGAAACAGGGGCCGGAGCAGACGTTGGATACCACGGGATTTCAGACCAAGGATACGCTTGAGGTGGAAGTGACCCCCCGGGATCAATCGTCTGTCGGAAAGGCGGTTCGTTCTGAATCGATCTATGTCGGGAATAGTTCTCCGAAGATCGTCTCTGCCCCCGCGGTGCTCATCGGCCGCGAACGATACGAGTATACGGTGAAAGCTGTCGATGCGGACGGTGACCCACTCAGCTTTCTACTGGAAGCGGCGCCACCAGGAATGGTGATTGATAAAGAAACAGGGCATCTCGTCTGGCAGATTCCCCCGGACCAGCTCGGCAGCCATCGAGTCCGTATCGTCGCTGAAGATGGTCAAGGGGGAAAAGCCTTTCAGGAATTCCACTTCACCCTTCCTGCTCCAGTCGCGCCCGCTAAACCCGAAGGCGCGTGAGGCTGGCCGCGCCATTCGTTCTTCTGCTTGTCACTCTAACCGACGGTTTGGTAGAATCCCCTCACGACCGCTGCAGGGAGGGAGTACGCCTTCGCGCTTGTGCGTAAACTGAAACTCAGAGAAGGCACCAATACCGCCGTATTGTTCGGTCACCACGACCGGCACCTCAAGCTGATCGAAGACGACCTCGGGGTGCGCCTCTCGGCGCGCGGCGAAGAACTCACCCTCGATGGGACAGCCGACGCCACGCGCCACGCAGAACGCGTCCTCACGGAACTCGCCGCCCTGGCCAACGACGGGATGGTCCTCCAGCCGGACGACATTACCCACGCCTTGAGCGCGCTCCGGCAGAGTCCCGAGACGCCGATCAAAGACCTCCTCGCTACCGCGGCGACCATCGTCACCAAGAAACGATTCGTTGCGCCGAAAACGCCGACGCAAAAAGCCTATATCGACGCCATCGAGACGCACGACATCGTCATTGGCATCGGCCCGGCCGGAACGGGGAAGACCTATCTGGCGATGGCGATGGCGGTGAGCGCGTTGCTGAAGAAAGAAGTGAGCCGCATCATTCTGGCGCGGCCGGCGGTGGAGGCGGGCGAGAAGCTCGGGTTCCTGCCGGGCGATCTGTATGCCAAAGTGAATCCCTATCTCCGCCCGCTGTACGATGCGCTGTTCGACATGATGGACATGGAACGGGCGACGCGCGCGATTGAACGGGGCGACATCGAAATTGCACCCCTCGGGTTTATGCGCGGCCGCACGTTGAACGAGTCGTTTGTCATTCTCGACGAAGCGCAGAATGCCACGGCGGAGCAAATGAAGATGTTTCTCACGCGACTGGGGTTCCATTCCAAGGTGGTCGTCACGGGGGATATCACGCAGGTAGATCTGCCACCCGAACGGGTCTCAGGCCTGATCGAGGTGCGGGAGATTCTGCGCGACGTCGAGGGCATCGCCTTCGTCTACTTCGACGAGCGTGACGTGGTGCGTCACAAGTTGGTGCAGGACATAATCAAAGCCTATGAGCAGCATCAGCACCCCCCGCAGGCCTCCGGCCCCGTCGCGGGCGCGGCGGGGCGGCGACCATCACTGGGGCCGCAGGATAAGCAACCGAAGCCGGCCCCCCCGTCCACACCGTGCACGGCCCCGTGGGGCCAGTCGCATTAACAGGATGCTGAAACAGTCCGCCAGCACTACGGAAGGTTAAGGCTGAGGCCTAGGCTGAGATGAAGAATGTCGGATCTTCACTCAACCTTGACCTCGACCTCAGCCTAGTTCACTCGCTGCGTGCCATTGGGCTTCCTGCATGCCACCATAGTTTTTTCGCAACCTGCTGATGCCGGTCCATATACAGAGTCACATTCGATGTGTGACGTTTGACCAGGCGCGCCTGGAACGACTGGCGCGGGCGATTCTTTCCGATGTCGGAGAAACGTCGGCGGAGCTGGGCATCATGTTCGTGGGCGATCAGCGGATGCGGGGTCTCAATCGTCGGTATCGGGGCAAGGATCGCACGACCGACGTGCTGGGTTTTGCCATGCGGGAAGCCTTCACGCCTCACGGTTTGACCAACTCACCGTCCCGAGTCCAATCGAGGGACGCCTCACGCCTCACGCCGGATATGCTGGGCGATGTGGTGATCTCGGTGCCCACGGCGTGGCGACAAGCGAAAGAGGCCGGACGGTCCTTGGACGAGGAACTCGCCTGGTTGCTGGTCCATGGCATTCTGCATCTCTGCGGCTACGATCATGAGCGGAGTGAGAAAGAAGCGCGCCGGATGCATCGTCGTGAACGGATGATACTGCGGTCGATCGCGCGGTTGCCGTAACGATCAGGCTGAGGTCGAGGTTTAGGTTGAGCCTCAACCTTCTCCGAACTGGCGGACATTTTTAGCATCCTGCCAGTGAATCGAACGCATCACGAGTAGATCTATGGGATGGCTGCAGCGACTGAGTGACGGGCTCACCAAAACGCGTGATGTCGTCCGCGGGTCCCTGGATCGGCTGCTTGGCCGTGCGGCGGATCCTGCCCTCCTGGAGGAATTCGAAGCGGCCCTCATTGCCTCTGATCTCGGTGCCCGCGTCGTGGATCGCGTGATCGAGCGCCTCAAGAAACAGCTTCAAGGGACCGATGCCTCACAGCCCGGTCGGGTGCACACGGTATTACGGGACACTCTGCTCGATGTGTTGACGCCCGTGCAAGGGCTGTCGTTGGAGTCCCTGCTCGCGAAAGGTCCCAAGCCCTTCGTCATCCTGGCGGTGGGGGTGAACGGTGTAGGTAAGACGACCACGGTGGCTAAGATCGCGCAACGGCTCGTGCAGGCAGGGAAAGTGCCGTTGTTGGTGGCTTGCGATACCTTTCGCGCGGCGGCGATCGATCAGCTGCAAGTTTGGGCCGACCGAGTCGGCGTCGACGTGATCCGTCACCGCCATGGAGCCGATCCAGCCGCCGTAGCGTTCGATGGGATTGCCGCCGCGAAAGCGCGGCAGGTAGACGTGGTGTTGATCGATACGGCCGGCCGGCTACACACGAAATCGAATCTCATGGACGAACTCCGCAAGATCGCCCGAGTCATCGCGCAGGAATGTCCTGGTGCACCGCACGAAGTGCTCCTCGTGTTAGATGCCACGGTTGGGCAGAATGCACTGTCCCAAGCCCGTCAGTTCCATCAAGCGGTCGGCGTCACCGGCTTAGTCCTGACGAAGCTCGACGGCACCGCTCGCGGAGGGATCGTCGTCGCGATTGCCGAGGAGCTGAAGTTGCCCGTGAGGCTCATCGGAGTCGGGGAGTCGGTCGAGGATCTGCAGGATTTTCAGAGCGACGCTTTCGTGGACGCGCTCCTCGGGACATCGGCGCCGCCCTCCGCCTAGCAGGATGCTCGACACCCGTAAAGCGTGAATCGTGAAGCGTATCTCGTGGGAGGACGGAGCCGATAGATTATGGCGTATAGCGCGGATAAAGACAATTCTGTACTTGTTCTACTGGCATGCTATGGGCCATAAGCCATACGCCAAATGCTCTTTTCTTCGGACGAGAGACGAACGACGCTTCACGAACGACGTATGAAGAAGATAGCCTTTTTGAGCATCCGGCGTAGCCCCCAGTGAGATCCCGTCATTTTCTTCTCAGGCAGCATCGCCTGTGTTAGGCTGATTTTGCCAATTATCTAGTCGTGACGCGCCATGCATTCCTGTCAGTGAGGATGAGATATGATCAAGATTCTGGTTATCGACGACGATCGCATGAACTGCGAGCTGCTCCAGTCTGTCTTCACCCGACATGGGTATCAGGTGCTGTCGGCGACGAGCGGGATCGAAGGCCTGACCCTCTTCCGCCAGCAGGCCCCGCGCGTCACCATTCTTGATCTTCGCATGCCGGAAATGGATGGGCTGACCGTCCTCAAAGAAATCCGCGCCTACGATCCCTACGCGGCGGTGATCATTCTAGGCGGCGGAGCGACCGAGGGGCAGGAAAATCAAGCGCGGGGGTTGCGCGTTACCGATTTTATTCGAAAGGGCCTGTCGCTTGACGTGCTGGTCGAATGCGTCAACCGGGTGGTGCAGCTTCCGGCTAGATCCGTTCCCGCTCTACCGGTGGCAGGCAGCGCAGCCGCGGCCGATACGGGGGAAACGATCCTCGTCGTCGACGATGAGCCGTTGGTCCGCGACTTGCTCGTTCAGTTTCTCAGTCTCCGCGGCTATCGGGCGCTCGGCGTGAAAGACGGCTCCGAGGCCCTCTCGATGGTGGAACAAGCACCCCCCGACCTGATCCTTCTCGACTTGTTCATGCCCGGCATGAGCGGCGTTGAGGTGCTCCGGCAACTCCGCCAACGCGAATACACAGGCGGGGTGATCATCATCACCGGGAGTCATGACGAAGAGCGTCTCGATGAAGCCTGGGCCGTGGGGCCGCAAGAAGTCATCGGGAAGCCGATCGACTTGGAGCAATTGCTGACATCCATCCAGCTTGTGCTCGTCTGTCGCGAATGCTAAAACCTTTCCGATGCCAATCGGAAGCAGGATTGTCTCTTCCCTCTGTCTGTTTCTCGTCGCGCTCCTCAGCCACGGGGCTCTTGGTATCGCCTGCGCAGCAGACCCAGTCCTGCCGCGAGTCGTCATTCGGCATCACGAGTTATTCGTACAGATCGTCCCCGAGCAACATGCTCTCATCGCAAAGGACCGGCTAACCCTTGAGGTGCCTGAGTCACAGACTTCGATTCGTTTCTCCCTCGCCCCCACACTCCAGATCGATCACATTGTACTCGTGCAAGAATCGTCCGGGACGGAATCCCTGATTCACGATGTGCCGTTTGAAATCGAGCATGGTTCCGCGCCGGAGTCGGTCCAGGAGGTCAGTATTCCCTCACAGGTCGTGCCTGCCGGACTGGTGACGCTGGATATTCAATACCATGGCGTCATCAACGATCCGCCGCGAGATCCGCGCCATCTTCGTTTTGTGACGCCCAGCGAAACTGCCGGACATATCGGGCCGGAAGGCGTCTATGTGAGCAGCGAGAGCCACTGGTATCCCGATATCCCGGAATCACTCAGCACCTTTGCGCTGCTGGTCGCCGTGCCAACGGGGTGGACCGTAGTGACTCAGGGGAAGGCCGGCGAATCGCGTGCCTGCCTCGCAGGGCTCTGTCGCAGCGATCAGATGGTGATAACTGATTGGGCCGTGACGCAGCCGAGTGAAGCTGTCACGCTCGTGGCGAATACATTTGTCGCAACGTTTCGCGACTGGACGGCCAAGACCGGTCAGAGGATTCGGCTCTCGACCTATCTATTCCCCGACGATGCGCATCTGGCCGAGGAATATCTCGATGCCACCGCGCGCTACCTGGACGTCTATATCCCCCTGCTGGGTCCCTATCCGTTCGAGAAGTTCGCCGTAGTGGAGAATTTCTTTGCAAGCGGGCTCGGCATGCCCTCGTTCACCCTGCTGGGAAGCGGCGTCATCAAGCGGCATTATGTGCAACCTTACGCGCTCGGCCACGAGATCGTGCATTCATGGATCGGCAATGCGGTCTTCAATCGCGCCGATCGCGGGAATTGGGTGGAAGGTCTGACGACGTACCTGGCCAATTATTACTGGCACGAACTGATGGGAGATCGCGCACAGGCGCGGGACCAACGCCGTCTGATGGTGCAGGGCTACAATCTCCACGTGCCCCCGGAACGGGACTATCCGGTCGCGCAATTCACGCAGAAACGAGATGAGCATGACAATGCTATCGGCTATCAAAAGGCCGCCATGCTGTTTCACCTCCTGCGCCAGGAGGTGGGAGAGGAGGCGTTCTGGCGGGCCCTTTCGAGCTTGGTGGCGCAATATCGTGGCAGGCATGCGGAATGGCGCGATCTTGAGCGAGTCTTTGCGGAAGAAAGCCGCCAGGACCTCCGATGGTTTTTCGCGCAATGGGTGGAACAGGATGGGGCGCCGGTGCTGTCGTTGCCGGAGGCCGTTGCCCGTCCAGTGGCAGGGGAGCCAGCGCAGACCTTTCAGCTGGAGGCCACGATCGTCCAATCGGGCAAGCCCTTTCGTCTTCTCCTTCAGCTGCTGATTCGCATGGAAGGTGACCGTGAGCATCTTCTGACTCTGCCACTGCGTTCGCTGCGCGAGACGATCTCCGTTACCTTGCCCGCTCGACCGATCGCGATTGATCTCGATCCCGAGTTCATGACCGTCCGACGGGTCGCCCGGCAATCGTTGCCGCCGGTGCTCAATCACTATGTCACCGATCGGCGGCGATCGGTGCTAACGGCGTTTACGGATGAGCCAGACCATCCCTCGCCGTTTCGGGATGTGGTCACGCGCATCGAAGCCCAGGAGCAGCAGAAACCGATCGGCGAGCGAACGGTGATCGCCTCCATGGCCCAGGATGGGCTGTTGCCTCAGGAAGGTTCGGTGTTAGTATTGGGCGGCCCGGAATCCCGTTCCGGGATTCAAGCGATCCTGGCCAATCACTGTGGTGAGCGCGCGACCCTGAACGACAGGGGTGTCACCGTGATGGGGACGGTGCACGAAGGGCCGGGGTTGGCTCTGCTGGTCAGTTGCCACCGGATCGACCGTCCAGGCAGTGTCGTGACGGTGCTGTATGCGGCCACGCCGCAAGCCGTAGCGAAGGTGGCGCGGCTGCTCTTTTTTTACGGATGGAATAGTTTCGTGTTGTTCAAGGATGGAACGGTGGTCACCCGCGGGGAATGGCCACTCGCGAGCGATCGTACGGAGGTGCGTCTCGATGCGAGCAATCCCATTCGGTAAGTGGTGCATGATCGGACTCGCCTTTCTGTTGCTGTGTGATCAGACGGGACAGGCAGAGAGCCCTGCGTCGAAGGCTCGGGTGATTCCCGCTCACCAGGCTGAGCGGCATCTGAAGAATATTCGCCAGTTGACAGTGGGTCGGCAGAATGCCGAAGCCTACTTTTCATTCAGCGGGAACAAACTGATTTTCCAATCCACAAACAATTGGATGAAAGATACATACGCGGCCACGCTCAACCCGGCCGACGCCGGGCTGGGTTGTTATCAGATGTACGTGATGGATCTGGACAGTGACACCGTTCGATTGGTGAGCACCGGCACGGGTGCCACGACGTGCGGATACTTTTTCCCGGGCGATCGCCGCGTGCTCTATTCGTCGACGCATGCGTCGGGGCCGAACTGTCCGCCGAAGCCGAAGCGGGACGGGGCCTACCGCTGGGCCTTGGATGACTACGACCTCTATGCCGTACGCATTGATGGTCAAGAGATGCAGCGGCTGACCTCCACTCCGGGCTACGATGCGGAAGCGACCGTGTCGCCGGACGGCAAGACGATCGTCTGGACATCAGTCAAAGATGGGGACCTGGATCTCTATGCCATGAATCTCGATGGTTCGAAACCCCGGAGGCTGACGAACGAGATCGGCTACGATGGCGGGGCGTTCTTTTCGCCGGACAGTAAGCACATCGTCTACCGGGCGTCGCATCCCACCGATCAAGCAGAGATTGACAAGTACAAGGACTTGCTCAACCAGCGGCTGGTGGAGCCGGGGCAACTTGAAATTTTCGTGATGAATGCGGATGGAAGCGGCCAGCGACCGGTCACGTCGAACGGTGCCTCCAATTTTTCGCCTTTCTATTTCCCCGATGGCAAGAGGATCATTTTCTCATCGAATATTGAAACGAAGGGCGAAGGAGGCCGACCAAGTTTTCATCTCTACGTGATCGGTGAGGACGGCCAAGGTCTCGAGCGGCTCACGTTCGACGGACAATTCAACAGTTTCCCCATGTTCTCGCCGGATGGTACCAGCCTGGTCTGGGTCTCGGATCGCCAGGCCAAGACGCCTGGAGAGTTTAATGTTTTTCTCGCCGACTGGGTGCCTTAAAGCGGTGATGAGTGATCAGTGATGAGTGATCACATAAGCCAAGACCTCGGCCCTATCTCGATTACCCATCACCCATTACCCATCACCCATCACGTATCTGTGCGGTTTAGCCTCGTACCCCTGGCTTTTTCATGTGCCGCCCTTGTGCTTGCATTCGCGGGGCTGTGGGAATGGGATGTGCCGCTTACCAGGTTAGTCCGTTCCTTCTATCCCGAGGTCGGCTATGTACACAATCCCTGGCTAGTTCAGTTCAGCGATATCGGTGATCGCCTGGGAAAGGGGGAGTCTCTGGTGGTCCTGAGCCTCGTGCTGCTGGCGGTCGGGTATGGATTGAAACATCCGCAGTGGAAAAACGCCGGCTGGCAGAGTCTCATCGCTCACGGTCTCGCCGCGTTGAGCGCCAATATTTTGAAACATGCCATTGGCCGTCCCCGGCCCAAGTTCATGCACGCCGGTAACCTCGAGCTGTTCCCAGCCGGCGGAACCGGATGGGACTCGTTTCCGTCCGGGCATGCGGCGGCAGCGTTCGCAGTCGCAACCGTGCTAGCCACAAAGTTCCCGCGAGCGAGATGGCCGATTCTCGCTGCGGCAGTGGCCATAGCCGCCAGTCGGATTGTCCGCGGGTCTCATTATCCGACCGACGTGGCCGGAGGAGCGGCTCTCGGCTGTGTCATGGGAGTGATTGCAGCCCATCCCTGGCATGAATGGCGCTCATCGGCTGGATTGGCTGTCTGTCGGATGACGCCATTTTTTGTGGCGACGCTCGCGCTCGTCTGGACGATCGTGCATCTCCCGTCGGAGGCTTGGCCGTTTCAAGAGCTCTTGTGGGGCGGCCTGTTGCTCACCCTCGCGGGACTCGTGGGCCATGTCTTGTTGACGGTGCAGCCGTCATGGTGCCCGGCCTGGCTGTCCGGACCGCTGGCTCGCGCTCTCGTGGGACTGGGGTTAGGGATGACGACCGGTTCCCTATTTGTCACGACCATCGTGCTGCTCGTCTGTGCAGCACATTGGTTGGATGGTCTCCCTGGTCAGATGGAGTCCATGGCGGAGGGTCATGTGGGGTTATGGGCGGCCATGACGGAGGGTCTGTTCGTCGCGGCCATGCTGTTGGTGTTGGGGGCGATCCATGCCCTAAAAGGCATCGTGCCGATGTAGTCTGGTTTCTCTGGTTTGTCTTGTCTGTCTTGTTTGTCTGGTTGAACCAAACCAACCAGACAGACCAAATGAACCAGATCAACCGTTCAATGGCCGAGGATGCTGGATGGAGGTGGCGGGGTTGCACCTTCTGGAATCGTCACCATCGGCTGGTTGGCCAGCAGCACGTAGCCGTAGCGTTTGAGAATGGGAACCAGCCCTTTTGCTTCCGCCGGCAACTTCGACTGTACGCTCTCCGGCAATAGGATCATCACTCTCTTTGGCTCTTTCAGGGCCGCCCGTATCTTATCCTCCTCCCCTATGGGTACAAAGAGCGTCTTGCGTTTCGCGTAAAATACGGACGACGGTCTCGCGGTGCCATAGGCAATGAATTGATCCTGGCGATCAAGATTCAGCCCCGCGGCATAGGCGAGTTCCTGCGGGGGCGCGATCACATATCGATTGATGTGCGGAGTCGCGATCACGATGACGATCAGAACCAGGCCGGCCAAGGTTGCCCCCGCCGCCCAGAACGCTCCTCCGCGCCGTTCGTCGTTCAACCCAAGATATCCCACCAACGTCATCCCGAGTAACAACACGGTCGCGGCTAGATAGGGACCGCTGCCAAGGTCCACCTGTCCGGCCAAAGGGAACTCCCGCACCATCTTGGATGCGTAGGTTGCGTAGAGCGTGGGGAGGCAGGCAAAGCCGATTGCCAAGAGATACCCCAGCCCCATCATGAGGTGAATGGATCCCCGAATCCCTCTCGTCGTCGGATCTTGCAGGCACCGGGACCAGTATGAGGCTGTCAATAGGGCGGCGGCGGGAAACAATGGGCCAATGTAGTGGGGCAGGCGGGTCGCAGAGGCCGTGAAGAATACGAAGACGCCCACAACCCATAGGGCCGCAAAGAGGTCGAGTTCGGATGTTCCAGTGGGATCTGGATGAATACGTGCACGACGTATGTGGTACCAATCTTTGAGCGTGTGATAGAGCGGGACAGGAAGGAGCGCGCTCCAAGGAAAGAAGCCTAAGAGCAGGACCGGGAGATAGAAGAATATGGTGCCCTCGTGTCCTTCCATCGGACTTAGGAATCGGCCGATCGTATGAGCTTTCGCGCCTGTGGCATAGGCGTCGCCATGCACGAGGAACATGGCCGCATACCAGGGGGCTGCGAGTAGGATGAACAGCAGCATGCCCGCAAGGGGAACCCCCTTCTGCCAATACTGGCGCCACCGGCGCGTCCAGGAGAGGTAGAATGCCGCTGCAATGATGGGCACGGAAAATCCGACCGGTCCCTTCGTCAGCGTGGCGAGAGCCATACCGATATAGAACGCCCAGATCCATCGGCGTACGCCGGCTTCTCCATGCAGTCCCAGCCAGAATCCGTACAGCGACGCCGTAGTGAAAAAAATCAAGACACTATCGGTCAGCGCCATGCGTCCGAGCCCAAGGATTTCCAGGTTGAGCAAGAGCATCAAGCCGCCGAAAAGTGCGACGGTTTGCTCGCGCTGGTGCACCAGAAACAGGTAGTGGATGAAGATCAAGCCCACGCCGAAGAGGGCTGAGGGGAATCGTGCGGCAAACTCGTTGACGCCGAACAGGCGATACGACTGCTCCATCAACCAATAGATAAAGGCCGGTTTCGCTACGCGCAGCTCACCGTTGAACGTCGGCGTCAGCCGATCCCCCGACTCGAACATTTCGCGCCCGGCTTCGGCGTTCCGTCCCTCGTCACGGTCGGTCAACCCCATGTCGCCGAGCCCCAAGAAGAACAACAGTCCCGACAGAGCCAGGAGCGCGAGTAGGGGCAGTGCATGGTGCGAACGGTCGGTAGTGGTCATAGAATCGTTCGGATCGTGTGGTGACCGCATGAGTTGAGAGTGTTAGATCTCAAAGAGTTATGTTTGTGGAGAAGAGGGTCTGCCCGGCTGGTTCGCCCGGCTCGCGCGAGAGATCAGCATCAGGTTGCGAATATAGACGATAGACCCGATGCTCTGTCCTGCGATGAAGACCGGATCTTCTCGATAGATCGCATAGGCGAGCGTGATGAGCCCGCCGAGCAGGCTCATGTACCAAAACGAGATCGGGACCTGACTCTCCGCCTTTCTTTCAGAGGCAATCCATTGGATCACCCAGCGGCCGAAAAACAGCCCTTGGCCGAGAAATCCGATGGCGAGCCAGATAGTCTCGAGGCTCATGAAGGAACCGTCATGCGCGACGGGCAAGACGCGTGCGAAGCGCGGGACGCGTAAGGTAGCCGATTCTCACGGCCCATGGAGTTTTGTTTGTGGCGCATCTCTCACTCTTCTCGCGCGTCCCGCCTGCCCGCTCGTTACTTGTCGCGGAATGTATATCGCAGCACTCTGGTTTGCATCCACCGCACGGCAATCAAATCATAGAGAGATTTGAATAACCGGTTGCTCATGCCGTACTTGGAGACGCCGTGAATGCGCGGGTAATGCCGGACCGGCACCTCCGTGACAGTGAACCCATGCATGAGCGCGAGCGCGGGAAAGAATCGGTGCATGCCTTCGAAGAGGTGCAGTCGCTCCAGCACGGGCCGTCGGAATATCTTGAGTGGGCATGCCGTGTCGTGGATGCCGTCGTGGGTAAAGAAGTTCCGCACGCGGTTGGCGATTCGGGACGACATTTTTTTAACCAGGCCATCCTGTCGCTGTTGTCTCCATCCGCACACGAGATCGTAGGTGGCAGTATAGGGGAGGAGTTTCAAGATGTCTTTGCTGTCCTGTTGAAGATCGCCGTCGATTCCAATAATCAATTCGCCGGAAGATTGCCTGAAGCCCGCGTCGAGCGCGCAGGTCTTGCCGTAGTTTTGGTCGAAGTGGAGCGTGGTAACCTCAGGGTGCTGCGCCGTCAGGCGATCCAGTTCCTCACCGCTGCCGTCGCTGCTGCCATCGTCCACCAAAATGATTTCGAACGGCCGAGTCTGCGAGGCCGCATGTGAATTCATGACGGTCAGCAGCCCCTCAATCAGTGGAACAAGATTGTCTCGCTCATCTTTGATGGGGACGATGACGGAAGCCCATGGATGGGATGGCACGGTCATGCGGGGTAGATATTCCTGGCGCAGAAGGGGAACCACGCAATACGCGGGCATTCTACAGAATGCGTGAGGGAGCGTCAAACCACGGAAGTGATCAGTGATGAATGATGGATGAACAGCGATGACGGGGGATTATTTGGTCTTTCCTCACCCATCACCCATCACCGATCACTCATCACGTCCCCGGCGCGGTGATCGTGAAGCGCATCGTGCCCATCAGACTCATCTCGTTGACCTGTTCTCCCACGTGAATTTCCACTTTGTATCGGCCGGGTTTCCATGTGTCCTGTGGAGGGGAGAGCGTGAGATAGCCGCTGTCGTCTTCGAGCGCAATGTGCATGGCATCTTGTCCGATCACCACGGCGGGATCGAGGCCGGCTACCGCTTCCGGGAAGCAGCGTCCGAACACCTGGAATCCCTGATAATGCTGGTGAAGGTGGAACACAATGAAGACTGCTGGGGTATCGGGACGGAACCGGTCGGTCGGTTTCACCGGCACGATCTCGTGCGTACGGTGAAAGCCTAGTTCCTCGTCGAATCCTTCCGCCGTTGTAATGGTGCGGAACAGGCCTTGCGGCGGGGCGTCGAAGTCGTAGGAGGTGACGTCTTGGGAGCGGTTCTGAAAATCAGGGATGGGGGAATTCTTGGTGATCGGCAGCTCAACCGCCAGAGCCGGGGTTCCCGTAAGGCCGCAGCAAACTATGAGTAGCGCGATGAAAAGGGCAGGCATGGCTGTTTTCGTACACCGGTAGATGGGGGCTGTCAAGGGGAAGAAAAAGCTGATGGCTAACAGCTGCAGGAAAGGCCGTTGCGGCTGTTTCCCGCCATCTGCTAGAATTCGCCCTCTTTGAAGCTGGAAGCGAGAAGGGCGGGACGCACGGGACAAGCGCGACTTAGGAAGCAAACGAGTCTCGCCTCTCTCGCACGTCTCGCTCGCTCCAACCAGGATTTTTATGTTGCAAGACGCAGACGCCTTACCCCAGCTTATCGGCGACTATAAGCCGGTCGATCAGTGGCAAGTCCACATCAATACGCTCTTCTACCGCTTCCGGGGCAATCAAATCCGCAGCTTCTACCAAACGTTTGCCTCAGCCGACTATCGGCTTGCCCATGCGCTCGCGGCGGACTATTTCGATAAAATCGTGAAGCGCGAAAAAGCGTCGGATTCACGCCTCACCCCTCACGCCTCACCCCTCACGGTTATGGAATGGGGCCCCGGGAACGGCAATCTTGCTGCCTGTTTCTTGAGCCATCTCAAGGCCCTCGATAAGGACGGGGCGATCTATCCCCGCATTCGATATGTGTTGGTCGATTGGGAGCAAGCAGTGCTCGATGCAGCTCTGGCTCATCCGGAGCTCGCGTCCTACCGCAACCAGGTTGAGACGCATCGAGGGACCGTGGATCGGCTCGATGGTGTTGCGGATGGCAGTGTGGATCGGATCATCTGTAACGAACTGTGGAACGATCTCCCGACAAAATTGATGTCGCGCCAGGCGAACGGCATTGAAGAAGAGTTCATGCGACCGAACTTGAGCGAAGCCGCTCATGCGAGAATTTCTGACTGGGCGGCCTTTGTTCGAGCGTTCGACGCCCTGGATATAAAGGCGCTCAAGGGCTTTCCCCCCCTCCTCGACGACCTGGTGTGGGAGCGTGAATATCGGACGGTTGAATGGAAAGAGGTCCCCTACCGGAAGACGATCACAGATTTTCTCAAACGTATTGATGAGCACGTGCTGGTTCCCGTCAATCTGGGGGCCTATGCCACGATCAAGGAAGCCAAACGGCTGTTGGCTCCCCAGGCGATCGGGTTCAGCAGTTTCGACGCAGGTACAGCGGATATGAACGTGCTGAACGATCCGGAGAAGCCCTGCTATGGCCAATTTGGCGGGCAACAGAGTTTCATAGTCAACTTTGCGTTAGCCGAAGCGGTCGCCAAGCAGTTGGAGGCCGGCACGATGACAATAGAGAGTCAGCGTGAGTTCGTGGGGCGCAGCTTGGGGACCAACGTCTTAACTCTCATGGACCTCATCGCCACCCATCCTTCCGCCGGCACGAGAATGGCGCCGTGGGAACAGGACCGCTTGATGCTCAAGACCCTCCGAGCATTGAACGAGACCTACCGGAGCCCCTACGCGCGCCATCTGGACTTCCCTATTCCGTTGGAGCTGCCGCCGGAGGAGCGTGAAGCGCTCCAGGCCCTTGTGCGCTCGCTCACGCCGACAGGCATTCCGGACACCGTCGCCTATCTCACAGAGGAAGAGCTGGCCTTGGCCTCGAAGGACCTCGAAGACATCGGTTACGATCCTCAGTCATTCATGATCGCCTTGACCGCACCACCGAGCCCTGTGGACTACTTTCATTCCTTCGTCCGACCTCGTTGATTCCTAGGAGCCAAACGACTCGATTTGCTGAATTTCCGCTTGACTCAGTTCTTGTTCTTCTATAGCCTTTATGATCTTCCCCTCGCATGAGGAAGGCCCCCACCTTTCGGCTGGTTCAAGGCCGCAGAGCGAGTGGGCTTGGGTGGGACAAGAAGAGAAAGAGAGTAATTGATGTTTGGATCATTCGGATGGATGGAATTGATGCTGATTCTGATCATTGTCTTGATCATTTTCGGCGCCGGCAAGATTCCGCAGTTGGGTGAGGGGCTCGGGAAGGCCATTAAAGGATTCAAGAAGAGCGTGAACGAGACGGATGCCATCGACGTGACGCCTCCTCCGTCCGATGCGCCTGAAGCGCAGCCGTCGCAGGTCGCGCAAGCGCAGGCCGCCCCGCCGGGCACGGCACCAGTTCAATCAGGGAAACAGGTCAAGCAAGGTTGAAAGTGCAGTGATGGGTGATGGGTGACGAGTGATATGCCAACGCAGCCCGAACCGATCACCCATCACCAATCACGTATCACTGGTCGTGAACCATGTTCGGATTGGGCGCCGGCGAAATTCTCATTATTTTGGTGATTGCGTTCTTGCTGTTCGGCCCCAAGCAGCTGCCTGAAGTCGTTCGCCAGGTCGGGAAAGCGGTCAAGGGGTTCAAGGCAACGGCAGAAGATTTGCGGAAGTCGGTGGAGCCGGAGCTCAACATGATCCAGCAGGAAGTGAAGATGGTTGAGCAGGACTTTCAGGCCTCGATCAAAGACGCGGAAGAGCAGATTACTGCTGCGACCACGCCGGAAGAGAAACAGGCTGATTCAAAGGGATCAGCCAATCAGGCGTGAAGGTCGGCGAGAAAAATGGAGATAATTTCCAAGAATTTTAGTTAGATTGTTTTTTCCCCTTCGAGACCAGACGTAATATCTATAGCACGTGATACTGGCGACACAAAGATCTTTCCACCGGTTCCTTTTGCTTTAAGGATCTTAATCACCGCATCTTCCTTACTCTCTGGAATGATTATTGTCATGATGTATCTGTCACTGAACTGAGGTTGGAATAGTTCACTTCCTTTTGCAGCATGAAGTTTTGCCGGTTTATGCTTACCTCTTCCTCGTACCTTACCAACCGTCATGCCACCGACCTCTATTTCTCTTAGTGCTTCACTTATTTCCATGACACAGTTGCTTACAAGTAGTGCTTCAATTTTTAGCATTTTTAAACCCTGAAAGGTTTTCCAAAAATAATTGTTTCAGATTTTGATAGTCATGTGGTAATCAATGATTATCCAATTTCTTTAGTATAGAGATTCAGGAATGCTATGCCAATAGATAAAATAATAGATTCAGGTGATACAGCATGGATGCTTGTTGCAGGAAGTTTAGTGCTTTTAATGATACCTGCACTTGGTCTTTTCGAATCTGGTTTATTGAGAAAGAAGAATGCCGTATCTGTTTTTATGCAAATCTTCACTGGATTAGCCTTGCTGAGTGTCATGTGGTTTATCTTCGGTTTCAGCCTGGCATTTGGTCCTGATATAACCGGTTTTATTGGTAACCTGGATTGGGTATTCCTACGAGGAGTTCCATGGCACCAGGCACTTCCCTATGCACCAACAATTCCTGGAGTTTTATTTGTAAAATTCCAATTAATGTTTGCTGCAATTACACCCTTACTTCTTACGGGTACTATTGCAGAACGAATGAAATTTAACGCATTTCTCCTATTCATCGCTGCCTGGTCCATGTTCATCTATTATCCGCTCGTGCATTGGATATGGGGAGGCGGTTGGTTAGGAAAACTTGGTGCAGTCGACTTTGCTGGCGGCATAGTTATTCATACGAGTGTTGGAATGGGTGCACTTGCGGCAGCACTGGTACTTGGTCGCAGAAGATTCTTTGGTCCAGCAATTGAAGTCCCACATAGCATACCCTTGGCAGTAACAGGTTCAGCACTTCTTTGGTTAGGTTGGTTTGGATTCAATGCCGGCAGTGCATTAGCCTCTGGTTCACTGGCTGGAAACACAGTTATTGTCACGCACATGGCTTCTTCGGTTTCCGCATTAATTTGGGTAGGAATGTCTTGGCTGAGAACAGGCAAGCCCTCTGTTATTGCTGCCGTTAACGGTGCTATTGCAGGTCTGGCAGGCATTACACCAGCATCAGGATTTGTCAGCGTAGAACATTCTTTTGTTATTGGTATAGCAATTGGCTTTGCCTCGTATACTGGAGTGATACTCTTTAAGGAGAAACTCAAGATAGATGATGCATTAGATGTCAGTTCAGTCCATGGTATTGCAGGAATTATTGGTTCTCTTTCAATTGGACTCTTTGCCAGTAAATTAGTGAATCCCGCTGGAGTAGACGGTTTATTCTTTGGTAATCCGGCTCAATTAGGTATTCAAGCCATTGCAGTCGGAGTCGCTACCGCTCTTGGTTTTTGTGGCACCTGGGTAATTATGAAATTTCTAGATGTCACCATTGGAGTTAGAGTGTCACCCGAAGTAGAGGATGCAGGATTAGATATCAGTGAACATGCCGAACGAGCCTACGCTGATGAAGAAGAGTTCAAGTTAGATATGCAAACGTATGTAGAAAACTTGGAAGAAAAAGAGAAATTTTACTTCAATAAGAAATAATACTCTTGTCCCAATTACCATTTGAGGCTGAGCTGTATTGTAAGTTTCCCCGTCAAGGATTCTTTCCCCCCGCATCGTAGACCCAGAGGGAATGGCCTTGGGCACGACCGGATCGATAAAATCATGCGCCAGCACCTTCTCCGGTTCCCCTCCCACGCCTATTTCCGGCCTATATTTTGATAGGGACCAATCACCACTTTCATGAGAATCATCAGACCGACAAGGTGGGCTTGTCTGTTCCCCTTCTTCAGTTCGGTCGTGATGGCAGCGGGGATGTCATTCGTGACGGCCCTGGCGCAAGCTGCGTTTGAATTGCCGGAGGGTGAAAGAATCACCCACGTCTCGGTCATTGCTCGTGGGATTCCGCAGAAGGAAGAGTACGAACTCTACGATCCGAAGATCGGAAAGAATTTCGATATTAAGAACTTCTGGATGCGGGCCGATCTTCGCGTGCGACCGGAAATGCGGAACAGCTCTTGCTTTGGAAACACGTTCTCGAGTACCTCTGTCGGCAGTTGTAACAATAATGCTGCAAACACAGGGACGAAAGGGCAGAACAACGATTTCTACGTCCAACAGATGGTCCGTTTGGGGATTGGCTACGACCTCTCGCCGGATCTCAATTTCTACTTTGAACTCATCGACTCCCGCACTTGGGGAGGCAATGGTCAAACAGGAGTCGGCAATGGTGGGAACGTCGATGCCTTAAACCAGAACGGCGGCACCAATAACGGCAACTTTAGCTCTACGCTTGGCGTGCGGGCTGCCTATGTGCTGGTCAGAAATCTGGCCAGTGTCCAGGGCCTCAGCATGAAGGCAGGCCGTCAGTACATAGTCTTCGGGAACCAGAGCTTATTCGGACACTTCGATTGGTCCAACACAGGCTACTCCCATGACGGTGTGATGTTCCAGTACTCCACCAATGCCTTCGACTCGCACTTCGGCTGGATCCATACCGCAGAAACAGATCTCGCGCAGGCAGCACCGGTTGGGAGTGGAGGTAACAATGTGGCCGGCTCTCAGACGGGCAATGGGAATGCTGATGGCAACATGTTCATTTTCTATAACCAGATCAAGTCGGTGCCAGGATTCCTGATCGAACCCTTCTACGTCTACTACAAGAACGGATTGGGGGGACAAACAACGGATTTCTCTTCTCCTCAAAACAATCAGGGTCTCGGTACCCCGAAACATCCGAACCAGACTCGCCACATGATCGGTAACCGGTTCGAGATGCGGGAGGGCAACTTCGACGCGCAAAACGAGGTTGCCTACCAGTTCGGCGCAATGGGTGATAACGAAGGGGCAAATCTGGGAACCGGTAATGAGAAAAACCTCCATATCAATGCTTGGGCGACCAGAAACTGGATCGGCTACACATTCTACCAGTCAGACTGGAAGCCTCGGTTGGCCTTCAACCTCGATTATGCTTCCGGTGACGGGCGGGCAAACTGTACCTCGGCAGCTGGCGCTGGCACCGGTTGTAAGAGTGCGAATACCTTTGAAAACTTCTTCCCGACCAACCACATCCACATGGGTTATATGGACTTACAAGCCTGGAAGAACATGTTAAGCCCCTC
Source organism: Nitrospirota bacterium (assembly GCA_963741245.1). Classification (GTDB taxonomy): domain Bacteria; phylum Nitrospirota; class Nitrospiria; order Nitrospirales; family Nitrospiraceae; genus Palsa-1315. Next base: position 13,436 of record CAVUHR010000008.1, on the reverse strand, counting down.
GGCCAACCTTCAATTCCGGCCAAGCAAGGATGACCACGTTGAGTTCTGGTACACCAACCTGAACCTGGCCAGCTCGAAAGATAACTGGTACCGAGCTGGGCAGGGTGTGTACGTTTATTCGCAAGTGGGTAACACGAAGACCCACATCGGCGACGAGTTGGACATTGCTTGGACGCACATGTTCATGGATGGCATGTTGTCCTTCCAGGCGGCCTATGGCCACCTGTTCGCCGGCGGGTATATCGCGGAGAACCTGGGCACCAGCGCCGATCAAGACTGGGCCTATGTCCAGCTCTGGATGAACTTCTAGCAGGATGTTGAAAAAACCCGCCAGCATCGTTCTCACACCGCACCCAAGAACCGTGCAACGTGAGGCGTGAAACGTGAAACGAGGGTCAGCCTCGGAGCTGCGGCCTTACCTGGGGCAAGGCGCGCCTTGGCGCGCCAGGGTTGGGCAGGTGAGAAGTCTGGCCTTTTTGAACATCCTGCTAAGTGTATTTCTGTTAACCAGATGTGCACATGAGTCAAAGTTCGGCGTATCCACTCATAAAGGCTTTTTTGGTCTGCTGCTGATTGCTGAAAGTTGAGAGCTGATAGCTACATGTCGGCTCATCCGACTTGCCCGCAGTAGGGCAGTCGTCTATACTCTGTTCGCTCTCACGCTTCACCACCATTCTTTTTTCTGATTAACCTCACCGTGGATGATCTGACACGAAAGCTCAGCGAACAGTTCGGGTTTGCGAAGTTTCGGCCTGGCCAGGAGGAGGTCATTCGCGCCGTATTGGCTGGGCGCGATGCGATGACGGTCATGCCGACCGGGCAGGGCAAGTCGCTCTGCTATCAATTGCCTGCGACCCTCTTGCCCGGGTTGACCCTGGTCATTTCTCCGCTCATCGCGCTTATGCAAGATCAGGTTGCCGGCTTGAAGCAGCGCAAGATCGCGGCGGCGGCGTTTCACTCCGGCCTCTCCGGGTTTGAAAAGAGCCGCGTGATTCAGGATCTCAGTCAGCGGCGGCTTCAGCTGCTCTATCTGGCGCCGGAACGGATGCAGCATGAGGGGTTTCTCCAACTCTTACGCTCCCTATGGGTCTCGTTGCTGGTGGTCGACGAAGCGCACTGCATTTCCCAGTGGGGCCACGATTTCAGGCCCGATTATCTCAAAATTGGCCGTCTTCGCCAGGAACTCACCAATCCTCCCTGCCTGGCTCTGACTGCCACGGCCACGGCCCGCGTTCAAACAGATCTGTGCAACCGGTTGTCGCTCCGCGATCCGTTCCGATTGGTCGCGGGCTTCCGTCGGGCCAATCTCGCCTTGTCTGTTCGTCTCTGCCAGTCCCGCCAGGAGAAACTGGCGATGTTGGCGCGTCTGGTTCGCGAGACGGAGAGAGGCACAATCCTGATCTATTGCGCCACGCGCCGTGCGGTGGAGGAGGTAGCGGAATGGCTGGAACAGTCTCACCAATCGGTCGGCTACTACCATGCCGGTCTCTCGGATGAGGAACGGCGACTTGTTCATGACGACTTTCGTCGGGGGACTGTGAGGATTCTGTCTGCGACAAATGCCTTCGGCATGGGCATCGATAAGTCGGATGTCCGGCTGGTCGTCCATTTCGACATTCCGGGAAGTTTGGAATCCTATTATCAAGAGGTCGGGCGAGCCGGTCGCGACGGACGACCCGCTGCCTGCTGGTTGCTGTTCCATGAGCGGGATTTGGCCACGCAGGAATACTTCATTCAGCAGGCGTCACAAGATTCCGAAGGCGCAGATCGCGCCGAGCGGATGAAGACTCTACTCCAAGAAATGCTGGGATACGTGTCGGTATCGACCTGCCGGCAGCTCGCGATTCTTGAGTATTTCAGCGACGAAGACGAGCGGGCCTTGGGTCCCTGCGGCCTTTGCGATCGCTGTGTCGCGCCGATGCAGCAGCCGAGCAGGGAGGTTCCCCACGATGACCTTGCTTCCGCGAAGGCCATCTTGGAGACCGTGTCCTGGTGCATGGGTCGGTTCGGCGCGAGTCGAATCGTCGAGATTCTCCGTGGGAGTCGCTCGAAAGCGATGCTGGCCTATGGCGCAGAAGACTGCCCGACATACGGAACTTGTCGCGCGCGTTCGAAGCTGTCTATGACTGGTCTGGTGAAGGATCTGATCGACTCAGCGTATCTTCAGGTCGAAGGTACGGAGTATCCCACTCTCGATGTAACGCGCAAGGGACAAGAGGTCTTGCAAGGGGTCAGTGCAGTGGTGTTGAAGCACGCAGAAGGCCATCAGGCTGATTCACCGGTGAAGAAGCCGTCCCGCGAGAGGGCGGCGTCTGTGGTTGCCCTATGCGCATCGCCGGCGGACCAGCAGCTCTTTGAACGGCTCCGGCAACTCCGCACGGAGCTTGCCGAGGAAGAGGGCGTCGCGGCCTTTGTGATTTTTCACGACAGGACGTTGAAGGCCATTGCTGGCCACAGGCCCGTGACGCCCGCTGCCCTGTTGGAGGTTCCCGGCATTGGCGCTCTGAAGGCAGAGCGTTATGGCCGGCGAGTGCTGGAAGTGGTGAACGGAGATTAATAGCCGTCAGCGATCAGTTTCTCGCTGACAGCTATTTAAAATTCCCTGCCCGTGCGAAACATGCTTGCAGCTCCCCGTACGTCCTCGTCACCGGAAACTGCGGGAACTCCTTGGGAAGGTGATCCGGAGGACGGAAAAAGAACCCCGCGTGGGCTTCTCCTAACATGGCGGTGTCGTTGTAGGCATCGCCGGCGGCCAGGACGTGGAAGTTGAGTGATTTGAACGCGGCCACCGAGTGTTTCTTCTGATTCTGCAACCGCATGTGGTAACTGACGATGTGGCCGGCTTGATCGATCTCCAGCTGGTTGCAAAAGAGCGTCGGGAGTCCCAGCTGGCGCATCAGCGGTTGGGCGAACTGATAGAACGTATCCGACAAGATGATCACCTGGCATCGCTCGCGGAGCCAGGCGACAAAGTCGACGGCGCCTTCCAGTGGGCCCATCTTGTCGATGACACTCTGGATATCGTGAATGGTGAGCTTGTGCTGATCCAGAATGGCCAGGCGCCGTGTCATCAAGGCATCGTAATCCGGCATCTCGCGGGTTGTAATTTTTAGTGCGTCGATGCCGGTCTTGAGCGCGACGTTAATCCAGATTTCCGGCACCAACACTCCTTCCAGATCCAAACAAGCAATCACGGGTTTGTGCATTCGTGTTTCTCCTTTGACGTCATGTGCCATGCCAATGTGACATCACCTCTTCTGAAACTCCTGACTTAGAAACCGCCACATGTTGTCGAGGACCTGGTCCAAGAGGGACGAGCCAGGCCAGGTCCGTCGGGATTCCTCTTCATGCCGATCGGCCCACTCCAAGGCCATCGGGAGCGGGATGAATCGCGGAGAAGAGCCGGTCAATGTTCCCCAGACCAGTCCCAGGATGGAACCAATTCGCATCGAGACCGGCAGGGGCGTGACCGGATTCTGCACCATATCCTGACACAGTTCCGCCGGCGAGGTGACGAGGAGCTCCCGGCAGGCGGCTGGTCGTGCCTCATAAATCGAACACATTTCGTTCTCCAAATAGGGACAAGGGATCCTTAACGCGTAGTAAGACCGGTTGATCGGGTCGAGTTCTTCATCCGTCACAGGCCTGGAGGCCTCTGCAACGTCGTTGAGCCGATCCCACAAACCCTCGCGCCTCACTCGATCCTTCGTGTCGCTGAGGCGGTTGAGCAAATGGGTTCGTCGATCCGTCGGCAGCTGCTCCACATACTCTCGCAGCGCGAACGCTTCCGGCGCGGAGAGCGGAACCAGCATGCGGCAACAGGCGGCGCAGCCCATCCGGCATGAAATGGTCTGGCCTGTTTCGATGGCATGCTGGACTTCCAGGCGTGCGGCTTCCTCCCCCAGGCGGCGCGTGACCGGGACAATCGCGGTGATGGGGATGAATCCCGTCGGCACGTCGATGGCCGTGGTCAGCCGTCCGGCGGGGGTATTCAGCGCCACCTCAAATCGTTCGACCATAACAATCCTTTGCCTCGTGCCCTTTTCTTGTCGGCATCATAGAGAACCGTTCGACGGCTGGTCAACCGCACGGCCCAGCAGGCTGTTGAAAAAGTCCGCCCTCTTCGTTTGTGGTTCATCTGGTTAGGTTCATTCAAGTAAAAAACAAGACGAACCAAACAAACCAGAGCAACCAGACGGTTCTTGCTCCCTCTCCCGCACCCCCGCATAATGTGGGCAAAGGAGAACGGCATGGAGTTGTCCGGTCATGTGGTGGGCTTGCTCAAAGAGTACATGCGGGATCTGGTCGAGCAGGCGAAGCAGGAGGCGGCGGCCCATGCCTCCTTTGGCTTTTCCGTTACGCCCTATCGGTCGGATCAGGCACTGTCCGATTTGTTGGCCATTCTGGACGATCGCATCGAATCCGAAGGGGTGCAAGTTGGCTTGCCGGACGGGTTTCTCCACCAGATGTGGGGGCTCTGCAACGACGCCAGCGCCCAGGTGACGGAACGCGTGTGGTTGGAGATGAACAGCAGCGACCAGCCGTCGTCGAAGGCGAGGGTTCGAGAGTTGACCTATCGCGCGCTGCTCACCGTTATCGAGACCTCAGGCTAGAGTTTCCCTGTCAGCCAATTGAGTTATTTCGACCGGCAGACCTCAATCGAACACGAGGCATTGCTGACAGCATGCACGGAGTGAGGCAAGTGACCAAGCAGAGCGAGGTGATGCGATGACACAAGGACGCCGCTATTGGCTGATGAAATCGGAACCACACGCCTTTTCGATCGAAGACCTTGCACAATCTCCAAAGCAGACCACCTGTTGGGATGGGGTGCGGAACTATCAGGCGCGCAACTTCATGCGTGCAATGGCCGTCGGCGACCAAGTGCTCTTTTACCATAGTAGTGTCGAGCCGCCGGCTGTGATGGGGATTGCGGAGGTCGTGCGGGTGGCCTATCCAGACCAGACGCAGTTCGACAAGACCAGCCACCACTATGACCCAGCCAGTGTTCCCTCTGCACCACGGTGGGATATGGTGGACATCCGGTATCGTCAGACGTTCAAGACCAGTCTGCCCCTCGACCGATTAAGACAGGAACCTAAGCTGAAAGGCATGGTCTTGTTGCGAAAGGGTTCCCGCCTCTCGGTCCAGCCGGTGACAGAAACGGAATGGGCCCTTGTGCTCAAGTTAGCCGGGACCAAGACAAGTTAGCGGAACGTTCACGCAGGATGCTCAAAAAGTTCGTCCAGCAAGGCCGCAGCCGAAGAAAGCACCGGAGGCGTAGCCTCTGGGCTACGTTGAGGATGCTTTTGAGGGGAGAACGCAGCTGGCGAGCTTTTTCAGCATCCTGTTAAGTTTTGGCTTTGCCGTTATCGAGATGCCGATGCTGCCAATCGAGCCAGGCATGGCCAAGTTCATGGGCAAGAATGTAGCGCCGTCTAGTTAGGGGTAAACGCTTACGAAGATAAATTGTTTTGGTGGCATCGTCCCAGATGCCGTCCGCATTGGGGTCCCGACGGTCCATCTCCGTATCGGAAATTTGGTGTACGGAGATCCGGTAGCCGAAGGGGAACACGACTCGAGAAGGCATGCGCAACATAACCGCTGCTCCTGATAGTGTGTTAGCGTATCACAAACTCCTCTCCCGCTTCACGGCTGATACATGCAGCAAAATCAACATATTAGACCATTTATCCACCAAAGATTTTGACACCTGTTGATTTACTCTTGTCGGAATATTCAGACTATTCCCGGTGGGGCCGGGCCTTGATCCCTCTTGTCGATGCTGGTTCCTCATATTGCGGGGAAGACCTTCGACAACAACGAGAGGTTCATTGGTGGCATAGGGGGATGCTGAAAAGTTCGCCAGGGAAGAAGACTGTTAAATAGTTTATTTGGTTTGTCTCGTTTGTTTGGTTGAACGAAACTAACCAGATGAACCAGATAAACAAAATAAACCAGATCAACCAGATGGACCAGACAGACCGGGCTTGTCTTAGACGTGCTGACCATCGGAGTTCTCGCATGTAAAAAAGCTTTCCGGAGCCTGCTAGGGCGGGAGTATACTGATGGTAAGTGAGGTCTGCTATGCATCGTGTGCTCGTCCTGGGTGCTGGAAAGATCGGATCCCTGGTTGCCTGCCTCTTGTCAGAAAGCGGGGACTACGAGGTCTGTCTCGGTGACATCAGCTTCGACGCCTCCAAGCGGTTCGTCGAAGACCTCGGTCTCTCACGAGTGACGCCCCTGCTCCTCGACGTCCGACATCCTGACGCCGTCAGCGCTTACATAACGGCGCATCGATTCGAGGCGGTTCTGTCGAGCCTCCCGTATTTCTGCAACCCCATTGTAGCCGGATTGGCTCGGGAACATCGGCTTCACTATTTTGACCTGACGGAGGACGTCGAGGTCACAAATCAGGTCAAAGTCCTGAGCACCGACTCGCCGCAAGCCTTTGTGCCGCAATGCGGTCTCGCTCCCGGTTTCATCAGCATTGTGACGCACGACTTAATCACCCATTTCGATACGGTGGATACGGTCAAAATGCGGGTCGGAGCCTTGCCGGTTCATCCCAGTAATGCCCTCAAGTATTCGCTGACGTGGTCCACCGATGGCCTGATCAACGAGTACGGCAACATCTGTTACGGAATTGAGGGGGGGGAGAAGGTGCCTCTCCTGCCTCTCGAAGGGTATGAGACGATCGAGGTGGATGGGCTCCTGTACGAAGCGTTCAACACTTCCGGAGGATTGGGAACGTTGGCCGATACCTATGCAGGGAAAGTCCGGACCATGAACTACAAGACGCTGCGGTATCCAGGCCATTGCGAGAAAATTCACCTCTTGATGAAAGATCTCAAGCTGAATGAGGATCGTGAGACCCTCAAACGAATTCTCGAACAGGCGATTCCCCAGACACTGCAGGATGTCGTGCTGATCTATGCCTCCGTAATGGGGATGAGGGAAGGCGCCTTGTTCGAGGAGAACTATGTGAAGAAGATCTACCCCCAATGCATTAAAGGGAAACTGTGGTCCGCCATTCAAGTGACCACCGCCTCGAGCCTCTGTGCCGTAGCCGATCTTGTGCTGGCGGTGCCCACACAGTACAGGGGATTCGTGACCCAGGAATCATTTCCGTTACAAGACGTGCTCAAGAATCGGTTCGGAGCCTGTTACAAATGATGTCCACCGCGGAAATCCTCAAGGGATTGGGCTTGAGCGACGTCAACGCCGGCGGCAGCACGGGGACTCATTGGTGGGCCTCCGGCGAGAACACAGCGCTGCTGGAGTCCGTGAATCCGGCAACCGGCGAGATAATTGCGCACATTCGCACCTGTTCAGCCGATGACTATGAGCACATCGTGCGGGAGTCCATCGTGGCATTTCAGCAATGGCGGCTCGTCCCGGCTCCTAAGCGGGGAGAACTCGTCCGGCTGATCGGCGCCGCGTTGCGGGAGCACAAGGACCTGCTTGGTTCGCTGGTGTCTCTTGAAGTCGGCAAGATCAAAGCGGAGGGGGACGGCGAAGTTCAGGAAATGATCGACATGGCAGACTTTGCCGTGGGCCAGTCGCGCATGTTGTATGGAACGACGATGCATTCCGAGCGGGCGCAGCATCGGATGTCGGAGCAATGGCATCCGCTCGGGCCGGTCGGCGTGATCACTGCCTTCAATTTTCCCGTCGCGGTCTGGGCCTGGAACGCCTTCCTGGCTGCGATCGCCGGAGATACGGTTGTGTGGAAGCCTTCGCCAAAAGCGCCGCTCTGCGCGATTGCGGTGCAGCACCTCTGCAACCGAGTAATGGAGCAACAGGGCTATCGAGGGATCTTTTCACTGATCGTGACGGCCGAGAAGACCATCGCGGAGACGTTGGTCCAGGATTGTCGATTGCCGTTGATCTCGTTCACGGGGTCCGTACCGGTCGGTCGCACTGTGGCCTCGACCGTCGCGCAACGGCTGGGGCGGACGCTCTTGGAGCTGAGCGGGAACAACGCGATCATCGTAGATCAGACGGCGGATCTCTCCTTGGCGACCCGCGCCATCGTGTTCGGTGCGGTCGGCACCGCCGGCCAACGTTGCACGACGACCAGACGGCTGTTCGTCCATGCGTCTCGATACGATGAAGTGGTCACGAAGCTTGTCTCGGCGTACAGACAGATCCGCATCGGCAATCCATTGGAGTCAGGCGTGCTCATGGGTCCGCTGATTGATCGAGCTGCCGTCGAGGCCTATCGGAAGGCGATCGAAGAGGTGAAGCAGGCGGGAGGGAAAGTCCTCTACGGGGGGCAGGTGCTGGATCAGCCTGGCTATTTCGTGGAACCGGCCATCGTGAAAGCGGAGAACCATTGGCCCATCGTCCAGCGCGAGACCTTTGCGCCGATTCTCTACGTCATGCCCTTCACGGCGCTTGATGACGCCATCGCGTTACAGAATGCGGTACCTCAAGGCTTGTCTTCTGCGATTTTTACGTCCGACGTGCGGAGCAGCGAGCGGTTTATATCCACTGCCGGCAGCGACTGCGGGATCGCCAATGTGAACATCGGTACGTCAGGGGCGGAAATCGGCGGCGCCTTTGGAGGTGAAAAGGAAACCGGTGGAGGGCGCGAGGCCGGCTCGGATGCCTGGAAAGCCTATATGCGGCGGCAGACGAACACCACCAACTGGGGTAACGATTTGCCGTTGGCCCAGGGTATTCAGTTCGGTTCCTAACCGGTGAGGGTCAAAGGTCAATAGTCATTGGTCAATTGGAGAAACGCGGACGCAGAACGAGAGGTAGTCTTTCCCGTTGACTAGTGACCAATGACTATCCGTAGTTATGGAGGTACCTATCATGGATCAAGGCGCTGAACTCGATGCGTTGATCAGCCGGATGATCAACGACTATGTGTCGCGCAATCGGGCAGCCAAGGTGCTGCGGGACTCGCTGGACAAGGCGGGAGTCGGCTTCTACCCGGTCGCAGACCATCTGACGCTGCGGACGCTGAATATCGACCGGCGTGCGGAGGAATTCACGAGGCTCGGGTATGGGTACAGCGAAACGATCGAGTATGAAGACTGGTACGCGAAAGTCTATCGGAAGGTTGGGTACCCCTCGCTCTTCGTGGATCAAGCCTATCCCGATGATCGGGGCCGCACCAGCATCATCCCTGGTTGGGTCAATAAATTTGGCGATCAGGTGTTCCATCATGTGGCGGTGCGTGTGGAAGACATCGAGCAGGCGATTGAACGGTTGAAGGCACAAGGGGTGGTCTTTGCCGGCCAGATCGTAGGCGCCCGCGGTGGCCAGTTACGGCAAATCTTCACGGCGCCGGAAATGGTGGACGGTCAGCCCTTTTCCGTGTTGGAACTCGCCGAGCGCCATAGAGGATACCAGGGGTTCTCGCCTCCGCAGGCAGACAGTTTGATGAAATCCACCGTAGCCCGATAGTGCTTTGCTCAAGCGAGTCGGCCTGTGGTGTGTTTCAGCGCGGCAACCAGTTTCACAATTTGGTGTCCCTCAAGTAGGGCCTACTCAACGCTGGCGGCAGAACCAACCTAAATCTGGGTACATGCCTCAAACCGGTTGACTCTGCTTCCGAAGAGAACGCTGATCTCGTGGTGTTCCAATGGCCCTGACTTGGAGATCGACCTCGTTTCAGCTTCCAAAAACTCAAGTGAATCCTTTTGAACCCAGGTGTCTCATACAGCCGTCGGATGGTGGCAGACCATGTCAGCCTGGATAACAGGTGAGAAGATCGATGTTCCCCAACCCCAACCATAGGAGGTGTATTGTGATGAAAAAAGGACTGCTAGTTGTTGCCGCGATTGCTGCAATCGGATGTAGCGGAGTCGCTCCCCAGAAGGCCATAAGCGGGGAGCCGAAATCTCCGGTCGAAGGATTCGACATTCACGTGCAGGCACCACATATGATGGCCGATGGCACCCCGGGCGGACCGTTCCATCACTACTGCAAGGGTGTCTCCGACAAGATTCTTCAGTGTTTGCTGTTCGAGTCTACGGACCCCAAGGCCAAACTGGTTGCGATCGAGTATTTTGTCGCCAAAGATCTGACGCGAAAGCTCCCTGCCATTCAGTGGCACCGGCATTTCCACGACCACAAAGTCGAGATCGAGACGGGCCGAGTCAAAATCCTCGATATGCCGGACGATCAGGCTGCCAAGGTGGCGGAAGTTGCAGCAGGGACAGACGGTGTGATTTATCACTTGTGGCAGCATGGGCAGGAATTCCCAGACGGTACCGTGACTTTCCCTCAGTCCCTCGGGCACAAGTTCCCTGGGTATTCAGACAAGTAAGCCGTAGGGAGGGGCTAGCCGGGGCTTGTTCGGGGCACGCTAGCCCATTTTTCCATCTTCTCATGACACGTAGCCAGTTGCGAAGAACGAGGGGCGATATGGTGACGTACGGTGGATATCGGATTTTTCCTGCCGTGCTCATGGCGGCGGTTCTTAGTCAATGGGGTGCTTCAGTCTTAGCCGCCGATGAAGCCGTTCTGCGGCCCCGTGTGCCGATCGACAAGATCGAAGAATCCAGGACCTGGACAAACCCCTTCGAGGCCACGCCCGAGAATATCGAGAAAGGGAAAGCCATTTTTCACGGCAAGGCATTCTGTGTCACCTGCCACGGCAAGGATGGGAAAGGGTTAGGAGGAGATATTGAACCGGGGATTCTGAAAGGCCCCTTGCCAAGGAATTTCACCGACAAGGATTGGCAAGCCGCTCGAACTGATGGAGAACTGTTCTGGATTTTGAAGAACGGCAGCCCAGGAACGGCGATGGCTCCCTTTATTCCGCTCGTACTGACGGAAGAAGAAGCCTGGCAGGTGTTGCGATATGTGCGGTCCTTCGGTCAACCCTAGGAGAACCCTCGCGTCTCGCCCGTCCCGCCTTTTCCGCTCGTCGCGCATCCCGTCAGTTTTACCCCCACGCTTTCTCGCCTCGCTTTAAGAGCCCACGAAAGAGCCGCTGCATATTTTCCCTGGCTTTCCCTCGACGTTGGCGCTGGCGTTCGACCATGCGTCCGGCGACAAAGGCGGCCCGCGCGCTGGTCGATTGCTTGAGGAACGCCCGCACATGCGCTTCAGCTTGAATGGCATCTTGGTGCATACCTAAGACGTCCTGCACGACGCGGGCTTTGTTGATGAAGCGTGTGGCCGGCTTGCCGACCGTCGGCTCCGCGAGTTCGGCAGCATAACGGGCCCGTTTGGTTTTAATCCTGATCTCGTGGATGGTGGCATTGTTGGGGGCGTGACCGGCCTGGCGAATCGCGTTTCGCAACTTTGTGAACTCCTGCTTGGCGAGGTCGCGCAACGTCACGGTGGATTCGACGGCGGTTGGATCAAGCGCCGCTTGCTGGAGCCGTCTGATGAGGTCAAGATACCGTTCGCTCTTCAGCTCATTCAACAGGGCCTCCTGAACATTGTTCCGCTGGGCTTCCAGATGGGCGATGAACTGTGTCAGCGGCCGGCGATCTCGTGCATCCAGCGCGACAGACTCCTCACGGAAATAGGCGAGTTGTACGTCGAGGTCGCGGGCCGGTCCGAGCAGTTGGCCGACCCAGCGCAATTCATCCCGCAACGAGTCTGCCCATTCAGGAACCAGCAGGGGCCTGGCGGCGCGCAGGACGGCGCGCAATTGTCTCGTGGCCACGCGCATTTGGTGCAGGCTTTCGGGTTCCCTTCCGAGCCTGGCGCCTGGGTCATGCGCAAGCAGCCATCGGAGATGTCGTGCGAGGGCCCACTTCACATGAGCCACCACCGGCGCATCCGATGCCGGCGGTGGCTCAGGACTGGGAGCGACCAAAGAAAGCGCGCGAAACAACTTGGGCCGTCCGTCATGATTTTCGGCTCCCGCTCGACGGAGCTGCCGTTCGAGGTCGAGCAGTGCGTTGTCCTTTCCATTCACCTGCTCGATTTCGAGTTCTCGAAAACGCAGGAGCACCGCTCCGTTCTTCACGACCGACACGTGGTCGAGCGTGATGTCTGCGACGGAGGCATTGTCCGTGCACACGCGAACGCCCGCCCGCCAGACCCGCAAGGTCGCCACCGGCACGAGCCGCCGCCGTCCGAGATGGAGAAAGAGCAGATCGCGAAACATTGTCGGTGGAATAGCCCGGCGATCGACCATCTCAATTTCCTGCCGGTCCTTCATCAGAGGGAGTTTCAGTTGCCAGGCCTGTTTCCCGCGCTCGACTCGATGGCGGAGGGTGATCCCTGCGTGGGCCAGGTCGTACTGGGAAGTGTCGTAGTAGGTTGAGGTCAGCAGACGTCGCGGCAGTGGGGTGCCGGGGAGCTCGGGAAGGCGGAAATGGTCATCGACCGCCAGTTTGATTTCACGCTCGACCGTTGATTTTACAGCAGGGTTGACAGTAACAGGATGTGGCGGTTTCGAGGGCGCTTCCTGACGGACCAATCCAGTTCTGGCTGCGGCGAGAATCTCCCGGCGTTGCATGATCGCCACGGGCTCCTTTCATCAACCGCGCAGGATCTCCCGAACGAGCCTGAGCAAAAGAGGTACGTGAAACTCAGAATGCAAGGCGACTTTGAAAGAAATCGTCAGTAGTCTTTCAATGTGAGCCGAGCTTTGCAAGAACTCTTTTACACCGGGGAGTCTCGAAGCGGGAGAAAACTAGAGTGCCGGCAGCGGAAAAATAATCGCCTTTCCTCTGTCTACACGGCGTCTACACTGTGTAGATCTGCGGAAGATTAGATTTGTAAGTTGTTGATTTTGGTGGGCCGTGTAGGGGTCGAACCTACGGCCCGCTGATTAAGAGATGCCCTGTTGGCCAAACTCACCCTGACGTGGTTTCTTCACGTCGCTGACTTCCAGGCCCGCGTATTTCGTCCGCCACTTATAAGAATGTGCCATCCGAGATGCCGTGCTTCCGGCACAGGCCCTGAACACTGACCCTGGCCTGGGCATCCTTCAACACGGCGATGATCTGTTCCTCGGTATGGCGTTTTCTGGTCATAGGCCTCCTCCGTTGGGCCCATGACAGCACAGGTGAGCTTCTTTGCCAATGGTGTAATTTTCAGAGGGAAGGTCAGTCCCACCCTTGAAAGTTGACACTTCCTTCTCCGAACCGTAGCCTGTCTCACATTTCCAGAATGGAGTTCTTGTTTAACGATGAAGCCACGGATCACGGTCATTAATCTCGGTGTCGACGATTTGGAACGATCGCTGAAGTTTTATCGCGATGGGCTCGGTCTGCCGACGAAGGGGATCATCGGTACGGAGTTTGAGCATGGCTCGGTCGCCTTCTTCGATCTCCAACGCGGTTTGAAGCTGGCCATTTGGCCTCGCACATCTCTCGTCCATGAAGCCAAAGTTCCCCTTGGCCCTCGAAGCGCGACTGAGTGCGCGTTCGACCACAATGTCGCGAGCAAAGCAGAAGTAGATGTGGTCATGGCGCAGGTGCACAAGGCGGGCGCGACGATTCACTGAATGT
>CAVUHR010000007.1:0-79697 GCA_963741245.1 Nitrospirota bacterium | reverse complement strand
GTTCTCGAAGTGGGCCCCCAAAGTCTGGGTGATCGCAGAGTGCACTGTGTCGATGCCTTCGTCGGGATTCTCGCTGAGCACATCGGTGCCCTGGCCGATCACGTAAGTGTCGTGGCCTTCCCCGCCAGTGAGGAAGTCGTTGCCTAGGCCGCCGAACAGCGTGTCGTTGCCGTCCCGGACAACACGTTGTTGCCGCTGTTGCCAGTGAGGACGTTATTGAGGGTGTTCCCGGTGCCGTTAATGTTGCCGGTGCCAGTGAGCGTGAGGTTCTCGATATTCTGAGATGCGTCAGGCAGGATAAAGGATACCGCCGCCCGGATCGTATCGGTGCCTTCGCCTGGATTCTCGACGATGGTATCGGCCACACCATCGTGGATGTAGATGTCGTCACCGGCGCCGCCAACGAGCGTGTCGATACCAGCGCCGCCGGTGAGTACGTTGGCCGCCGCATTGCCCGTGAGGACGTTGACCAGGTCGTTGCCGGTCCCATTGATCACCCCCGCCCCGGTCAGGGTGAGATTCTCGACATGCCCAGGCAGTGTGACGCTGATCGCCGACTCGACCAGATCGGTGCCTTCACCGGAATTCTCCACGATGACATCGCCCGCGCTCATGACATAAGTGTCATCGTCCAGCCCACCGCGCAGCCGGTCGATGCCCGCTCCGCCATCGAGCTGGTCGTTGCCGTCCCCGCCAGACAAAACGTTGTTGCCGCTATTGCCCGTGAGGATATTACCGGTCGCATTGCCCGTCCCGTTGATGTTACCGGTGCCCGTGAGCGTGAGGTTCTCGATATTCTGAGATTCGTCGGGCAAGGTGAAGGACACCGCCGCCCGGATCGTATCGCTGCCTTCGCCTGGATTCTCAATGAAACTGTCGCTCGGGCCTCCGGCGACGTGGACATACGTGTCGTTGCCCTCACCGCCAGTGAGGGTGTCGTTGCCCAGACCGCCAAGCAGCGTATCGTTGCCGTCTCCGCCCGACAAAACGTTGTTGCCGTTGTTGCCGGTGAGGACGTTATTCAGGGTGTTACCGGTGCCGTCGATGTTGTCGGTGCCCGTGAGCGTGAGGTTCTCTATGTTCTGAGAGGCGTCGGGCAGGGTGAATGTCACCGCCGCCCGGATCGTATCGCTGCCTTCGTCCGGATTCTCAATGAAACTGTCGCTCGGGCCACCGGCGACGTGGACATACGTGTCGTTGCCATCGCCGCCGTGGAGCGTGTCCGGTCCCGTCCCGCCGGTGATGGTGTCGTTGCCCGCTCCACCGAAGAGTTCGATGCCGAGCGTCGAGTTGTACGTGATGACGTCGTTGCCCGGAAGGTTGTTGCTCAGGAAAGCGAAGAGGTCATTGACAGTTGCCAGGTCACCGGACGCGAGCGCAGCTTCGATCACATTGATCGACAGCGACAGCCCGGTCATCTTGATCGTGTCGGCTCCCGACACGACCGAGATCCCGGTTACCTTGCCCGACAGGCTCGCGTTAATGTCGTCGCCTGCCAGGCTGAAGTTGCCCCCGATTGTTACTTTGGCAGAGCCAATCTTCACAACCAGCGATGTCAACGTGGCCGAAAAGTTCCGGGTCGAACGGGAAGGTCCGGGAACAATGATGTTGCCCGTGAATGTTTCTGAGAAGCCTGTAGATCCAATGGTGAAAGAGGTCAGCGAATCCGTTGCCGCCGATGTTATCAAGAGTGCCGGTGAAGCTAACAACCTCGCCCGTGCCACTCGGAGGGTTTCTATAGGTGGCAGAGTTGATTATTTGTGGGGATGAGCCGTCAAATCCAGAACCCTCGATCCTCAACCTCCCCCAAGAGTATTAAGAGGCCCATCAAAAATGTCTGCGACAATTAATGTCGAACTTGCAAAGATAATCATAGAATTGTTGTTGAACGCATTCTCTATCTGATCGACTCGATTAGCGAAATTGACGAGATCGGTCTGCAAAATCAGGAGCTTGTGCTAATCAGATATCCGACCAATTGATCGTGGATGAGCCAGTGATTTGTGCATACGCATAGCTCCCGTGAGTATCACGCCATGATGATGCTACGCCTGACTTACATCAGCGAATACCCCCCGTGTGGATACCCCCCTCAGAAGAGTGGTTGCTGCCAATACATAACGATGTTTCAGACCCCTCTCATAGGAATGACCTGATCGGAATGCTCAGACTGTATGGCGTCATGCCTCAGTTCTCTAGTCACATGACCAAGATTCGTTGCCGAGCTTCCGTGGAAGAAACTGGTATTGCCAAACAGGCGGAAGTCGTACAACTGTCGGCGACACGATGCGGTGCACGACGACGGTGGCGCTCAGAGTGGGGAAGAGGAAGAGGAGTATTTTATGAACGGTGATTCATAGCGATGGAACCGCCGTTCCTATCTTTAGCTTCACAATTGAAAGTCAACGTCTCCTCAAGACCTTCGTCCAGAATGGCAACGGCCGGCCAGATGTTGAGGCCCCGCCGCTGTTCCTAATGCCTTATGCGATTCGCTCTTCCTACGAGATACACTTCACGTCTCGTTCAATCAGCGTGGTCGTGGCAGCGCTGACACACTCCCGCCGATAAATACATCCATTACCGCACACCCCGCCTTGCAGTTTCCCCAGTCCTCACCTAGAATACGTTTCTCCACGAGGCCACAATGTCCTTCACGATCCGCCCATCCCGTCGCTTTCCTGAGTGTTGCCCCGTCACATACCAATGCGGCCTCTTAGAGGGCTATGGCACTGTGTGGAATCTGTCTCTCACAGGCTGGCGCTTCTCAGGCAATCTGCCGTTACGGATCGGAGAAGTGTGCTCACTCACGGTGAACCTGTCGAGTCAACCGCGTCTCTACGTGGCCGCTGGCATTATCCGATGGGTGCGTGGTGAGGAGTATGGGGTCGAAAACGCTCGTGATTGACGACGCGTCACGGGAGGACTTGGAACAGTACATCTGTCAGCGAGTAGAGGACAAGTGGCTTGAGATCCATGCACAGCGAACAGCTCAACTGCGAATTCAAGTAGCGGACAGAGATTGCTGAAGTGCACGAACTAAGAGGTCGTTATGGGATTAAGACTCGTGACGTGGATGCTTGGCGTCGGACTACTTGGTTTTGTGTTTCTGGCCTTGCCGCTGGTGCCCCTGACGACGACTGGCTCCTTAGTGGCCTATGCTGCCGAGAAAGCGGACCTCCTCGACATCAATACCGCTACCGCTGATCAGCTCAAAGCCTTACCAGGCATTGGCGATGTGTACTCAGACAAGATCATCAAGGGGCGTCCGTACCAGCGGAAGGACGAATTAGTGCAGAAGAAGATTCTTCCACGAGCCACCTACGAGGGGATCAAATACAAGATTGTGGCGAAGCAGAAGTAGGACTGTTTCCCAAAACAAATAATTCAGACTATGAGTAGTACTCTCTCCTTCTGTCCCTAGAAGTACTTCAGCGCTCGATCACCCCACAGCTGAAATGCGCCTCCGTTGTACGGTAACTAAGACTTGTCTGTCCGCCCCACCAACACCGTATCGGGCAGCATACGTCCAAGCCAATGATATGAACGCACAAATCCCAGGTGCCAGGGTTGTGCCATTCGCAGTTATAACGGTAGTATGCTGGTCAGTACACTCAGTAGTTATGCGGCATTGAATGCCATGCGGTGACTCTTCTTTCGATGTCCCTTATCGACCAGAAGCCGACATGACTCTATACGGCACTCTAGCCACCAACGTGCGCTGCATTAGTTTCAAGCGGACGGACGCTCCTCCGCTCACTTCGGTGAGAATGCTGAATGCGATTAAAAGCGAGATCTGAGTGTCGTGAACCTTAACGACTACGAGAAGAAGTTTTTTCCGATCTACGAAGCCTTCGCTGAAACGGTCCGCTTCATCTTGGAGAAGGCGTTGCTAGCCGCCGAAAACCTGCCACGGCCTCAGTCAGTTCAGTGCCGTGCTAAAGGGACGGAAAGCTTGCGGCGCCGCTTGGAGGAGGCGGGCAATCCGGACACACAGACGCTGGAGCTTGACCGGCACGATCTCGCCGGTGCCCGGCTCATCTTCTACACTAACAATGACGTTAACCGCTTCCTGGCATCATCACTGATCCGCGAAAACTTCCAGATCGAGGCGGACTCGACTAGGATCCACCACCCCACCCCGGAAAACAAAGAGGCGCGATACCGCGCAGTTCACTACACGGTCCGGCTTGGTGAGGATCGTTTACGCCTTCCAGAGTATGCGCGGTTCGCTGACCTGCGCTGCGAAATTCAGGTCCAAACTATTCTGAACCACGCGTGGTCCGAGACCTCTCACGACATTCTCTACAAAGATAAGCTAGGCGATGGGTACGGCGGGAAAGCCATGAAAGGTATCGCGCGCCGATTTGAGCGGATCATGGACAAGTACCTAATCCCGGCTGGCTTTCAGATTCAGAAGGCCCAACAGGATTATGGACGTGTTCTCCAGGGCAAAGAGCTCTTCGACAAGGACATTGCCAACCTGCTGGACAATGCGCAGAACAATAACGAGCGTTACGAGATTTTGTCAGGACTGAAAGATTACGCCATCCCTAATTACGACGACTTGCCGGCTGCCTACAATGGATTGAAAGGTCCTTTGCTGAGGGCAGTCAAAGCCGCGCGCACCACGGGACCCGTTCCGATAGAGACAACCTACGGAAATATGGACGGCTTCAAAGCCGATGCAGTGACCAAGCTTGTCGTGGAGATCGTTGTCAATCTGCGCTTCGCCGATGTAATTGGAACACTGCAACTGCTTATCGACATTTATCGGGACGAACCGAACGATAATATTCAGCAACAGGTTGTGAACGCTGTCGAGAAACTGTCCGAGTACAACATCGACGCCTACAATCAAGTAGGGCCGATGGTCCAGATGGCATTGGTAAATCACCTTGCGGGAATGAACGATGCCGAGGTGGACAATATTCGGCCCATCGCTCTACCGTCTGGACCAAAGCAATTCAATCAGACATTACCGGCACAAAGTGGAAGGCAGACTCTGTAGTCTGGAGTACAGGAGCCCTGCCCGCATCCGATCAGCTCAGGGAGGTTCGCGACAAGGCGATCAAAGCCCTTTTCGCAGCCTATGATCGATCGAACGACGATGCACAGAAGCGCGCAGTTGTTTCAGCCCTGGACGCCCGCAACAAGGACTCCCAATCAGGCGCAATTTTCCAACGAGCTCCTGGCCACCACGCTCAAGGATGCCACACGCATTGTCGCCTTTGTGACGGAACGCGCTAAAGCTGAGGGCTACGAGCTGCTGCAGCACTTGGAGCACCGATTCCTCTATGACTATTTCCGGGCGACGGATCTTACCGAGGACCTGGAATCTCGGTTCGGTTGCCAGGCCGAAGCCGAGGCGCTGGTGGCCGCAATCCTTAAGTTCCGCGACACTATCAACGCCAATGAGCGGTTTGTTCGATACAAGGTTCTGGTAGGGTTTGAATCTGTCTATCCCAGTCACTGGACCAACAAGGAGTTTGCCTACAAGGAAGACGAATATCGACGCGGGGAAGCTAACCGCTACATCGACGAGATCAATGCGGCGAACGAGAGCGATTGGTTCGACCTGATTGCGCGTTGCGCGGAAACCAAGTCGAATGACCTTGCCACCTTTCCGGTTTTTGGCAATTTCATCAACAAGCTGGCTGAGCGTAAACCCGAAGTAGCCGGCAGGTTTCTGGCAAAAGCCTCGGACGACCTCCGCAATTTCCTTCCCGGCTTTCTTAACGGACTGGCCCTGAGCAGCCGACCCGATATCTATGAACGGATCTTGGAGACTGAACTTGAGTCTGCCAGGAATCTCACAGGCGTGGCGCGGCATCTTCGCTATTCAGATGTTAAGAAGCCAGACTTTGCCGAACGTCTACTGAAGCGCGCGATTGATAAACGCGGCCAAATAGCGATCACCGAATGTCTCCTGCTCGTGTTGGAACATTACGGGACAGAAAAGATCTCAGACGCCGACACTTTCGTGCGCGACGCCCTGACCTTCTTGAATGACCGCAAAGACCCGCACTGGGTTTCGGAAGCGTGGTTTCTGCAGAAGGCCACAAGGTTCTATGAGGAATTGAGTCTGGAGAGGACGGCGCAGCTCCTACAGAGTCTGGGCTACGTTCGCCAAGTGAACTATCAGGTCGAGCGCGTTTTGGTTCGGTTGGCCGAGCGGCAGCCGGCGGCGGTCTGGGATTACCTCGGAGCTCGGCTCGCCAGGGAGGCCAAGGACGGCGACGACGAAGAACGCTTCGAGGCGGTACCGTTCCGCTTCAACGGACTGGAAAAGGTGCTCTCGAAAGACCCTCAACTCGCAATCAGCAAGGGACTGTCGTGGTTCGCTCAAGACCGGGAGCTATTCCAGTTTCGAGGGGGGCGCCTGCTCAGCAACGCGTTTCCAAACTGCACCCCGGTGTTCGCTATCGCCCTCGCAGAGTTCGTAAAGACCGGCGGCGATACGGAGGCAGACTTCGCACTGGCGATTCTCCAGAACTATCGCGGTGAGACTTCCACCTACGTCGTGTTGAAGGAGATTGTGTCACGGTTTCCAGATGACCCTCACAAAATGGGCGGGGTCCGGATCAGCATCGACAGCACCGGCGTGGTATCTGGTGAATTCGGCTTTGTGGATGCATGGCTGGTCAAGAAGGAATCCATGACGGAATGGCTGGCAGACGAACGGCTGGTGGTCAAAGAGTTCGCCATAAAGCATATCGCGCAACTGAGCTCATGATCGCGTCAGAGCGGCGCCGCACTGAGGCCGAAAGGGCAATGCGAAAAATTAGCTATGACGAGGACGACGACAAGTCAGAGGACGATGTTGGTAACGAAGGCAACCGGTAGGCTGATCGGTGCCGTCGCCCGCGTTCCATCAGACACGTTTAATTCCCGTGCCGCTTGCGAACGACTTGCATTGCTCCGCGCGGCTCCCTTAGAGCCGCAGACACGTCCGCTTTGGATCGAAGGGGGACAATCAGGCTCTCCCGAAACCCAAGTTCGGAGTCTTTGGTCACAATGGTGAATCCCTGTTCCATAGCATGGCGCCACACGGCTTCATCGGTGGCTTCGCTCAGGCCGACCTCACGCACATGCTGGGAATCGGGGTACTCTCGCTGCAGAGCTCTGACGAGTCTATAGGACAGGTTGTGATCGAAGAGCAGCTTCACTGTGGCGGGATCGATACCAGTTTGCGTTCCCGGTCTGCGGCGAAGGCCAAACAAGCTCGAATGTCCTCGCGGGTCAAGTCGGGAAAATCGGTGAGGATCGCGTCTTCGCTCATGCCAGAGGCGAGATACTCCAGCACGTCCGAAACCGTAATGCGGAGGTTACGAATGCATGGCTTGCCTCCGCGCTTGGCTGGATCGATGGTAATACGATCTTGGTAAGACATGATGATCAGCGTAGCCTAGGCATCGATAAAGATCAAGATTCATTCTGTCTAGGTCAATATCATCGATGAATTGTTGTCTCAGTACGCTCTGCTCGGCAAATGCAAAATATTGTGTCCGAACCGTGTCTTGCCCCAAGACAAGATGTGTTCTGATCGACTGTGTCGCCGTCGAATGATAAATAGGCCGGGTCGTTCTGCGGCATGTTCCACTTGCCCTCACTCCCCAGCCAACCGGCTCGGGTCACACCGAGCGTTTTGGTTTCCCGCCATTCCCACAATGGCACCGCCGTGTCGGTCATTCTCCGGTAACGATCACGCACTCGCGTCCCATGCCTACAACAGTGTTCACGCGATACTCGGCACTTCGTAGTTTAGTAATCTCGCCCGAGCGCATCGCCTGAGCGCCGGTGAGATCAGGCACGCCACCAATTCCGAACACTTGAACTCGACAGTCCTGCCCTTGCTTTGCATCGGGAATAGTAGGATTTGTGGGCCCCAACAGCAGCGCATACGACGTGCAGCCCGCGAGGACTGGTAGCAGCATCGCGCTCAGCACAAAGAGGCGTGTGTAGAAGAAGTTCATTTCGTCCCCTCCCGTTTCGTATCTCGTTACTCCACCAACTCCGCCACCGTCACCTTCAGCACCTTCGCCATCTTTGTCCGCGTGTTCAGCGATCGCCTTGTAACGGGGAAGCGACGGTAGGGACGGATCAAGAAGGGCATAGGAGCCTCGCAGGGAGCGTATTGTAGGAGGGGCGAACGAGTGTTATGAAGGTGTTCCTTCCTTGTCGTTCGCGTGGCTATTTAAGCGGGGCTCCGGCGACGGTGTGTTGAGGGCCCGCTCGGCATAGATCGCCGCCTCCTCACAGGTCTTAAAACGCCCTTCACTTATGAGATTCTGTACCATGGACACGATGTGTGGGTCGTGCTGTTCTTTCGCCCACTTGGCGAACGCAATCTTCTTGTCCGTCTCCTCCTGGTCACGGACCCTGATCTTGTGTAGGGTTCGGACAAGCCACACCAAGAAGATGCCGACGCCAATGTAGATGATTTCCATACTCGACCCCTCCTTTGTCTCTGCTCTCGGAGAAGGCTCCTTGGAATCATGACGGTGCAGTGTACAGGGAAACAAAGGTAGGGACGAACTGCAAAGGGCATGGGGGCCTCGCAGGGAGGCGTATTGTAAGAGGGTTGCGCACGACGGCGCAAGGGCCTCAGGATGCACTCCCTTCTTTGATCCACTCGCTCATCGACTACATGCCTGTCTGATCTCCTCCATCTGTTGCTGAACCTGTTTCCATGTATCAGTTCCCCCTGGCTCTCCCAAAAGTTGCGCAGCTTTTTCCGAGCCGCCGGGGGCCATAAGTTCAGCGTTTCCACGTTCCCCAAAATCATCGCTGTTCGGGTTGGGTACATAGTTAAGCACCTTTTCAGCCCAATACAACGCTGTCTGGTGGTCCTTCGTTCGGAAAGCCACTACTGCCATACTTGACCAAGCCTGTACAAATCTTGGGTTCAGGAGAACCACCCATTCAAGCACATGTTTAGCATCTTGGAAGCGGCTGCGATTGCTAAAAGCATTCGCACGGCTGATAAGGGCCGTCGCCACACTGCCAAGAGCAAAATCCGGGTCAAATTCAACCGTGGAAGGAATTCTCAGAATGTTGGATTGAAGAATCCCAGTTCTCTCAGAGAAGATAACAAAATTAGCGATATTCTCCTTTGTTTGAAGTCTCGTCGCTATTTCTCGCAGGAACGTTTTCGGTAAGCTGTTCCATGGTGGTCTTGTGTCGAACATTTGGAAGAGGCATTCATTTTCTGGACCACCGCTCTCCTTGCAGGTCTGGTATGCAAGCAGTAAACCTCTGGCTTTCGATTGTGGGCTGCCAAACTTCTTTAAAAGGAACCAAATGATTGCAATAAGAAATAGAAGGCTGCCTAAGCTTATGAGCGATCCCATATTACCTCTTCAAAGAGCATCTGTCCCACAACATGACTATGGGGAGGCCAATTGTAGGAGTGAGCGAACGACGGCGCAAGGGCCAAAAAACAGAATGGTTGTATTTCTGCGTTAGCATGTACTCAATCGCGGCACCGGCGGCGTGGTCGTGTTTCACAATGATGTCGACTACGCGGCATTTCTCGCGCTGCTGCAGGTGGCCAAGTCGAAGTATCCAGTCCGCGTCTGGAGCTTCTAGCCCTTCAAGCACTACGCACCGTGGCGCGTGAAGCGCGGGACGTGCGAGAAGCTCAACGTGGACAATTGGACTCCCACCTTGTCTCGCCCATCCGCCAGTCTCGCTTGGCTATCCTGCGGGATGGCCTTGTAGACCGTAAATGTGTGGGCCATTGAATGTCAGATGTGATGTTTACGGGGCTGTCTGCTGTGGCGTCGAAGGGGGTGTGATGTTCCGCTCTGGGCTGTCTTGCGTGGTGGTCTGGCTGTCGAGTTGCTTTTGAACGGATTCCAGTTGCTTCCTGAGGGCTTCCACCTCCTGAGCCAGGGCCTCTGTGGTAGGAGACGGGGCTTCGGATGCACTGGTTCCTGGTAGAGGCTCGCGAATCGGCTCGCCCACGCTTTCCATCCGAGGCGCAGGTTGCTCAGTGGTGGCTACTGGTGGCGACGCCTGTTGCAGCAGCTGATAATCGACAGCAATAAATCTGTCGGTCAACTTTGCCCTTATCGGCGGATCAAAGCGATCGGACCGTTGGGCGGACTTCGGAGTGAACAACAGGGTACGGTCCCGGAGACCTGAATAATCGACGGTACGCTGTCGGCCGAAGCTGTCTAACGTGGTCATGTTCTCCCGCATCTGGTTGTAGCGATATTGCGAGAGTATCACGTACAGATGTCGGCCATAGACGTAGAGGGAACCGGTGGTGGTTTCTGTGGTCGGTGATTGAAATCTATTAGAACCTTCGTGCGAAGTCACGACACGATACTCGACAGACTGATCAGGTGTTGCCGCATGTAAGCCTTCCGCAAGCAGTGGAGCGAGGAAACTGATCTGATCGTCCGAGAAGACGGGGACGGACGAGTAGAATGGTCCTGCGTCCATACTCATACGGCCATTGACATGATTGTGTCCAAGATCCTGATCCTGAATCTTCATGCCTTTCAATAGCTGGGTGAGAAGGGCTGGTTCCAGATTGATCGGATGATTGGCCTGAATCGACCGATCGGAAATCGTCTGCAGCGACACGGTTCCGCGCGGATCGTCCAAGAGGATTTTGCCGGACTGGGCGGTCGTGCCACAGGCAGCGCCGACTAAACAGAGCAGGGCCAGGAGAAGCGAACGACTGTCAGACAGTTTCCCTGCCGGATGCTGTGGTGAAGGAGCCATAGGTGAGAGTCAATCTAACACAGACGATAGGTCCATGCTAAGAGCCTGTCCGCCATTGGCCTTTCTACTACGGCGAAGGAGGTGCTGCCAGATGGCGAGATTCTCCACCACAAACTCCTGGCTCCTCGACCACTGCACCACCGCTTGCGATACTTTGATACTTGGGGGTTTTCGACATCCATCTCAACGGGAAGCACATGGCTTAATTTCCTGAACTCCGCTGCCTGAGTTATCTTTCCCGGATGATCTTGGTGGCCATCGCTTTGAACACCAATTCTTTTCCTTCCGTGTTCTTCACGTTGTCCGATGAGATATCGATGGTCGCGTGGACGATCACTCGTTCACCCTCGCCGACCACCACGGGAGTCTCGTTCGCCTGACACCGGATCAGGTAGAGTACGTCGAGCGAACCGGTTTCATCTTCTAGAATAAACCCTTGGCCACAGAGCGATCGCCCGAAGCTGTCCTGCCCGTGATAGGTAGTCACGGTTTTCGTCTTGCCTTGAAGAATCACAGCACGGCGGTTGTTCGCCATAGGATTAACGGTAATCGAGCCGATGGGGATTACCTCATCGGCTGGTGCGGCGAGCACCAGTGCTGCCCATAGCCACGCACAGCCCAGGAGCCCCCACACCAGTCCTCCTCTCCATCGATAGGGTCCAGGAACCAAGGTCAGACCTTGCCATCGCAGATTTCTCATTCGCGCCCCTCTCTAGCAGGATGCCGAAAAAGGAGGTGGGGTAGCTGGGATGATCCCCGTGCTCGCGCAACGCGCGGCTTGAGAAGGATGGGTAGGGAGCGGCCAGGTGCCCTCCTTGCTCGCAGAACGCGCACGGTGAAACTGTGCTCGTTCGATGCGCGCAGTTGAGGGCAGCCTTGGCCATTCCTCTACAGGGAGGTATAGGGAATTGGAAGGCCCTCGCTCGGGATAAAGCGCGTCTTGGCGCGCTGAGGGCTGGGGGGGTGGAATAGTGCGCGCAGTTGGGATCATCCCAGCCACCCCTTATAAATAAAGCGATAGCTCGCTGCGGCCTTGCCTGGGATAAGGCGCGCACAGACTTGATGCTCCTTATTCGTCGCACCTTGCGCCCCAGAGGGTACGCCTGCAGGCGCCATACAATCTAGGGAAACAGGATCTATAGCTTTTCACGTTCGATTCTGTTAGGGTTGTGGTGTTTCACGCGGCGGGCCTCGCATGAAACAGCAAATGGAACGGCCCATCACCGATATTGTTGTTACCGAGAATCTTGACCGGAAGCTCGACCCAAGCCGCTACACTGTTCGCGTCTTCGGCCCGTCCCTTCCCCTCGTGTATTCTTTCTCGAGTCTCATACAATATCAATTTCAGAAGGAGGAACCCCCATGGGTTCAAAACTATATGTCGGCGGGTTGCCCTATGCGGCAACTGAATCACAGCTCACCACCCTCTTCGCCGCGCACGGCACCGTCGAGTCTGCGCGTGTGATCACGGACAAGTTCACCGGGCAATCACGAGGCTTCGGCTTCGTCGAGATGGCCACACAGGAAGAAGCCAAAGCCGCGATTACCGCGTTGAACGGCTCACAGATGGACGGACGTCCTCTGACTGTCAATGAAGCCAAGCCACAAGAACCCCGCACCGGCGGTGGTGGCGGTGGTCGTTTCGGCGGTGGTGGCGGTGGTGGCGATCGCGGTGGGCGCGGTCGCTTCTAACAAAGCGCCAACAAGCTGCAGTTGCGGAAGGGGCGCTTCGGTTGAAGCGCCCCTTCACGGCCTGCCCCGTTCCTTGTACCTCACATTCAATGTGTCGTAGCGAACGGCACGCAGTCTGTTACGACCCCTCTGGCCGCGACCTCCGACCGATTACCCCCATATGACTCTCGGGTGCGACAATTATCTTGCCTAGCGCTGTTGCGGTCACACCTAACCAGAGCAACGATATCCCTGCCTTGATGTGGGCAACTTGTGGGCCTCACATGCAGCAAGCATGCGGAGTGACTAGACATGAATAATTGGAGGAGTCGTCGAACCCTGTCACGCTCATCCTAGTCACCGAGAGACCGCACTTGCGCTACAATCAACGTCCATACCTCCTGTCTCTGATCCTTACCCTCTCGCTTTCCACGGCATTCTGCGCCCCCAGCTTTGCAGAGGGGATCACCCTCCTGAGCATCGGCCCTCGCGTTGGCGCCAGTAGAGGAAGTCCCCTCTTGGGGAAAAGGCAAACAGAATCCTTCCGCATGGCTGACGTCGCAGCGGTCTTCACGCTCCCCTGGTCCTGGCCGCTCGGTGGCAGCGCGTGGAGTCTGGAGACAAGGTTGACCGCAAGCTCTGGGCTAATGGAAGCGGCAGAGGACAACAGTCTGTTCATGACTGTTGTGCCGGGTCTTGCGCTGAGCGGATGGAAGGGACTTGTCAGCTTCGACGTCGGAGCGGGGGCAGGATTCTTCAGCAACTACAAGTTCGGCGAGCAAGACTTCGGGGGGCCGGTTCAACTCACCGCGACCATGGGGGTCCTCATCAATCCATTTTCTCATGCCTATACCGGCTTTCGCTTCCAACACTTCTCCGATGCCGGCTTGTACGGATCATCCAGTCTCGGTATAGACATGTATATTGTAGAACTTGGATACCGGTTCTAACCCGAACGTCGCCGAACTGGCGATCCTTCCGCGCGCGAACAACCAGGCACCACCCTACTACCCTACGGCTTCCATCCCGACAACACGCACCGCTGCGCAATCAGCGGCGTGAAGCTCCCCACATCTTCCGAAACCCTTGTCATGACTTCATCCGCCAGTCCCTGATCCTCAAAACATTCGTAGACATCATCGAGAAAACCGCCCCGAAGCAGCGGATGGTAGAGAAACGCCGGACCAGCACCAGTCGCCACGTCCAACGGATACTCGGTCACGACAATGCGCGCGAGATGAAGCCGACTCAGCCATCCACGAACGTCTTCTGCTGACGGCCGTTCGGAGCGATAGGCTGCTAACCGACGGCGTTCCGCCAGGAGACCACGGACCTCCATTTCCTGATCGATCCGACGCCAGAGTGAATCGAACGTACCGAGCGAAGGAAAGGTCAGCACCAGTTGGCCGCCTGGCTTGAGATGTTCCACCAATCCCTGGACGGATTGGAAACGGTTGGGACGGAAAAACATGACGGAGAGATTGCCGGTGATGCGGTCGAAACAGGGCAGGTGCGGAGGCAGAGCGCGCATATCCAGGCATTCGAACCGTAACCACGGGAGTTGCGCTCCTTGGATCACTCGCGCATTCTCGACCTGACGCCCACTGAGATCGATGGCCAGGACCTGCCCGGTGGGCCCCACCTGTTCTGCCAGGTAGAAGGCCGGAATCCCGTGGCCGGAGGCAATATCGAGGATGACGGCTCCAGGACAAAGATCCAGATGCTGCAGCAACGATTCGGCGAAGGGGGTGGACCAGTAGTCATGGGTCGGAAGAGGCCACCGAAGCCTCACATCAGTTGTGCGTTCGGTCATGTGGCTGTTCCCCTGTCGTGCTGTCGGCATAGAATACTCCGACGCTCTGCCAAAGCGCACCAGTCATTTCACGAAACATCGATGGTGACCATGGAGGGCAACAAGACGAGCCAGACAGGAACTTTTCGCATGATTTTGCTGTGGGCCGCAGAGGGGATGAAGTCACCGCAGATTCTGCAGGTCAGGAACGCACGCACTCACCTCACAGCAAGCTGCTTACTGTGAAGACTTGGGCTGGCGTTTTGGATGCAGGCCCTTGTCGCTCTTGCTCGTCGGCCTGCTGGACTCGCCCTCAGAGAGAATGTCCTCAATCTGGGATTCGCTGCACGTGAGATTGCCGTCGGCTGGTAGCTGTGACGGTGCTTCGGCCGGCTTGGCTGCGGCATGAACTTTCTTATTTTTTGCATCGTCCGGCATGTTGGCTGTGTTCTTTCTCAGTGAGTGTGTTCCGCCGGCAGCGTCACATTATCGAGCACGATTGAGGGAATACGATCCGCCCGTCGCCAGCACCCTGATGGCGCGCTGCAAATCATCCACATGCTGCTGCATCTCCGCCAGCGTCCGATCAATTTTCTTGCTGGAGCAGTGCCGCAGCGAATGGATGCTCGCTCCCGTCCAGAGTCGAACGGTTTTTCTTGACGGTGCATTCAGCGTCAACACATAGACTTGCGTGGTGTTCTTCATACTATCCCCCCTGATGCTGGTTACCCACGAGCCCCTCACTCAAGGCCATGAGCCTGTTGTTCAATCTGTGCGTGCGGTCACGGCTGCCGTGCCCTGAGGAGGCTGGGCTGCTGCGGCCGGCGCCGTCTGCATGGACGCCTTCAGCTCATCAATAGCCCTCTCAACGTCTGCTTCCGTCGATCCAAACCGGTCTCCCATCACCTTCACGGCCTGAGTGATCGCTTTCTTCATCCTTGTGATTTGTTCGTCGGGTGTCATCGCGTCTCTCCTTCATAGGTTGGGGGCCTGTACCCAAACATCCGCTGCATGTCCACAGACTCGTATGTCCTCAAGGAACCGATCCGCTTCCGTCCTGGTGGTCACGCCCAGATGATCGCAGCACTTCAGAAACACGCTGGCATAGGAGCGGCGGCGACTGGGGAATCAAACGCGCAGGAAGGAAGCACGAGGCGCGAGGGATGGGACAGTCAGCGAGGCTCAATATAGCACCTCCCTATGCTAGACGCCATGGAGGGCCCGGTCAAGCGGTATTACGCGCGGCTGGGATACTTCAATGATTCTACGGGTTCTCATTCACATAGATACTCGAGTCCACTGCACAACGCTTTCTGATTTTGGTAAAAGCTGTTACGCTCACGCAGTTGCGGCGGCCTGTATTTTTACCTCAACCGAGTGCTCCTGACGGTCGTCCACAAGAGGAATAACCTTATCATGTCGCTCGACGCCATCGACGGTCACGCTCATCTCGCCGTTCCCTGCGCTGACTTGTAGGACATTGATATGGTAGAGCGTGTCCCGGTATCGGTAATGCAACGTGAACCCCTTCCAATCCGCAGGGAGGCACGGAGCAACGCGTAGCTTGTCTACTTCCAGTCTCAACCCAAGGAGTGAGTCTACGATAAGCCGGTACATCCAGCCTGCCGAACCCGTGTACCACGTCCATCCACCGCGGCCAATGTGCGGCGAGAGCGCATAGACGTCAGCCGCGACGACGTACGGTTCTACTTTATAGGTCGCAACACCCTCCGGAGATCTCGCATGGTTTACCGGGTTGATCATGGCTAACAGTTCCCACGTGCGCCGGCTGTCTCCCAATGCGGCGAACGCCATCGCCGCCCAGATCGCCGCATGCGTATACTGCCCGCCATTTTCTCGCACCCCCGGGACGTACCCTTTGATATAGCCGGGATTCAAATTTGACTTGTCGAACGGCGGATCCAACAGTTGGATCAGCGCATGGTCCCGGCGCACGAGGCGCCGATCCACCGCATCCATGCCCATGCGTGAGCGCGTGGCATCCCCCGCCCCTGAGAGAACCGACCAGCTTTGCGCAATCGAATCAATCTGGCATTCAGGATTACTCGCCGACCCAAGTGGCGAGCCATCGTCAAAGTAGGCACGGCGATACCACTCTCCATCCCAGCCATGCTGCTCGATATTCTGGCGCACGTCAGCCGCCTCCTTCTGACAACGTTCGGCGAAGGACTGGTCACCACGCAGGCGTGCGACTTTAGCGAACTGCATGAGCACGTCATACAGGAAAAACCCCAACCAGACGCTCTCGCCTCTGCCTTGTTCGCCGACCATGTTCATGCCGTCGTTCCAGTCACCGGAGCCAATGAGTGGAAGGCCGTGCTCCCCACGTGTGAGGCCCTTCAGGATGGCTTGCACACAGTGTTCGTACAAACTGGCCGCTTTTTCAGACCGGCCGGGTAGATCGTAATACGAGTCCTCCTGCTGGTTTACCGGGCGGCCTTCGACGAAGTGGATGGGTTCATCCAAGACCCCGCTATCCCCTGTGCTCAGTACGTAGCGGCATGTCGCCAGGGGCAGCCAGAGGTAATCATCCGAACAGTGCGTACGCACGCCCCGGCCTGAGGGGGGATGCCACCAGTGCTGGACATCGCCTTCCGGAAACTGTCGGGCTGCGGACATCAGTAGATGCTTGCGCACAAGCTGCGGCTCGGTGTGGATGAGCGCCATCGAATCTTGTAGTTGATCGCGGAAACCGAAGGCGCCCCCCGATTGATAGTATCCGCTCCGCGCCCACAGACGGCACGCGAGCGTTTGGTACAAGAGCCAGCCGTTGGTCAGCACGTTCAGTGACTGGTCTGGCGTCTCCACATGCACAGCGCCGAGTGTGTGCTTCCAGTACTGCCACACGGCTTCGAGGGCGCCGCGTGCGGCAGCAGATCCTCGGAAGCGATGTATCGACTGTCTGGCCTCATCGACGTTTCGCCCGACACCCAGCCTGAAGATGATCTCACGCTCTTGCCCGGCGGCCAGCTCGAATGGAACATGGATTGCGGCGCAGGGGTCCAGACCGGCCCCCACTTTGCCCGACAGCCGCAACCGGGTCATCGCAGCCGGATTGCGAAGCGTGCCGTTGCGCCCAATAAACTCAGTCCGGTCGCCACTGATGGTCCGAGTCGTCTCGTCCACGTCAAAGAAGGCAATCCGTCCGGCGAATTCCGTATTATAGGGATTTCGCGCGAAGACCGCGCCGCTCTTGGGGTCCAATTCCGTAACGACATGCATCACCGATTTTGGCCGCAGATCTCCCAGCACCCATTCCATATAACCAGTCGCGGACAGCTTGCGCGATCGGCCTGACTCGTTCCGCACCTTGAGCACCATAAACTTCATCGGTGCATCCAAGGCCACATACACCCACAGCTCTGAGCGGATGCCGCGCTCCGTATGCTCGAAGACGCTATAGCCGAAGCCGTGTCGGCTGACGTACGGTGTCGCCCCGCGGCTGGGCAGCGGCGTGGGGGACCAGAAGTGGCCCCTCTCTTCGTCACGGAGGTACAAGACTTCTCCGCTCGCATCGCTCACCGGGTCGTTGTGCCACGGAGTGAGGCGGAATTCGTGGGCGTTCTCGCTCCAGGTGTAGGCCTGACCGTTCTCCGAGATGACTGTGCCAAAGTGCGGATTCGCCAGTACGTTTACCCACGGTGCCGGCGTCACATGCCCCTGTGAGGTCGTGATAACATATTCACGGCCGTCAGGCGTGAACCCTCCCAGCCCGTTGAAGAAGGTGAGATCGGTGCGCGGTAACGCAGCGGATGGCAAGGGTTCGGCGCGGCGGGTTCGGATTGGCGTCAGGCGCGGCACGGTGATGTCCACATGGCCGCGGCGGGTGATCTGGTCCGCCAGCGATCCCCGATTGTCGGTGATGATGGCACGGGCAACCGATTGGAGCAGAATGCGGTCCTCGGTCGATATCTGGTCCGAAGGACGCACGAAGATGCCGCCCGGTCGATCCATCACGTGTGCTTCGAGGCCCGCGGCAATCAGCCCCATGATTTGTTCGTGGAGTAATTGCCGGTAACCGGCGTGATCTTCGTTCCAGATCACCAGGTCCACGGCCAACCCCTTGGAGCGCCAGTACGCGTGGGCCTGTACGAGCTGGCGCACCAGATCGATATTGGCAGGATCTCCGATCTGCAGGAGCACGATCGGCAAATCGCCGGAAATGGCGTAGCCCCAGAGCCCGGATTGCCCGCGGCGGTTTTTGATCAGAGCGCTCGGATCAGCCCGCAGGGAGGAATTGGCGTAGAGGACAGAGCTGGCCAGACGGCCATAGAGTTGTGCGGCGGCCTCGGTGGCATTCAGCTGCCGCATGACCACCTGGCTATGGGTCCAGGCCAGATCGAAAACACGATCGGCGAGACGCCGATCCTGGTATTTCTCGACCAGGCCCAGACACACGTCGCGTGTGTCGCCGATGCCGGACACCATATCAATCGTGGCCGATTCTTCCGGATCGAGAGTGATCCGACACCGGATGGCGACAATCGGATCGAGCACAGAGCCCTCGCTGCCAGAAAGCGCCGCAGTATCGAGCGTCCCTTGTCGCGCGTCCGAGCCGCTCATGGCTTGTGGGTCGGCGGCAGTGCGTCCACGGCCGATGAACTGTAGGCGGTCCGTCTCGTAGGACATCGTTCCGATGTCCGCTCCATGCACGGTCATGAGATGAAACATCCATGCCGATGGCTCGCCGAGGGAGCGGGGGCGGCGCGTACACAGGATCGCTTGCCGCTCGCAAATGATCTCGGTCTGCACAAAGAGATTGCTGAACGCCGGATGCAGCGCGTCCGAGGTAGAAGATGCGAGCACAACTTCCGCGTAACTCGTGATCTCGATCGTTCGGCTGGTCCGCGAGCCGTTGGTGATGCGGGTTCGACGCAGTTCGATGTCATCTTCCGGCGACACCACGATCTCGGTATGCGTCTCGATATCCTGGTCGCGGCGGCGAAACTCAGCCCGTCCCTCAGAAAAAATGACTTCGTAATTCTTCGATTGCTTTAAAGTCGGCTGATAGGCCGTTGACCAGAACTCCCCGCTCTCCACGTCGCGGATGTAGCAGAACGTGCCCCAGTTGTCGCAGGTACTGTCTTCGCGCCAGCGTGTGACGGCGAGGTCCTTCCACCGACTGTACCCACCGCCCGCGTTCGTGATCATCACGTGGTATCGGCCGTTCGACAACAACTGCACCTCCGGTATCGGAGTGTGAGGGCTGCTGAACCGGCGCACCGGCATCTCTGCATCACCAAAGGTCGTACGTAAGTCGGAGAGCTCGGCGGTGTGCGAATAGAATGCCGTCGCCTTTGGAATCCGCTCCTGAAGCAACAGCGTGGTCGCCTGGAACAACGGATCCGACTCGAATCGCTTCTGCATCGGACGGTCCAGGAGTAGATATGCCAGAGAGAGCAAGCTCATGCCCTCGTGATGGGCCATGTAGGACCGAATCACCGCGCTCGATTGTCCGCGTGGGAGACGAGAAGGTGTATAGTCGATCGCTTCATATAAACCGAATGGTCCTTCAACCCCTTCAGCCGCGAGGCGCTGCAGATTCCGGCACGCCTCCTCGGGCGCCACCATCAGAGCAAGCGCCGAAGCATAGGGCGCAATGACCACATCATCGGCAAGCCCACGTTTGAGTCCCAGACCGGGCACGCCAAAAGCGCGGTATTGGTAGTTAAGATGAACATCGATCGTGTTGTAGCCGGATTCAGACATGCCCCACGGGACGCCGCGCTGCCTTCCATACTGGATCTGTCTCTCCACCGCCGCCCTGCAGGTCTGGTCGAGCAGCGTGTGTTCGTATGTCGGCATCACCAGCAACGGCATGAGGTACTCGAACATCGACCCGCTCCATGAGACGAGCACCGGCCCTCCACCGGCGGTCGTGAGGAGACGCCCGAGAGCAAACCAGTGCTCCTGCTGCAGTTGTCCCTGTGCAATCGCCACGAAACTGCACAACCTCGCTTCCGAAGCCAGCAGATCGTAGTAACTCGAGTCCCGCCGGCGCTCGCCGACGTTGTAGCCGATAGCCAGCAGATGACAGCCCTTGTCGAACAGGAAATCGTATTCCACACTGGCAAAGTTACTGGCTTGATGTGCCAGTCCTTCGACGGCCGCGATTCGATCTCTGGCGCGCTGGCTGGCTTTTGCAATAAGTTGTCGCAGGTCGCCGATCCACATGTTCTCTTCGTGCGTCGCCTCTGAGCCCAACCGATGCTCGATGGCCGGCAGACAGGCCACGTCAAGGTGTGCCAATTCGCGCAGGGTGGGGATCTTATCGATGTCGCCACATTCGCTGAGCCTGTTCTGTGAGGCAGACAGCAATGCCCACGGTGCGAGAAACATCAGGTCAGCGAGGGCATCCCGGCATTGCCGGGCAAGTGCGCGCGCCCACCAGGTCGCTTGGCTCTCGGGGGCAGCCTTCAGGCTATCGAGCACCTCCTCGGCGGATGTCGCCAGCTGGTCAAGGCAGAGCCGCGCCGCCGTGAGCGTAGTCGGCCTGGAATCGTAGGCAGAATCCAGATAGTTCCCAAATTCAGCGAGGTGGGCCAGAGTGGTTCCCTCAGCAGCATCCTCCAAGACCCTGAGTGTGTCGCTGAGCCCGTCAAAAAATCGCGACCCCAGGATCTTCTGATCGGGGAGCGCGAGCAGACCAGGCCGCAGTGTCAGCAGATGGCCCGCAAGGTTTCCGCTGTCTACCGTCGACACATAGGTCGGCAGCAACGGTTTCAGAGATTGCGTGTCGTACCAGTTGTAGAAGTGGCTTCGGTGACGTTCCAACCCTTCCATCGTGTGGAGCGCATTCGTCGTGCGTTCGATGAGTTGTCCGGCCGACATGTAGCCGAAGTCGTACGCGGACAAATTTGCGAGCAGCGCAAGTCCCATATTGGTCGGCGACGTGCGATGTGCAACCACGGCAACGGGATGCTCCTGATAGTTATCAGGCGGCAGCCAATGATCTTCTGGACCGACGAACTCTTCGAAGAACGCCCAGGTCTTTCGAGCAAGCTTCCGGAGAAAG
Source organism: Nitrospirota bacterium (assembly GCA_963741245.1). Taxonomy (GTDB): domain Bacteria; phylum Nitrospirota; class Nitrospiria; order Nitrospirales; family Nitrospiraceae; genus Palsa-1315. The sequence continues at coordinate 58,464 of CAVUHR010000007.1, read as the reverse complement.
ATAGTCTCGCCGCCAGTCAGATACACTTCGCGCCGAGTGATCGGTTGGCTGATCCACCACGCGATCGCGGGGGAAGCACACCAGAGGGCCAGGATGGGCAGCGCCACGTCTAACGCGTCCGGATCAGACCGTATCAGATACATCACCGCGGCCGTGGCAAGAACGGGCTCGATCCACATCGTCCGACAGTAGGCGACGAAGTCTGTGCGGCGATTGCGGTCCTGATTGCTTGACGGACTCCATTCGAGCAGTAGTTTACGCGTGACCAACATCCGCCAGATCGTGCGCACGATCGCATCGAGACTGAAGAACGCCTCGTAGGGAAGGAACGCGACCGTCAACACGCCTGAACGACGTGCTGGCCGGCCGAGCGTTGCGCGGCGGCGAAATGCTGCTCCGGCAACACATCCTCCGGTTTCTGAAACAAATCCAGAATAGAGCCAAGCAACGGAAGAATCAGGATAATTCCGATCACCGACAAGGTCCACAACCAGTACGGTGACAAAACCGTCCAGCCGAGCAGCAGCATAAGGGTCAACGCAGATGGGACAAGGCTACGCCGAAGGTTGTCGAAGAGCTTCCATCGGGACAGTCCAGAGAGCGGATTCTTCTGACGCCTCGCTCCGGGACCGGGAACGCGCGGCAGCAGCCATCCTGCAAGCTGCCAATCCCCACGGATCCAGCGGTGCCGCCGGTTCACATCTACGATGTAGGAAGAGGGATTCTCCTCGTACAACTGCACATCGCTCAACAACCCCGCCCGTGCGTAGCACCCTTCCAGAAGATCGTGGCTGAGAATCCGGTTCTCGGGACAGCGACCCGCGAGTACTCGTTCGAACGCGTCCACCTCATAGATCCCCTTGCCGATGAACGAGCCTTCACTGAACAGGTCTTGGTATACATCGGAGACAGCGCGCGTATAGGGATCGATGCCCGGATCGCTCCCGTTGAGTCGTGCATAGTGCGACCGATTCGTGCCTGGCAGGCTCACGGCAACTCGTGGCTGCAGGATGCCGTATCCTTCGCAGACCCGTTGCTTGTGTTCATCGTACTGAGCACGATTCAGCGGGTGCGCCATCGCTCCCACGAACTGCCGCGCCGCATCACGCGGCAGTTGTGTATCCGTGTCGAGGGTGATCACGTATTGCACGTTCGACAGCACCGCAGTCTCACCGACGACGAGTGCGAAGCGATCCGCTGTTTTATTCAGCGTTCCGCCGCGCAGAAATGCATTCAAATCCGCAAGCTTCCCTCGTTTCCGCTCGTATCCCATCCAGATCCGCTCCACAGGATTCCACCGGCGCGGGCGATGAAACAAAAAGAACGCATCGCGTGTCGCCTCTCTGTACTTTCCATTCAGCTCTTCGATCCTCTTCTGGGCCAGCCTCAACAGGGGCTCGTCTTCCGGGAGTGTTTCCTCGTGCGCGTCTCGAAAATCGGTCAACAGCCCGAAGTGCAGGTGGTCGTCTCGATTGGCCAGGAACCGGACTTCGAGCGCCTCGATCAGCTCCTCGATGTTTTCAACGCTGCTCAGCATAGTCGGGACCACGACCAGCGCGCGCGACTCCGGGGGGATACCCTTGGAGAAGTCCATTCGCGGCAGCGCATGCGGCGTCACCAACATTGTCGCAAGCCAATTCACCAGCGCGACCGCCAGTTGACTTGTGCAGAGAAGTGACAGGAGACCGACCAGTACGAGTAACCAACCTTCCTTGTCCTCGGCGTACGCCAGTGCCAGTAAGCCGCCGGTGAAGACCCCCGTCATCAAGACGATCGTGCCGACATAGAGGAGCAACGGAAATCGGCCGCTCGTTCGCTGAAACGCCTCAGACGTGGAGAGGTGCACTTCCACCGTTCGTTCGAGCTGGGGTACTCCTTTGTCGATCAGGTAGAAACCAACATGGGCTTTTCGAGCGTCGCCTCCGCCCCCGCCCTGCTGCGCCAGGTGGATCGCGTGGCGCGCCACTTCGCGTTCCGAGAGCCGGCTGCTCCTCGCCATCTTCTCCACCTCGTGACGGTAGCGATCGCGAGTGGCAAAATCCATCTTGCCATAGGCTGCAGCGGGATCCTCACGCAGCGTCTGCTCGACCACGCTCATCGTCTCAACGAACGTGCGCCAGTCCATCGCCCCCAGAAATCTAAGACTACCGATGCTGTTGCTGATGGAGACCTGGTCGACGGCCTGCTGTTGGTTTTCCGACTGCACCGACTGCTCAATCGTCAGGCCGGACTCGGAGAGCCGCTGCTCGATCCAGGTGAGCGGCAATGCCAAGGCGGGGCTCTGTCCCTGCAATCGGCGCGCGAACTCCGCAACAAACGCACTCGCCATCGGCGGGCTCGACCGCGCCATGTCCGCGATCACCAGAATCAGACTCTTCGGATCCTTCTCGGCGATTTCCATCATCTGATCCGCCCAGTAGTCGGCGCGATTGCGGTCGATCCTCTGGGCGGCAATCCGCGTTGCAGCGCGCCGGAGATTCTCGATCAGCGCCAGGCGGAGCATGATCGGAATGGCCCATAATTCCCCTAACGTGAGATCGGTAATAGTCTGATAGGCGGCAACGAAACTGCTGAGGCTTCCCGGATCGACTCGTCCATCGCCGTGCGAGATCGTTTCGAGCGCGATGTCATACACGCGCGGAAACCCAACCGATGAGCCATGCAGTATGCGAGGCAGCTCCCGGCTGTACCCCTTGGGCAAGTGTCTCTTGGCCATGCGAATCTGCTCTTCGATGAGATAGAAGTTATCGAGCAGCCATTCCCCGGCCGGCGCAATCCGGCGGTTCGCCTTCACCGCCTCTGCCAACAGATCGCGGACTCCGATCAGGACGCCTTCATTCTCAGCCAGCCTGCTCAGCAACTGGTCCGGCGCCTGGCCCAGGCTCAGCCGGTGTAGACCAGCCAAAGTCTTGCCATGCAGCTCCATCTGGTCGCCGCTGAATAGTTCCGAACGCAGCGGTGGCTCGCCACCGGCGTACTTTTCCGCCAAGTCGTTTTCGGGGAAGCTCGCCCTCAGATGGAGCAAGCTTCCGAGATTGATCTTGCTGCTTACCTTCACGTGTGAGGTCTCTTTCTTAGAAGCGAAATCTCGCGAACCAGTTTGCAACCAAGCTGGCGGCTTGGTTTGTTCCTCTTCGGCGATTTTTGCCTAGCGCAACGCTCGGTTCGAGACGAAGGTCTCAAGACCAACGTGTGTGTCGACATCCAATGCGAAACAGTAGATCGAGTGCCGGCGAGTAGACTGCAATGGGCAGCGGCGGCACCGCTCCCGTGGATAGTTGATCCTGGCGAAACGTGCTCAGCAGCAGATTCACACCAGACCGTCAGAAGCCCAGAATTTCTCGTTCGGCGTGGCCCGGTATTAGGGGAAGTCGCAACAGTATACCTGACTTATCGGAGGTGTGATACACCGCGAAACTATATCAGTCCGGTCGCGCAAAATCTTCGGTCAACTCTATCCAACTAGACGGAAGGCAGTCTGGTCAAAATTGCTCAGTTTGAAGGATCCAGACGGCAGGCGAATTCGCGCTCGCCCTGGTCGAATTCAACGAAGTCTCAAGAGGGGGAACCTAGTCGTGGAGGACGAGATTGAGGAGGGAGCTGTGCACGTGCAACCCACCGTTGTAATATACGAAGCCCAGTTTACGGAACTTGTTCATGAAGAAACTGACGCGGGAGCGCGTGGTGCCGATCATCTCGGCGAGCATTTCCTGACTGACCTTCGGAACGACCTGTTCCGGCTTGCCTTCTTTCCCGAAATGGGCCATTAACAGCAGCACCCGCGCCAGCCGTTTCTCGCTGGAATTGAAGAGTTGATCCACCAAATCCTCTTGGATACGAATGTTGCGACCTAGGAGATACGCGAGGAACAGCTCGGAGAAGGCGGGTTCGTCGTGGAGCACACGGATCATAGCGGTTTTTTCAATGCGCACGAGAGTGGAGTCTTCCTCAGTGGTCGCCGTAGCCATGCATACCAGCTGCCCGGCAAGACACCCCTCCCCGAAAAAACTGCCCTTCTCCAGTATTGCGATGACGGCTTCTTTGCCTTGTTGCGACACGACTGAGAGCTTGACCTTGCCGGTCTGGATATAGAATACGGCATCCGCCTTATCCCCTTGCGAAAAGAGAATCTGCTTCTTAGGTGACGTCAGATTCGTTTTGCCGCTGCCGACCTGATTAAGGAACGTCTGGGGATTAAACGGTGCGATTTGTTTGCCTTTCACGGACAGACCCTCCTAAGAACTCCGGGAAAAGTCTTGTGTAGGTACGCGGCAGTGAGTGCACAAAAATACTGATTCTTTCAAGAGAATATACGAGCGCGCCGGCGGGCGTCAATATCTGCTTCTGAGGCCATAAAGCGACGCTCCGTGAGGATCTCCTGGCTTCCATGACCAGCATAACTAACTAGTTGTGGAAATACTATTGAGGTGGCATGCAATTCAGCAGTTTCCTCGACGACTACAAAACGGCTTTACTGAGGATGTTGTGCGATCCCGATGGAGTATTGGCGTGCGAAGTCGGCATGGCGAAGTCGATGACGCGGAAGCGAGGGTGGATCAGTAATAGAGGTGGATGCCGAGTCCGAACCATTCGGTGTTTTGCGTATAGAACTGTCCGTTGGGCGAGGGGCCGCTAAAATACTCCGCCAATACTTGTAGTTTGCGATCTCCGATTCTCGCATTCTCGAATTGAAGTCCCGCCATGACGGAGCTGGCGACCCTCCAATTACTTCTTGCATTGGCCTGAAAATCTGCGTACGCCACCGGACGAACCTTGCCGCCCCACAAGGTCCAGGGGCTGGTGAGTTCCGCTCCCACTTGGCTCGTGCCGCGTTTCAGATCGCTTGGATCTCGCCCCACCAGCATGCCTCCGCCGCCATAGATTCGGAACCAGGAGGCCAGCTCATAGGAGATTTTTAAGTCCACTTCTTCGAAGCTCAAATTGATTCTATTGATCGGCGGCTGGCTGTTGAGAATGAATTCATCGCCCAGATGCGAACTCTGGTGATGCAGGCGGAGAAAGCCCGCGAACGGACCGGTCCGGTAGCTGGTGAGCAACCCAACGGTATAGTCGGCATTGACGAGGTCTTTCGATCCGGACGGGGCACTCATATTGAATAGACTGAAGACTCCGGCCTGGAGCGCGATTTCCCATTGGCCATCCAAAGGTGCCGCGTTGCGATAAAGTGCAAACGTTTCTCCGAAATTTGCTGAGCCGGAATTCCCCGGCTCCTGGCCCAATGAAACTTGACGGGACGCTATGGAGAAATGCGGCCATCGCGGGTCTGCATGGAAAGGAGCCACGAGGAGACCGTGGGGAAGGAATTTTGACTCAGGCTTGGGCACCTCTTGCTGGACCGCCGCCGGTGGAGGACCCGCCGGAGCTACGGCAGGCGGCGGGCCCTCCCGGACTTCCGCACGCACGACGCCGGGAATATTTTCCAGTGCCGTGAGAACTTTCTGCCGGTCCACCTTGCCGAGCGAGTCGGCGGTCACAATCACCACTCCCTCGTGCACCTGTAAGATAGCCCCGGGCACATTGAATTCGTGTTGGAGAACGGCGGCGGCATAACCGGCGATGTAAGAATCGTCAGCCGCGATCGTTGCCGACACGATCCCTAGAATGAGACAGAGCACAAAGACCACCCTCCCCGTCCCAATCCTCAAGGTGCTAAGAACAGAGGACTGGTGGGTGGGCACGGAATCGTTTGCGCCAAGAGTTTCAGGCATGACATAGTCTCCCTTAAGCAACGTTGGCGGTGGTCATATTGCAGGATTGAAATAATGCTGGAGAGAGCGAGGTTCTTGCAGAGAGCATCGGGGATGCCGCGAGCAACTGAACAGGCGCAAGCCTCGACTCCGAGTGTCTCGCCTGCCTCGTTCGGCTACCCGGCAGAAGGGCAATTATCCCAGACGTGCTGGCCCTCGAATTTCTGCTGAGCCGAAATAGATTTTCGCTTCCTGCTAGGTCACTCGAGGCGTACGCCCCATCACCACGTGAATGATCAGGAGCACGATTCCAACCACGAATAACACCCAGGAAATCTGCGTCGCGACCGCAGCAATTCCTGACAGACCCAGAGCAGCCGCCACAAGGCCGAGCAGCAAGAACATCAACGCGTAGTACAACATGAGAAACTCCTTTCTCTATCTCCCGGTTTATCGTACGAGCCTTGGCACATCAGTACGTGAGCAGGTTCCTGTGAACGCCCGCGGATGATGGCTACATCATGCCACTCTGATCGGACTCAAACTGGTCAGAATTGCTCACAATCTGCGAATGTATTGAAGGTTTGAGGTGGGCGTTGTGAATGTCTTGCCGGTAGCTGCCAGGGAGGTCAGTCACGTGCGCATTGACATCATCGATCTCATCGGGCGGAAGTCGCATATCCGCGAGCGTGCACTTCATACGATGAATTCCGTGCCTTGCTAAACGATTCTGCAAACAGCGTTGTGGAATATCCTTGCCGCACCATGTGTTCAACAAATGCGTCAAGGAGGGAGAAGTTCTCCGGTCTCATGCCCTGCATATTCCATTTGGACATGTTGCGCGGGAAGGATTGTCGGTGCGCATACATGAATTCGTAGGGGTGGCAATAGAACACCACCCTGGAAGTACGTTGGGAGATCCGGCGGACCATCCATTTCATCGCCGGTAGACCGAGCACCCGGAGCGTAGCCATGTTGGTTGGGAACAGGAAGGCTGAGGGGGGTATCTCAATGATCGAGCTGTGCCCTCGCAGGCGCAGGTGGGATGAAGAGAGGCGGTACGGCTCACTCGGCGCACAAAAATATTTCAGGTAGTGCACTCTGCCGAAGCCGCAATCAAATCGCCGCGCCGGAACAGATGAATCGTAGTGGTATCCCTCGTCTTCGAGTGCGCGCAAGGTCGTTTCGCTGATCCACAAGCTCGGTGCGCGGAAAACGACGGGGCGAACCCCTGAGGCTTTCTCCACAGCCTCCGTGGCCAGCCGGATCCATGCTCGCTGCTGGTCATAGCTGGCTGATCTGAAATCCTCGTCGTGCTCGAGGCCACCGTGCTCCCACCCATGCGTGCCGAGTTCGTGCCCTCGCCGCCGGCAGTCTCTCACGAGATCCGTGTAAGCTTCTGCAAAACGTCCGGCGAAGAAAATCGTGGCCTTGAGCTTCCATCGATCACAGAAATCGAGCAAACTCTCCAGCCCGTCCTCGGACCCAGGGACCCAGTCCACATCGATGGTAAAGTGCCACTGCAGGCAAGTTTGTGCGCGTATGTGGTGGAAGCCTTGCGATCCCTTCGACTGCTCGGAGTTAGGTTGTGACGAAGTCCCGTGCTTATTTTGCTTTTCCAGTTCCTCGACCTTTTTGTCCATCTCGCTCTTCGCCTTGTCTGACGCGTTACTTGTCTTCGCCTTCACTCTGTCAATCTTGGTTTGCATATCATCCAGTTCGGCCGGCATTTTTAAAAAAGGTATCTTTCATCTACCCCCTATATTCCTTGGCCATGTCCGGCGTCTCCGTGGACTCCTTCCTGACGTCCTCAGCGAGAACCTTACATTTGTGCCCGCCCACCACGCCGGCAGACGAGCAGGAGTTCGTCCACGTTTTCTACGTCGATCAGTCCAGAGGCCCAGGCGAGGCGCCTCTGCAGGAACAGCCCGAGGGGTAGAAAGAGCCTGTTGTACCAGCGCATCGCTTGTACCGGCCGGCGAGCCAAACCCCACGCGGCAAAGTCGAGGAGCCAGCCGTTCTTGGGCTGCATGCCGAAGCACGCGCTCTGCTCGAGAACGAAGAAATGCTCTCCCAAGATAGCCAGGAGATCGTCGGGATGGTAGCGTCGAACGTGCCCCACGAGAGCATCGAAGGCACTCCAGCGCGCTGGGTGCAGGGGCACCGAGAAGATGATCGTCGCGTCGTCCTTCGCGACCCGACCGAGCTCACGGAAAGCCTGCCGATCGTTCTCGATGTGCTCGACGATATCGAAGGCGCATACCAGGTCAAAGCTGCAGTCGGGGAATGGGAGGGCGGTAATTTCGCCGAGCATTGCGCGACCGCCGCGGGCTTTCAGGCGGGAGAGAGACGGCCGGCTGATGTCGACGAAAGACGTACCGGCAACGGGGAGTCTCGGGCGCAGGCCCGGGCCGATCTCGAGTCGCGCGGGTGCCGAGGGCGCAAGCGAGGAGAGGAGTGGCCAGGTGTTGAAGCGCTGCGGCAGAACCAAGTAACTCGCCGACCAGAGCGCGTCGTAGAAACGCCGGTTCGCGTCAATGGCCAGGCGCGTCGCGTCCGGCGCACTTCCTGCCGGCATGGCGCCAGCGAAGCTAGTGACCGCGTTCCCCGCAATCCCGTCCCGACCGAATTTACGCTCTCTTGAAGCTATCTGGCTCATGCTGGAATACCATAGGTTGACGGAAGCAAATGCGGGTCGGCGACACCGTTTGGCTCACGGCAATGGTCTTTTCTTGAGCCAGGATGCCCTCGACCTCCAGTAATAACTCGCTTCGGCACATTTCCCCTTGAAGGTACAGAACCTGAGTATGTGAAGGCAGCTGCTCCTTGAGAATGTCGCGGACCATCGCGAAGTGTTCTGGGTGTCGAATATAAATCTTGAAGAGGGCTTGCCCATACCACTGTCCACGAGTGATTCCGTGGAATTGCTCAGTATGTGTGATCAGTGCATTCAAGTTGTGGATGATTTCTAGGGTCTGTTTATGCGGCTCACCGATGTGCTCACTCACATGACCGACCACGCTCGCCGTGCCGGCGATGAGCAGGTGGGACCCGGAGATGGATAGACGCAGGGTGGCCCTCGCGAACGACGGGCTGCGCGGACCATAGACTCGAGGATACGCGTATGCGCTCACCTGCCGCGGATTTTCGACATGTGTTCCAGGCTGCCTAGCTGCCAGGAAATGGATTTTCAGCGGGCCGGACATCGTCCCAACGGCAGTCCCCGCAGGCAAGGTTCGAGGGAAGTCCGAAAGGCCCTCGGCCAAGGCCTGGTATCGGCCGGCGCAAAAGCGCTGGTACCGTTCCAGCCCGTCGGATTCACGGTTGATGTGCGGAAAGTAATTCCACACCCGCAACAGATGAGGGTAGCCCAGGGCGCGAGCCTGGACGAGCAGGCGTTGATAGGCCATGTAGGTCACGGTATCCAGCAGCGCGCCCCGGATTTCTTCCACTTGTAACGCGCCAAAGAGCACCTCATCGTTCATTGCGCAGTGGATTCCATCGGCCTGGTGATAGGTGATTGGCAGGGTGCTCGTCCACACCTCGGCCAATGGAGGCCCGTTGAATTGCGGAATATCGAGGCAGACAACCGGATAGATGCCTAAGCCATTTGGGTGCCCGGGACTCCGGTCATGACGGACGATACCCAGGACGGTGGATGGCGAGGCCTTCAGAAGAGCTTCTAATCGAGACGTCTCTACGTAAGCGATGCGGAGAGCATGGACATTGGAAATTGAGTTACGTTGAGCGGACCTCACCGGGGGCCAGGCCCCCGGCTCCACGACCCACCGGTTTGACTTCGCTTGGCTCACGCTGCCGTTCTCCATTTATAGTCGCCACTACTACTAAGCCGCCGAGTTCACCGCGTCATTCTTGACCACGGTCATCGCTCAGAAGAGATACCTCTGCGTTCCTCTCGGCGTCGGTAGGGCCGACTTGCCGCTTTCCCATAGGACACCTCTCTAGCAGTTCTTTGGCCCCATTTGAGGTAGCCGTAAAACCATGGATCGTTCGATGTGACTCTACGCTACGGAAGCAGCGCATCTCCCGCTACGTTCGTGTACACCGGGGTCAAAATGAAACCCAAGAGCGGGGGAAAATACCACATGACCGACGTGTCCGATTGTACAATCCGTACCTTCGTTGCACCGACTTTTTTGGCCTCATCGGCGAAATGCTGGACTGTCGCGTTCAGTGTGGCGTCTCCCACGATCGGCTTCTCCATGAACAGGTTTATCGCGTAGCTCCTCGTGTTGATGTGCGTCAGCTTGTCGCCGTCAATCCCTTTTATACCGCGCAAATCACCAGCGGTATCGGTTATTGTGCAACCAGCGGCAACTCCCATGACACATATGATCATCGCCATAGAGGAATATCTCATGGTGTTCTCCTTTAGGTGGACACACGCCCGATCGTGTGTAGATTCGGGTTAAATCTATCCCACAAAACAGATTCTAGTCTGGTCAAATTTGCTCAGTTTGAAGAATCCAGATGGCAGGAAACTCCACGCTCGCTTTACTCGAAATCAACGAAGCCTCATGAAGGGGAACTAGTCATGGAGGACAATATTAAGGAGTGAGCTGTGCACTTCCATTCTGCCGTTGTAGTGAATGAAGCCCAGCTTCCGGAACTTATTCAGAAAGAAACTGACGCGGGAGCGCGTGGTGCCGATCATGTCGGCCAGCGTGTCCTGGCTGATTTTCGGAATGACCGGCTCCGGCTTGCCTTCTTTCCCATAGTGGGCCAGCAACAGGAGGATCCGCGCCAGGCGCTTCTCGGCCGAATTGAAGAGATGATCAACTAAGTCCGCTTGGATACGCACATTGCGCGACAGCAGATAGGCCATAAACAGCTCGCAGAAGCTGGACTCATCGTGGAGCACACGGATCATGGCCGCCTTCTCAATGCGCACGATCGTGGATGCGTCCAGTGCGGTGGCGGTCGCCATGCATGCCAGCTGCCCGACAAGGCAGCCTTCACCAAAGAAGCTGCCGTGATCCAGAATCCCGACGACGGCTTCTTTGCCCTGCTGCGAGAGCACGGTGAGCTTGACCCGGCCCGCCTGGACATAAAACACGGCATCGGCCGCATCCCCTTGCGAAAAAATCAGCTGCTCCTTGGGGGCCTGCAACGTCGTCTTGCCGTGGCCAACTTTGGCAAGAAAGGTCTGGGGATTGAACGCTGTGGCTAGCGTTCCGGCCGCGGGCCTTCTTATTTTCTTGTCAGGAAGGAGTCCGACGACAGTGCCTGTTTCTGTTCGCGATGTCGTTCGCATTCTGTTCATGCTTGCTCCAAATCCTCTGCGCATTCTTTGCTCCCATTGCCGGCAACACTATTCCGTCGCATGCCAGTTGGTCCAGGATGCTTGGGTACTGGTCATGAGGTCCCGAACCTCAGCCGTTCACGGCTTCAAAATGTTGATCCATTACTAGGATAACGGTTCAATCATGTGTAGTCTGATCACAATTGCTCAGTTCGGAAGGGAAGAGACCGGCCGTGTATTTCTGCCCTCACACGACGATCCGCATAAGAATAGTGCGCGTGGCTGTGAAGATATAGGCAAAATGCTGGGGACCACTATTTCGAGGTGCGGAGGGCATTCCTCCCACGCCATTCCATCTCCACTGCGCATCCGGCGACGGCTGTAGGGATGTTATTGTTTGGCGGTCCGGGAAGAGGACACCAGCGGCTGGACGAGACGACGCATGAGCGCCGTCAAGGGTCGGAACGCCTTCTGGCTCTTCTCGTGTCCCGTGGCTTGGCCTGTCTGTGCGGCTCGCGTATCTCGCAGATTATAGGCCACCATCCGCTCGCGCTGGACAGCCTCCGGTTCTGCTGGTTCCCAGAGATCCACACGCGAGCCCACTACTTCAAAGCGCTGGTGCTCATTGAAGACCCGCTCTACGTCCTCGGGACAGGCCATGTGCACGATCCCGAGGCCGAGAGAATGGCCCCACTCATCCCTCAGAACTTGCGCAAGCACCACCGTTCCAAACGGGATGAAGGCCTGTCGAAGCTGGTCATCGGTGCAAAAATAGGACAGCCCGTTGACATGGATATGAGTACTCATGTCGAACCCTCCAGGAGAGAAGCAGGTCATCGAGCACAGGTCGAGTCAGAGTTCAATTATGCCAGTACCCTCACCAGCCGTCTGTTCACTATTGCTCACTTTCGAGATATTTTTGAAATATTTCATGGAAGGTTATTTTACCCTTGCCTGATCGAACACACCGACGCGTCATGACGTGCTCATCCCTCGTGCAGGACAGTCGTCACGCAATGCATTTACTGCGTTCTTGGCTAGAGGCGTTTTTGTCTCACGGGCGGTTCGCGAAAGAGATGTCATCGGTTCGTCACCTGTCGCGTCTTCCTCTATTTCGTCGGCTACGCCTTGTGTTCCTCCCGACGGCCGACCTCCTCCAGCACGATCACGACTCGTGAGGCGTCGTGTGAATTCCGATCCGACAGCCCGAATCCGCGAACCAGGATTTTGCGCTCAGTTTCAAAGATGACGCGCTTCAATTCAAAGATCTCCCAGATGTTGGCTTCTCGACGGTAGTCCAGCGTCTCTTGGATCTGAGCGCTGAGTTCGCGCACCGGCGCCGAACGTATATCGTGGACTGATTTGATCTCCGCCTGATTGAGGTGACCGGTCAATTTCAAGGCCAGGCTATTGATGTGCAGCAACTGCTGCCTGCGCGAAAAGATCAGAATGCCCGGTCGCGAGCGCGCAGATGCACCCTTTGCGCTCGGCTCATAAAAGGACAATCCATGTTCGCGCCACGCGTGTGATTCATCGCCATCTCGTATTACAGTTCCGCCATTCATCATCGAATGCCTCCATAAATCGGAAAAAGGGTTGCAGTATCCTCGCAGACAACGATGACCCCATGCCATTGGTGATTGTGAGATGAAAACATGATGTGAGATTTACCGATGCATGATCCATGGGTCGAGACTACATGACGACGCACGATCCAACTCGGTGGAAGAAATGCACTTCCAGGAGAAACAGGAGGGCATCAAGCGGCGGGGCACAACCGCCGCAAGACCTTCCGCTCATATGGAGCAATACCTTTCAGAGTGAGGTCTTAGGAACACGACTCCTCCCTGCTTGACGATCCCGCGAGGCCTCGACCGTTTTGCCGCAGGAGAGCGGAGGCGATTGGCACGAACCACGGAGTCCTCGATATATCCACAATTGATACATCGTGTAGCTGGGCACATGCAGCCTGCTTCCTCCCTCAGGTCACCGAAGGTTTCATGGACGAGCAGTCCTCTGCAACGTTGACAGATCATAGATCCTCCTTCCGTTTTCTTTGTCGCTCAGTATGTGAGGGTCACGTGGGTGCAGCGGCGCCGGTTCAGGCAACTGGCTGTTCCCTCATCGACAATTGCGTCTGGGTTTCCATCCACGTTCCGCACTCGACCTTGGACTGGGCGCAGGTTGGGCACAGATGCGGCCCCAGGGCTTTCGAGGTGTAGCATATCTCCAGATCCGCTGAACTACATTCACAGCAGAAGGCCAGATTCATACGGAAGAGGTCTTGGGACAACCGAGCCACTCGGCAAGTCACGATGTCACCTCCTCTGGTCTAAGATAAGCGGTGAATGTCAACGGCAGTATGTCCGGAAGATAGGTTGCAATCTGTTCAAAATTGCTCATGTGCAAAAAATTAATGCGGAAGATGCGCAGCAAGGCATACTGGACGGTAGCCGGCGAGGAACGTGAGGTTGTAATAGCGCCAAAAGATGAGGTAGAGGATGATGAGGCTCGTCACGCTATCCCCCAGCAGGGCCGCGAGAGAAAACACCGGCCTCGCTGTCATATCAAGACCTTCGACCCACGAGCACGCGCTCGTGATCAGGATCGAAAACAGGTAGCCTCGCCAGGTTTTGGAACGTCCCACCAAGTGAACGGTAACCGCCTAATGGGTCCTGGTAATTCTCCCGATTCGAGCAATTTTGACCAGATTGCGAGTCGTGCTCGGTACAGAATAGATCCAGCCTCAATCCTGACGTCGTGTGATGCCCGAGTGTCAGAACGCCTTTCCATGAAGCCGATGGCTCCAGGATACTGACTGCGTACTGCGAGGAACTATGAGCAGACTACAAGAAATGTGGCTGTCAGGTTAGAGCATGGCGGTGGTTGAATGCATTGTTCTAGGTCAAAAACATTCTTAAACGGAGGTGATACATGAGCACCATACTCCTCGTCATTCTGATCCTATTCCTTGTTGGCGCGTTGCCTACTTGGCCTTACAGCGCGAACTGGGGTTACGGCCCCAGCGGTGGGCTAAGCTTGGTCCTCTTGGTCTTGGTCGTTCTATTGCTGACTGGTCGGATTTAACAGGCTGCGGAAAAACTTTGCTGACCCGCGAGAGCCTCGATGGCTCGCACGTCTGACACAACAGGAGGGTATTCCCGCAGGATAGCCGCGCGAGATGTGCGAGACTGGTGGGGGGGTCTCCTCTTGTCCCATACGTGCAGGCCATCGAATTTCTGCTGTGCCGAAATGATTTTTCCGTAGCCTGCTAGTCATTCTGCACTCGATCAATACAGTCCGACCACCCGCTGCATCGTTCCTGACTTGGAAGTGCCCATCCGCGCCGAGCTCTTCGGCGTCGAACGCCTCAAGCCGCATGCTGAAAGTCTTGCGGCTGCGCAAGTCGTCTTCTCCGAACCGAGACTGTATCCTTTACTCACCCGCGAATTCTGGAAAACGGCCACGTGCTGCTGGAGTCCTACCGAATCATTGCCCGGGCGATTCAGCAGGAACATGTGATCTGTTGCTGCCCACCTCGGGAAAGAAGGCAAGCCGGAGATGATCATTCCAAAGATCAGTCAGGACACGCTGGCCGATATGATCGGGACCACGCGCTCCCGCGGCAGTTTCTTTCTGAATAAGTTCCGCAAACCGGGCTTCATTGACTACAACCGCAGTTGCATGTGCACAGTTCCCTCCTCAACATCGTCCGGCACGACGCGGCGTCCTTCTGACTGGTGATCGTGGCACGGAAGCAGCGCCAAGCTGCGACTGCATCACTTTTTTCCCCTGAGCAATTTTGACCAGACCGCTGCCGGTCTTCTCGCCATAATGGCCGTAAGAGAGGAGGTGTGGAGATAACAGGGACAGATCGATACAGACATGGAGACATCGCGATCTCACACAGGAGGGAGGCATCATGAACGCGGATCAACTCAAGGGAAAATGGATGCAGTTCAAAGGTGAACTGAAACAAAAGTATGGCAAGTTTACCGATGACGACTTGCAGCAGATCGAAGGGAATTACGACAAGTTTCTCGGCAAAGTCCAGGAACGGTATGGCGATGAAAAGAACGAGCTCATGAAATGGGCGGACCAGTGGCATCAGCGGTCTCAGCCGGAAGCCACAAAACAAAAGACGCACTGACGGGAAGTAATGAGAGAGAGATGGATCACCGAGCAAGTACACATTTTAGTTAAGGAAAAGATCATGAAGACACACTATTTGGTCACGCTCTGCACCGCTCTGGTTGTCGGAGCGGCACTCATCACGGTGCCAGCCACCGCCGTTGACGTATCCAAAGAGACGGCACTGGTCAACGACTCGTGGCTGACGGCGAAAACCAAGATTGCCCTCGCTGCCGATGGTCGGGTCAAAGGACGGCAGATCGATGTCGACACCACGAATGGACAGGTGATGCTCCGCGGCAAGGTCGATTCCGACGCAGCCAAGCAGGCAGCGGAAGAGATCACCAAAATGCTCGATGGCGTCAAGACGGTGAAGAATGACCTTGAGGTGGTCGCCCCGTCCAAACGCGAAGCGGTGGAAGAGAAGGATGAGGCCATTACGACACGCGTTCAAAAGAAGATCGCGAAGGACGCACATCTGAAGCAAGCCGATATTGCCGTTCAAACTAATGCGGGGGTCGTCTCGCTGACCGGCGAGGTCAAGGACATCATGACCAGTGCCAATGCGTCCTGGACTGCTTGGTTCGTACCGGGCGTAAAGTCTGTGAAGAATGATCTCACGGTGAAAGAGAAGGCCTAAGGCCTTGGGGAAGCGCTTCGCTCGTTTCGGTTCGAAACGACTGAGTCAACGCAATCGCATGCAACACATTCATTTACAAGGAGGTTCCGTCATGAAGAAGCTCTTCGTTCCGTTCATGTTCACAATGATTCTCGGTGTCGGTGTGGCATCCCTCTCATTCGCGGCTGGTGACATGGCCGCGCCAGGCACCCAGACGGTCAAAGGGGACCTGCTGAAGATCGACGGGGAGTTTTACGTGGTGAAGGATATGTCCGGCAAGGAAATCCGTCTCCATGTGGACAAGACCTCTCAGCTGGACGGCATCTTCAAGGCAGGGGACAAGATCGAGGCACAGGCCACGGATAAGGGCCATGCATCGTCCATTAAACTCGTACAGCCGACGAAGTAGGTTCTGGGGTACGAAAGTAAAATTCCAGTCCCAGAGAGTTGGGCCAGTCCTCAGGGCTGGCCCAATCCGTACCTGGCAGGCTGCGGAAAAACCATTTCTGCACAGCAGAACGTCAACCCTTGGCAAGAGTAAGTGGAGGTGTAGCCGCGGGATAGTGACTTTTTATGCGATTCGTTCCCACGGCATTGCTCAAAGAGTCGGCAGGTCGCTACCATATGACGTAGCGACCTGCAGGCGTTCACTGAGACAATGACTACTCAGTTCCTCGGGCCGAGCGAATCGACAGCGCGTGATTCTGATTGTTCACCTGCGCCTCAATACGATCACCCTTCTTGATTTCTCCCGTCATCGTGGTCGTTTTATCTGTATGCAAACGTACTTCCTTACCATCCTTCACCTTGACGAAATAGTTCCCGTCTTCGACGCGGAATAGTTCGCCCGTGATCGTCCTGGCATCTTCTGCGCGGGTACTTCCCTTCTTATCGTCTACGTTCTTTTGCTTGTCATCATCAGATTGAAAGCCTTGCCGATCAGTTTGAGAGTCCGTTTTCATAACGTCTGAGGCCCCAGGCGTATTACCTGCCTGCGCCGCGTTGGACAGCCCGAGGCACAGCACGAAACCACACGACAGGACACCGACGACTTTGGGAATAGATAGCATGGGAGCCTCCTCGGTTAGATGTAAAATACGCATATATGTAACGATACGCTCTCCGGAGTCTTGCAAACTGAGCAATTTTGACCAGACCGCGGAAATTTCCTAGTTTTTTAGTGACGAGTCCCTAGACCAGGAACGAGACGAGACGATAGGGTGAGTTGGAATTTAGTAGGTGTCTTTGGGAGCGGAGGATTGTGCGTGTGAGGTAACCGGCGCCACGTTGACCCCTCGGTCCTGCGGCGTGAGTTGGGCACGAAGTTGGGCGATTCGCTGCCGAATCTTGTTGAGCATGGGCCGCTCGTTGACCGCGGCAGTCGGGGCTTGCTCAAGAACATCCTCCCATACTTGTAATGCATCACGTCCTAGCCCCTGTTGCTCCAACGCGAGGCCCACGTGATAGGCCGCATCGGAAGACGACGACGGACAGGCCGCCGCACGCCTCAGGACCTGCTTCGCTTCATCCACTTGACCTTGTGCCTGTAGGACCGTCCCCAGCCCTAAGGACGCGCTCACCAAACAGGCGTCTTGTCGAAGGGCCGCTCGATACAGTTCCGCCGCGCCCTGGGTGTCTCGCATGAGATACCTGAGTTCGCCCATGTTCTTTAAGAGCGCGGGATCGCTCGGTGTATGGGCGAAGGCCCGCTCGTAAGTCGCTCGTGCCCGGTCCATCTCTCCCTTCGCCGCAAAGGCGAGGCCGAGATTCCGTAACACGTCAGGCCGTTCCGGTTCGAGTTGCAGGGCCGATTCATAATGTTGAATGGCGAGATCCAGGAGATCGCCATCCTGGTGCAGGACCGCCGCCATCAGATGAAGGAGATGCGCGGTCGTGAGGAATGCACGAATTGGGAGCTCCTTCTCTCGTGGAGCGAGAGGAACCTCACGCGTCTGCTTCGCCGAATAGGGAATGCGGTTCTTCTGTAACCAGTCGCGTAGCCGAGACACGGGGATGGAATAACTGAGGCCGGCCCGCATCATGACCGTGCCCAGCCGCTCACCTCCAGCATTCTTGACCTGTTCCAAATAGGGCACGGTATGTACGACCAGCCCCGCAAGCTCACCAGTCTCGCTGTGCACCAGCGGCCCGCCGCTACTCCCGGCGTTCAGCATCCCCACGGTTTGCACGAAGGGAATCGGCAATTCAGCCGTTCTGGACCGTCCCATAGCCGCACCGGTAATCGTCATCGGAACGACCGACGCATGCAGCGTCAATCCCATGTGTAAGACATCTGACACACGCGGATATCCGACCGCAATGGTCGGCGTGCCCTCGTCTGGAACCTCCGCCGCCAATGGAAGGAACGGAACCGGGGAGTCCGATTGAACGCGGAGCGCAGCTAGATCGAGGTCGGAGTCGATCGCGAGCACCTGCGCCGCAGGATCGATGGCTTGATTGCGGATATAGACAAAGAGTCGGGTGGAATCCTCCACCACATGGGCATTGGTCAGGACCAGGCCCTGTTCCGAGATGAACACACCGCTGCCGAACGAGAGGGCATTGGATTCATCGTTGATACCCACGATCAAAACGGTCGCAGCCTTGGCCTGGCGATAGAGATCGCCTTGGGTAAACGAAAACGCCATGTCGGGAGTGGAGACCAGAAACAGCAATGAAACCAAGAAAAACACTGGGGCTCGGGAAGCAACGGCTATGCGAGGGAGCGCCTTACACTTAGGAGGAAGAGGGTCCGCGGTGAGCGCTGTCTGAAGCAAGAGCGCCATTAATTTTGCACACTATCAAAGCAGAATAAAAGTGTCCATTGCTTTCAAGTATTTGAGAGTACCAGCCCAGCACGATTTAGAGGAGAGTCCATTTTTTTTATGATCCAGAGAAACAGATGTCGTCGATTGTGAAGACGTTTCATGGACTATTCGCCACAAGCGGCTGCACATGATCTAGCGTCACGCACAGCCCACACTCTCGGGCAGAAGATCCCGCCAACATTTCTGAAAGAGTGAAGCCCAGAATCCAATTTCAGTCGCACAAGCGGGTGGGCAGCGACAAGCTGCCACCGGATCAGTTTCTTGCCACTTGAGCAATTTTGACCAGACCGCTGCCGGTCTTCTCGCCATAATGGTCAGCATCGGTAAGATTGGGGAGGACAGGGCTATCTCGCACAGAAGGAGGAAACCATGAATGCCGATCAACTCAAAGGGATATGGATGCAATTCAGAGGCGAACTGAAACAGCGGTGGGGCAAGTTTACCAATGATGACTTGCAGCGGATCGATGGAAGCTTCGACAAGATTCTCGGCCAGCTCCAGGAACGGTACGGTGAGAACTGTGTCACCGTAGTTCAGGAATACTACTGCGAGAAGAAAGAGGAACTCATGAAGCAGGCAGATCAGTGGCATCAGCGGTCTCAGCCGGAAGCCACGAAGGGAAAGATGCGCTGAGGGCAGTACAGGGCAAGGCAGCTAACGCTGAGATTGGAAAAGAGAATATAACGGACGGTCCCGATGACTACGTAACCCTCCTCACCGTTCAATTCATTCAGAGACTGTAACCAAAGGTGGAGCGCTTTTACAAGCCGCGGGTGATCAATGGACGCATGGCGAGTGCCGATGGTCCCATCAAGACGTTTCCCTTGCGGGGCATTAAGGATTCGTCTCCGTACTTGCACGATGGGAGGTTGCTGACGTTTGAGGATACCGTGGAGTTCTTCAACGTCGTGTTAGGAACCCAGTTGTCGACGGATGAGAAACAGGACCTGGTGGCCTTTCTACGCGTTCTTTAATGTTATGAGGGAGAAGCCATTTATACAGACCGACTACAGAGGGAAGTATATATAGAAATGGCGGTAGACATTCTGAACAATCAAACGGACACAGGAGATGGCACATGAAAATGGGAGATTCCTACAACGTCAAGCCATTTGACTTACACGGGCTGGTCGGGATTTCGGACCGCACAATCGAGATGCATCTCAAGCTCTATGAGGGATATGTGCAGGCCACGAACCAGCTCACGACCCAGATTGGAGAGATGCTCAAAGATGGACGGATTGATCATGAGGAAATGCCGGCCTATTCGGAACTGACCAGACGATTAGGGTTTGAATACAACGGGATGGTCTTGCACGAATATTACTTTGAGAATCTGCACAAAGGCCAAGCCAAGAAGCCCGATCGAGGCTCGGCGTTTGTGAAAGCGGCCGAAGACAGTTTCGGCACCTATGACATGTGGAAATTGGACTTTTCCAGCGTGGGGAAGATGAGAGGCGTGGGTTGGGCTGTGTGCTCCCTGAACCCAGCGAGCCGCCGTCTTTCCAATCACTGGATCAGTCTCCATGAACATGGGCATGTGGCGGGGTTTATTCCACTCCTCGTCATGGATGTGTGGGAACACGCGTATCTCCTCGATTATAAGCCTGCAGAGAGGGCCTCTTATATTGAGGCGTTCTTTTCCAACATCGCTTGGAAGGCCGTGGAGAAGCGGCTACAGCTCGGCACGCTGGCTTTGGTGAAAGCAGCCTGAGGATGAGAGGATAGCCTTGGGCGACCTGCGATCAACACAATAAGAAATCGGGGCACTCCCCGACAGGAGGACATCGTGAAAGCAACTACATCGACACCGGTACAAGTTGGAACCACAGCGCCTCGCACCCCCCGACAGGAGGGCATCATCAAAGAAGCCATCGGTCTGACTGATGTGAAGACGCTCCGGGCTCGGGCACGACAAGGGATTGAGGACGGCGCCATACTTTATGGCCACCGGGATCAGTTCCCTCAGCGTGAAAGGCGAGTTTCTTCAGCATGCCATAGAGGAACAAGCCCATGCCGATCAATTGGCCGAACGCATTGTCCAACTTGGGGGTAAGCCGAATCTGTCCCCGGAAGGGCTTCTGAGCCGGAGCCACTCGGAATATGTCGAAGGAGATTCATTGGTGGAGATGATCACGGAAGACCTGATTGCCGAACGGATCGCGATCGACAGTTATCGTGAAATGGTCACCTATGTCGGCACTGATGATCCCACGACTCGCAAAGTATTGGAGGGGATTCTTGCGCAGGAAGAAGAGCATGCCGAGGACCTGGCCAGCCTCCTGGAGGAGCTGGGCCCGCAGGCGCATGAGACCGGTCGTTAGCCGAGCAGGAAAGGAGATGCCATCATGGGAAAAGGGTTGATTCTCTGGCTGCTAGGAGTCCCGTTCACGTTGCTCGTCGCCCTCTGGTTCTTCGGTGTCCTCCGATAAGCCGGCGCGTGGAAGGCCTGATACCTGATAGCGGAGGAGGAGTCTTATGATTGTCGAGATTGCCGTCTGTGTAGGCGCAGTGTCGTTGGCGGTGCTGGTCGGCTCGCTGGTTCCGCTGTTGTTACAACTCAGGAAACCGGTGGCGGAATCAGAATACTTATTGGTCCGCATGAACGCCGAACTGCCATTGTTGCTCAAGGAGATGCGGACGACGACGGAGAATCTCAACGTGCTCGTCGAGCATGCGCGGGGTGGGGTCGAGCATGCGGCGGTGCTGCTGCATGCGGCGGGGACACTGGGCGACACCGTGCAACGGGTCCATGAGACGGTGCAGGGTACGAGCCGATCGTTCCTGGTCACCTTGGCCAGCATGGTGGCGGGGTTCAGGGCAACGACGGGCATCGTCAAGACACTCATTCATCGAGAAGGAGGGACGGTCAATGGCAAATGACAGAGGGTGTTCACTGGGAGCGGTGGGATTGGCATTTGTGACCGGAGGGTTGGCGGGCGCAGCGATAGCGCTG
Source organism: Nitrospirota bacterium (assembly GCA_963741245.1). Classification (GTDB taxonomy): domain Bacteria; phylum Nitrospirota; class Nitrospiria; order Nitrospirales; family Nitrospiraceae; genus Palsa-1315. The sequence goes on along the minus strand of CAVUHR010000007.1, from coordinate 36,959 downwards.
ATGCTGGCGCCGCAGTCGGGTCGTGAGTCACAGAAGCAGTTGCGCGGGTATGCGCGGCGAGCCGAAGAGCAGGTCCATGACCTGGCCGATAAGGCTACCGAGTTCATGGACCAGGCGATGGACAAGGGACACGAGTTCGTCCAGGAGAAAAAGATGGTCTTGGCCGAGGCGGTCGAGGCCGGGCGCACCGCCATGCAGCGGGAGCGTGAGCGGCTGTCTGGCGAGAAGAAGGCGTGACGCTGGTGACGACTCATCGAACCCTCGCGCGGCGCCCCCGCCCGGTAGGCCGGGACTGGCGTCGCGTGGAAGAAGCAGTCTGTGTGGCCTCACGCGAAAGGACATGATCATGAAAACAGCAACGATTCTCGGCATCGCACTCATCGTGCTCGGCGTCGTGGCGTTTGCCTACCAAGGCATCACCTACACGACCCGCGAAAAGGTGATCGATCTCGGCCCTCTCCAAGCCACGGTCGACACAAAGCAGACCATTCCGATTACGCCCCTTGTCGGGGGATTGGCGCTAGCCGGCGGCATCGGATTGCTGATCGTGGGAGCCAGAAGAGCGTAGCAAGGCGACGATCTTTTCGTCGGCCATGCTTCACATCATAGGATCAGTCTTCATGCACAGGGCATTGTGGCGGGATATGGTCGGTTCTTGTCACGGATGTGTCGGTGCAGGATCGGTTCGGTGATACGCGTGAGAACCGAATGAGAGAGACCGTGAAGACCGTGACATTCCTTGCGAGTGCTCTGATGAGCCTGACTCTAGCGATCGGCTGTGTAGACAGGGCTGAGCAACGGCTGAGACAGGTACAGAATGAGTTGGAGCAACTGCTTCGAACGGCATTGCACGATGGTGACATCACGATGCGACGGGCCAGCGATCATCTCACCGTCGTGATTGCTGAACGGCTGCTCTTCGATGCCGGAAGCTATGAGCTCAAGCCGGATGGCATCGAAGTGTTGAAGCAGATGGGAGTTCTCTTTAAGACGGCTTCTTTCAAGGAAATCCGAGTGGCGGGGCACGCTGACAAGGCCTCGACCTCCGATGGCTCCAGCCAGTATTTCGAGAAGTTGGCCTTATCCAAAGCCCGAGCGACTCAAACGGTACGTGTGCTGAAGGGGGACGGAGTGGATTCACAGAGCTTTATTGTCGAATGGTATGGGGACATCCGGCCGATCGCGAGCAATGAGACTGAAGACGGGCGGCAACTGAATCGACGCGTCGAAATTGTTCTGTACGCAGGAATTTGACCAGACACTCTCATGAGTGAACGGCAGTGGTCACGGGCCAGCCATTATGCAGAATCTGGACATTGCCTCCGTTCTCTTCTTGTTGTTGGGCACTGTAGCCGGCGTCGCTGTGATCTATTATTCACTCGGAATCATTCGTGAATGGTTGGGGCAATGGAATCACGCCACCAACGACACGATCCGTAGAGCAGTCGTGCACGATTCGTCTCTCGATGCGCACATCGCCACCCAATGGACTGACGGCCGCCTCCGATTGGACTTCCTTCTGGCGCTGATCAAAAAACTGGGGACCTCGTTGGAGCGGGAAGTGGAAACGCTGCGCCGGCTCGATCATGCCGATCCCCTGTATGAACGCGAAGCCCGTCAGATGGTCGACCCCGGTTTGCGGCGCTTCACCTTCGATCAACATCTGCGGGATGAGTGCAGCATGCTGATCCCCCTCCTGCAGTTCTGTGCCCATGATATTGAGGAATCTCAGGGCCTAGACATGAAACAAAAGTTGAGCGTCCTCGCCGAAATCCAAGCTGCCATCAAGTTGGTTGATCGTGGCTGATACGCGGAGAGACACGTTCAGCGTTATTCGAAGGAACCATTGCGTGGGATTCATCGGCACGCTGTGAATGTGTCCTCGGTATTTATGACGGGAGGTATTGTTATGAACGTCCTACTCGCGTTTGCGTTGTTCCCAATCCTGTTGTTTGGCGCTCCTGTATTCGCACAAAGCCTTTGCGTAGACTGTCTCAAGGCAGCTCAGGAACAGCTGAAGCAATGCCTCGGTAATGCCATTAGCCAAGAGGATAAGAATTCTTGTTTGGAGAGACAGCAAGCAAAAGCGAAGGCCTGCGAGAATGGTGAGTGCGAGAGTGAAAGAGACAAGAGTAAAAATGGGAATGAAGACCTTCCACAGAAGAAATAACGGGTCCGTGAGATGAACAGGCAGGGCTCGCTCACCTCATACTCCGTTCTCACAAGATGTCAGCGTGGTCGCCTCCCGAAGTGTCACGTAGATGACAGACAGACGAGCGCGCGTTCTTGTACGATACGCGTCGCGTATGGAACCGGCTCATGTGGAGTGGGTACCACCCCTAGTTCCGCTCATCCGATTACGAGTAGTTGCGAAATGCCTTATAAGCGCTGCCACAACGGAGGTGGTTTTGCGTAAGGGTGGGCGGGACGACGCACCCGCCAATGGGCTGCTCGCAGCGTTACCAGGGGTAAGCGGGCAACTGCTCCTCGCCAAAACGCAGCTAGTCTCGCTCTCAGTGAAAGACATTCTGTATCGCCCAGGGGGCCCCATCACCTCGGTGTATTTCCCGCTGACGTGTGTCATTTCTATGATGGCGGAGATGGAGGATGGAGCGTCCATCGAAATTGCCACCGTGGGGAATGAAGGTATGCTTGGGATTCCGGTCTTTTTGGGAATAGATGTGGCGGTAGCCCTTGGGATCACGCAGGTCTCTGGTGAGGCCCTACGGATGAGCGCCGAAGATTTTAAACAGGCGGCGAAGAGTGACGAATACTTCGACATAATCCTGCGTCGCTATACGCACGCTCTTCTCATGCAAATCGCTCTTTCAGGGGGGTGCAACAGCTTACATTCAGTAGAAGAGCGATATGCCCGATGGCTGCTCATGATGCATGGCCGAACGAATGTGGATGTGTTTGGCTTCACGCAGGAGTTCATGTCGAGAATATTAGGCGTGAGCCGTGCCAGAGTGAACATTGTCACGGGATTGCTCGAGAAGGCCGGCTGGATCAAGCACAGTCGTAACCAGATCACCGTACTCGACTGGAAGGGACTTGAAGCGTCTTCCTGCGGTTGCTATCAGATCATCAAAGAAGAATTTGCGCGAGTACTGGTGTAGGTGCACTATTGGTGCACGGAGTGTCGTATTCGGGTGTGGTGCGCTGATGTAGAGGATGCCCATGGCACGCAAACGAACCCCGGCGTTCAATCCCCAGACATTCCTCAGCAAAGTGGGGAGCGGCAAATCGAGTCTGACGCCCCCCAAGAAGCAGGTTCTCTATTCGCAAGGGGATGCGGCGGACGCCGTGTTCTATATCCAGGGGGGCAAGGTCAAGCTCTCAGTCGTGTCGCAACAAGGCAAAGAAGCCGTCGTCGCGATTCTGGAGCAGGGCAGCTTTTTTGGAGAAGCCTGCCTCGCCGGACAGACGGTTCGGACGGCGACGGCGACCGCCCTGGAAGACGCCAGTCTCGTGCGCATCGACAAAGAGGCCATGATCCGTGTGTTGCACGAGGAGCCCACGTTCGCCGAGCTGTTTATGTCCTATCTGCTGGCTCACTCGATTCGCATCCAAGAGGATTTGGTGGATCAACTCTTCAATTCCAGCGAGAAGCGGCTGGCGCGGATCCTCCTGCTGCTGGCCCACTTTGGGAAAGAAGGCAAGCCGGAGCCGGTCATCGCGAAGATCAGTCAGGAAATGCTCGCCGAGATGATCGGCACCACACGCTCCCGCGTCAGTTTCTTCATGAATAAGTTCCGCAAACTGGGCTTCATTGAATACAACGGCGGGTTGCACGTGCACAGCTCCCTCCTTAATATCGTCCTCCACGACTAGCAGGATGCTGAATAGGTTGGCATGAGGCCCCTCCTGGAAGAAGGCAGGAAAGAGCGAGACGACCGGCGCCTATAGGTCGATACTCATGCCTGACCTTGAATCGCGCTTCCAAGCAGTTGCTGTTCCGCGTTCAACCAGTCCTCTAGATCCCGACCTTCTTGTCGTCCCCGTTGCTCATAGAGTTCGTAGGCGAGTTGCGCAACGCGGCCTTGATGAACCTCGGCACGCCGTGCGGCCTGTTCTGCGAAACCTGTTTTCTTACTGCCAGGACCGGCATGAGACGTGGCGGCCGGCTTTGCCGACGTGTCTCGATTGATGGTGGTTTCCTTACTCATCGTTCACCTCCTCACGCTGCCGTGTTCATAGTAGTTAACTCAACGAGAATCCCTGTCGTCCGTCGACACCACTGTGGTCGGATATCGACGGACGGAGAGCTCGCGTGTCTTGGGAGTAAGACCTTAGGCCTTCTCCTTCACCGTGAGATCGTTCTTCACCGACTTCACGCCGGGGACCTGCCAGGCAGTCCAAGACGCTTGGGCGCTGGTCATGAGATCCTGGACCTCGCCGCTCAGCGAAACCACGCCCGCATTGGTCTGAGCATGAATACCGGCTTGCTTCAGAGAGGAATCTTTTGCGATCTGTTCATTGACCCTTGTCGTAATTGCCGCATCCTTGTCATCGATCGCCTCGCGTTTAGCCGGGGGGACGACTTGGAGGTCGTTCTTCACCGACTTGACCCCGTCGATCCCTTTGGCAATCCCTTCCGCAGCCTGCTTCGCCGTGTCAGAATCAACCTTGCCACGGATCATCACCACGCCCTGTGTGGTCTCGACATTGATTTCACTCCCTTTCACCCGGGCATCGGCAAACAGCGCAATCTTGGTCTTCGACGTCAGCCATGAGTCATTGATCGGCGTCTTCTCGTCGGCCTTACCAAGCGCGTTCGCCGATCCGGTGAGGAGTACCCCACCGACAACCAAAGCCGTGCAGAGTGTCAGTACATAACGTGTGTTCATGATCGTCTCCTTTACCGAATTGTATAAGTGTGTCGTCAGATATCTTTCGTGAGTTGCATCCATTCAGGTGGACTTCTTCTCCACGGCTTTCGGCGCTGACTTCTGATGCCACGCGTCTGCCCACTTCATCAGTTCTCTCTTTTCAGTGCCATACCCATACCGTTCCTGGACTTTGCCGACAAATCTGTCGTAAATGCCTTCGATCTGTTGCAAGTCATCATCGGTAAACTTGCCCCACTTCTGTTTCAGGTCACCTTTGAACTGCATCCATTTCCCCTTGAGTTGATCAGCGTTCATCGGATCCTCCTCCTGTGTATAGTTTTACGTTGATGCCAGGTCATCATGCCGGGAAACCATCGGACAGCCCGACATTACCCGGTCACGCAGCCCGAGCGGAGCGCCCCGTGACCACATGGATCGCGACCAACACGATCCCGATCAGGAACAGAATCCAGGAAATCTGGACTGCGACCGCGGACACCCCGGCGAGATTCAGGGCACCGGCAATCACGCCGACCACCAGAAACACCAGTGCGTAGTAGAGCATGGCTCACTCCTTTCTATGGAATGCGGGCGGAAGTCGAACAGTCCTCTGGAGCATGGCTGGAGTCCTGTCTGCCTCCATCAGCAGACCATGACACAAGGCATGCAGCCGTTCAGAGTAACTCTGGCATCGGAGCGGCGGAGACTGAGGAATCGGTCACGCCGGGACGGATCAGGAAGCGTAAGAGATTAGGACAGTCAGCGGAGCTTCACACCGGACAACATCACTCTGGGCGCAATGATTACGGGAGTCAAGCAGTATAATGCAGACTTTGATAGTTCAATGATACTGGCACGTTAAGAGACGACCGTCTCCAATAATCGGCCGAGCCAGACGAGAAGATTAAGCGTCGTAGTGGCAACCACGCCGTTCGGATGACGAGCGTGCGAAAAGGGCTCCGTGGAAGAACGAGTACCGGCATCTAGTAGGCCATGGAAACCTATTGAGGCAGGATGGAAATGCAATGGTCTGTGCGGCTGGGACAACAGGACACGACCCACAGGATAGCCGCGCGAGACACTCGGAATCAGGACTTTCGCGTCGCGCCTGTCACGCTAGGCGTGCTCGTCGCGAGCTTGTGAGGCTGGCTAACCTTTTCAGCATCCTGCTAATGTTCCAATTCGTATCGCACAGCGCCCAGCAAATCCGGCATGCTGAAGGGTTTCTGGAAGGTCTGCCGTGCTCCGAGGAGTTTCGCGACATCCAAGACATTCTTTTCTCCTCCTGCGCCTGAGATCGCGATCACCTTGGTGTTGAGGAATTCACGCGTCAGGGCCAGGAGCATGTCCAGCCCATTCATCTCAGGCATGACAATGTCTGTTATGACCAAATCCGTCGGCCTCTGGCGATACAGCTCAAGCCCCTGAAGACCGTTGGCAGCCTCAGCGACCTCATACCCCGTCTCTTCAAGAGCGGAGCGGAGGAGTACACGGATGAGGTCGTCGTCATCGATGATCAGAATCGTCGCCATGACAAGAAAGACTAAGGTTCCTCCTCTTCGATGTCATCGATCGACTGTTTGAGCGCCGCGACAAAGGCCTCCGGCTGAGCCAGGGCGTTCTCCGTCAGTTGGAATTCAGAGACCAGCACACCGGCCTTGTCGACAATGATCAACCGATAGCCCTGTTTCACAGACAATCCCTTGTTTGAAGTATCCAATAGACCACGAATCTAACACAGTGAGACGCAGCCTTCGACAATAGAAGATCAAGGATAGATGCTGATGTCAGCAGGAGCGGCGAAGAAGTGAACGAAGAGCCGGACCATTTTAGCTGTCTGTCCTTCCGCTGCCTCCTTCCCCTGTTCCCCTTCCCCCATGCAAAGTAAAATAGGGAAATAGGGAGTGGTGAGGTCGTCGTTCACTGAGCGTGTCTCACCTCCTCACTCACCTCTCGAAGGACTGACAGCTGTGTTGGTTCTACTGCGGCCGTCGAACGAGGCTACAAATGCTCCCTCCAAGCTCGCTCGTTATCTCTCAGGGATGGGGGCTGATTGATCTTCCACTGCGCGCGTCCAACGAGGGGAGTCCGCGACCGCGCGTTGCGCGAGCACAGAAGATCATCAGGCTCCATCCCCTCCTCCGTTCCGGGAGCAAAGAACCGACATAGCTGTCAGTCCTTCCGCTGCCCTATTTTAGTTTCCGTCCCCTTCCACAGCCGAACGATATTGTCCTTGTGCTTGATCCAGATAAGCCCGCTGACAACCAGGGCAAAGATGAGGAATTCCTGCCTCTGTTCGTTCACGATCGCCACGACTGGAAAGCACCCGAAGGCCGCCAGCGCGCCACCGGATGAATAGCGCCAGATCGCTACGGTCCCCAACCAGATCAACAACAAGAGGAGCCCGATAGAGGGTGACAGACCCAGTACCGCTCCCACGGCCGTCGCCACGCCCTTCCCTCCTTTGAAACCCAGAAACGGCGAGAAGAGGTGTCCGAGGATCGGCGAGAGCGCAACGATCATGATGTAGGATTCAACGGTGAGCCACTGCATCGCAACCCAGCCCAGCACCCACCCCTTGCCCATGTCGCCAAGAAGGGTGAGGACGCCCGCTTTCGTGCCGGACACACGCAGCACGTTGGTGAACCCGACGTTCTTGCTCCCGACCGTCCGAGGATCGGGCAGCCCCATCGCCTTCGACACCACGATGCCGAAGGGAATGGCCCCAAGCAGATAGCCGAGCATCGTCATCAATACCCAGAGGAGTTCTTCGTTCATGGGTCAGGGGATTAGATATGGGAGGTGCAAACGTCGAGAGAACTCGTAAGACTCAGCAGGATGCCCAAATATTCCAGACTTCTTACCCGCCCAACCCCGGCGCGCGTTGAGCGCGGCCCTTCCAATTCTCTTCACCTTTCTTTAGGGGAGTGGCCAAGGCTGCCCTTTACTGCGCGCATCGAACGAGCACTGTTCCATCGTGCGCGTTCTGCGAGCAAGAAGGGCACCTGGCCGCTCCCTCCCCTGCTGGCGGGATTTTTCAGCATCCTGCTACAGTCCCTTCGCCACGACCTGCTTCCAGAAACTCCACACATAATAACCGCCTGAGACATAGCCGAGCACCAGCGATAGATAGAGCGTGACGATACCGGCAAGATGCAGATTGCCGAGATCAGACACGAACGTGTCCTCGAGGATCAACAGCACGATCGCCACGACCTGCAGCGCCATCTTGTACTTGCCCGTCGTCTCAGCTGCGATCACCATGCCTTCGCCTGCGGCAATGGCACGAACACCCGTGACCGCGACCTCGCGCGCGATGATCAAGATCGCAACCAGTGCACTCACGCGATCGACGTTGACCAGAAGAATCAAGGCGGAGAGAACCAATAACTTATCGGCGATGGGATCGAGCAGCTTCCCGAGTGTGGTCACTTGGCCGTTACGGCGAGCCAGATATCCATCCAACAAATCGGTGACCGCTGCGACGACGAAGACGAGAGCCGCGGTGAGGGATTGGTTCGGGGTCGGCGTGACAAATAGCACCACGAAGACAGGAATCAAGAGGATACGTGTGAGCGTAATGAAATTCGGCAGGTTGAGCGATTCCTGCCCGACCGATCTCCATGCTGCCAGTACGCGATTCATCGGTGACCTATTCCGTTAGCTGGTTTCGGAAAAACTACTGTGGCACAAAGAAGAACAATCCAACAGGATGATCAAAATGTTCAGCCTTCTCACCCTCCCAACCCTGGCGGCTACTTCACCCGCCCGCCCCGAGTCTGCCAAGACAGCCTCTTCGCCCAGGGACGCGCCTTGGCCCAAGCAAGGCCGCGGCGACCTATCACTTACTAAGGGGTGGCTGGGATGATCCCAACTGCGCGCATCGGACGAGCACCGTTTTATCGTGCGCGTTCTGCGAGCACTGGGATCGTCCCAGCTACCCCGCTCACTTTTTCAGCATCCTGTTTAGACGATCCCATGTTTGAGCAGATCATGCAAATGCACAACCCCGACAATTCGTTTGGCGTTGTCCGCGACGACGAGCGTGGTAATGGAATAGCGCTCCATCATTTCGACCGCCTTGGCTGCCAGCTCATCCGGTCCAATCAACTTGGGACGGCGCGAGGCCAAGGACCCAGCGGTGATCTTGGAGAAATCCCCGCCCTGTTGGACAAAGCGCCGCAGGTCGCCGTCGGTAATCACCCCCAGGAGTGCGCCGGCTCGATCGACCACCGTGGTCATGCCGAGTTTTTTGGCCGACATTTCGAGAATGGCCTCCGAGGCTAAGACCGTCTCCATTACTTGCGGAACCTCCGGCCCCCTGTGCATGAGGTCCCGCACTTTCACCAGCAAACGACGTCCGAGCGTCCCACCTGGATGGAATTGCGCAAAATCCTGCTCCTTGAACCCACGTTTCTCGAGCAACGCGACGGCCAAGGCGTCGCCCATTGCAAGCGTCGCGGTCGTGCTCGCCGTCGGCGCAAGTCCCATGGGGCAGGCCTCTTCTGCCACGGACACATCCAACGCGACGGCGCTATTCTTGGCCAGCGTCGAACCCTTTCGACCGGTGATCGCCACAACAGCAATCCCCATACGTTCCATGAAGGGCAAGAGCTGCAAAATTTCCTGCGTCTCTCCGCTATTCGAAATCGCAATGAGGACATCGCGGCGCGCCAACATGCCGAGGTCTCCGTGGAGCCCTTCGGCTGGATGGAGAAAGAACGACGGCGTCCCAGTACTCGCCATCGTGGCAGCGATCTTCTGCCCGATCAACCCGGATTTGCCCATGCCCGATACGACAACTTTGCCCTTGCAGTCATAGAGCAGGTCCACGGCATCAGAGAAACCACCGTCGAGACGCTGAATGAGGGCCTGGACGGCACGCGCTTCAATGGCCAACACACGCCGGCCTACGTCGAGGCTGGTTCCGCCCTTCGGCTTGGTTACTTTCGAGGTTGTGACGCGTCGCATATCCGCATAACCCGTTCCAGCAACGATTTGAGCTGATGAAGCGGTACCATGTTCGGCCCGTCGGACAAGGCCTCGTCGGGATTGGGATGAACTTCCATGAAGAAGCCATCGACTCCGACGCCGGCTGCTGCGCAGGCCAACGGCTCGACGAATTCACGCTGGCCGCTGGATTTGGTTCCCCCGCCGCCCGGCAACTGCACACTATGGGTGGCGTCGAAGACCACCGGATAGCCGAAGCTCCGAAGGACAGGGAATGACCGCATATCGACGACAAGATTGTTATAGCCGAACGACGATCCTCGTTCAGTCAAGATGATCCGCCTGTTTCCGGCCTCCTCCACTTTTTTCACCGCGTTGCCCATTTCTTGCGGGGAAAGGAACTGGCCCTTCTTCACATTCACAACTTTGCCGGTCTTCGCCGCTGCAATGAGCAAATCCGTCTGCCGGCAGAGGAACGCGGGAATCTGGAGCACGTCCACGATCTTCCCTGCCTCGGTCGCCTGTTCTTCGGTGTGGACGTCCGTTAAGACAGGAAGGTTCAGCTGATCCTTGACCTGCTTCAGCACCGCCAGGCCTTTTTCGAGACCCGGTCCGCGATACGACGAAATCGAGGTCCGGTTCGCTTTATCGAAGGACGATTTGAAGATATAGGGCATGCCCAGAGACTTGGCAATCTCAGCGATGCGCGCCGCCGTCTCCAGCACGAGCTGTTCACTCTCGATGACACAGGGCCCGGCAATCAGAAACGGCCGATGGCCTGCACCGACTTTGAAGTTTCCTATCTCGACTTCCTGCGCCATAGTTTCCAAATCAATCTGTTTCCCTTGCGAGGCTCAAACCAGTCTGTCTTTCTCACCCGCCCAACCCCGGGGGCGCCGAGACGCCCCCCTTTCCCAGGAAGGCCGCAGGCGAGTCGAAACCGGAGGCGTATCGTTCTCACCCGCCCACCCCCGAGCTGCCGAGACAGCTCGTGACCCGAGTGGGCTACGTTGAGGATCTTGTCGAGCCGAGAACAAAGTTGGGAGCCTGTTTCAGCATTCTCACTTCAGTGGCCGCACTTGCGACGCAGCGCCGCTCCCACAAATCCGCTAAACAGCGGATGCGGACGGTGGGGCCGCGAATTATATTCCGGATGGAACTGCGTCGCCAGAAACCAGGGATGGTCGCGTAACTCGACGATCTCGACCAGCCGGCCGTCCGGCGAAAGCCCGCTCAGCACGAATCCCTTGGCAAGCAATTGCTCGCGGTACGCGTTGTTGAATTCGTACCGATGCCGATGACGCTCACGCACTTCGCTCACCCCGTACATCTTTTGGGCCAGGGTTCCCTCCCCGAGCATACAGACATAGGACCCAAGGCGCATCGTCCCGCCCTTGTCGCTGACGGACTGCTGATCCGACATCAGATGAATGACGGGATAGGGAGTGGCCTCGTCAAATTCGGCGCTGTTTGCGCCGGCCAGCCCGGCGACGTTCCGCGCAAACTCGATCGTCGCGCACTGCATGCCCAGACACAAGCCGAGAAACGGAATCTGGTGTTCCCTGGCGTATCGAATCGCGGCGATTTTCCCTTCGATCCCGCGCGCGCCGAACCCGCCGGGAACCAAAATGCCATCGACCTCGCGCAGGATACGCTCAGTCCCTTGCCGTTCAATCTCCTCCGATTCGATCCACTGGATGTTTACCCGCGTTTCATGGTCGATACCGCCATGGACGAGCGATTCCGCGAGACTCTTGTAACATTCCCTCAAACCCGCGTACTTGCCGACCAGCGCGACTGAGACTTCATGCTTGGGATACTTGATCTTCTGGACCATCGCATCCCATTCGCGCAGGTTCGGCGGACCGGTCTTGAGATGGAGCAGGCGCACGATCAGCTCGTCCAGCCCTTCCTTCCGGAACACGATCGGCACTTCATAAATCGTATCAACGTCCTTGGCCGTGATCACCGCGTCTTTCTCGACGTTGCAGAACATCGCGATCTTGCCCTTGAGTTCCGGTGGGAGATACCGATCGGTTCGGCAGAGGAGGATATGCGGCTGAATTCCGATCTCCCGGAGCTTGTTGACAGAGTGCTGCGTCGGTTTGGTCTTCAGCTCACCGGCTGTGCCGATGTAAGGCACCAGCGTAAGGTGGACATAGAGCACGTTCTCTCGGCCTACGTCGTACGGCATCTGGCGAATCGCTTCGAGGAAGGGCAAGCTCTCGATGTCGCCGACCGTGCCGCCGATCTCCACGATCGTCACGTCCATCCCCTGGGAGATGCGCATGATGCACTGTTTGATCTCGTCGGTGACGTGGGGCACCACCTGCACCGTCCCGCCGAGGTAGTCGCCGCGACGCTCCTTCGTAATGACCGAATGGTAGATCCTGCCGGTCGTGTAGTTGTTTTCTTTGGTGAGGGTGAGGGACGTGTACCGTTCATAGTGGCCGAGGTCCAGGTCTGTTTCCGCACCGTCGTCAGTCACGTAGACTTCCCCGTGTTGATAGGGATTCATCGTGCCGGGATCGACGTTGATGTAGGGATCGAGCTTGAGGAACGTGATCTTCAACCCTCGACTCTCGAGCAGGTTGCCGATCGAGGCCGAGGCAAGCCCTTTCCCCAAGGAAGAGACGACTCCGCCTGTGACAAAAATGAACTTGCTCATCGTAGCCCCCATCTTGTCGGATCGTATGATTCTGACACGCATGCCACCCTTACCTGGAAGGGGCTGCTTTCAGCGCGCCCAACTCCCGCTCGATGACGTCACATTGTTGGAGCTTCTCTGCCACCGCCTCGACATCTTCCGGCGTATCCACCCGCAAGGAGGCATGGTTGGTTTCCCAGACTCTGATCGGAATGCCATGCTCCAACGCGCGTAACTGCTCAAGCTTTTCCGCATCCTCCAGCCGTCCGGTGGGAAGGGACGCCAGCTTCAATAAGGTGTCGCGCCGGTACATGTACAGCCCGATGTGAATGTAATGCAACCCTTCGACGGCTCGGCGGCCGGCGTCGTCCCGCACCAATGGAATCGGTGCGCGTGAGAAATAGAGGGCGTGGCCGAGATGGTCCGTGACCACCTTCACCACCGAGGGATTGTGGACATCCTCCGTCGAATTGATCATGCGCTTCAGTGTGCCCATTCCTATGCCGCTCTTAATGAACGGCTCGATGAGATCCGCCAGCAAATCCGGCTGCAGCAGGATCTCATCTCCTTGTAGATTCACAAAATAGTCCCCGCCGAACATGCGCGCCACTCCGGCGACTCGATCGGTGCCTGTCCGATAGTCTCCGGTTACCATCACGGCACGCCCGCCAAATCCTTCCACAGCCTGTTTGATCCGTTCGTCGTCGGTGGCGACCAGGACCTCCGTCACAGCTCGACAGGCCGCCGCTTGTTCATACACATGCTGGATCATGGGCTTCCGACCGAGCATGACGAGGGGTTTCCCTGGAAAGCGCGACGATCCGTACCGGGCCGGGATCACCACCATGACGGACGGTGTGGCCTTAGTCATGGCCGAGAGCCTCCGAAAGCTGCTGTGCCGAGAGGGTCGCGGTGCCGACCATGCCGACGACGATACCCGCGGCATGGTTGGCCAGCGTCGCCGCATCTCTCGTCGAGGCACCGGTCGACAGTGCGAGGGCCAGCGTCCCAATCACCGTATCGCCCGCACCGGTGACATCGTATACTTGGCGGGCTTGTGTGGGAATGTGCCAGGAGACGCCCTCTCCCTCGTACAAACTCATCCCTTTTTCGCCGCGTGTAACGAGTACCGCTTGGCATCCCAAACGCTGTCGTAGGAGCGCGCCGGCCTCGTTGTTGGCCTGATCGTCATCGCCGTGCACCCCGGCGGCTTGTGTCGCTTCAAGATGGTTTGGCGTGATGATCGTTGCCCCCTTGTAGTAGCTGAAGTGTTCGACTTTCGGATCGACGACCAGGGGTATTCCGCGAAGTGCGGCGAGCCGCGTGAGTTCCGACATCAGCGTGGCACTCACCACCCCCTTGGCATAGTCCGACACCACGAGACAGGAGAGCTCCCGTACCCGCGATTCCACATAGCGGAGAATCCTCCGTTGCATCGCCGGCTTGAGTTCCGCGCGGCGCTCTACGTCGTACCGCACGATCTGTTGATTATGTGCGATGACACGGGACTTTCTGGTGGTCGGGCGGTCCTGGTCGATCACGACCCCTCCACGCCCAGAACGCGTCGATCTCAACTCTTTGAGGAGCATCCGGCCGCTTTCATCCGAACCGATGACGCCGCAGAGGTCCGCTTTCCCCCCCAGGGCCAGGATGTTATTGAAGACGTTCGCGGCGCCACCGAGCTTCATGGTCTCGGAATCAACATGGACCACCGGCACCGGGGCTTCCGGCGAGATGCGGCTCACACGGCCCCAGATATAATGGTCGAGAATGAGGTCGCCGATGACGAGCACGGAGGCTTGCGGGAACCGCGAGATGTACTGCCGAAGCACTTTAGGGGACGCCGCACCTCCGTGGCCCTGAGCCTCGCCTGCCGACGCCTGGCGCGTGGTTTTACCTATTGGATGGCTTTGCCGAATCGATCCCATCTGACCCACTCCGTCAATTGGCCTTGCCCGCTCCACGACCAGTAAATACGGAACGCCTTCCCGCGGATTTTTTCCTCGTGCACGAACCCCCAAAACCGGCTGTCCAGACTTTGGTCGCGATTGTCGCCCATCACGAAATAGGCGCCATCAGGCACGGTTACCGGCCCGAAATTGTCGCGCGGATTGATCGTGCCGTCGATGATCCCCGGATCGATCCGTTGGGTGAATGGTTTATCATCGAGCACGACCCCGTTCACCAGCACGGCTTTATTACGAAGTTGGACGCTATCGCCTGGAGTCCCCACAATCCGTTTGATGAAATCCTTTTCCTCGTCTTCGGGAAACCGGAACACGATGATGTCTCCCCGCTGCGGCTTGCCGAATTCGATGAGTGCCTGCGAGGCGTAGCAATTGACGGGAGGAAAGGCCGCTTGAAACTTGCACTGGCTGGGCCATTGAATGCCGTAGGACAGCTTGCTGACCAGGATATGATCCCCGATCAACAACGTGGGAATCATTGAACCGGAGGGAATCTTGAAGGCCTGGACGACAAACACCCGGATCGCAAAGGCCAGGAGCATCGCCACGACAATGGCTTCTGCATACTCGCGAACGAGCGACTTCCTGCCCGGCCGTGACCGCGCCGACGGTTCACTGAACACCGCTGGCGCTCCTGCGGCATCCGTCCGCCCCTGTTGGGTCGAGTGCCGGATGTCGTCCGATGGGGGGCGCTTCGTCTCTCCGCTCATTCCTCACCGACTTTCAAGATGGCGAGGAAGGCCTCTTGGGGCACTTCTACGCTCCCCACCGATTTCATGCGCTTCTTTCCTTCCTTCTGTTTCTCGAGGAGCTTGCGTTTCCGCGTAATATCGCCACCGTAGCATTTCGCAAGGACGTTCTTCCTCATGGCTCCGATCGTCTCGCGCGCGATGATCTTGCTCCCGATTGCCGCCTGAATGGCGATCTCGTACATCTGCCGGGGAATGAGTTCCTTCATTTTCTCGGCGAGCTGGCGCCCACGCTGAATGGAACGATCTTTATGGGTGATAAATGACAAGGCATCGACCGCCTCGCCGTTCAGTAAAATATCCAGCCTCACGAGATCGGACTCGCGATAGCCAAGCAGCTCATAATCGAGCGAGGCATAGCCCTGCGTACGCGACTTGAGTTTATCGTAAAAATCGAGAATGACTTCGTTGAGCGGCAATTCATAATTGATCATCACCCGCGTCGGATCGAGAAATTGCATGCCCCGCTGAATACCGCGGCGTTCCTGACAGAGCTTGAGGATGGCCCCCATATACCGTTCGGGAGTAATGACCGACGCCAGAATAAACGGCTCCTCAAATGAGTCGATACTGCTGGGAGGCGGGAGCTGTGACGGGTTATTGACCTCCAGCACCTCGCCCGTGGTCGTCAGCACGCGATAGACGACGGTAGGCGCGGTGGTGAGGAGCGTCAGGTCATATTCACGCTCGAGCCGCTCCTGGATGATTTCCATGTGCAGCAGGCCTAAGAAGCCGCATCGAAACCCGAACCCCAAAGCGAGCGATGTCTCCGGTTCGTAGACGAACGAGGAGTCGTTCAACCGCAGTTTGACCAGCGCATCGCGCAAATCTTCATACCGGGCCGTGTCGGTGGGATAGAGCCCACAGAACACCAGGGGCTTCACTTCTTTATACCCAGGTAATGGCGCGCGCGTCGGCGACACCGCGTCCGTGAGCGTATCGCCGATTTTGACGTCCGCGACTTCTCTCATGTTCGCGCAGAGGTACCCGACCTCGCCGGTCAACAGCTCGGTCCTTTTGGTCCGTTTCGGGGTGAATTGGCCGACTTCCATCACTTCGAATGTCCGGTCGTTCGACATGACTTTGATCTTCATCCCAGGCCGCAGGGCTCCATCCACGACTCTCGTCAGCACGATCACGCCCTGATAATTATCAAACCAGGAGTCGAAGATGAGCGCCTTGAGCGGTGCCTGAGGATCGCCAGACGGTGAAGGAATCCGCGCAATGACTGCCTCCAGCACCTCCGGCACGCCGCGTCCCTCTTTCGCGCTGATCGGCAGGGCGTCAGTCGCATCCAACATCAGCACGTCGGCAATCGATTGCTTGGTGCCTTCCACATCGGCGCTCGCAAGATCGATCTTATTGATGACCGGAATGATCGTGAGGTTATTGGCCATAGCCAGATTCACATTGGCAATCGTCTGAGCCTGCACTCCCTGCGTGGCATCGACGAGCAAGAGCGCACCTTCGCAGGCCGCCAAACTGCGCGAGACTTCATAGGTAAAGTCGACGTGACCTGGCGTATCGATTAAATGCAAGGCATAGGTCTTCCCATCCTTGGCCTGATACCGGACCGCAACCGCATGGGCCTTGATCGTGATCCCGCGTTCACGCTCCAGGTCCATCGCGTCGAGAATCTGGTCTTTCGATTCTCGGGCTGTAACTGCGCCCGTGGCTTCCAGGAACCGGTCAGCGAGGGTTGATTTGCCGTGATCGATATGGGCAATAATCGAGAAATTGCGTATAAGTCTTTGCAAATCCTAACTCATTTCCCAATAAATCGCCTCATTATAGTTATTGCCCCCAAAGTTGTCAAAGCAATCGCCCCCTCGTATAATCCGCTCCGCTCCTCATTCCTACGAATACTGTCAAAGGTCATTTGTCATAGGTCAATCGGTTAAAATACTCCTTACGGCCCTGACGGTTGACGAGTGACCAATGACGCCCTGCCCAACTGCTATGGCTCGACAACCTTCTACTAAACAATTGAACAGCTGGGATCGAAAGTACCTCTGGCATCCCTTCACCCAAATGCAGGAATGGGAACAGGAGAAGCCGCTCATTATCGAGCGAGGGAAAGGGCCCTACCTGATCGATACGGAAGGGAAGGGGTATCTCGATGGGACCTCGTCCATCTGGGTCAATCTCCATGGCCATCGCCATCCAGCGCTCGACCGTGCGATCAAGAGGCAGCTGGATAAGGTCGCGCATTCAGCGCTGTTCGGACTCTCCAATCCACCGGCGATTCAGCTCGCACGAGCATTGATTCGGATCGCACCCAAGGGCCTGACTCGAGTGTTTTACTCCGACAATGGGTCGACAGCGGTCGAAGTCGCGCTCAAAATGGCGGTGCAGTACTGGCAGCAGCGAAGCCCCAAGGCCGGTCCCAAAAACACATTTCTGCATCTGAAGCTGGCCTACCACGGCGATACCATCGGCGCCGTCAGCGTGGGCAACATCGAGCTTTTCCATTCGCGATTCAAGTCGCTGCTGTTCCCCACCGTCGAAGCCGACCCCCCCTATTGCTATCGCTGCCCGCTCAAGCTGACCTACCCTTCGTGCGGGATGGCCTGCCTCGATCCGATTGAACAGATTCTCAAAGAGCGGCACCGTGAACTGGCCGGCTTCATCATCGAACCGCTAGTTCAAGCCGCAGCAGGAATGCTGACCTCTCCTCCGGGCTATCTGAAGCGAATTCGTGAGCTGTGCACCAAGTACAACGTCCTCTTGATTGCCGATGAAGTCGCCACCGGATTCGGCCGTACCGGCAAGATGTTCGCCTGCCAGCATGAGATGGTCACGCCGGACTTGATGGCGGTCAGCAAAGGCCTGACCGGCGGCTACATGCCGCTCGCAGCCACACTCACCACCGACGAAATCTACCAGGCCTTTCTCGGCAAGTACGAAGACTTCAAAACATTCTTCCACGGACATAGCTATACCGGTAATCCGCTCGGCTGTTCCGTAGCGCTGGCCAACCTCGAGGTGTTCAAGAAAGACAAGACGCTCTCTCGACTACAACCCAAGATCAAGACGATGGCGCGACTCCTACAGCCACTCTGGCAACTGCCCCATGTGGGTGACATCAGGCAGCGGGGATTCATGGCGGCCATCGAGTTGGTGGAGGATCGCGCCACACGCAATCCCTATCCCCTCGAAGCTCGAATGGGCCATCGAGTAGCAATGGACGCGCGCCGCCGAGGTCTCTTGCTGCGGCCCATCGGCAACGTGATGATCCTCATGCCACCACTCAGCACGTCAATTTCGGAGCTCAGGCGCATGGTCGAAATTCTGCGTGCCTCCATCGAGACCGCTACCTTACTGCCGGCGTCCGGCGCAGGGTCATGAAATAGGGGAAGGGAGCGACCAGGTGCCCTCTTTGCTCGCAGAACGCGCACAATCAGAATGTGCTCGTTCGATGCGCGCAGTCGAGGGCATCCTTGGCCACTCCCTTCCAATACCGGGGAAGAAAAAGTGAGGGAAACCTGGCGATTCTCTGTGCTCGCGCAACGCGCGGCCTCAGAAGGATGGGAGGGGAGCCGCCAGACTATCCTTCTTGCTCGCAGAACGCGCACGATGAAAAGGGATGGAATGACACGCGTGCCGGTCCCTTGCTCCCGGAGCGCGCACGATCAGAATGTGCTCGCTCGACGGCCGCAGTGGGACCAACACGGGTGCCATTCCATGAGGGGAGAAACGAGCTAGCTTGGAAGGATCATTGATGCGAGCAGATGAGGGCAGCCTCGGCCACTCCCTTTAAGAAGAGCTATAAGCGGGTCGGAAGGCCCTCGCCTGGGATAATGGCACGTCTCGGGAAATCGATTGCGAAGCAATCGGAGGGTAGGGCGGGTAAAAAATATCTGCCAGTGTGTGGGCGGGTGAGAAGGTTGCGCGCAGTGGAAGATCGATCAGCCCCCACCCCTTCACTACCCCACTTACACGACGATGGACCAGACCGGCCATGAACAGTACTCTTATTAGCACTGTTAGGAGCCTGTCCGACATAGACCGTCCTACTGCGTCGACCGATCCGCAACCATCTGCGTCGTTCTCGGCCCTGAAAAGTCCTCAACGTATTCCAGCGGATATGACTCCCGTTTTTCCTGACCTGCGGCCTCGCGTCTGGCCGCATTGCCTTCGCCTCGTCACGAAGGCAATGTCGGACAGGCTCCTAGCCCATGCTTTTCACCGATTGTTCGCGCTGGGATATCATATGGACGTGTGATCTTTTTTCTTTTCCACTGGGTTCGCGGGAGTTGGCCAAATCCATTTAATTGGAACATTTAGTTATGGAGACCTATTACACCATCCTTGAAATTCAGGATACAGCGACTCCCGAAGAGATAAAGGAATCTTACCGTCTCTTGTTGCAAGTTTGGCATCCCGACCGCTTTCACCATAGGCCCACGCTTCGGGCGAAGGCAGAGCAGAAGTCCGGCAAGATTAATGTGGCCTTCGAGACGCTTAGTGACCCTGTATTGAAACAACGGTATGACGAATGGCTCCGTGACTGCCGCGGTCGGAATGCGAAGCCTGTTGAGCCTGTGACCTGCCCTTCCTGTCAAACCACGATTCGCTCCGCTCCCGAGCAAGGTGAGAGCTGGGACATGTACCAGCGCCGGCATCGAGCGAAGAAGGATCACGACCACACTACCGGCGCAACGGCACAAGGAAATCAACCTTTCCCCCGTGCCCGAATGGCCATGGTGGGCATAGGCGCACTCTTTACCATCGTCATCGTATTCGCGCTGACGAAACCCTCGAAGGTGATTATTTCCAACAAACCGCCTCGGATGAATGAACAGGAGACAATTCTGAAGACTGAGCCACTGGGAGTTGAAGAAGAAGAGCATGTTCACCAGGCTGTGGATGTGCAGGACGGTGTTTCCACCAGCTCTGTTCAGGCGAATGAACGGGAGACACCGCTGAGGAATGCGCCCACCACTAACGCCCAACAGGAGCACCTGGATCGCCCTGAATTAACGAAGCGCCTGATGGCACAGGCCCCTGGGCATGCGCCGGCATCCCCACCGGAAATGATCTCAGATGTCGACCTGCAACAACTGATGCGGCTAGGCGCCCAGGGCAATGCATCGGCGCAGAACCAGCTTGGGCAGCTCTATGCCAATGGGCGAGGTGTGCCGCAGGACTATACGACGGCACGGAGATGGTTCGAGAAGGCCGCCGCCCAAGGTCATGGGTGGGCGCAGAACCAGCTTGGGCAGCTGTTTGCCGACGGGTTGGGTGTGCCTCAGGACTATAAGAAAGCACGGCAGTGGTGGGAACAAGCGGCAGCCCATGGTGTTGCGCAGGCTCAGTACAACCTGGGGCACCTGCATGCCAACGGGCGTGGCGGGCCGCAGGACTATGCGACGGCACGGGAGTGGTACGAGAAGGCCGCTGTCCAGGGCAACGCGTGGGCGCAGGCTCAGCTCGGGCAACTGTATGCCAACGGGCGTGGCATGCCGCAAGACCTTACGACGGCACGGAAATGGTACGAGAAGGCCGCCGCCCAGGGCAATGCGTGGGCGCAGGCTCAGCTCGCGCTGATGTAGCCAACGGGCAGGGCGTCGTGCCGCAGGGCTATACGACAGCACAAATAGCGGTGGGAGAAAGAACAGAGAACGGTGTCAGGTCTTGCAACGCTCTTCACCTCTCGCCTTTCGCGCACTTCCCGCATGTCTCGCGATTTCCATAGCTGCAGAGGTTCAGGAGACTTCGATTCGCGCTCCCCTCCCCACCTGGAGGAGATCGGCGGCGGAGGCTTCTTTTAGAAAGACTTCAAGCTTGCCATCACTGTTGATGAGCGCGGACGGCATCTCCGCCATCCCCTCGCTGTAACTTTCCACTAACCCTTCGATGATCCGCTTGCCGATAAGAATGGACAATTGCCGGCCCTTCGTGACCAAACGCACCTCTTCGAGATGCAGCTGGGTCAGGTTCGAGATCAGGTTTCCGAACCGATCCACGTAGACGATCTCGCCGACCAGGGTCGCCTGCTCCCAATGTGGCTGAGCAATCGGAAATGTCTGGTAATCTCCGATGACCGGCCCGTACGACTCAAAAGGGTCCTGCTTGGTAAGCCTGGCAGCAGCCGGCGCAAAGAGATCCCGCCCGTCGAAGGTGCGGCCGGGCGATTCACGACGAAACTTCCGCTGGTTGATCTCGCGCACTTCGACCGGCTGCTCGTCGTTGAATATGTAGCTAAGCACGCCGTTGTCCGGCGCTAGGAAAAAATACCGTGTGCTTTTGACCATAATTGCCCGCCGCGCGCTGCCGACGCCAGGATCGACGACAGCCACATGGACCGTGCCATTCGGAAAATACCGATAGCAGGATTTCAGGAGATAGGAGGCGTCTTCAACCGAATGGGGCGGCACGTGATGCGAGAGATCGACGAGGGTGGCGTGGGGATTGATGGTGAGGATCGCACCTTTCATGCTAGCCACGAACCAATCTCGATCGCCGAAATCGGTCAACAGCGTGATGAGCCCGGAAGGATGCGGCACGCTATAACTCCTCGAAGCGAATCTCCACCACCTCGTATTCAACCATCTTGGCCGGTGTCCTGACCTCGACGAAATCACCGACTCGCTTTCCGATTAACGCTTTGCCGACCGGAGACTGAATCGAGATGCGGTTCACTTTCATGTCGGCTTCATCCTGTCCCACCAGTGTGTACTGTCGCTTCGACTGCGACTCCTGTTCAATCACGAGCACCGTGGCGCCGAACACGATCGTGTCGGAGACTCGTCCGGCCGTTTCGATGATACGGGCGTCGGCCAGCTTCGCCTGCAGTTCCACGATGCGCGATTCGATGAATCCCTGGCGTTCCTTGGCGGCATCGTACTCTGCGTTCTCGCTCAAATCCCCATGGCCGCGCGCCTCAGCAATGGCTTCGATATTTTTGGCACGCTCGACTTTGCGCAGACGATCGAGCTCTGCTTTGAGTGCCTCGTGCCCCTTTCTTGTGATCGGTGTCGGCATGCTTCCTCCAAACTACAGTCCTGAACGGTGAACGCGGAACGATGAACAATAGAGGAGAATCATGGCCTCTTGTTCAGCGTTCAGCGATCATTATTCATCGCTCCGCGCTTCCTGTGCCGTGATATTCCTGCAGCGAACGAATGGTAAGCTCTGTCTTGAGGATCGCTTCAATGCCCATGACCGCCGCTCGTGCCCCCCGGATGGTCGTATAGTAGGCTAACCCTTTATTCAGGGCCTCCCGACGGATCGACAATGAGTCGGCGTGCGCCGATGCGGTAAGCACCGTATTGACCACCAACGCAATCTGCCCATTCTTGATATGGTCCACGATATGCGGCCGCCCTTCTTTGACCTTGTTCACCGTTTCCACTGCCAACCCATGGGTGCGCAGGTAGTCCGCCGTTCCCCTGGTACCCAGAATCTCGAATCCCAATCGCTTCAACTGATTGGCGACTTCCAAGGCCACCGGACGATCGCTATCTTTCACGCTGATGAAGGCGGTGCCCCCCTTGGGCAATGCGGACCCGGCTCCGGATTGAGATTTCGCAAAGGCCCAGCCGAAATCGGCGTCGATGCCCATGACCTCCCCGGTGGATTTCATTTCTGGTCCGAGCAACACGTCCACGCCCGGGAACTTGTTAAACGGAAACACCGCTTCCTTCACGGACAAGTGAGACGGTGTCTTGGTCTCGGTGAATCCAAGGTCTTTCAAACTCTTCCCGACCATGGTCTTCATCGCCAGCTTGGCCAGCGGCACGCCGATGGCTTTACTGACGAAGGGCACAGTACGGGAGCCGCGAGGATTGACCTCCAGGACATAGATTGTCTCCTCCTTCACCGCAAATTGCGCATTCATCAGGCCGATGACGCCAAGCTCCAGAGCCAACGCCTTCATTTGCCGACGAATCTCTTCGACAACTTTCTGACCGAGCGAATAGGGCGGTAACGAACAGGCCGAGTCCCCCGAATGCACTCCGGCTTCTTCGATATGTTCCATGATCCCGGCCACCACGACGTGTGTTCCATCTGAAATGGCGTCGGCATCGACTTCAATCGCATCCGACAGATACTTGTCGATCAGCACCGGATGTTTCGGCGAGGCTTTGACTGCCGATCCCATATACTCCAGCAAGCCGGATTCGTCGTAGACGATCTGCATGGATCGCCCGCCCAACACATACGAAGGCCGCACCATGACCGGATAGCTGATCTGCGAGGCGATCCGAAGGGCCTCGTCTACGGATCGGGCCATGCCACTCTCCGCTTGGCGGAGCCCGAGCTTAGTCAAGAGGTCGCGGAAGCGTTCTCGATCTTCCGCACGATCGATCGCCTCAGGACTCGTGCCTAAAATTCGCACCCCGGCCTTGGACAAGGGCAGCGCGAGCTTGAGGGGCGTCTGCCCGCCGAACTGCAACACGACTCCCAACGGCTGTTCGCGCTCCACGATGTTGAGGACGTCCTCCTCAGTCAACGGTTCAAAATAGAGTCGGTCCGAGGTGTCGTAGTCTGTACTCACCGTTTCGGGGTTACAATTCACCATGATCGATTCAATACCTTCTTCGCGAAGTGCCATGGCCGCATGGACACAACAGTAGTCGAATTCGATCCCCTGACCGATACGATTCGGCCCTCCACCGAGGATGATCACTTTCTTCCGGTCTGTCGGGCGAGCCTCACATTCGCTTCCGTACGTCGAATAGAGATATGGGGTATGGGCTTCGAACTCTGCGGCGCAGGTGTCGACCCGTTTGTAGGTCACCCCTCTTCGGCCCTGGCCAACCTTGGTCCTCTGCTTCCGGACCGAGGCTGAGGTCACGCCGATGAGCTGTGCGATACGATCGTCTGAAAAGCCCAGTTCCTTGGCCTCCCACAGAAGCGACTCCTCAAGCGTCGCTGGTTTCTTTCCCGCCTGGCTGACCAGCAGGGCTTCAAACTGCATCAACTCTCGGATCTGTTCAAAAAACCAGGGATCGATCTTCGTGAGGGCAAACAGGTCGTCATTGGACAGGCCGAGACGCATGCCATCCGCCACGTGCCACAGTCGCTCCGCCATCGGGGTCCGCAGATGTTGGCGTACCCGTTCCAGCGCTGGTTGCCGATCGAACCCTTCAGGGATGCCGCGATCCAACCCCTCCCGCGAGGAGAGCCCGTTCATGTTCAACTCCAGCGAACGAATCGCCTTCTGCAAGGACTCTTTAAAGGTCCGCCCAATCGCCATCACTTCGCCCACCGATTTCATCTGCGTCGTAAGTGCAGGATCGGCCCCTCGGAATTTTTGGAAGGCAAAGCGAGGGATCTTCACCACCACATAGTCGATCGTGGGTTCGAATGAAGCTTTTGTCACACCGGTGATGTCATTGGTGATTTCATCCAAGGTGTAGCCCACGGCAAGCTTCGCGGCAATCTTGGCGATGGGAAACCCCGTCGCCTTCGAGGCGAGCGCGGAACTCCTCGACACGCGTGGATTCATTTCGATGACCACCATGTCGCCGTTCTTAGGATCCAGGCCGAATTGGATGTTCGACCCGCCGGTATCGACGCCGATCTCACGGATGATCCGAACCGCGGCATCCCGCATGCGCTGGTACTCTTTGTCCGAAAGTGTCATGGCCGGCGCGACCGTGATGCTGTCACCCGTGTGTACCCCCATCGGGTCCAGATTTTCGATCGGACAGACAATGACGACATTGTCTTTGAGGTCCCGCATCACCTCCAGTTCGTATTCTTTCCACCCGATCACGGATTCTTCGATCAGAAGTTGGCCGATGGGGCTCATGGCGAAACCCCATTCGACAATCTTCTCGAACTCCTCCCGATTGTACGCGATATTCCCCCCGGTCCCGCCCATGGTGAACGACGGTCGAATGATCGCCGGAAATCCGATCTGTTCGAGAATCTTGATGGATTCTTCACGGTTATGCGCCGTGCCGCTGGCCGGCACTCGCAACCCGATTCGCTGCATCGCATGCTTGAAGGCTTCGCGATCCTCGGCCTTATGAATCGCCTCGGCAGACGCCCCGATCAATCTGACCCCGTATTTTTCGAGCGTCCCCCGCTTGACCAGTTCCATCGTCGTATTCAACGCGGTCTGTCCCCCCATGGTCGGGAGCAGGGCGTCGGGACGTTCGCGCTCGATCACTTTCTCGACGACCTCGGCCGTGATCGGCTCCACATAGGTCCGATCGGCAAACTCTGGATCGGTCATGATCGTCGCAGGGTTGCTGTTGATGAGAACCACCCGGTAGCCTTCTTCTTTGAGCGCTTTGCAGGCCTGCGTGCCGGAATAGTCGAACTCGCAAGCCTGGCCGATCACGATCGGGCCAGACCCGATCAGTAAAATGGACTTGATATCTGTTCGCCTTGGCACGGAAACCTCGTTTCAGCGTCAACTGGTTTGTGGCATCGGCCCGATCGCCGGCCGGTATGGCGCGGGCGCCGGTGGAGCTGCCCCTCCACCCGGGCCATGATAGTGCTGGAGTGCTTCGGGCAGCCAGGCTTCGATCTGATTGATACGCGTCAAATCGGATGGATGGGTGGAAAGAAACTCGGGAACCGACTGTTGCGAGCGAAAGCAGACCTTGCCGATCATCATCCTCGGGCAGCCGCTCATGCGCTCCCAAAACGGCACGGCTTCACGCGGATCGTACCCGGCCTGCGCCATCAATCGAAGCCCGATGTAGTCGGCTTCCGATTCTTGTTTCCGATTGAAGGGCAACGACACATTGACCCCGTACGCCCCCAACAAGCCCTGGATCGCACCGGCGTTGGCATGCCCGGATGCCGCCGCACCCAATGCGCCTAATTGCGCAATTTGGTCCAAGATACTCCGGCTCATGCGCTCCACCCCGTGACGCTGCAACGCATGCGCGACCTCATGACCCATCACCGTCGCCAATCCAGCATCGTCTTTCGTAATTTTGAGAATCCCGGTGAAGATGGCGACCTTGCCACCTGGAAGCGCGAAGGCATTGACCATCTTATCGTCTTGAATGACCGCGAACTCCCACTGATACTCCGGCTTGTTGGCGGCTTCAGCGATTCTTCGTCCCACGCGGTGCACCAACTCATTCACTTCCGCGTTGTCACTGAGCGGAGCAGCCCGTAAGACCTCGCGGTATGCGCTCAATCCGAATTGCAGTTCCTTCTCTTCGGAGAAAAAAATCACCTGATCGCGGGCTGTTCCCGGCGCGCGATAACAACCGGTCAGGCTGCCGAACAGACTCAGGGCCGCCCCAACCCCAAGCGCCGTACAGAGGCTCAGCGCCCCCTGGGCGCCTAGAACCAGCATCGCCCGGCGTCCGACCGGCGTCGCGAAGAATTTGTCGATTCTGTGATCTGGTGATTGAATCATTGCAGGATCACTTCAATGAATAAATCGATACATCACTCAATGAGAAATTTGGGTCATGGCATCCAGAGGTACATGAACTGCGGCGTTCCTCCCCGCACCATCGACAGCAAATCCAAATTGGCTAACCCAGTGATGCCCGAACTCGTCCCGAACAGGCGCGAATAGATATTATTCTGATACTCCCCACGCCGTCCATAGGTTACGACCCGCGCTTCCGTGAGACCCGCCTTCTTCTTGGCCATGTCGAGCGCGTCATCAAGATACCCGATCTCATCGATCAAGCCTGCCGCCTTGGCCTGATCTCCGGAATAGATCCGTCCATCGGCCAGTTTCTTGATTTGATCAGCCGACAGATTGGGACGCCCCTCCTGTACTACTGCCAGGAACCGGAGATAGAACGAGTCAATCACGCTTTGAAAGATCCCCCGCTCTTCAGCCGTCATGACCCGGAAAGGTGAGCCCATGTCCTTGCGGGGGCCGGACGTGATGGCGTTGGCCTCGACACCTACTTTTTCAAGCAATCCCCGGGCGTTGACGGTCAACATGATGACGCCAATACTGCCCGTCACCGTCGAGGGATGAACCAAAATGCTGTCCGCCGCCATGGCCAGGTAGTAGCCCCCTGACGCCGCCACATCCATCATCGAAGCAATCACGGGGACCTTTTTCTTGGTTTTGAAGTCCCGCAACTCGTGATACAGGATATCCGAGGCAGTCACGGTTCCGCCCGGACTGTTGATGCGAACGACTACGGCTTTGATCTTGTCGTCCTTCGAGGCCCTCGTCAGCTCTTCCTTGAACGTGGCCACCATGTTGGGCTGCGGAACGATGCCATCTTTATCTTGTGCGCTAATGACCCCCGACAGATCGAGCAACAGGACTTTCCCCGCACCAGTGCCGCTGAGCTGCACTTCCTGCACCGGCCCCGATGGCTCGATGAGATTGACCGTAATGCAACCGGACTGCAGACTGATGATGGCAAGGAAGCAGAGCCGAGCGAACGTTGAGGGTCTGAACGATGCGAGAACGATGCTGGCGGACTTTTTCAGCCTTCTGCTATACATGCTGTTTCTCCATTAACTGAACAAACTCAGTGAATAAGTAGGCGGAGTCATGGGGCCCGGGAGACGCCTCTGGGTGATACTGCACCGAAAACACCGGACGATCCAGACAGACCAATCCTTCGATCGAGTGATCGTTCAGGCTCACATGTGTGACCGCGACTTGCCCGAATGATGTGTCCACTACGGGCGGTCGATCCGGAATCGCGCTGATCGGGTGGATTATTTGTACCGCGAAATTGTGGTTTTGCGACGTGATCTCGACTTGTCTTGTGCGGAGGTCCATGACCGGATGATTCGCCCCATGATGGCCGAACTTCAACTTATAGGTTTTGAGCCCCAGCGCGAGACCGAGAATCTGATGCCCTAAACAAATGCCGAAGATCGGATGGCGTCCAATCAATTGACGCACCGCCTCGATCGCGTACGACACTCCCTCCGGATCCCCCGGACCATTCGACAGGAAGATCCCATCGGGCTTGAGGGCTTCGACCTGCGTCGCGGTGGTCGAAGCAGGAACGACGGTCACGTCACACCCTACATCCACCAGTCGGCGAAGAATATTCAATTTCACCCCGAAATCATAGGCGACAACATGCCATCGCCTGGTTGTACCGACCCCTGTCTTGTCGCCGAGCGAGGGGGTCCACTCACCTGATCCTTCCATCCACCGATAGGCCTTCCCACAAGTAACGGCTGCCGCTAGATCACGGCCAACGATGCTCGGAGCTGCCTGTGCCTTCTCGACGACTTGGCGGCGGTCCGCATCGACATGGGTGATGAGGCCCTGCTGTGAACCATGTTCGCGCAAGTGGCGGGTCAGGGCCCGCGTATCCAACCCCTCGATGCCAACGATCTTCGCTTCATGCAGATAGTCTTGTAATATCTGTCGGCTGCGCCAGTTACTGGCGAGTTGGCTCGCCTCTTTCACGATGAATCCCTCAGCCCAAATCCGCCGCGACTCGGCATCTTCCGGTGTCATCCCATAGTTTCCGATATGGGGAGAGGTCATCGTGATGATTTGTCCCTTATACGATGGATCGGTCAAGACTTCCTGGTAGCCGGTCATGGCCGTGTTAAACACGACTTCGCCTACCGTCTCCCCTTCGTATCCGAGGGCACGGCCCTCGAAAATCGTGCCGTCTGCCAGTGCCAACAACGCTTTTTTCACGAGAGCACTCCGTCCCGGTATAGAGACCGTTTAGCTTTGATTCCGATCAGGAGAATTCCCAGTGCAAGATTGACCATGTAGAGCCACCGAACCGGCATAAGGATACGAAACAATGCTTCGAGGGCCGCCTTCTTCGCCGTCTCCTCTTGCACCGCAAAGGCCTGAGCTTGAAGCGCCGAGGCATATGGATGTAGCCATAGAATAATGATTCCCGCGATCACCGCCATTCCCGCCAACACGATCATCTCGCCCCGACCGACCCCCACCGCCGGATCTCCACTCCACCAGCGATACCACGATGCGGCACACAGGATCGCCAGCGCCCCGATCACGAAGTGATGATAGCCCTCAAACGCCCGCGTCAGAAACAATCCGCCTGAATCCTGCCCGCCAAACGTATTAAAGACCGCCGGAATGACTGCTCCGATGAGCACCAGTAACCCGCCGACCCATACTCCCAACGCCAGCCATTCAAGAGTGAGGCACGAGACCATCCCCCAACGGGACGTACGCAACACCGCGCTACTGCTCCGCCGGACTGGCCTCGAACACCACCCGGCCACCTACGATCGTCGTCGTCACCCGACCCTTTACCTTCCATCCAGCAAACGGGGTGTTCCGGCTCTTTGAGCGAAATTTGGCCGGATCGACCTCCCACTGTTCCTGCTGATCGACGATCGCCACATCGGCATCGGCCCCGACCGCCAACGTGCCTTTGGCCAATCCAAACACCTTCGCCGGAGCCGTACTCAACTTTTCGACAGCCGACTCCAACGATAAGACCCCCTCATCAACCAGCGCGAAGGTCAATGGCAGCGCAGTCTCCAATCCGACGATACCGAACGGCGCTTCAGTAAATCCCAGTTGTTTTTCCTGAGTTGCATGCGGGGCATGATCCGTGGCGATGACATCAATCGTGCCATCGCGGAGACCTTCCTTGATTGCTTGCACATCCTTCCACGTCCGAAGCGGGGGATTCATTTTGGCATAGGTATTATAGCCTCGGACCACGTCTTCCGTGATGGTAAAGTGATGGGGGCAGGCTTCGGCCGTGACTTTCAGCCCGCGTGACTTGGCTTCCCGCACCATCCGGACCGATCCCTCTGTGCTGATATGCGCCAGGTGCAGCCGAGCCCCGGTCAGTTCCGCCAAGGCGACATTACGCGCCACCATCACATCTTCCGCCGCCGCCGGCATCCCGGGGAGCCCCAACTCGGTCGAGATGGCCCCTTCGTTCATACAGCCCCCCTCGGCGAGATGCAAATCTTCGCAATGATCGACCACCGGCACGTCGAAGGCCAATGCATACTCCATCGCTCGCCGCATGACCAAACTGTTCATCACCGGCTTCCCGTCATCCGAGATCGCGACACAGCCGGCACGCCGCAAGTCTCCGATCTCCGCCAGCTCCTTCCCTTCCGAACCTTTCGTAATTGCGCCGATCGGAAACACGTTCGCCAGCCCGGCCGCCCGTGCACGATCGAGCATGAATTCCGTTATCGCTTGGTTGTCATTGACGGGGTTCGTATTGGGCATACAACAGACCGAGGTGAAGCCGCCAGCCACCGCCGCCGCTGCTCCACTCTGGATCGACTCTTTGTATTCGAAGCCCGGCTCCCGGAAATGGACGTGGAGATCGACGAAGCCGGGAAGAACCAATCGTCCCGTGGCATTAATCTTCGTGGCCCCCGCGGGAACTTTGAGGTGAGGCCCCACCGCGACCACTCGGCCCTCATCAATCAGCACGTCGGCCACGCCATTGAGCCGTCCTGGATCGATCACGTGCCCGCCTGTAATGTGAATAGCCACGATTCAGTTTGCTCCTGACAAGAGATAGAGAATACCCATCCGAACGGCCACGCCATTTGCGACCTGTTCCAGAATCACTGACGACAAACTATCGGCCACCTCCGGATCAATCTCGACCCCGCGATTGATCGGGCCCGGATGCATCACAATCGCCCCAGGCTCGGCCAACTTGACCCGCTCGGCCGTCAACCCGTAGAGCCGCACATATTCGCGGATGGTCGGAAACAGCGCAATCCCCTGCCGTTCGAGCTGCAATCGCAACATCATGATGACCTGCACGCCGCGCAGCGCCTCGTCGAGATTGTAGTAGACGCGCGCGCCCAGTTTATCCACCCCACAGGGTATCATCGTCGGCGGCCCTACCACTCGAACTTCCGCCCCCAACTTCACGAGCGCGTGAATGTTCGAACGCGCCACACGGCTATGGGCGACATCTCCGACAATCGCCACCCGAAGCCCCTCGAACGACAATCCACGCTCACGAATCGTATACAGATCCAAGAGGGCTTGCGTCGGATGCTCATGCCACCCATCTCCCGCATTGATCACGGAAGACTTCACCCCAAGGGCCAGGGCCTCGGCCGCACCGGCTGAGGGGTGACGCAAGACGATAATATCCGCCTGCATCGCCTCGATATTGCGCGCCGTATCGAGCAAGGTTTCCCCTTTGACCACGCTACTCGACGACGGCGAGAAGTTGATCACATCTGCGCTCAGCCGTTTCGCCGCCAACTCGAACGAGGTGCGTGT
This sequence comes from Nitrospirota bacterium, assembly GCA_963741245.1. Lineage (GTDB taxonomy): Bacteria > Nitrospirota > Nitrospiria > Nitrospirales > Nitrospiraceae > Palsa-1315. The sequence continues at coordinate 5,685 of CAVUHR010000007.1, read as the reverse complement.
CCTGGTGCTGGGCTCAAAGAACAGATTCACCACGGTGCGCCCCCGGAGTGCCGGGACCTTCTTGATTTCCCGACCGGTCACTTCCTTGAATGAATCGGCCGTCTGTAAGATCAACCGGATCTCATCCACCGACAGAGGGGCTAGGCTCAAGAGATCTTTGCGTTTGAGACTCATCGTTCCCTCCAATTCAGGCCTTGGAGATCACCACCCGATCATCTTCGCCTTCTTCTTCCAGAAGCACCTGGATCTTTTCTTCCCGCGACGTCGGAATATTTTTCCCGATATACGTCGCCCTGATCGGCAACTGACGATGGCCTCGGTCGACCAAGACGGCAAGTTGAATTTCTGCCGGTCGTCCCAGATCGATCAACCCATCCATCGCGGCGCGAATCGTCCGCCCCGTAAACAGCACGTCATCGACCAGTACGATGATTTTGTCGGAAATATCGAAGGGAACCGAAGTCTTGCGTAAAATCGGCTGTTCCTTCCGCAACGAGAGATCGTCGCGGTAGAGGGTAATGTCCAACTCACCGATCGGCACCGACGCTGCTTCAATCTCTTGGATCCGCCTCACCAGCCGATGGGCCAGATGCACCCCCCCGGTTCGAATCCCGACCAGCCCCAGCGCCTGTACGCCCTTATTTCGTTCGAGAATTTCATGGGCAATGCGGGTGACCGCGCGCGCAATGTCTCCCGCATCCATCACCAACCGCTCAACTTGTCGTTTACTACTCGTCATCATCACCTCAATCTCACCACATAATATCCGTACGCATCACGTCGCAGGCTTCATATTTTACGTCTAACGTTTCACCTTTCACGTCTTCTAGCGGGCATAAAAAAACCCTCCCATCGAGATCCGACGAGAAGGTTGGGGGGTACCGACGGACGCAAACCTGATTGAAGCTCATGGGTACTCCTTGCTCACCTCGCAGGATGAGCGTTAAAGGTTCCCTCATCTTACTGAGGCCGGAGGAATCCTGTCAAGCCGCAAGACGCTCTCGTGGTTGTATGACCACAACACTCGTGCGCCTTTTGTCTTTGGACTAGTCTTTCTTCATGTGGAATAGTGTCAAGCCAGCCCTGAGCCTTGCCTTCGGCAGGATGGTGCGATGCATCCGAAACGTGGGGAGCTGTTCGACCGGTTCTTCCCAGCAGACGTGGAGTCCATGGGAGGAAGCCTGCCGGCCCAGCTGTGCCGGACCGATGACAAATGCATTGCCTCCTCCCTGGAGAATTTGACTGATCTCCTTCATGCATTCGGCCAGGCTGGCCGGTAGGTCTCCACAGTTATAGGGCACCCAGTGGTAGACCAAGTCATAGGAGTGCGGCGCTTTACGATCGTGAGGCCCTTCGGCCGGAACGAATCGAATGCGTGAGAGCCAGTCCCACCGCTGCAACTCGGCACAGACACTCCAGAGTTGTTGCGCCTGCCTTTGCGCAAAGGCCGGATGCCGTACCAGCACGGTATAGTCTCTCGGCCGATCAAACATGATGCAGGTCGCAACCACAGCATCGCCATTGTCGATGAGTACGCGCTCGGCTCGGGAAAGGGCCGCGCCGATTTCCCGATCCTGCTCGCCAATATCTTGTAAATAATCGGCCACGAAGGGTTGCGCCGCGCACTCCTCGATTTCAGATTCGTCTTCCGGATAGAGCAACCGCGCGCCGTAGGCGTCGGCAGGAGGGATGGGCGGAACCCCCTGGACAAAGACCGAACGCCAGTCGACTGGGCTCATGGCCACTGACTCACCAGATTGTTCCAGACTCCCCTGCGGCAGGGTCACAGCCAACGTCGTTTCTCGATCGCGATCCTTCAGGATGACATGCATTCCAATAGTTTCTGCACTTCGATCGCAAGGAACAAATCGACGGCCTTTCGGGCTCATATAGGACAGCCCGGAGGAGTCTGACGCCACCGTCACCTTGTGCAAGAAGCCACCTTGGAGGGTAAGGCAAGCCCCCGCGCGCTGGTCAAAATATCGTATCGGCGGCGTAGCAGCCGGCAGCCAGACTACGTGATTAGACCGTTCAGGATTCATGAAGAGCGTGAACGGGTTGTTCCCACCAGACGCCTGCGGGGTAAAGAAACTACTAAACAAGCGAAAGGCCGATTTCGACGGATAGGTGGGAATACCTCGGTATCGCAAGGGTTGGGGGGCCGGTTTCCCCTCATTCTGATCGTCGTAGAGTCCGCGAATCAATTCAAAGACCGCAGATCCCGTTCCCGGCAACAGCGACTGAAAGAGTTCGACGACCGGCAGAAAATTGATAGAGGACCAACTCATCGCCCCCATACAGGACATGAAGCGGGCCCGTTCGAAATCCCCGTCTTGAAGCACATAGAAGGCATCTTTCCTCTGGCGGATCGTCGCCCTGCCGGTCGGCTCGATCAGGAGATCTTCATCCCGATAGAAAAATCGCACTTCCTCCATCGGGACCCGGAGCGCCTGCGCAGCCATCGTGCGCAAATCATCGGCCCTGAGCTGTTGCCAGCCAGGCTTACTGGCGAGATTGAGGCTGGTTTCATTCACCAAACCAGCCGGCTTCAACCCGACCCATTGCCCCCAATCCAAACGTATCCGAGCGCGGCAGAGGATCACATCGCCTGTGGCATTAGTCCCCCATTCGCATTCATGCAACGGGTTCCCTGCTGGATCGGTCGCCAGAAACCGGCGACCGTCCGAGCGATAGAAGACGAGATGCCCGGTTGACTGGCGGACGACTCGCCCACCCGCCTGTTCGAGATCCTGTGCGAAGAGAAGATTGGTTAAAAAGCGAAGATGACCGGAGGTCGTCAATGCGGCACGACGTGGATCGGAGGGCATCTACTCGCGGACTTGCCCGCTCCCCAACACGATAAACTTGAAGCAGGTCAATTCTTCCAGCCCCATCGGGCCTCTGGCATGGATACGGGACGTGCTGATCCCGATTTCTGCTCCCAGCCCGAACTGATAGCCATCGTTCAGCCTGGTCGAGGCGTTCACCAACACCGCGCTGGCGTCAACTTCGCGCAGAAATCGCATGGCCTTAGGATAGTCGGATGTCACGATGGCTTCCGTATGGTGTGAGCCATACTTGGCAATATGCTCCATTGCTTCATCGACGTTCTTGACTACTTTCACCGCCACGGTGAGATCGAGGAATTCTTTTCCAAAGTCATCGTCGCTTGCGGGTTTGGCCGACGATGACAGCTGACAGGTTTTCTGGCACCCGCGGACCTCGACGTTGGCCGCCACCAGCTTATCAATGAAGGGGGCGAGCCAGTTACGCGCAATGCCCTGATGGACTAAGAGGGTCTCCATCGCATTGCAAGTCGACGGCCGCTGCACCTTAGCGTTGAAGCAGACCCGCTCCGCCATGGCTGGATCGGCATCGGCATCGACATAGATGTGACAGACGCCGGCGTCGTGCCTGATGACAGGGATCGTGGCGTGCTCGGTGACGATGCGCATCAGCGATTCGCCGCCGCGCGGGATAATCAGGTCGATATAGCGATCTTGCTTCAGCAGCAGAGGAACCAGCTCGCGGTCGGGCCGCGCGACAAAACTGATCGCCCCGGCTGGGATACCGGCTTTCTCTGCCGCCTCCGATAGGACCGCCGCAATCGCCGTATTCGAGTGGATCGCCTCGCTCCCTCCCCGAAGCACGCAGGCGTTCCCGGATTTCAAACACAGGGCGGCGGAATCCGCCGTGACGTTCGGGCGGGACTCATAAATAATACCAATAACGCCGATCGGAACCCGCACACGCCCCACCTGCATCCCATTCGGCCTCGTCCACATCTTCGGCACGTTACCGAGTGGATCAGGGAGCGCCGCCACCTCGCGCAGGCCTGCCGCCATTTCGACGATCCTCTCGGCCGTCAGACGCAGCCGGTCCGCCATCGCCTTCTTCTCCGGCGCAGTCCCGAAGGCCTTCAGATCCAGTTCGTTCGCGACGAGCAGCGCATCCTTCTGCTCTTCCAGCGCCTCTGCCATCGCAAGAAGGGCCCGGTTCTTCACTGTAGTCGAAAGCGTGGCCAGTCGGCTCGCGGCATGTCTGGCTCGCGTGACTAATTCGTTGACATACTCCGGGATCGGTATGGGCGCAACCTCTTCCACGCCCGCCGATTCGATGGGTTCGACCGACGCGTCCGCCTGGTTACTCTGGTTACTTTGGTCAGACAGCATAAGAAAGACTCGTACCTCATGACGTTGGAACAGGGACAGGATACAGCGGGAGTTTCAGTTCGGTCAAGGCGGCCATTCGCAGGATAGCCGCGGGAGACAGGTCTGTCTGGTTTATCTGGTCTGTCTGGTTAGTTTCGTTCAACCAAACAAACCAAACAGACCAAATAAACAAGAGAAACCAGACAGCATCCTGCTAGATGACTTTTCTGAAGTATTCGATCGTGCGACTGAGGGCATCCTCGAGCTGTACTTGAGGCTCCCATTTCAGGAGAGTACGTGCCCGACTGATATCGGGCCGTCTGACTTTGGGATCATCAGCAGGCAGCGGATGATGGGTGATCTGGCTCGATGAACGGGTGAGTTCCAATATCAATTTCGCGATCTCCAAGACGGTCAGTTCACGTGGGTTCCCGATATTCACGGGATCATGCATGCTGGATCCGTTCTCGCCCTCTTTCTGCCTGAGGAGGAATTTTCGGTCCGTCCGTTGCTGAACCGTCTTGTCTGAATCCAGCATGAGCAACGCCGAAATACCGCGGACCAGGTCATCGACATAGCAGAAGCTTCTGGTCTGGGACCCGTCACCGAATACGCTGAGAGGCTTTCCCTGGAGTGCCTGGACGATGAACGTCGACACGACGCGTCCATCATTCGGCCGCATGTGTGGTCCAAATGTATTGAAGATGCGCACGATCCTGGTATCGACCGCATGATAGCGGTGATAGGCCATCGTGAGGGCTTCTGCAAAACGCTTGGCCTCGTCGTACACGCCACGGGGGCTGATGGGGTTGACGTTACCCCAATAGGATTCAGGCTGAGGATTCACAAGTGGGTCCCCATAGACTTCCGACGTGCTGGCCAAGAGGAACCGCGCCTCCTTCGCCTTGGCTAGTCCAAGAGCCTTATGCGTACCTAAGGCACCGACCTTCAGCGTGGCAATAGGAAATTCGAGGTAGTCTTGTGGGCTCGCGGGTGATGCGAAGTGCATGACCGCATCCAGTGGACCTTCAATATGCAGATAGTCACACACATTGTATTTGACAAAAGAAAATCGCTCGTGCCCGAGCAGATGGGCGATATTTTCGACCCGTCCGGTGAGGAGGTTGTCCATACAGATCACGGAATGTCCAGACTGCAGCAGCAAATCGGAGAGATGACTCCCGAGAAACCCGGCTCCGCCTGTAAGGAGAATACGCATATGATAATTCCTTTCTTGCTTGCGTTAACTTTTACGCTTCTCTCATCGCGAATGCCATGAAATAAACCAGAATCGTCGGGCAAGTTGGCAAGGGTTACGGATTCATGGGCGGCTGCCCCTGAATTGGCTGGTCAACTGGAGCGCTTCCGCCAGGAGAGATCGACGGCCCCGCCGTTGTTGGCGCCACAGAACTGGGCGCAGTCCCTTGTGGCATGATCGGGGCTGATGAGGGACTCGGGTGTTGGAAGACCCAATCATGATAGGTGGCACGCCCCTCGAAATGCCGGACAGCAGGAGGAAAGTCGTGCTGCCGGA
>CAVUHR010000006.1:0-104522 GCA_963741245.1 Nitrospirota bacterium | reverse complement strand
ACGCATTGTCTTACGGGGATCCAATCTCATCACGCGGCATTCTAGATTTCAGTGGGAGACGATGTCAATGAGCAGACGCTTCAGTCTGCCAACACACGGGCAAAGATGTCGCAGGCTTCTTCGGTCATGGCACTGGAGACATCCAAGTGGGTGACGGCTCGAAAGCTGGTGCCGCCGATGGCATTGATCAAGACCCCCGCCTGCTTCAACGCGGTGACAATTGCCGGTGGACTCAGGCGGTGGCCGATCACATCAAAGATGACGATGTTCGTGTTGACATCCTGAGGACTGATCCTGACCGTCGGGACTTGTTGCAGCTGTCGCGCCAGGCGCTTGGCGTGGTCATGGTCCACTTTCAATCGTCCAATATGATGTTCGAGCGCATAGATTCCGGCGGCGGCGAGGATGCCGGCCTGCCGCATCGCACCACCATACATACGGCGCAGCCGCTTGGCCTTATCGAGGAGGGTCAGATCATTCATCATGAGGAGCGAACCGGCCGGTGCGCCCAGTCCTTTCGAGAGACAGACTGACAGGGTATCAAAGTGCTGGGCATAGGAGGCCGGCGGCAAAGTGGTGGCAGCAACGGCGTTGAATAATCGTGCACCGTCCAAATGCATTGGGATGCAGTGGGTGGCAGCCACCGCGCGAATCCGTTCAATCGTCGCCAGCGGATAGATCGTTCCTCCGCCGCTATTATGGGTGTTCTCCAGGCAGATCAGCGCCGTTTGAATCGTATGCGACTCTTTGGGACGGATTGCCGCCTCAACCTGCTCGGGTGAGATGAGGCCCCGATTTCCTGCGACCCAATGGAGTTGTACGCCTGCGAGTGCCCCAGCGGCGCCCTGCTCATACCGGACAATATGCGCCGTGCTCTCGACGATGACTTCTTGGCCCGGTTGCGTGTGGAGGCGAATGGCAAGTTGATTGGCCATTGTGCCGGACGGCACGAAGAGTGCGGCCTTTTTCCCAAACATCGTGGCTGCCATGTCTTGTAGTCGATTCACGGTGGGATCTTCGCCGTAGACATCGTCTCCCACTTCTGCGCGTGCCATCGCCTTTCGCATGGCTTCAGTAGGTTTCGTGACCGTATCGCTGCGCAGGTCGATCATCAAGCGTCCGTGAAAATGCCACAAGATCGTGGGCCGTGCGCATTCTAGCAAATTTTCTCCTTGCGTGGGAGAGTCGGTCACGGCAGGATGCTGTTCGTATGACGTGGCTTCGAGACGTGCTCCCGTCGGTGACTGATGCAGAACCGGACGAAGCCGCCCCGATGGGCTGGTTACTCCCTCCCCCTGCTTTACGTGTAAAAAAATCGCATGCTATAGTCATGGGCGCTTTGCGCGGTGTTGATTGTGTAGCATCACGTTTCACGAGGTTCACGATGCCTGAAGCTCCAGTTAAGATCTATATTGATAAACTATTGAAAGATTGTGGAAAAGTTGCACAGAAGCTCGCGATGTTATCTGGGCCTGTCAAAGAGAAAGCCTTGCGTGCGATGGCGGATCGAGTAGCGGTTGACGAAGAAAAGATTCTGGCGGCGAACGAGAAGGATGTAGATGCGGTCGGGAAGTCCTTTGAGGCCGACGTCATGAAAGACCGGATGAAAGCCGCCGTGGCTCGCCTGCGCATGACGGCGGACGATATCAAGGAGATGGTCGATCGTCTCCGGATGATCGCGGACCTCCCCGATCCGGTCGGTGCAGTCACCTCACGATGGGAACAGCCGGACGGGTTGCAAGTCAGCCGTGTCCGCGTCCCAATCGGGGTGATCGGCGTCATTTCAGAACTGAGCCCGCTCATTACGGTGGAATCGATCGCGCTCTGCTTCAAGTCGGGTAACCTCTGTGTCTTTCGTGGCGCGCCGGAGTGGAACTTGACGCAGCAGGCCATCGGAAGCGGATTGCGCGAAGCGGCGGAACAGAATGGGGTGCCGGACGGCGCATGGATCATCATCGAACGTCCGGAAAAAGAGGTGGCGGTCGAGTTGATTCGGTCCGCAAAAATTCTCGATGCGATAATCCCGCGTGGCGGGGCCGGCCTCCGCAAAGCAATGATTGAACAGGCGAAGATGCCGGTGCTTTCCTACGACGGAGGGCTCACGCATATGTACGTGGATGCTGACACCGATATGCCGATGGCTCAAAACGTGGCGATTAACTCCAAGGTGCAGAAGGCCATGGCATCGAACTCGCTCGACACGCTGCTCGTGCAACAGGTGATTGGGCGACAGTTCTTGCCTCCGTTGGTCAACCGCATGCTCGAAGAATTTAAGATCGAGGTGCGGGCCTGTCCGAAGACCATGGCGCTTATGGGGCAAATGGCAATGACCGGACATGCCTCGATCGTCCCGGCAAAGGAAGAGGATTGGCACACCCAATTTCAGTCGCCCGTATTGGCTGTCAAAATGGTCGCGGACATGGACGAGGCCTTAGCGCACATCGTGGCGCATGGTCCCTGTCTCACCGCCGTCATTGCGACCACGCGGTATGAGTCGGCCTTGCGGTTCACGCGCGAAGTGGATGCCAGCGCGGTGTTCGTCAATGCGTCGTCCCGGCTCAATGCCGGTGATAGCTACGGTATGGGCGCCGATATCGGGCTCAGTGGTTCGCGTCTCCATGCCAAGGGTCCGATCGGCCTTGAGCAACTGACTTGCGAAAAGTACGTCGCCTTTGGGTCGGGCCAACTGCGCTACCCGCATCCGGTGCCGGAGACGTATTTTGACGCGATTATGCTCAAGAGGCCGTAGTCGCCTGCTGAAAACGCTCTCCAGCTACATTCTCAGTCGCTCGAACCACTCGACGTACCCTCACCGCGTACGCCTCGTGGTTCGCACTCCTTGCGGCCTCGCTGGAAAACGTTTTGAGCAGGCGTGCCGAGGTTGGATCAATGACCAACGACTCACTGTTGCAATCGCTCCATGCCCACTTGACCGGATGGGGCCTCCGGCAATTCACGTCGGATGAGACCTATTTCCAGTGGCAGCGGGAGACCCTCTCACCGGCCGAGATTACAGCACTGCATCGGCAGGTGGAGCAGAAGCGTGGCGGATCCTCTGCCGATGAGGTCTTGTTCTACGATGCCACCGCTCATCCGAATATCCTGCCAGTCCTCTATAGCCAACAATACGACTATTATCTGGCCATCGGATCGCGCGTGGCAGATCGCATGAGTGGCGCCCAGTCCATACTGGATGTGGGCTGCGGGGTCGGCATCCTCACAACATTCTATGCGAGGCAGCATCCCGACAAGGCTTTTATCGGGATCGATCGCTCACCTGCCTCGATCGCGCGAGCGCAAGAACAAGCGAAGGCACTTGGTCTGACCAACGTGCAGTTTGAATACCTCGATCTCGATCACATGACTCCCAGTCGCTCCTTTGATTTGATCCTCACCACACATGCCCTCGTGCAAGCTGAACTGGACCCGGGCATTCCCAGTCGCAGGTGGAACACCTTCGAGCGTACCGGCGAAGGCCAACAGCAAGCAGACTTTGAGCGGCGGACGGGGATCGACACCAGGCTCGATCGCATGCGCGTCCTGCTCTCTGTACAGGGGCGCATGATCGTGTTTGAGAAAACCCGCCAATTGGCAAGACGAGTCCCGCTACAGCGGGCCTTGGCTGCACGTGATCTTGGCCTGATCGAGCAGCCGGAATTGATTCGATACCGTCTCGTCGAAGAAGTTGCCGACGATGGACCTTTCTATGTGCTGGGGAGGGGAGCGTCAGGTCAGCTTCTCTGGGATGAATCGCCCGAGCCAGATGAAGGCCGTCCGTTCGATCGAACCACGCTGAAAACCGGTTTAACCGATCCGGACGCGCCGCTCTATGAGAACCATTGGCCTTCCGCACAGCGCGCATGGGAACAGCTGCACGATAAGCACCTCCTCAAAGAGACCACGTGCCAGGAGCCGGACGGCCGCCAGCTACATATCGAACTCGGTCAGGCAGAGGAGGGGGTCTACCTGTATTGCGCCAACACCTTGGATCAACGCCAGTTGGTGCTTGTTGAACCGGCCCGCACGGTCATGCTGGAGTCCTACTATCGTGAGATTGCGGGCAGCGCACCATAGCAGGATGCTGAAAAAGTCGCTCTTCTCACCCGCCCGACCCCGGCGCGCCGAGACGTGCCTTTTCCCAGGCGCGTTCTCACCTCGAAAGCATCCTCAACGTAGCCCACTCGGAGAACAAGCTGTCTTGGCAGCTTGGGGTGGGTGGGTGAGAAGAGCTACGCCTCCGGTGCTTTCATCGGCTGCGGCCTTGCTGGTCGGACTTTTTGAGCATCCCGCAGGACGGTTCTCCTGTTGTGCCACATGTGCAGATCATCAAAACTTGATCGTGCCTAATTAGTTTTTCAGCAGTCCCTAAGAGGCCACTCATATTGCCACGTCAATGACATGAAGAGTGGGTAGGAGGTGAAGTCAATCGACGAGAGAACTTCACGTGCCCCATTCCTTTTTTTTCGTAATTGGGATATGAAGTAGGGGGCGGCGATTGCGTCGCGGTGCGATATTACTCATCCACACATCAGAGGAGGCACTCAATGTCTAAGGGTATGACACAGAAGAAAGCAACCAAGAAGAAACCAGCCATGACGATGAAGGAAAAGCGCGCCGCCAAGGTTGCCAAGAAAAGGGGCTAATGCAGCCCGCGCTTTAGCCGTTCTGACCGAAACAATACCCACTGCACCTATCGATGTGCGTTGGACGTCACGAGCGCGATGGAGTGGCGTGTCTCAGTTATGATCACGCTATGGCAATACTGCCTTCAGTGCTGAACCCTGTCGTTGAGACCGTCACAGGTGAGGCTCCGGCTTCCTTCAGCTTATCTCCCAGGCCGGATGACACGAGAACCTGTTGAAGGCCTTCGGCGGTCTGATCGAGGAGAAAGTCAAACCCGATGACAGCGTAATGGAGGGGATGACCGTGCGGCCCATCGACACGGAAGACCTGTGCGCGACTGGTTCCTTCCTGGAAATCGGTGATATGATGCTTGGGAAACTGCTGGCGCAGGTAGTGGCGGATCACGTCGAACTTGGCTAAATTACTCACGTGCCGTTTGTGTCCCTTTCCCGAATCTCTTGTTCAATGAGTCACCTTGACTGGTTTTCCCTGCGATGCCCCAGTCACTTCTTCCGGTACACGTTCAGCCCGACTTTCTCCTCGCGGTTTGGAATGGTTACATTCCCCTCCGTCGAGGCAATGATGATCGTCTTCCCCGAGGCAGAGGGTCCGAACTCTTTGGACAAATCTACCTTGATCGTCAACGTTGTACCTTCGACGGTCATCTCCACGTTCTTCATGATGCTGGCCTCTCAAAGATGGACGAATCGTGAGGACGCTCTGGCCGAATAATGTTGCAACCTGTACCGGGGGCAGGGGAGGAAGTCAATCCACAGAAACGCCTCACGCAAGTGCCAAGACCGTGGCGCGTTCCTCGACATGGCTCGGGACGGTGAGCCTGTCGAATCGTCGTCTGTCCCGCTTTTCTCGCAAACCGTGTAAATCCCGCGCGAATAACGAGATACGCTTCAGACCTCGCTCAGATGCCTTTAAATGCAAGGTACCACCCTTCGACCCGCTCCCGGGCCCAGGGCGTTTTGCGGAGAAACGTGAGACTAGATTTCACGCTTGGATCGTGGAGGAAACAGCGGATCGGGACGCGGCGCCCCATCTCGACCCACCCATACTGCTCGACGAGTTCCGTGATGATGGCCTCTAGCGTAATCCCGTGCAACGGATCGCGAGGATGGGAAACACTCATGATCGTATGGCAAATGACATGGGCTGATGACCGAAGACGACAGACTTATAGCATAAAGTACGAAGGAGGAGCCACTGGTCTATAGCGACGGTCAGAGCGAGAATCGCGAGATGTGCGGGAAGGGCGCGACCTGTGACAGACCAGACAATACATAGCAGGATGATCAAAAAGGCCGTCCAGCAAGGCCGCAGCCGATGAAAGCACCGGAGGCGTAGCCTCTGGGCTACGTTGAGGATGCTTTCGAGGAGAGAACGCCGCTGGCGGACTTTTTCAGCATCCTGTTAGATCTTGCGCTTGAGCAAGTCAGCGAGATGGGCAAAGGGCGTGAAAGTCAAAGGTCGATCTTGCGCCCGGCCCGGCGGTGCCTCACCAGACGCGTCAGCCACCTGATTGCGCTGATGCTCATTGTCGTGGCAGTAGAGACAGAGCAATTCCCAGTTGCTCCCGTCATGCGGATTGTTGTCGTGGTTGTGGTCTTTGTGATGGACCGTGAGCTGGTTCAGTTTCTTGCCGTCAAATTCGCGTCCGCAGTGCGCACAGATCCACGGAAACATTTTGAGCGCTTGCTCTCGATAGGTCTGTTGCAGCTGAGCCTGGGTGCGTCGTGCCATGCGAGCCTCGGAGAGGATGGCGATTTGTTACTGAAGGATTCTATAACAAGTCTTAGCAGGATGCTGGCGGACTTTTTCAGCTTCCTGCTAAGTGAGCTGTGTGCAAGGCCAAGAGAATACCCGAATGGCTGGTTTGACCCAACCTGAGTGCTTCGCCTCTGCACACCAGGCCATGACAGCGCTGGCGACCTTGTCACGTTGAGCTGGTTCCAGCGAGACCAGGATGACACTGTTACCCCCTGCATAGAACGAGATCCCTTCAGTCGATCCCGATTGTCCGATCCCAACCGTCTCAGGAAATTCGGTGTAGGCTATGACCCCGCACGTCCGCAATAACTCATGCACGCGTTCTTTCAGTGACGTACGAAACACGATCATCAACATGTCCATGGGTGACCTCGAAACAGGTGAGAGAATAATATAGCAGGTTCCTCATCGATCTTGGAAGGCAAGCCCGCATTATTCATGACGATACGTTGCAAAATCGCCGAGTCGCGTCGCGAGACCAGCGCGCGGAGCCCTGAGAACCCGATGCGTACTCGTGCAGTACGGTGAAAGTCCGAGGGGGAACCCGCTGGCCGGAGGCTCGTCGTAGCAACGGATCGGCGATTGCAGTAAAAGCATTCATGAATATTGCGGGCTAGGTGAGAGCCACGAGGGAGAGACGATTGCGAGCCCCCTTTTTCTCATCTCCCGTTCTGCCCCATACATGATATGACGGTTTTGGTGACGAGTAGCTTCTGATGGTTGAATCACAACCAGGTGATTTTGGAATTTGTCCTGTCTGTCCTTGATCCTCATTGTCTCATCGAGGACCACGCATAAACATTTAGCACATAACCCTTTAGAGGGATTGCCATTATTTTGACGATTTGGTAATTCCTGTGTCCCTGTGACATGTCCTGAGTAGGTTTGCATCTTACCGCGAGTATCTGCTGATGGAACGTCTCGGCGTATCGTTCTGTGACAGATGCAGGCGGACGTGAACAAGCTGGGTGCCTTCGCATCACAGAAAGGCCACTTGTGACCCCCTCAAGGATCCCACCAAAAATGGAAGAGTCGGCCAATCCGGATCGCAGGGGAGGCACGCGTGTGCTGAAGATACAGCCATGTTTTTACCAGCTTGCGCAAGTCTCAGGTTACGAAATCGTCGAATTCTCTGGTGGGCACGCGCTGTCTCTCAATACCAGCTCGGGAGGATTCTTGCTCTTGATGCCGCAGCCTCCGGAGAGGAGACAAGTGTTTGAAGTGCACACGCCTTTGTCAACAGAGGAGGAGCGAGTAGTCAAGTTAGTGGAAGCCTGCTGGACGCGCGAACTGGCATTTGGCCCCACTGGCAAGGTCTATCTCGTCGGCGTCAAGTCCCTATTCGAACCAGGCGCGTCCCAATTTATAGCGAGCGCCGGTGGGCGAGAGTTGAACCGGGGCCGGTGAGGTCAGGCGGGTTTATCTAGTTTGTTCGGTTTATCTTATTTCTCGCGTTGGGCAAATCCAAAGAAACCAGAGAAGCCAAATCCCCCCCACGTGCTGCGAATTGGTTCTTGACACCTTTATCTTTCCCACTTTTATCTTTCACGCATAGAAATATTTTCCTCGACCGCCAATCCCGGCTCTCTTATAATGAAGAACAGAGGATCATATGGAGCCTATCATCGAACAACGCAATCACCGACGTTACCCCGTCAATTTCCAAGGGGTCTTTTCCTCTGATACAGTGCAGGGCGAAGAGGGTGTTGTGCTAGACCTCTCCCTGGGAGGGTGTCGGGTGGGAAGCCCGATTCCCATGCCTATCGATGCAGCGATTCACCTTCAGATTCGGCCTCGCCAAGCTCCCCCCATTTATATCCCCAGCGCGATCGTACGTTGGGTAAAGGGCTCCGCATTCGGTGTGCAGTTCCAAGAATTGGCTAAACACGAATCAAAAGCGCTGACTCATCTGCTGTGGTCATTGCCCCCTTCAAGGCAGGACAGTTCATCGAATCCGTGAAGCGAGGCTTGACGCTCTGCCGAAAGCTATCGAGGAGTGCCGGCCAGTCAGCTGCGACTCCTACCAATATCCGACGGGCTGCCAGGTTCTAAGGACAGGAGCCTTACTCCCTTCAGCTGCTCTTAAGAGTCGTGCTTTGTACTCAATTGGCAGGCAATAACAAAATCACGTTCATTTGGATACGCTGCTGCCATATCATAGCCGATACGATTTCGTTCAATCTGGCATTCTTCAGAAGTGGCATACGTCTCCAGTCTTATCATTTTATCAAGTCCCGGCACATTACTCAGGAGAACAATGACCAACAACCACATGGGACTCCTTTCAGCCTCTCCAGGCAAGGAGCAAGCACGCAGTATTCACTTGGTAGGTTAGGGGCCGCGTACGTCTTTCATCTTGTCGCACTCCCCGAAAGTGTGCCAGCATTAGTTGAAAATTGACGAAGCGGCTGCCCTTGTGGTGCAAAGCGGTGATCTTGGATCAGACCACCACCGTGGATAGTCGAGTAGCCCTGATCCAAGCGCTGATTCCGCGGGGGCGCAGGCCACTCATGCCTGACCTCAAATCGACCCTGCTGTCTTGTGGAAGGTGTGTGAAGTGAGGAGAAGACGATTCAGAGGTAGTCTATCCGGTGCGCGGGTCTGTCCTGTCTCTTTCGTTCATGGAACTAAACAACCTAGACAGATCAAAGATCGGATAGACCAGATCCCCGTCATGCACCGCGAGAAGGGCCTGACACATTGTTCCTTTTCATTCCTCCAATAGAATCAGTTCAGGCATCACGCAACGTCAGAAGGAGTGGCTCAACTCCCCTGGCGCGCATGATCGAGGGTCTTGACCATGGTCAAAAGACGCGCCCGTCCTTCCTCGGAAATCTCGGTGAACTGGACCCCCATCCCCGGATAGAACACATAATGCTCTTCACGAGGCCGGATCCAGGCCACTGTGCCTTGTGCGTTGATCGGCGCGGTCGGATCGTCAGGCAGGACGAGTTCCAGTGCGAGGGCTGTTCCTAACTGCGGCGGCAGATGGGTCTCGATGAAGACCCCACCTCCGCCGATCTCACAGGTAACACTGTCGAGGTGTTTGTGGTCCGGCGTCAAGAAGCGCACCTTCGCCGCGAGACGACTGCGGGGGTAATTCCGGACTGCTCGATGGGATTGGTCCTCTTTGACATAGCCCTGAATGAAATCGATAACGGCTTCCCACGGCACCGCTCCCAACGGTTTGCCTGTTGGGCCGAGCAGCGTCATCGTTTCCGCCTCGCGGTCCAGCTCCAAGACTTTCCCTCGATGCCGTAATGAGATCTTAACCGGCAGCATCACCATGATCCCTCCTCTCGGTGGGAAACGAATACGCTCGCCCTTTCCGTATCATTCATCACGCATCCTCCTTCAGGCTCACGACCCCTTTTCTTTGCCGTCAGGCGGGTTCTGGATAAGGCGTAGATTCAACGCCTTCCATCATACCAAATCGATAACTGCTTCTTGTCTTGCAATGTCCGACGTGGATGTAGAATGACTCGGATAATCTGACCGGCAATCTCTCGCCCGGAGTAGAGTGCCACCTTGCGGGATGACGTCTCCAGCGGATGTTTTGTCAAGATGATGAATTGAAGGCCGCGTTGTCGCCCCCACTGCTTTAGTTGCTCACTTAAACTGATTTCGTCACCAGCATAGAGTTCCTGGTTAAAACCACCGACATCACGAAACGCATCGCTGCGACACACGACCAACGCACCCGCCGCCCAGCGAAACAGAATCGACAGGCCCGTCCACAGTTGCAATGTCCAGTTCGCCCACCATGGCAATCCTTGCATTTGTAGTGTGCTGCCACACCCCACGCACTTACCGTCTTCAATCAAACGTAAGATATCAGCAAGCAATTCTGGATTTAACACGCTGTCAGCATCCACAAACAGCAACCAATCTCCTGTCGCCGCAGCTGCGCCAGCGTTGCGTGCCCGACCGATTTGATTGATGGGTTCAAACACGACCTGAGCACCTGCCTGTCTTGCCAGATTGGCCGTGTTGTCGGTGGAATTATTATCGACCACAATAATTTCCGATGTAAAACAGTGCTTGAAATTTGCGACGAGTGATGCAGAAATGGACTGCAGACAGCGCGCAATTAGACGCTCTTCATTAAAAGCTGGAATGATAATTGAGAGATGCATACGTGCCATCCGCCGCAGCCGGGCTTTCTCGCCGAGAATAATTCAAGACATTCTACGTGTTCAAGATGGCCTGGTCTATCGGTGGTGAGGGGATGGCGATACCACCAGCAAAATTCCGCCCGAACCAGCTCTCGATTGAGCATGCGTCCATCAAAAAGTGCCACATCTCCCAGTAGCCGGTAGTACTTCTTCAATGCTAGTATTCACCAGTCACCAGCGTCGTTGAACCGACGTAAGGGAACGGGGAACAGACGAATTTCGGTTGGCCGTCAATTATTTCAACGGCGTGGAGATATTAAGGATCAACGTTAAGAGGGGACCGTATGAAAACGTTTCAGGTGCGACAAAACATTCATTATGATCTGGTGATAGCCGCAGGCACGGAACAGGAAGCGATTCTGAAGGCCGGGGGTATCCCATTGACTCAGTGGGACACCGAGAGTACCGAGATCACGGCCGAGTTGATCGATGAAACGGAAGAATTGGACGAATACTGATGCCCAAGGCCTTTCTGACGCCCACTGTTGTCTACGTCAAAGGTTGCGTGCGGCTCGATCAGTTCTTACCGCACGCAACTTTCCACACAGTTTTTCCCGTACTGCCTGGCATGACTGGTAGCCAATTACCTACTTGCGAGTTGGTATAAACAACTGTTCCACTTCCCATATTGCCCGAGAATTCCTTGAGCGCAAGCACCCGACTGCGCTCTTCTGCGCAGTCGAATTCCCATTCTTCCTTGGCAGTTAAAAACCTGATGCCCCCCACGGTTTGTACAGTCTTGTAGTCTTGGAGTTGCCACATCTTCACCAGATTGCTGTTGCGGCGTATGGTGGCTGGATCTACATACACAGTCTTTCCTTCTTCGTCGCCGCCACTAACCTGTACCCACCCCGCATACGCAGGTCCACTACTCAGTAACAGGAACGTTATCAGGAAGAGTCGCGTCATTTGAATTCCTCGGTACTTCATGGCCACTCATTTCCCTGTCGGCTTCCACTCTCGTGCCCGCTTGTGCGCCTCGGCAATCTGGGCTGGCGTCATCTGTCTGGCGAGATCATCGCGGTATCCTGGCGCGTGCGCATTTCCGTTTCCTGCCGCCAGGCTGTACCACATGTGGGCCTGGACTAAGTCCACGGGGCCGCCCTCACCGTAGGCAGACAGGATACCGAGGTAAAACTGCGCTTTCGCTTCCCCCTGAGCGGCAGCCTTCTCGTACCACTGGCGTGCTTTGGCGAAATCCCGTGGGACGCCGTCTCCGTTCTCATATAGCGAACCGAGGCGGAACTGCGCAATTGGGTCTCCCTGCTCGGCGAGCGGTCGCCACTCACGCAAGGCTGTTGCGTAGTCTCCACGGCTATAGGCATCCATGCCGACTTGATAATCCGCCCATGCGGGAACAGCGAGACAGATGATCGACAGCACGAGAGCGATGGGGAATCGGAGGGGCATTGGCCGATTGTTACTCACAGTACATTCTCTACCGCAAACTCCTGCCCTCTCAATCACCACACGACCGCCCCAGGTACTTCTATCCATTGCGCATTCGGGAGCGTGACAGTCAGTGGGGTCAAGAAACAAGGATATTCTACTTTTTCAGGTCGACTTGGTCCATCGCTGTGTGAGGGGAGGGGGTGGGGGACAGAATCTTCAATGTTGAAATGGTGAATGTTCAATTGTCCGGACAATCACCGAACGGCGACTCCGAGCGGATTATCTGGTGCGCGGGTCTGTCTTCTCTCTCTCGTTGGTCGAACCAGACGAACGAGAGAGATCAACGAGACCAGATGGACCAGATTCCCGGCGCTTAGCCGACAACCGCAACTTGTCTGATGGTGAAGATCCCCACGCCCCTTGTGATGATCACCTTCCCTGCCCGGCTTAAACGAGAGATCTCCTGATAGATCTCGCTAGAGGTGAACTCCGGAGAGCGCGCCACCAAGGCTTCGAATTCGCAATCCTGGGAGCCTTGGAGTAGTTCGAGGATGCGGTCGGTAATGGGCCTCTGCTGTGACATGTAGATACCTCCTTGCCGCGATGTGATCGACTGGGCACAGTGTGTGGAGTGTGCTGCCGGCGTTGGAGCGGCGGAGACTGGAGAATCGGTCGCGTTGGGAAGGGCGACGAAGCGCGAGAGATGAGACAGTCGGCGTGGCTGAAACGTCTTGACTGTGATGCTACGCGCCCAGAGACCGCTCAGTCAAGCAGTCTCATCGGTACATGTTCCTGTCATCGAACCAAACAGACGATAACAAACCAGATCAATCAGCTCCCCGCCATGCGCCGCGAAATGTTGGATTACAAAACCCCCATTCCGGCTGCGGATATAGTTCAAGTCGTTGGAGTGGGCGTGGTCGTTCGTGCAGCGTTTTTCACGTGGGACTTCTTGAGCGTCATGAGACCTAATTCCTTCTGCGGTAGGTGCATAGGGTCCCGATGTTTTCCCTTTGAAACGTTTCTCAAACTGCTCGATGAAATGGAGCGCTTCAGCTGTTTGCCCCTGCCTAGTCAAGAGTTCCACGAGACGAAAATACGCTGGCACGATCAGAGGCATATGTCGAACCTCCTTAGCATATTCAATCGTATCGCGGTATTTCTCCATTGCGGGACTTGGATTCGTGCAATCTCCCAAGACAGCTTCCAGCACGTAGATACCGAACCGGTCGGTGTTGGCGCTGATGCTCCGCTCCCAGGGACCAAGAATCATCTCCCTCAATTCATCCTGGTCCAACTTTATCGGTTCGCGCTTGCGGGACAATCGTAATCGCGCGACGATCTGGTTCGCTTCGGGCCATGCGCCGTATAAACCGACGAGGAATCCGATGCAACGGGCGGGACTCTTGCATATTCCCTTGATCGGCGAGAACTGGCTCTTCATCACTTCGCTGGGAGGGAAAACAGTCCCATGAGCCGATCGGCACACCTCGCATGCCTGTAGATCGTCTGCCACGGCATAGAGATACATACGGATGCCTGAGCGGTCGAAAATATCGATGGCCAGGATTCGTCCCTTCATCACGCGCAGTTGATAGTATTGCCACAGAATGAGCAATCCGAAAATTGCCAGTAAGTAGGAGAGGAAATCTGGCAGGACGATACTGGTTATGGTTTCCATAGGAATTCCGTCCATATCTGGATGACACTACGGCATTCTGGAAAAGAGTATAGCGAGGAGATGTCAATAGACCTAGAAATAGAGTGGTTTCTGAACAAAGCAACGGAGGCATTCTGAGCGAACACATTCAACGTTATCGGCGGGGGCGGCCTGGGCCATGTCTTTGCTGTGCATCGAACGACGACGGCCGTCTTGTGGAGCCTTGGGGAGGGGAGGGCGATTCAGAGGCAGTCTATCTGGTGCGCAGAACTCTCAATCTCCTTTCTCAGCAATGCCTTGGCTGGTTGGCCCTTTCCTGATAGGGTAAACTCATTGATCCTGAGAACGATCCATGGCCATCTTACTCGTCGATGACTCGCAGGATGATTGTCTGCTCATCGGGGCCTACCTGAGGTCCGCCGACTACGTGATTGTCACCACTCACTCGGCGAAAGAGGCGTTGCATTACTTGAAGGGGCTAACTGAGGGCGAGCCTTTGGCCTCAATCGATTTGATTTTGCTTGATGTCAAGATGCCTGGGTACGATGGACTCGACGCCTGCACGCGAATTAAATCTATGAAGCAATTTGAAGCGGTCCCGATCCTGATGGTCTCGGCTGATACGACCTCCGGCACAATCCAATTGGCATTTCGGCGAGGTGCTGTCGACTATATCCGAAAGCCAATAATCAAGGCTGAGCTCTTAGCCAAGGTCGCGATGGTACTCCGAATTCAAGAAGACACCAACCAGCGAGCGCAGTCACAGAAGATGACACCCCAGAAGACGAACATCCAAGTCCCTCTAACTATCGACATCTTAACGGGTATTATGAACTGGTGGAGTTTTGATGAGCTCTTCGAGCAGGAGTGGGGGCGCGCGGCAAAAGAACACCTTCCTATTTCGCTGCTCTTCTTTACCCTGGAAAATTTTAAGGCCTTTAACGACACCTATGGGTACCTCACGGGTGACGAGTGCCTACAGAAAATCGCTCAGATTACACAAGAGACTTTCGCCCAGCCAGGCCAGGTCGTGGCGCGGTATCGGGGTGCGGAGTTTGTCGTGCTGCTATTCGGTACAGGAGCCGAGGATGCGAAGTCTATGACGGACCATCTCCACAAAACCATCGAGGCCTTGGATCTTGGCCCTACCGTTGCTGTAGGGGTGGCGACCGCGTACCCCAAAGAAGGCACCTCTCGTGGGGCTCTTCTCACTTCGGCCAAGAACGCAGTCCCCAATCGGAAGTAGAAGAACCGCAATCCCGTCTTGATCACTACTTCCTATCATCAGGTTGACTCCCCTCAGATCGCCCTCGATCCACGAGATGAAATGTACGATTGCACGACCTGATCCTCATGCCTCGATTTTCGAGGTGGAGGGCCGGCGAATAGCAGTTAGAACATCGGCCTTCCCGCTCGATGCCCTAGCAAGCCAGAATTTCGGTCGCGAATGATTCCTTTAAGGGAAAGATCGAGCGTTGGTGTCACTTGGCCTGTCCATAACACCAATCGGCCAAGGATGACTATGGAGGCGACAAATACACTACTATCCAACCAGGCCGTAACGGTTTGCGCCCCAACAAACATACTCGTCCCACTGACAAGCCAGAGACCAATTCCAATAGCCAAAACGTATGACAACCGTGTAGCATTGGCTATGCGAAGGGCGAGCGCAACCCCAACAACTCCGCACGAGCTTTGACGATAGATGACACAATCTGATCCTTAGGTTCCAGCATTGTCCATCCCCTTCGCTGCGTGACGCATGAAACACTCAGCGGCGGTCGAGGCCGCACTCTGTATGATCTGGTCCTGTAGAAGATCCCAACTGTTTTGCGGCGGTGGTATCCTGCCAGGATTGAGACCTAAGTCCAAGTGTTTTTTGCGGAGCGAATGGCCACTGTGAGGTCTGATTTAAGTTATCTAGTCTGTTTCGTTCCCTTGACCAGCCCCCGCCACGCACCGCGAACTGGTTTACGGAGCCGGTTCGCGGTTGGGTCTCTTAGAACGAACCAACCACTGATTGCACAAGACAAATGAGACTCATCACGAGAGCGCCGTAGGCCGTCAAATATGCAAAGCTACGAACATGTTTGGGACCCCAAATCATCTTTACCACCGTGGGAAAATAGATCACAGATGTCCATTCTGGTGGATCGGTGATCCAGCGCCATTGCTGTTTGAGTCCGTAGGCCACCAGTAGGCCATACGCTACGCCGCCCGCGCAGACAAGAACTTCCATAACTTCGATGGGACGAGCTTCTTCCATCCTGCTTCCCCACACATTGACGAAACCAGCTCATTCTACTTTTTATGGTTTGGCGGGTCTATGGCTGCGCCGTGGAGTGAGGGGCGATTCAGAGGCAGTCTATCTGGTTTTTTTGGTCTATCTGGTTTATCTCGTTTATTTCGTTCTCTGAACCAGACAAACCAAAGAAACCAAACAAACCAGATGAACCAACATCCCCGCCACGCGCCGCGAAATTCAGAATGTCCCAAATTTTTCTGCCGCTGACCCTCATTCTTCTTGTGCAGATTTTCACGAATTCGTTGCAAGCTGGAAAGATGGGCGCATACTTACATGCAAGTACATACGTATCGCCCACATTGCTTCTCACCTTTCTTTTTCCACGGAGGGGACCATGAGAACTCACAGCCAACCGCCCACCACTCCGCAAACGGTCGATCGAAGTATGCTCGGTGTGTTCAAGAAAAAGGGCGCACAATCCATGGAAGACCTCAGCACACTCACGGGGATCGGCTGGGCGCAGGTGTTCATGTCGATGGACCGTCTCAGCCGGATCGGAAAGGTCTCGCTGACTCCCGTGCGCCCCTGTGAATATCGAATCTCGATCGGCGGGCTGCTTCGTCGCTAGGGCTGTCCGGTTCTCGAGAAAAACATTTGAAAAAAAAGAGGACCCTTCCACTTGCCTGGTCTGGCGGGTCTATGGCCTAGATGTGTTAGATGAAGCGGTGAGGAGTGGGGGGGCGAAGAACGCGCCGGACTGACACGCGCCGCAAATGGGATCTGACACCTTCCAATTTGTCTAAAAATTGCGGCTTTCCAGGGGGAAAAGTATTCCTCGAATTACAGTGGAGTCTTCTTTGTCTGTACTTTATTTCGAGACACAGTGGATTGGGCAAGGAGGGAGGAGATAAAATGTGCGATAGCCGTCAAATAGACCCGCATTCCGATGTGATGCATGGTTAAGCTCCAGTTATGTCTTAAGCTTAACCAGTCAAAATTAGTCGGGCATTAGGCCGAGCTTAGAAATTGCTCACCAACCGCATGCACTACCACTGCCGCCACTCGGTGGCTCCCTGACGGCCGATGGGGGAGGGTGGATAAACCTGAGGGGGGAGTCGTTGCGGAGGAATTCGACAATCGGACTCGGGAGCAGGCTCGCTAGGCGCTACGAAATGGGTCCAGGCAACTATTCATTACCCCTCTCGAATTATCACTTTCTCTAGAAACCCGCCGAGGTCTGGATTGGCATAGAGACCGAAGGCGTCAGCGACGATCCCTTTTAGACCATCATCACTCTCGATGGCATAGACGACAGACATGTCATCCGGATCGCTTGCTCCCTCGAACCGATAGTGCTCCACGATGGTGAGTTCGCCGGCCTTGAAGGTTCTGCCACCGTCCACATCTCGGAACGTTTGATCGAGATACTCGAAGTTTGCTGTGAACCCTCTTTTCCTCAACTCCTCAATGGCTTCGACCATATTTGTGTAGCGATTTGTGCTCATTGCTCTCCCGCAAGGGATGACGACACAAGGACATTTTACTTTCTAAGGGTCAGCCTGGTCTATCGCTGTGTGAGGGGAGGGCGGGGGGAGGAATGTTCAATGTTAAATGGTGAATGTTGAATGATTCGTACGAGCACAAGGAGCGCTTCACGGATGATAAAGAAAGCCGGACCGCCACGCACCGCGAAAGGATTCCAGGCGCCTTTCGTTTCCTTAGCTGCATGCTCCCGGTAACCTTGAAATTTTACCCGTGATGATCAGAGCTGGCTCATACCACCGTCGGCTACCAGCTCGGTGCCAACGATGAACGCCGACTCGGCAGAGGCCAGATACAGCACAGCGCTCGCGATTTCCTCGGGCGTACCGAAGCGCTTGAGGGGGACCTGGGCTTGGATGCCTGCCGCGACTTCCGAGAGCTGCTCCGCAGGGAGACCCAGGCGGCTTAATAGAGATGTCGTGACAGGGCCAGGGCTGACCACATTGACACGGATGCCCCTGCTCAATAGCTCGGAGGAGAGAGTCTTCGCCAGCGAGATCAATGCGGCCTTGCTGGCGGCATACACGCTCGTATTGGGCATGCCGATGTGGGCGTTGATCGAGCCGTTGAGCACGATAGCGGCTCCCTGGTTCAGGCGTGGTAGCAGTGCCTTGATCAAGAAATACGGACCTTTCACGTTGGTGTTGAAGGTAGCATCCCACATCTCTTCCCCGACCGCTTCGAACGGAGCGAGCTTGGCCACGCCTGCATTGATAAAAACGGCGTCGAGCATCACGCCCTGCTGTTGCAGCAATGCAGCGAGTTTGATCCCATCGGCGACGCTCCCGGCATCGTTTCGCACAGCGATGACATTCTTGCCGAGCTGTGCTGCCGCCTTGTCCAGGGTAGTCTGATCGCGTCCCGTCAAGACGACGCGCGCGCCTTCTTTCGCAAATGCGAGCGCTGTTGCCAGACCGATCCCACTATTGCCGCCGGTAACGAGAGCGACTTTTCCTGCAAGATTGTGTGACATGGTTTTCTTTCCTTCCATCATTTGAGGGCTGTACAGAGCAGATTCAACGGTTCCATCGGGGCAACGCGAGCAAAATCATTCTACGCGCTCATTGTCGGCCTGGTCTATGCCTTCGTTGTACAGCGAATGACGACCGCTGTCTTGTGGGCGCGTTGTGTGAGAGGAGGGTAAGGGCAGGAATGCTCAATGTTCAATGGTGAATGTTGAATGATTTGTACGAGCGGCAAGGGGCGCTTCACGGATGACGAAGAAATCCGGACCGCCACGCCCCGCGAATTGCTTGCTGGTACCTCAAGCAGCTACCCCAAACAAGGCCCCAACCCCCGCGGTCAAGGCCATGGCCAAGGCGCCCCAAAAGGTCACCCGCACAGCAGCCGTCATTACAGAAGCGCCGCCGACGCGTGCAGCCAGGGAGCCTAATAGCGCGAGGAACACGAGCGAGCTGCCAGAAACAGCCCACATGAGAGCAGATACCGGAACCAACAGGACAATCAAGAGCGGCAGGGCAGCGCCAACTGAAAACGTGACGGCCGACGCCATTGCGGCTTGAACTGGTTTTGCGGTCGATGTATCGGATATGCCCAGCTCGTCACGCCCATGTGCGCCGAGTGCATCATGCTCCATCAACTGGGTCGCGACGTTGGAGGCTAGTCCTGCATCAAGCCCACGCCCAACGTAGATAGCGGTCATTTCCCTGTGCTCTTGCTTGGGGTGAGCCGCTAGCTCCTTACGCTCCCGATCTAGATCGGCGTGCTCGGTGTCGGCTTGCGAACTCACCGAAACATACTCGCCGGCAGCCATCGACATCGCACCAGCCACAAGACCGGCAACGCCCGCGATCACAATACTCTTTGAACTTGCGCCTGCTGCCGCCACGCCTAGGACGAGGCTAGCAGTGGACACAATACCGTCATTCGCGCCAAGAACAGCCGCACGGAGCCATCCGATGCGGTGTGTTCTATGTCTTTCAAAGTGTGGCATAGCAACGCCTCACGATTAAGTCAACTGCGGCCAACTTCGGCAACGTAGCAAGACAGTTTCAATAATCTGGTGTGGGCAAGTCTACTGCAAAGGCGAAGGCGTATCCATCACGCTATAAATGATGTGGGAGCGTTGTATGAGGTGAGGGGTGGGCAGAGGCAGTCGATCTGGTACGCGGGGCTGTCTTGTCTCTCTCGTTCGTCGAACCAAACACACGAGACAGTCCGCAAAACCAGATGGACCAGCTCCCCGCCACGCTCCACGAAATGGGTCCTGGCACCTCTCATTTTTCATCCAACCTACTGTGTCTTCACATACGCAACAAGCTGATCGAGGGCTTTGCCCCAGCCTTCATGGAATCCCATTTCCTCATGCTGTTTTCGACCCGCTTCGTCCTTGTGGATGACGAGCGCGGTGTACTTGGTCCCTTTCTGATGGCGTTCAAGGAGAATGACCGCTGTGAATAAGAACGACCCGCATTCGGCCACCTCGGCGGCTGACGTGCTGGATGGCCGGTAGCCAGGTGCAAGGGCATTAGTCCAAACAAGCTTTTCGTTTTTGATGATTTCGAGATAACACCCGAGGTTTGGGAACTCCTGTCCCTCCGGTGAGCGCATGACGGTGCGGAAAATACCACCAGGGCGAAGATCAATTTCGCAATCCACCGTTTTCCAGGGAACTGGAGTGAACCAGTGTTTGAGGTGCTCTGGTGTGGTCCACGCGGCCCAAACGAGTTCTTGTGGAATGTCGACGATGCGTTCAAGCACCAGATCAAGCCGAGGATCGGGTTGATGAATCAAGCGAGTCATCGTTTTTTCTCCTTCATAGTGTTGAGGTAATCATCCAATTGATTGAGGCGGGTTTCCCACATCGCGCGGTGTTTCATCATCCATCGTTCAGCCACTTTCAACGGTTGAGGCGCGATCTGATAGGTCCGCACGCGGCCCGTCTTTTGGGAGCGAACCAGCCCGCAGTCCTCCAGTATATTCAGGTGCTGGGTGAAAGACGGCAAGGCCATATCGAATGGTTGTGCGAGCTCGCTGACAGGGGCGGGATGGTCGCTCAGCCGTTCGAGAACGGCCCGCCTGGTCGGGTCTGCCAAGGCATAAAAGACGCGATCGAGTTGTACAGATTGGTTAGGCATATGGCTAACTATACAACGGCCACACACTTAGGTCAATACCTAAGTGTCAAGAAAATGTCGGCGAGCTACCTGGTGGAGGATGTCAAAGAAATTGGAAACTGCGTGAGGGGCGGGCGATTCAGAGGCAGTCGATCTGGTGCGCGGGGTTGTCTTGTCTCTCTCGTTCGTCGAACCAAATAAACCAGATAGACTAGACGTACCAGATAGACCAGATAGACCAGATGAATCAGTTCCCCGCCACGCGCCGCGAAATGGTTCCTGGTACTTTAATCTCTTCGCCCATTTTCCTACTCCGCATGGTTCGTTATCTCCATCCCCCGATCAGCGTCTTCAGATTGTCCCAGGTCCACTCGTAGACTTTGTCTGATGACATTGCTGATGTTGGCCGTGTGCAAGTCCTGTGTGCGTAAGCCGTCAAGAGGAAATATGGCTTGTTTTTCTCCTGAGCAATCGTCAATTCCGCAGCCATGTTTTTTGCTAGATATGCGTGCTCGCCACAAATGACAATTACCACGTCGATGTTATCCATTCGGCGCCGGACCTTGTCCCCCCAGTCACCGGTGAGAGGCTCTCTCTCTGAAGCATCGGTAATTTCGAACGGACTATCAGGTAGTCTTGCTTGTTCGGCGAGCAAGATCTTTGTGTCTTCGTCATGATCGAAGTCGAAACTGATGAAAACCCTTTTCTTTGTGGTCATGTGTAGTCTCCATTGGAAGTTTGTCCGGCCTAACTATTAAATCTGCTGCGGCATACCCGTGTAGCCTCAGCAATCTGTTGTGGGCCAGTCTACTGCAAAGTCGATGGCGTATCCATCTCTCTGTAGAGGATGTGGGAGCCTTGTGTGAGGGAAGGGGAGGGCGTTTCAGAGGCGGTCAATTTGATGCGCGGGTCTGTCTTGTCTCTCTCGTTCGTCGAACCAACAAACGAGACAGACCAAAGAAACCAGATGAACCAGCTCCCAGCTACGCGCCGCGAATGGGGTTTTTATTTCCACCGTGGTCCTCATAAGTCAATACTCAGCCTGATCCCAAATCCTTTGCTGACTCTCATTCATCTTCCGCTGTAGTCACCGTCGCGGGCTGCAACCACTGGCCACAGCCCTGTACCGGTATCCCCTGCTCGGCCGTCCCAAGTGCACGATCACGGCGCTTCGGCATTTCCGGTGAGTGTGCTCGATGCGTGTGATCGCAACCCCTTGCATGCCCAGAAGAGACGTGACAGACTCAGTCCGCACCCGGTAGCCGCTCCTTGAGTATCCAGGCCCACACTTTCGTGCCAAGAGCCTATTAAAGGAACCATGGCCAAGAATACATCTGCTGACCTTAAGTCCTTCCTCGAGATACCGTATGACGAGCTTGAAGAAATGAATCTCAAGGCGGCGCAGCGTGCCGAGAAGGCCAGCGCAAAAGAGCTGGAGCAGGAATATACGGCATGGCTTAAAAAGGAGAAGCAGATCAAGGCCGTGACGTTGTGTTTTTCGGATATTGAAGGACGTCTTCACATGCTCGATTACGACAAGAAGTTCCTTCTTGAGTCGCTGGGGAATCTTACATTTGACGGGTCGTCCATCCGCGGGTTCACGCCGCAACATGAGTCGGACCTGCGTCTTGAAGTTGACTGGTCGTCCATCCGCTACTTTCCGGCCGACGTGATTGGGGCAGGGAAGGTGATCTTCTTTGCGTCCGTGTTAAACGGTGATCGTACGCCGTATCATAGCGACTTCCGCGGCATGCTGAAATCGTATACGAAGAATCTCAAGAAAACGCAGGGTATGACCGCGTATGCTGCCAGCGAAATAGAAGGCTTCCTCGTGGAAGGGCAGAACGCCGAGCAACGCTACGGCGAGAATGGGTTTAAACTCATCTCAACGGGTGGGTACTATCACTCGCTCCCGATGGACACGCTTCGCCAGTTCATTGATAAGTCGGCGGAGGCACAGCGTGCACTGGGCTTCAAGAACGAAAAAGATCATCCAGAGGTCGCGCCCTCGCAGTTCGAAATGAACTTTTCCTACGCGGAAGTTGTTCGTGCGGCAGACAATGTGCAGCTGTACAAACTGATCTGTCGCCAAGTGGCTCGATCCATGGGGCACACGGCCACGTTCCTTCCGAAGCCATTCGTTGGGATCAATGGTTCCGGCATGCACACCAACTTCTCCTTGAGCAAGAATGGCAAGAATATCTTCTACGATGCGAAGGGGAAAGATGGCCTATCTGATGTGGCGTGGGACTTCATTCTCAAACTCCTGAATCATGCGTCCGAGATTTGTCTCGTGTTTAATTCGTCGGTGAATGCGTATCGCCGTCTGGATCCGCATTTTGAGGCACCGAACCAGGTCAAGGTCTCGGCGATCGATCGCGGTTCTATGATCCGCATTCCGATGGCCAACGAAAAGACTGCGCGCATCGAGCTGCGTTCAGTCGCCCCCGATGCCAACCCCTACCTCGTGCTGTACACGATGCTCAAGACCGGCTTTGAAGGGGAGCGCCTGGAAAAGGACGAGACGACACGCGACCGCGTGCGATTCCTTCCGAGTTACATCAATGATGCGATCGCACTGTTTAAATCGTCGAAGTTTATCGCCGAGATCCTCGGCGAGGACAGCCAGCAAAAGTATGCGAGCTTCAAACAGTTGGTGGCAGATCGTTCACCTAAAGAGCTCGGCACGAGGGTGAAGACTTCGGAAGTGCTCTTTCACCACGAAGTAACAAACCAAATGCTCTGGAATCAGTTCTAGTCAACATTGGAGCCAGTTCTAGTTATCAACATACCGGGCTAGCTCACATCCCGACTCTTTTTCTCCTCCCCTGCAAAGTCGTAGTCGGATCCATCACTCTGTAGATGATATAGGAGCGTCGTGTGAGGGGAGGGCGATTCAGAGGCAGTCTATCTGGCGCGCGGGGCGGTCTCGTCTCTCTCGTTCGTCGAACCAAACACACGAGACAGACCGAAGAAACCAGATGGACCAGCTCCCCGCCACGCGCCACGAGACGTGCGACGTGCCTCTCATTCTTTCTCTCCATATGCTGATGTATCATTGTCACATGCCCATCGGAGTGAAAATGGGTAGAGGCTCTGGGGATCGTTGTCTCGCGAACTAAGCCATGTCCTCTTCTTCTCCCGCGAGAGACCTTCACCCCATTCCTGTGCCAATCCGCGCTATCCCATCGCTGTCCAGATTTTCTGTGCGTTCTCACCTGTAAACGTCACGTCATCTTGTGTGGTGGCGCCGCGCTCGAAATAGAGGTGCAACAATCCCCCTCCAAAGTGAGCTTCTCGGACTAGGTCGAGATTGATCGCAGCCTCACCTGCACGTTCTTCATCTTTCACTTTGATGAACCGCATTGCACTTGCCTCCTTTTGTAGATGTGACGAGTATCTTTTCACATGAGACCAATGAGTCCCATTTCTGTGAAAAGGTCAGCCTAAGTTATGTGGCCAGAAAGAATGAGTCAAGGTGGGAAAGTGGCATGCCCTTTTTTTAGGTCGGCCTGGTTCATTCCTTAGTCGTGCATCGAACGACGACTCCAGAACAGTCTATCTGGTGCGCGAGTCGGTCCTGTCTCTCTCGTTCTTCGAACCACACAAACGAGACAGACCGAAGAAACTAATTAGACCAGTTCCCCGTCACGCGCCGCGAAATGGTCCGGCACCGTTTCATTTCACTAGTGTTCAAAATAATCGTTCAAATTCCTCACGGGACATCTCGATTTGTCTGATCCTTCGGCGTATGCTTTCCAGTGGTTCAACAACAAATGAATAAGAGATGGCCAATACGAACGAGAGAGCAGGGGGGCTCCAACCAACGCATCGAATGAAACAGAGGGATCAGACTCCTGAAATCCGATGCTATCGCTTGTTCAGACAAGGGGAGCGTTGTTTATGACTACGCGAGCTTTATCTCAGTGGATGGCGGTTGCAGTATGTGCCGGCGCGTTCGCGGCAAGCGTGCAGGCACCCGTTAGCGCCGCGGACGGCAACAAGGCGTGCGGGCTGCTCACGCCGTCGGAGTTGGAGACGGTCCTTGGCACCAAAGCGAGCCTTAGTGGGGGCAGCGGGATGGCCGTGCAGAGAACCGAACTTTGTACCGGTAAGACGTCGACGTCGACGGTGATGTTGCGGCTCGTTACAGGACTCGACCCCGGAAGAGATCGCTCTGGCGGCACAGAGAAGAAAGGCATCGAAATGGTCAAACAGATGGGGATCCAGGTCGAGGTGAAGACGTTTGGGCCGATTACTTGCTTGACCATGGTGCCACCCGCGAACCTCGCACAGCACGGGTTCAATACGACCTGCACAGTCAGCAAAGCGACCGCGGTCGCCGGAATCGAGGTGCAGGTGAAGAGCCAGAAAGATATGGTTTCGATCGAACAGTTGCGCCCGCTGGCCGAGAAGATGGCAGAGCGTTTCTAGCCGTAAACGTGATGAGCCATGGGCCACGTGATGAAAGCCTGTATGAAGTAAAGAAACCGGGGCACGATACTTTTTCGAGGCGGCCTGGTTCATATCTTCATCGTGCATTGAATGACGACCGCTGTATTGCGGGGGCGTCGTGTGAGGGGAGGGCGATTCAGAGGCAGTCTATCTGGCGCGCGGGGCGGTCTCGTCTCTCTCGTTCGTCGAACCAAACACACGAGACAGATCGAAGAATCCAGATGGACCAGATCTTCACCACGCGCCGCGATCTGGTTTCGGGTATTTTCTCTTTCTTCTAGCAACCTACGCCGAGGTCATCATGTTGGCCGGGGCATCGATTGACCGCAGTTTCGGGTGGGCGTAACATCAGCGCCTGACCGTTCCAATCACATCCGCGTGGGAGGAGGCTCTCATGGAGAATCAAGTCGAAGATCAGCCGGTTCTCAATCATATTCAGCGCCTTGTCGAAGAGGAACACCGATTGCACGAGCAAAGGGCACACCCCACAGCTGATCGTAAACGGCTCGTGCAAGTCCAGGTCGAACTGGATCAGTGCTGGGACCTCTTGCGCCAGCGACGTGCCCTTCGCGACGTCGGGGGTGATCCGGACGATGCGGAAGTTCGCTCGCCGCAGGTCGTCGAGAATTATGAGCAGTAGGGTCTGGTCGTCAGCGAGTGGACGATAGCCCGTGCGTGCCGATCGTCACGTGCGGTTGCCTCACCAGAGTGGCAGGCCCAGCTCGCATCGGTCTCCGATATCTTGTCCACCTTGCGCCCACGCGGCCAACCACGAAACACCCCAGAAAAGTAGCCAGTCCCCTTTTTGTTCCTCACACAAACCAAACAACCTAGATGAACCAGATCCCCGCCACGCGCCGCGGGATATTGGATTGCAAGACCCTCAAAGCTTTGCCTCAGGGTCCTTATTCGCGCCGACCTCGAATGACACGAACAAGAATAACCACGACCGCGATGACCAAGAGGGCATGAATGAATCCGCCCATGGTGTTCGAGGTGACAATACCCAAAAGCCAGAGGACAACCATGATGATTGCAATGGTCTCGAGCATGTTGCTTCTCCTTTTGCCATACCGTGGCCCATCGTAAGGTTAGCGGCCCACTGTCGCTTCACTAATAAATCTTCTGCGGGCTACCAGTGCAGCAGAGCAAGGCAGTCTCAGCAATCCATTGTGGGCAAGTCTACTGCAAAGTCAGAGATGTATCCATCACTCCGGAGATGAGGTAGGAGCCAAGTGGGAGGGAAGGGGCGATTCAAAGGCAATCTATCCGGAGCGCGGGTCTGTCTTGTCTCTCTCGTTCGTCGAACCAAACACACGAGACAGACCGAAGAAACCAGATGAACCAGCTCCCCGCCACGCGCCATGATTTGGGTCCTACCATTTTTCTCCTTCAGGCTAGGCAGATCCCATAGGCTTACCTGGGGAAGCGGGTGGGTAGAAAGGTAATCGGATCACAAACGTGGTGCCCTTTCCTTCCTGACTTTCGACAGCAATCTGACCTCCATGAACATCGACAACGTCCTTAACGATTTTCGTGCCCAATCCCGTACCACCGGCCTTCCTGCTAATAACTCGAACCGTGAAAAGACTGTCCAGGACCTGCGGCGACATTCCCTTCCCTGTGTCTTGAATTGTGAGCACGATGGACTTATTCGCCGCGTCAAGGCAACCACGGATAGTGATAGAGCCGCGAGCGGGAACTTCGGGAATGGCATTATGAACCAGGTTGTAGAGCGCTGAATAGAGCCTGTTTTCATCAGCCATGATGGGTGGCAAGGTATCAAGCCCTTCGATCCGTAGCACAATCTGATTCTGCTCCACGAGCACTCGCAAAGACTTCGCTACGCTTTGAGCGACCTTCGCGATCTGGCAGGATTCGAACTTCTGTGGCGCGCGGGTGACCGCCACATAATCTGCAATCCCTTTCATGCGGTCCTGGATTCGATTGGACGCGCTTCGCAACATCTCGATGACTTCGTCGCACACATCGTGACTCTTCTGCGCCCGGACAGCTTCCATTTCAGGCAGTTTCTTGAACAGGTCGTCGATTTCATCTGCGAGAAGATCCGTTCCGGCGACAAGAGGCATCAGAAGATTCTTGACATCGTGACTAATTTCTCCAAGCAGCCGTGTGATCTCACCCTTTAGCTCGTTCCGTTCCAATGCCTTGGCGACGACCGAGTCCAGTTGTCCTGGTTCAAACGGTTTCGTCAGAAAGTCGACCGCACCGTCTTTCATGGCTTCCACGGCAAGCGGGATCGTCCCATGTGCGGTCAAAATGATCACCGGCAGGTCCGGCCAACGCTGCCTGGCTTGCCTGAGGGCTTCAATTCCGCTCAGCCTCGGCATCTCGAGATCAAGGAAAACGAGATCGACTGGTTGTGACTCCAGTACGGTAAGAGCAGCCTGCCCATCACAAGCTGACGTCACTTCATGCCCCAACCACTTGAGCCGGTCAGATAGGCCCAGGACAATATCCGTCTCATCATCAGCGACAAGTATTCGAATACCCATATTTCACTTTGAAGGAGGAACGATGAACACGAAGAAGGCTACTCTTTACTGAGGAACTCTACAAGCAGTCACAGAGGAAGGCCCGCCACGCGCTGCGGAATGGGTCCTAGCACCTATCTCTTCCCCATCCCGTATTGGTAAGCGGCCTGGCGGTTTCCCGACGTGCGCGCGTCCAACGAGGGCCGTCCGCGACCGCGCGTTGCGCGAGCACAGGGAATCGCCAGGCCTCCCTTTCTTCTTCTCCCTCTACTCCTCCTCTCCCGGTATTGTAAGGGAGTGGCCAAGGCTGCCCTCGACTGCGCGCATCAGTGATCCTTCCAAGCTCGCTCGCTTCTCCTCTCATGGAATGGCACCCGTGTTGGTCCCACTGCGGCCGTCGAGCGAGGTTACAGACGATCCCTCTAAGCTCGCTCGGTACCTCTTCAGGGATGGGGGCTGATTGATCTCCCACTGCGCGCGTCCAACGAGGGCCTTCGGAGGCCGCGCGTTGCGCGAGCACAGAAGATCATCAGGCTCCATCCCCTCCTCTGCTCCGGGAGCAAGGGATCGGCACGGGTGTCATTCCATCCCTTTCATCGTGCGCGTTCTGCGAGCAAGGAGGGCACCTGGCCGCTCCCTCCTGAAACTCTACGGGTGTTGCTGCGACCTGGCAGGTCAGCGTCCGGCCCGTGCCGCGACGGCGAAGTGGAAGAAGTAGCGATCCAGGCTGGCCAGATCGCTACCGTATGCGGAGCCCCCGGACATCGCATCACAGAGTAGCTCGCGCGCACGTGTGAGTTCTTTCCTGCGACCTTTCCAGCGGTCATCCCCTATAGTCAGGTCGAGCAGCTCTAATGCGCGGATAAACGCCTTTTCAGAAAGAAGTGGATCTTTCCCATGCCAACGATGCGCGCGCGCCACATCGCTTCCGACATTAGCCAGCTGTTCCACGAGCGGCAAGGTCTGCCATCGGCCGGCAGCGAGATTCGCATGGACGTGTGACATGCCCCTTATCCCTCGACCAATCGATTGACAATTGTGGTGACTGCGTCACGGATCTTCGCGCTTTCGACGTACCGGGAACGATTCCCTCCGGACGGGCGCACATTAATCATGGAATCGAACTCGATCCATTCCGGAACCGGACGTTCCGGGTAGAGGTTGATGCCCCATAAGTTTTTTTGCACAGACCCCTGATCTAGGAGAATCGCCTCCTCGTCCGAATGGAGTTCTCCGCCGATCGCCATAATACCCTGTTCCACATCGACGACAGCCTTGACCATATCTCCGAACTGCTGTTTCGCCATTTCGTTCAGCTCGTGCCGGGTCGCGGCATCCCGAATTATTTTGATTTCCATCATCCTCGCCCAACAAACTCCAGTCTACCGGTATCTCCGCACTGGGGAGAATAAACACGCCAGCACGATTGCGGATTGCGCCCAGCCCTGTCAATAAGAAACTTCCGTCGCGTCTGTTCGCGATGCGCTCATGGGGCGACCTGGTGGTTTCCATCGTGCGCGCTCCCGCCATGCCCATTGGAAGAGGGTGACTCTGGCGTTTTCCCATGCGTGCGCGCGTCCAACGAGGGCCTTCTAGGCCGCGCGTTGCGCGAGCACAGGGAATTGCCTGGCCTCTCTTCCTTTCTTCTCCCTCTACTCCTTCTCCCCAGTATTGGAGGGGGTGGCCAAGATTGTCCTCGACTGCGCGCATCGAAGGAGGGCACAGTTCCATAGGTCGCGCGGTCAGCGAGCATAGGAAAGCACCTGGTTACCCCTTCCTCCCACACTCTTGCATCTCCTTCTCCGCCCCCCGTACAATGTTTTTTCCTTAGGCTAACCCCTTGGCTTTCTGGCTGTTTCTTGTCAGTTAGCAGATAGGAGAGCAGGCCGGTATGAGGATAGAGTATTCAAAGGGCGAACGGGCCTCCAAAGAACTAATCTTATTGCATCGCCAGACCTCCGAAGCCACCAGTAGCCGGAAGATGAAAGTCCTGCTCATCTTCCCGCCCGACTGGTACCCCTCCGAACCCTATCTTAGCCTTCCCTCCCTCACCGCCGTCCTCCGTCAGGCCGGCCATACCGTCATTCAAAAAGACATCAACCTCGAAATGTACGACTGGTACTTCAGCGAGGACTTCCTGAAGAAAGTCCTGCGCCGGGTGCCGCAGCAGCTCGACCGGCTCCGCAAACTATCGAAAAAGCGCGATTTGAGCGCCGACGAGATGGATCTCCAGCTGGCACTCTGCGACCTGACCCGCCCGCGGATGGATGAGCTGATTAAGAAGGCGGAGAAGGCCAAGGCAATTATACGAGGAGAAACATTCTACAATATCGATCAGTTGGAATGGGCAATTAATGTATTTCGTGAGGTTACTTCCGTGATCTCGATGGTCTATGCCCCGGCCCGGGTCTGCATGCCGCCGATGGAAACCGATCTGTCGTACAAGGTCTTTTCCTCGTCCGAAGTGATGGATGCTATTCAGGATACACAGGTGAATGTGTATCGCGACGTGTTCGAGCATCTGGTGAAGCCGGTGATCGAGAAAGAGCAGCCGGACATAATCGGCATCTCGATCGTCTTGCAGCAGCAGATGTTCTCCTCCATGACCTTCTGTTCCCTCATCAAACAGCACTTCCCCCACATTCACGTGACGATCGGCGGCAATACGGTCACGCGCCTGCGCGATGTGCTGCCTCAGTCGCCGCTCTTCCAATATTTCGACAGTGCCGTAGCCTATGAAGGGGAGACGGCCTTTGTGCAGCTGGTGTCTGCGGTGGGAGCGAAGCAGAATCTTGCTGATGTGCCCAATACGATATACAAAGACGAGACCGGCGTGCATACGTCACCGACCAGCTATTCGGAGGACATGGCAACGCTGCCGCCGCCGGACTTCGACGGGTTGCCGCTGGAGAAGTACTTCGTGCCGACAAAGGTCTTGCCCTATCTGGCGACGAGAGGCTGTTACTGGGGCCGATGCGAGTTCTGCGACCATGGCGAGGGCTATACGTCCGGCTATAGGACGAAGAAGATTCAGGACATCATCGAAGAGATCCGGTATTTGAAGAACAAGTACGGAGCCAAGCATTTTCACTTTACCGACGAATCCTATCCTCCGGCGCTTTTTCGCAAGCTGTCGCGTGGTCTCATTGATTCCAAGATGGACATCATCTGGACGACGCACATGCGATTTGAAAAAAGCTTGCTCGACTCGCAAGTCTGGCAAGACGCGAGCGACTCGGGCTGCCGCTATCTCCACTTCGGCTATGAGTCGGGGAATGAACGGGTGCTGAAGCTGATGGATAAGGCCACGACGACGGAGATCATCACGCAGCATCTGCAGATGTCGGCTGACGTCGGCATCTGGAACCACTGCATGGGGTTCTTCGGGTTTCCCGGCGAAACGAAGGAAGAAGCCTGGTCGTCGGTGCAATTTCTAGAAGCGAACAAAGAACATGTGCATTCGCTCGGCTTTGGTACGTTCGACCTGAGCAAGCACACACCTGTGGCGAAGGATCCGGAGCGCTGGGGTGTGACGGTCTATAAGAATCCCGAATGGGATCTGGCCCTCGACTATTACTACACGGTGAAGAATGGGATGAACATCGAAGAGGCGGAGCGGGTGTTCGAGGAGTTCGAGCGGAACCACAACCCTGGCTGGGACTTGCGTCTGTTCATCCGCGAATACGTGTTCCTCTATATCGCGCGATTCGGTCTCCGGAAGTTATCTGACTTGCAATTCAATCCCGATCGTATCGCCGGCACCGCACCGTCTTTGGCTGAAAAGGTCTGCTGAAGATCGTGAGGCGTGAGGGGTTAGGGGTGAGGCGAAAAAGGTAAAGGGGTGAGGAGTAAGGGATAAGGGGCCAGAAGTATCGCATGAGTGATTTAGTCCAGATCGACGGCTTGCCTCCGGTGAAGGAGCGGAAAACGAGCAAGGTCATGTTGCTCTTTCCGCCTGAATGGGTACCGACTGCTCCCTATCTGGCCTTGCCTTCTTTGACTGCCGTCCTCCGCGAAGCGGGACACCACGTGGTGCAGCGCGATGTGAACATCGAAATGTATGACCACTTCTTCAGCATAGAGTTCCTGATCTGGATCAAGGCCCGCCAGACCATGCAATTGAAGGCCTTGGAGGCAAAGGAGCTGCGAGGGGAATTGACCGACAAGGAGATGGGCCAGCAGGCGGCGCTGGAGCAGGCAGCGGACGTGGACCTGTTCGATCTGGCGGAGCGGGCGGAAGAGTCGAAGATCGTGGTCCGGGGCCCACAATTCTATGAAGCGGAGAAGCTCGAAACAGCGTTGAACACCTTTCGCGAGGTGATGCACTACATCTCCACCGCCTACTATCCTGCGTCGCTCGTGTTCTATCCGATGGAAAGCAATCTGGGCTATCGGCCCGGCGTATCCAAGGAACTATTCGCCTGTTTGGACGATGAACAGGTGAACGTCTATCGGGATGTCTGCAATCAGTTGGTCATGCCGGCGGTGGCGAAAGAGCAGCCGGATGTCGTCGGGCTCTCGATCGGGACGCAGATGCAGCTGCTCGCGGGACTCACGTTTTGCAAGATGATCAAGGAGACGTTCCCGCATATCCATGTGGTGGTGGGCGGCAATGTCATCACGCGGTTGCAGGAAGAGCTGCCGAAACAGGAGCGATTTTTCAGAGAGATCTTCGACTCGGCCATCCTCTATGAAGGGGAGCATGCGCTGCTCTGGCTCATCGAAGCGTTGAATGGGGAGCGGGCCATCACCTCTGTGCCCAACTTGATGTACCGCGATGCCTCAGGGGTGCATCAGAATTCCGAAGTCTATACTGAGAAAACGACATCGCTGCCCTTGCCGGATTTCGATGGGCTGCCGTTGGATCGTTACTTCGTGCCGGAGCTGATCATTCCCTACCTCGCGACGCGCGGCTGCTATTGGGGCCGCTGTACGTTCTGCGACCATGGCCAGGGCTACTTCGACCAGTATCGTGCGGTGCCGGCCCCGCAAGTGGTCGAACAGATCAAATCGTTGCGCGACAAGTATCACTGCCGCCATTTCCTCTTCTCCGATGAATCCTATCCGCCTGCTTTGTTCAAGAAGGTGTCGCAGCTGCTGGTTGATCAACAGGTCGGGATCAAGTGGACGACGTTGATCCGGTTTGAAGAAACCCTGCAAGACCAGGAGATCTGGAACCTGGCGGCGAAGGCCGGCTGCTGCACCCTCTATTATGGGATGGAGTCGGCGAACGAGCGGGTGCTGAACCTCATGGATAAGCACGCCAAGAAGAGTGTGATCCAGAACAACCTACATATGGCGGCGAAGGCGGGGATTTGGAACCACGTGATGGCGTTCTATGGCTTCCCCGGCGAGACGCGCGACGAAGCGCTGGAGACCCGCCGGTTCGTCATCGACAACCAGCCGGTGATTCACTCAGTGGAGCTGTTCTACTTTGTGGCCTACCGCCATACGCCGATGGTGCGCAATCCGGACAAGTTCGGCATTACGATCCACAAACAAGAGGACTACGATCTGCCCCTGGACTATTACTACACGCTGAATGATCCAAGTACCCTCTCGTGCCTGGACGCGATGCAGCTCTGCGAAGAATTCTACAAAAACGATTTTCATCCCTGGGCCGTGCGCGTGAACGCGCGGGAACATGTCTTTCTCTATATCTCGAAGTTCGGGACGAACAAGTTGCCTCAGATCTATGCACAGCAGACGCAGGTCCTTGGATCGCCAGAGGGTGTGTCAGGGCTGGTCACCTGGCCGGTCGCGGTGAGCGAGGGAGAAGACGGTAAGGAAGGGATGTCTCGCGTGGTCAGCCACGGAGTGGGTTAGCAGGACGATGAAAAAGACCTCCAACGTCGTTCTCGGCTCATCAAAATCCTCAACGTACCCCAGAGGGTACGCCTCCGGTTTTGATTCGCCTGCGGCCTAGTTGGATGCCTTTTTGATCATCCTGTGGGTTTGTTAGGAGTGTGCTTGTCGGTAATGAGTAAGGCGGAGAGTAGGGTGTAAGCGGCGTCGATGAGTTTGGTCATCTCTTCGGCCTTCTTGTAGGCCTGCATGTATTTCTTGGGGTTGTTGGTCAGATTCGAGTAGCGGGCGGGGTTCCAGGTATACAACAGCACTCGTCTGGTCCGAGCGAGGGTTTCGGGGGTGACGGGGAGAGTAAGTCCCAGTACCTCTAGTGCATGGTTCACGTCTTCTTGGTTCGCATCGGTCATGGGGCGAGTCTGACAAGGCCGACGTAAGCCTGTCAATCATCTAACAGGATGTTGAAAAATGCCGGTTAGACATCCTGGTAGGTAGGTATCATGCTAGACCGCCACATGCTCAAATTTTATCAAGCCGACGTGTTCACCGGGCAGCCGTTCGGCGGAAACCCGGTTGCCGTGTTTCCCGATGCTCAAGGTCTCACCGACTATCAACTGCAGCAGATTGCCCGCGAGATGAATCTCTCCGAAACCGTGTTCGTGCTGCCTCCGACAGACCAGGCGGCAGTCGTTCGCCTCAGGATTTTCACCCCGACGCAGGAGATTCCGTTTGCCGGACATCCGGTGTTGGGGACATTCTTCGTGTTGGCCCAGCTCGGGTTGATTGCCGTCACCGATGGCGTCACCCGCTTGATGCAGGAATGCAACATTGGTCTTTTTCCCGTCGAACTCCATGCACGAGAGGGGCAGGTCACCCGTGTGGTGATGACACAGCCGAAACCGCAGTTCCTCGGTTCCGTGGATGAACCGGAGGATCTGTTCGACATTGCGAAGGCTCTGGGGCTGTCGATTCACCAGATTGTCGACACCAAGAAACCGGTGATGGTGGTGTCGACCGGGTTGCCGGTGGTGATTGTACCGGTGCGGACCCTCACGGCGGTGCGGTCGATTGTGCCGGACGCTGCCGCGATTGTCGAGGTGTGCGAGCGGGTCGGCACAAACGGCATTATGGTCTTCACGACCATGACGGTGGAAGACCATGCGACGGTGCATACGAGAATGTTTGCGCCCGCGATCGGAATCCTCGAAGATCCCGCCACGGGGAGCGCCAGCGGAGCCATGGGCGCCTATCTCGTCCACAATGGGCTGGTTGAAGTGGGGCCTCTGACGGAACTCATCGTCGAGCAGGGCTATGAAATCGGGCGTCCAGCGCGCATTCTGGTCCAGATTGAATCCGACGACGATGCCATTCAGGAGGTGAAGGTGGGTGGGCAGTGCGTAATGGTGGTTAAAGGGACGCTGAACTTATAATGACAGGTCTGAGTTTTGAGTTCGAAGTTCTGAGTTTTCCGGATAACTCAGAACTCAGCACTCAGAACTCGCAACTTTCAGGAGGCAGATGAAAGCTGTACTCTTTCGGGCTCATGGTGGACCGGTCAATCTTTCGTATGAGGATCTGCCCGAACCGACGATCGGGTCGGAGGATGTTCTGATTCGCGTCAAGGCCTGTGCGTTGAATCACCTCGACATTTGGGTCAGGCAAGGCAACCCGGCGTATCCCATGCCGCTACCACATGTCTCAGGATCGGATGTAGCGGGAGTCGTGGAGAAAGCCGGTGCGCAAGTCGAGAGCCTCGTGGTGGGGCAGCGTGTCTTCGTGTCGCCGGGGATCAGCTGCTGGAAATGTGAACAATGTCTGGCCGGGCGAGACAACATGTGCCGCTCCTACAGCCTGCTCGGAGCGATGACGCACGGAGGTTACGCGGAGTATGTGAAAGTGCCGTTCCGCAATGTGCTGCCGATCCCAGAGAACCTCTCGTTCGAGCAGGCGGCGGCGTTTCCGCTCGTATCGGTGACCGCGTCACACATGCTGTTTGCCCTCGGCGGACTCCAACATGGAGAGACGGTGCTGATCATGGGCGCGGGGGGTGGGGTCGGGAGCATGGCAGTTCAAATGGCCAAGCTCACCGGAGCGCGGGTCATCGCGACGGTCGGGTCCGATGACAAGATTCCCAAAGCGGTCATTCTTGGTGCAGACGCGGTTATCAACCATGCGCGGGAGAAGGTCTCAGAGCGCGTGAAGCTGCTGACCGAAAGACGCGGCGTCGATGTCGTGATCGAGCATATCGGCCCGGAGGTGTGGGATACCTGCCTTGATTCATTGGCGAAAGGTGGGTGCTTGGTTACTTGTGGCGCAACGACCGGGGGCGAAGTGAAGCTGAATCTCCGTTATGTCTTTTCCCGCCAGCTGACGATCAAGGGGTCCTATATGGGGACGCGCGCAGAACTGGTGAAGGTGGCGGAGCTGATGGGGCAGGGTCGCTTGATCTCGGTGATCGATCGGACGTTCCCACTTCAGGAGGCTCGCGCGGCGCAGGAACTGATGGTGAGTCGAAAGTTTTTCGGTAAGATAGTCTTGACAGTTTGATGGATGTTGAAAACGGCTTCCAACTGCGTTCTCGGCTCGTCAAAATCCTCAACGTACCCCAGAGGGTACGCCTCCGGTTTTGATTCTCCTGCGGCCTTGCTGGAAAGCCGTTTTGAACATCCTGTGCGATTGATTCTCGGACTCGGTGCAATTGCTTTATCGAGCGAATGCAGACGGACTTTTTCTTATTCGGATTATCAGTAATAGAAGGGGAGGGATTATGTCCACAGTGGCGAAGATTATGAGGAAGCAGCCCAAGACCGTGGGGCCTGGCGTATCGGTTGTGAGCGCGGCCAAGAAAATGCGGACTGCGCGGGTGGGGTCGCTGTTTGTGAAGAAGGGGAAGAAGTTGGTCGGGATCGTCACCGATACGGATATTGTTCGACGTGCCGTCTCGACCAATAAGAGTCTGGGCAAGATGACCGTTGAGAAGATCATGACGACCCCCATTTGCACGATCGAGTGGAGTCGGCCGGTTGATGATGCTCAGGATATGATGGCTGACTTAGGCGTGCGCCATCTTGGCGTCACGCAAGGAGGTGAGATTGTCGGGGTGATCTCGGTGCGCGACCTGTTGTTGTTTTATAAGCGGTATGCGCAATCGAAGATTCCGCTGGAGATGCCGTATTCGGAACCGAAGATTTTCCAAGACTAGCAGGATGTTGAAAACGGCCTCCAGCTTCGTTCTCGGCTCATCAAAATCCTCAACGTACCCCAGAGGGTACGCCTCCGGTTTTGATTCGCCTGCGGCCTTGCTGGACGGCCGTTTTGAACATCCTACGGGGAGCATTCTGAGAAATGAGGCGTGAGGCGCGTGAACTATCTTAAAACGGCGCCCCTCACGCCTTACCCCTTACGCCTTACGATTACTTGGTGAGTTCCTTCACGAGGTGGCCGAGTTCCGGAAGGATGAGCTTTTCCATCGCGAGCCGTACGGCATTTTCGGAACCGGGGGTTGAGAAGAGGACACGGCCTTTGATGATGCCGGCGGTGGCGCGGCTCATGATCGCCGGGGAGCCGATCTCCTGGTAGGTCAAGTAGCGGAAAATCTCGCCAAATCCCACCAGTCGTTTCTCTAGCATCGCATCCACCGCTTCGAACGTGGAATCTCGCTTGGAGATTCCTGTGCCGCCATTAATGATGATGGCTTGAATCTTTTTGTTGGTCACGGCGGCTTTGATCTTGGCTTTGATCTTGGATGGTTCGTCTTTGACGAGATGATAGGCGATGACCTCATGGCCCGCATCTTTGAGCATGTGCATGATGCGGTAGCCGCTGGTGTCGGTCTCTTGCGTACGGGTATCGCTGCAGGTAATGACCATGCACCCAATTAATTTGGGTGCATGGGATTTGTGTTCGTGATGGGTTGGGGTGCTCCTCATGATTTGAGCCGGGAAAGCCTTCGGCAATCAGCTATCAGCTCTTGGTGGTAGCTGACTGCTGAATGCTACTATTTCCAGACTGCGTCGGGGTTCAGTTTTGCGACCGGCTTTCCGCCAGTGATGTGTTCATCGATGATGGTCGCCACGTCCGCTTCCGTCACTTTAGAATACCAGGTGGCGTCCGGATAGATGACGACGGTTGGTCCCTGCTCGCAGGGGCCGAGGCAGGAGGAGCCGCTGACAAGAACATCGCCAGGTGTCACACCCTTCTGCATGAGACCGATATTAAAGGCCATGAGGAGGGAGGCTGCTCCAGCGCTACCGCAGGAGGGTTTCGGGTGGCCTGGGGGACGAGCATTGGTGCAGACGACGATGTGATACTTG
The DNA here is from genome assembly GCA_963741245.1 of Nitrospirota bacterium. Classification (GTDB taxonomy): domain Bacteria; phylum Nitrospirota; class Nitrospiria; order Nitrospirales; family Nitrospiraceae; genus Palsa-1315. Next base: position 66,961 of record CAVUHR010000006.1, on the reverse strand, counting down.
GGTTTCGGCATGGGTTCTCCTTTAGCGGGTAATGATGCAATCGGCTTTCAGCCGTCGGCCTTCAGTTATTAGTAATAGATCGCTAAGAGCCGATTGCTGTTTCACTGCGGCGCGAACGACTTCCATAGATCGATGGCCTCGTCGGGTAACTTCCAATGCTTGAGCCCCTTCATCACCCAATCGAGATAGTGCGCTTTAGGTTTGAACTTGCCGATGGGGGTGGCGGCATAGGTGGTGACGAGTATTTTCTCCCCGGCTTCCGTCAGCACGGTGACTTGGACCTGGCGAAACGCGCTGGGGGGCACATCCTCTTCGAAGAGGTCCATCAGCTTGAGATCTTCGTCGGTCACTTCGAAAACTGCTCCCCAGACCTGTTCTCCCGGTGACGGGGTCACGCTGGCGAGGCCGCATCGCCATTGCGAGGACCATCGGCAGAATTTGATCGTGTGTTCGGGAAGAGTGGCCCGCATCAGGAACTGATGTTCAGGAGCGCGACGTTTCAGCTGCGTGGGGTTGAGATGGTCCCCGTAGAGAAAGAACTTCATCAGTGTTTCACCGCCCAGGGGGCATGTTTGTTGACTAGATCGATATTTGTAACATAACCACTTTCAACCGCACAAGCTGCATGCTGGGCCAGGTGCGGTCGGATTGACATCGCGCCGGTGCTCTTCCTAAGATGCAACGCGATCATGCGTGGTTTCGCCTCGTGCCACTTGCCCCTCGCCTGGCTTCCAGCGATTTCGCCACGGCATTCATGAATAATCCGGGCTAATTGTGAAGATCATTCACTATGCGGTCGTGGCAGTGCTCGTGTTGGGCGCGTTCTACTATCTCTGGATGAAGCCTCCGTCGCTGAATCCGATGGACGATCGTCGGGCCGCCGAGGCCCTCGCGCTGGTGCAAACCCATCGGGCTCAGGGCTACCCCACGATACTTCAGGCGATGACTGAGCATGTGCGTTCTATGAGCGAACGCAATCGGGTCGCCCGGCTGGGTGAGTGGCGGGTGAAGCAGTTGGAGGGGGATCTGTACGAGGTGCGGATTCAGTTGCGAGATCAAGGGGTGACGGGCCAATGGTTCGAGCGGGAGTTCATTTGGCATGCCGATCTCTCGTTGAAGAAGGTCAATGCCGCGTCGCTCCCTGCTGATGGCGTGACACCTAAAGAGCCGGATGCTGCGCCATAGCAGGATGCTGAAAAGTTGAGCAGGGCGACTGGGACGATCCCCTTGCTCGCGCAACGCGCGGCCTCAGAAGAATGCGAGGGAGCAGGCAGACCGTTCTTCTTGCTCGCAGAGCCCCCACGATAAAGAGGTGGTCGCTCGATGCGCGCAGTGAAGAACAATCTGCCTAATCCCTCTGGGGAAGTTGGGGAATCAGAAGGTCCTCGTCCCATGCGCGCAGTTGGGATCATCCCAGCCACCCCTTATAAAATGATAGCTCGCTGCGGCCTTGCTTGGGACAAGGCGCGTCTATGGGCGAAGAGGCTGTCTTGGCAGACTCAGGGCGGGCGGGTGAGAAGGCTGACCTTTTTGAGCATCCTGTGAGATAGTTCACTTCTTGCTCTGACATGCAGGCCTTCAAAAATTTTGCTGTGCTGAATTGGTTTTCCGCAGCGTATTATGTAAAGTTCCCCGGCAGGGCTACTTGAATTTGAGTCCCTTCGATCCGTACAGGACAGCAGGCGACGGTGATGTTCGGATTCTCCGGTCGTTCACCGGTTTGTACGTTGAATCGCCATCCATGCCACGGACATTGGACGATGTGGCCCTCCAGATGGCCTTCTCCGAGCGGTCCACCAGCATGCGGACAGGTGTTGTCGATGGCGTAGAAGGATCCGTCGACATTAAACAGGGCAATCCAGACCCCTTGGACTTCGACTGTCCGTCCGGTCCCCGGAGGAATTTCCTCTGCCATAGCAACGGTGACAAATTCAGGCACAGCGCTGATCCTTCTTCCTGGCTGAGTAGCGAAGCAATTCGTACATTCCGCAGACTCATCAGTGACTTGATTTCGACCGAGGCTTATGGCATAGAGAGAGTACGCGTTCCAAGTCTAAACCCAGGCCCTCTCATAGAAGGAGCCTCGGTGGGGAATGAGGTTGTTGCATGGAAATGACCCTTCTGCTCAACGCGACGTACGAACCCCTGCGGGTCGTCAATTGGCAAAAGGCGATCTCGCTCCTCTGGCAGGGCAAAGTTGAAGTACTCGAGGTCTACGACCGAGAGATCCACGCGGTGTCGATCTCCATTAAGCTTCCCTCCGTCATGCGCCTCCTCAAGCTGGTCCGGCTCAAGGATGTCCACCGGGCGGTCAAATTCTCCCGCATCAATATCTTTACGCGAGATGGCTATGCCTGCCAGTACTGTCGTCACAAGTTCCGAACCGAAGAGCTGACGTTCGATCATGTCATCCCCATCGCCAAGGGCGGGCGAAAGACCTGGGACAATATCGTGACGGCTTGCTGGCGTTGTAACAACAGAAAAAGCGGTCGTACGCCCGATGAAGCCGGCATGCGGCTCATGAGGAAGCCGGTGAAGCCGCGTTGGAATCCGGTTGTGACTATTACCATCGGGATTCGGAACACACCGGACAGCTGGCGTGACTATTTCTATTGGAATATGGAGCTCGATGCCGACCCCGTCGAACCTTAGATCGGTTCAATTGTGAGTTCTGAGTTGAAAGTTCTGAGTTATAACAACACTAATGGCGAGTGTTCGAACTGAAAACTCAGAACTGCCTATCCGCTAGTGCACCTTGTCCAGCGTAATCTCGAAATCCCATCCTCTCGCCAACGTCGGGATTTCCACATAGCCGGCTTCGATGTCGCCTGGCTGTGCCGGGCCGCCTATCCATATCGATCCAACCGAGCCAACAAATCCAGCCGGATGCTGAAAAAATCGCTTTTCTCACTCGCCCCACCCAGGTGCGCCGAGACGCGCATTTTCCCATGCTAAGTTTTCAACACTCGTGAATCGTGTAGCGTATTTCGCAATCATGCCGCAGCCAGTTCTGCAACGAGAGACGAACGACGCTTCACGAACGTCGAACAAATCTACGCGCGCATTATAGCGGGGGCCGGTAGAAAAGTGGAAGGTGCGGTTTACGCTGTGAAACAGGGTGTTGTATGATACGCCGCGCTCTTGAATTGGGGGGAACCATCATGGCTGCAAATCCTGGCTTTCCATTGTCTCTTGATGTGAAAGGTTACCCGGTGCTTGTACTCGGGGGAGACGAGGAGGCTGCGGAAAAGACCCAGCGATTGTTGGAGGCCGGAGCGAAAGTGACTGTCGTGGCGCCGGCATTACACGCCATGCTAAAAGATTTGGCCGCCTCGGCAAAAGTCATGCATCGTGGGCGCCATTTTCGCGATTCCGATTTGGACAGTGCGATTCTGGTGCTGAATATGGTTCGTGGAGACCGGGATTTTTCCCGAGCACTGTTCGCAAAGGCGCGTGAGAAGAAGATCTTATTGTGGTCGGTCGACCAGCCGGAGGCCTCAACGGCCACAATGCCGGCGGTGGTGGCTTGCGGCCATTTGCGTGTGGCCATCAGCACGAGCGGGGTCGCCCCGGCCTTGTCAGGCTTCATAAAGGAAGATATGGAGAAGATCTTCAGTGAGGAGTTTGCCGCTTTTGTTGACTGGCTCGGCCGACTCCGGGAGCAAACCAAGGCCAATGAGCCGGACTTCGAAAAACGCCGGGCGTTGTTGCGTGAGGCATTGGACGGATTTCGCTTGTTGGGCAAGGTCCAGTATCCGAAGGTTTGGCTGGATGAGCGGGCTGCGAAGACGTAAGGCGTTAGGGGTGAAGGGTGAGGGGTTAGGCAATAAAAGAAGGAGAAACAATGGTATTGCTGGAATTCAGTATGTCCCCATTGGGCAAGGGAGAGAGCGTCGGCAAGTATGTCGCGCGTTCACTCGATATTATTGATAAGAGCGGAGTGGACTACCGGTTGAACCCGATGGGGACGGTGCTCGAAGGGGAGTGGAATGAGGTATTTGCCGTCGTCAAGAAATGCTATGAGCGGATGAAGAAAGATTGCGGTCGCATTTCCTGCACGATCAAAGTCGACTATCGGAAAGGCCACGCAGGGCGTTTACAGAGCAAGGTTGCGAGTGTCGCGTCGAAGCTGAAGCGGCCAATCAAACAATAATGCACGTTGCCGCGACTCGTCGGTCTTCTATTCCGCTGGCGGAGGCTTGGGCGGTTGTCCTGCCAAGACAATTTTGGGCGGTGCTGGTGCGTTGTGTCCCTTTAGCCCGCATTATTCATGACGGTTCGTCGCGAAATCGCTGAGCCGCGTCGCGAGACCGCCGGCCGAAGGCTCGTCGTAGCAGCGGATCGGCGATTGCAGCAGAAACGTTCATAAATAATGCGGGTTAGAGCCGATCCGCTTTTCCACATCGTGATGAGTCCCGCATGGAGTCCCCCCCTCACGCGGGAATCTAGAAATAGCCGAAGAACCGCATGATTCTTGAGCCTCTGGTCGCTGAATTTCGTCCATGGGGGAGTCTTAACATGCAACGCTTTCTCTGCAGCCTCATGGTTACGAGTCCGACATGAAGACCGGCATGATCGAAGATGCAGCGAGTCCTCCTCATGCGGGGATCCAGCTCTTGCCAAAGGACCGCACGATTCTTGAGCGGGAGGTCATGGAATTCCGTCCGTTTGGATTGGACGAGCAGGGACACACGATCAGAGACCTGAGCGGGATGAGTATCAGAGCTATCGTCGTCTACCTCGAGAAGTCGCTGGCACGTGAGCGGGGAGCCTCAGCCGGGAGTCAAGCGATAGAGGATCTTTGCCACCTATTGAATCAGCGCATCAAAGATCCGATCTATCATGTGACGCCGGAGTTTCTGAAGAATGCTTGGAACAGCTACACGTATGAGTTCACGGCCTATCTGTATGAGTTCTGCGAGCGCATGTCCGGCGATCCTCGATTTGTGTTTCGGGGTGGGATGGAGAAGGCGTCTTCGATCATGCAGGTGCTTGCGCGGCCGTTTTCGCTGGCACAGATTTACGGCAAGTTTCCCTACTTCGGGAACAAGTTCGCGTCCGGTTCGGTCGAATTTCGAGTGGTCGAGGTGACGCCGACCTCCGCGACCCTGGCAATGAAGTTTTCCGGCCGTACCCTTCGTCAGTTTGGCCCGTATCGAAGACGGTGCGCGCAGCTGATGTGTCAGGCTGCTCAAGGCATTATGGCGGCGGTACCGGTTCGCGTCCATGGCCTACCGCCGGCCACTCTGACGGACCTATCCTGTATCGCGAATGACGACGAGTGGTGCCAATGGGCCATTCGGTGGCAGGACGAGGGGCAGGACACATGGCACCACAGGGTCTGGCAGATAGTGGCAGGACCGGGAAAGGACCGGTCGTCGCAGGTTCGACCGCACGAATCTCATTTGCACGAACCGACTGAGGATCATCCGTCCAAAGGGGCGGTTGGCGACCGAGGGGTGGAGGTGGCACCATTCCATGCAGCGGCCAGCACCACACCATCGCAGCGGCATCTGACGTGGTCGTTCTGCGGTGCGTTAGCCGGCTTGACTCTGGCCGTGGGGCTCCGCGTGATGAACCCCTCGGCAAGCTTGGGCGAACTCATTCTTCTCGGATTGGTGCCGGTGCTTGTCGCATGGATGCTGATCAATCGCCATCTTCGTCTAGAGAGCCAGCAACGCGAGGCGTTGATTCAGGAGCAGATTACGTTCCTAGAGTCACGGCATGAGGAATTGCGAGAAGCGTATTTGGGGCAGGAGCAGACGCGAGTCGAACTGCGCCGAAAAGTGGCCCAGCTGACGGCCCTCCATCGAGCCGGATTGCTGTTCAGCTCGACACTGGACCGAGAGGCTCTGCTGCAGAAAGTGTTAGAGGCTCTGACCAGCGATCTACAGTACGATCGGGCGATGATCTCGTTCTACGATCCAGTCCGCCGGGTCGTCATGGATGCGCGGGTACTCGGCGTTTCGCCTGAGATCCAGGCGTTTGCGCGCGCGTGTGAGATTCCCGTCACCGATCCCATGAGCCCGGAAGGCATCGTGCTGCTACAGGGCCAGCCATTGTTGGTTGGGGATGTGCGGGCGGTGTGGGATCGCATGCATCCGTTGAACCAACAGCTCGCCCTGCTGACGCAGACCAAGGCGTGGATCGCCGTCCCGTTGAAAATCAAAGACCGGATTCTGGGAAGCCTGACGGTGGATCGGATGCAGGCGCACAGTCTGACGCAGGACGATCTTGAGTTGATGATGACGGTCGCCCATCAAGTCGCGATCGCACTGGACAACGCCTCAGCGTATGAACAGATTGAAGACTTGAACGTGGGACTCGAAGTCAAAGTTCGTGAACGCACGGCTGAGCTGGAGCAGGCGGATAACTTGCGGTCTCAATTCCTCTCGCATGTCTCGCACGAGCTCAAGACGCCGTTGACCTCGATCAAGGGGTTCTTGCAGAACATGCTCGATGAATTGACGGGGCCGCTCAATGAGAAACAGCAGCGCTATTTGTCACGGATGTTTGACAATTCCAACCGGTTGATCCGCATGATCGAGGACTTGTTGGATCGCACGAGGATTCAATCAGGGAGGATGGATCTCGTTCCCGGCGAGATCGACCTGGGGCATTGTGTGGCAGATGCGGTCGAGCAATTGCGCCTGTTGGCCCAGGCCAAACAGCAGACTTTGGAGTCGGTCGCTCCTCCTGCCCCACTGATGGTCTGGGCGGATCGAGATCGCCTGATCCAGATCGTCACGAATTTGCTCCAGAATGCGGTGAAGTTTACCCCGGAGAACGGCAGCATCATGGTGACGGTGAGGCAAGAGACCCAGATTCTCGCCGGGGTTTCCGTGCGTGATACCGGGCCGGGTATTCCGCCAGAGTTCCTTGAGCAGGTATTCGATCCATTCTTTCGAGTCAAGCAGGCCAGGAGTGGAGTGAAAGGGCTGGGCTTGGGCTTGTCGATCGTGCGGAGGTTGGTAGAGCTACAAGGTGGGACGATCGTCGCGCGGAGTAATCCGGGGCAGGGCGCAGAGCTGACCTTCACAATTCCATTGTGTCCCACGATAGCGGTGCCGCGTGGCAATGCCTCAGCTGAAGCGCCCCGTATCCTGGTTGTCGATGATGATCCGGATATTCGTCAACTCTTACAGGATCGATTGCGGGCCAAGGGGTATCGTGTCCAGTCGGCGGTTGACGGAGTCCGAGCGCTGGAAGCGGTGCGGGCAGAGACGTTCGAGGGGATAATTCTGGACATTGGCATTCCTTCTATGGACGGGATGGACGTGCTTCGGCAAATTCGAATATGGGATCAGCAGATCCCGATCGTGATGGTCACGGCGTCAGGCGCCAAAGAGTTGGCGGTTCGCGCGATCGGCATGGGTGCGCAGGCCTATATGTTGAAGCCGTTTGATGTCGACGAACTGCAACGGGTTGCAGACTATTGGTTTCGGCCTTATGAACGGTCGTCATCGGAGTCTGCGGGGGAGTCGAGCAGGCCCGGATGAGTGAGCGAAGGAGGTGTAAGACCACAAGAGTCTGGGGCAGCTGTTGGCGCAGGACTGAATCGGTTCGTCGGATGTGGATGCCCTGGATGTGTATGATAGGGCTGTGTCTGGCCGGTTTACCCGAGATCGCCTCAGCACAGGTGCCCCGTATTCAAGGGCAGGGAGCCGCCGCGTCCGCAATGAGCAATGCCTTTGCAGCCCAAGCCGACGACCCCTCGGCTCTGCACTACAATCCGGCAGGGATGACGCAGGTGAAGGGGCTTCAGTTCATGGCAGGGGCACTGATTGTCGGAGGGTCAACAGATTTCACCAGCCCGACGGGGGTGACAGCAAATGGCGATCGAAACGGGACGGTGGCCTGGCCCCCTCCCGGTCATATTTACATCACAGCGAACTTGAAGGATCTCGGGTTGACAACCCTGGGTGACCTTTCTGCCGGAATTGGCCTGACTATGCCGTTCGGCTCGCTGACTCGCTGGCCGGACGATGGGCCGTTCAGAACGGCCACGACCTTCAATACGCTGCCGCTTCTCGATATCAAACCCACCCTTGCCTACAAGGCAACCGGGAACCTTTCTCTAGGACTGGGCGCGGACATCTATACATTTACCGGACTCGTCGGCGAAGGCCATGTCGAGAAACAGTCGATTCCTGTTGCCGGGGTGAAAACTGAACTCTTTGGGAAAGACACTGCGGCTGGTTTCAATGCCAGCCTGCTGTATACGGCGTTGCGCAATGCGGATGGGAAGCCGCGGGCAAACATCGGTATCGTCTACCGCAGTCAAGCGACCTTGCACCTGAGCGGCGCATTATTGGCTAATGGACTCAAAGTATCCGATGCCAGAGCCACGCTGGTCTTACCGCAAGTCATTACAGGGGCGATCGCGATTTGGCCTGTTCGGACGAGTGAACGGGAATGGAAGGTAGAGATGGACGTCGACTACGTGGGGTGGAAGTCGGTTCAGAATCTCGATGTCACGTTAGGGAGCGGTGCGACGCTCGCGCAGCCGCAGAACTGGCGTAGCACCTATGCGGTGATGCTCGGAACCGAATACAAGTGGCTGGCGCTTGAATCGCTCCCGAGTTGGGTGGTGGCGCTGCGGGGCGGCTATACCAACCAGCCGACACAAATGCCTGACTTGACCTTTGATCCCGGGATTCCTTCTTCGGACCTCCACGTCCTGGGAGGAGGGCTTGGATTGTTGTGCAAAGAGCAGGGATCCTTTCTGGGCCTGATGCGATGTGGAGAACTCGGAGTGGGCTCGCTGAAACCTAAAGCGATCGGAGTTGATCTCTCGTTTCAAACGGCGCTCTACGAGGACCGTACGGTACTCGGCAATCGCAACCCGACCGTCGATGGAACCTACAGGACCACACTGTATAACGGGAGTGTGTCGATTCGAGTAATCTACTAGCGAGATGGGCGGGACGTGCGTCAGGCGGATTCGAAAATGCGTGGAACGCGGGAGCCTATCCCACAGAGGACTTCATAAGGGATCGTACCGATCCAGTCGGCCACTTCATCAGCCCAGATCGATTCCCCTCCCTGCTGCCCGATCAGTGTGACGATCTCACCCACTTGTACCGGTGCAAGGTCGGTGATATCCACCATAATCATATCCATGCACACCAGACCAACGATCGGGGCGCGGCGTCCCTGAATCAAGACCGATCCGCGATAGGAGAGCCGTCGACTATAGCCATCGGCATAGCCGATCGGCAGCACCGCGATACGCGTTGGTCGTGTCGCGACAAATGTCCCGTTGTAGCTGACCGTTCCCCCTCGTGGAATGTTCCTCAGTTGGACGATCGAGGTTCGAAGTGAGAGGACAGGTCTGAGATCAGGAGCGGGGATTGTGGCCGGCAAGGTGTGGTACCCGTAGAGCATGATGCCAGGCCGCACGAGTGAATAGTGCGCTTCTGGAAACCTGACGATGGCGGCACTGTTTGCCGTGTGCATCAACGGGAGGGTGAGGCCACGTTCTCGGACTTGTTCCAGCATGGCACGAAATACGCCAAGTTGTCGTTCCGTGAAGGCACTGTCTGCTCCGTCTGCGTCGGCAAGGTGGGTCATCATGCCCTCGACCTGGAGAGGACTTCGCAAGATAGGGTTGTCGAGGAGGGAGAGAAGCTCTTCCGGAGAAAATCCTAGCCGCCCCATCCCGGTTTCGACCTTGAGGTGAATCGGGTAGGGACCTGGATGTGAGCGCGCGGCCTTGGCTAAGGTGGAAAGGATGTGCCCATCGCTGACGACCGGAGTCAGCTGGTGAGCGACCAGATCGGACACCTGTTCCTCAAAGAGCGCTCCCAGAACTACGATAGACGCTGAGAGACCGGCTTGGCGGAGTGCGATACCTTCGTCGAGCGAGGCCACGGCAAACCGCCCGATGCCTTGTCGAGCAAGCGCCTGAGCCGTCTCTACAGCTCCATGCCCGTACGCATTGGCCTTGACGACCGCCATGATCTCACAACCGGGAGACAGGTATTCCTTGATGCGAGAGAGATTATGGGCAAGTGCCGCGAGATTGACGGTGGCGTAGGTGGGTAACAAGGTCGAAATTGAGGTCACACTTCCATAATTTCTTGTTCTTTTTTCTTCACAACGTCGTCGATTTTTTGCATGTATTGGTCGGTCAGTTTCTGGGTGCCGGCTTCGGACTTTCGCAGCTCGTCTTCAGTTAACTTGGCATCCTTTTGCAGTTTCTTCAACTCTTCGTTGGCATCTCGACGAAACCCGCGTACAACGACTTTCGTGTCTTCGCCGTGTTTTTTGCAGATTTTGCTGAGTTCTTTGCGCCGTTCTTCGGTGAGCGGAGGAAGGGGAACGCGAATGACTTTTCCGTCGTTGGACGGTGTGATGCCGAGGCCTGATCCCGCCAGCGCTTTTTCGATTTCCTTGATCAGGTTCGGCTCCCACGGCTGAATCGTGATGAGGCGGGCCTCAGGGGTCGAAATATTGGAAACCTGTTTCAACGGGGTCATCGTGCCATAGTAGTCGACCCGAACGCTGTCGAAGAGGGCGACCGACGCTCGCCCTGTCCGTAGGCTTGCCAAATCGCGCTTGAGATGCTCCAGTGCGGACTCCATCTTTTCCGTGACCTTTTGGTGTATGGCGGCAGGGTTGGACATAAGAGACTCCCTGGAAAGTTAGCGGTGATCGGTCGTGACAATGGTTCCGATCGCTTCGCCCGTGGCAACGCGTTTGAAGTTGCCTTGCTCCTTCAGGTTGAACACGATGAGCGGAAGGTTGTTATCCATGCAGAGGCTGATGGCCGTGGCGTCCATCACTTTCAAATTCTGATTTAAAATCGAGAGAAATGAGATCGTCTGAAATTTCTTGGCAGAGGGGTTCTTCACCGGATCGGCGTCATAGATGCCGTCGACCTTGGTACCTTTCATGATGACTTGGGCCCCGATCTCCATCGCCCTGAGTGCCGCCGCGGTATCGGTAGAGAAGTAGGGATTCCCCGTCCCGCCGGCAAAGATGACCACGCGTTTTTTCTCAAGATGGCGAATGGCTCGTCGGCGGATATACCCCTCTGCCAGCTGGCGCATTTCGATTGCGGACTGAACCCGCGTCATAATGCCGGTGCGCTCGAGCGCGTTTTGCAGGGCCAAGGCATTGAGCACGGTCGCGAGCATCCCCATGTAGTCGGCGGAGGCGCGTTCCATGCCGGACGCGCTGGCGGCAATACCGCGGAAGATATTGCCGCCGCCGATGACCACGGCGACTTCGATATCGAGAGCTACGACGGAGGTGATTTCCGAGGCGAGGCCTTCAAGGATGGAGGGTTGGATCCCGTAGCCCTGCTCACCGGCCAACATCTCTCCGCTCACTTTGAGGAGGATGCGCCGATAGGTGGCAGAGCTCATGCTTCGCCTAATTGGTACCGGGTGAAGCGACGGATGTTCATGTTCTCCCCGATTATGGCAATCTTCAGTGCGAGGAGGTCCTTAATTGTGACTGCAGGGTCCTTGACGAAGGACTGCTCGATCAGACAGGTCTCCTGGAAGAACTTTTCCAGCTTGCCTTCCACGATCTTCGGCCATGCTGCGGGGGGCTTGAGCATTGCTTTGGCCTGTCCCTCATAAATCGATCGTTCTTTTTCGATGAGCGAGGCGGGGACATCCTCCCGTCTGACATAGGAGGGTTTCCCGGCAGCCACCTGGAGGGCCAGGTCGTTGACGAACGTCTTAAACGCTTCATTCCGGGCAACGAAGTCGGTTTCACAGTTGACTTCGATGAGCACACCGATTTTTCCACCCATGTGGATATAGGCGTGTACGAGGCCTTGGTTGGTCTCGCGGCCTGATTTTTTGAGTGCGGCGGCCAAGCCCTTTTGGCGTAGGTAATCGATGGCTTTTTCAATATCGTCGCTATTCTCGGTGAGCGCTTTCTGGCAGTCGAGGATACCGGCGCCGGTTTTTTCTCTCAGTTCTTTGACAAGCTGACTTGATCCAGCCATACGTGACAGTCCTTCTCGATAAACAGTAAGGATAGCCGTTGATGTATGCGATGCAGGCGTTATGAAACCGGTGCGCTCGCAAAGCTGATGGCTGCGGCCTTGTCTCCCCCTGCAGGAACGGGTTTGAATTCCGCTTCTTCGCGTTGTGTCCGCAAGTGGGCGCCTTCAATGCAGGCGTCGGCAATGCGAGACGTGATGAGCTTGATGGAACGAATGGCGTCGTCGTTTCCAGGGATCGGGTAGGTGACGTGGTCCGGATCGCAGTTCGAGTCTAGGATCGCGATCACGGGGATCTCCAACCGGTTCGCTTCCTGCACGGCAATGTGCTCGATGCGAGTGTCGAGTACGAATACGGCTCCTGGAACCCCGCGCATGTCCTTGATGCCGCTCAGATATTTCTCTAGCTTCACGATCTCCTTCTGCATCTTTAGTATTTCTTTTTTCTTCAACCCGTATTGGCTGGGATCTGCCAGCTTGGCCCCCAGCTTTTTCATTTTATCGATGCTCTTCCGGATAGTCTGAAAGTTCGTTAGCATCCCGCCGAGCCAACGTTGGTTGACGAAGAACATGTTGGCGCGCAGGGCTTCTTCTTGAAGGATCTCAGCGGCCTGCCGCTTGGTCCCGACAAACAGGACCGATTGGCCGGCGGCAACGGTGTCGCGGACGAAGGCATAGGCTTGCTCCATCCGAGTCAGTGTTTGCTGAAGATCGATGATGTAGATGCCGTTGCGTTCTCCGAAGAGGAACTTCTTCATCTTTGGGTTCCAACGATTTGTCTGGTGCCCGAAATGGACACCCGCTTCTAACAATTCCTTGATCGAAACCACCCCCATGCCTTCACCTCCCCTCAAGACTTGCAGATCACCTACTTAGCGCAGGCGAGGGGGGTTGGCCCCCTTATTCTCAAGTCGAGCGACGTCCGTGACGTCGATATGAATTTGATACTGTTCCTCCACGCACGAGATTGTACGAGAAGGAGACGGTTTCCCGAACGCTACAACCGTGGCACGCTAGCATGGTGGTGGTCAGTTTGCAAGCCCAGCGTCGTCCCCTTCGCTTGCCGCCCCATTCGACCCGGTGTTAAGATCGCACGTCAGTTGGAGGGAGTGGATGCCGAACATTTTGCTATTAGTCTCGCCGAGTTGCGGGGCCTGCCCATCGGCGAAGAGTCTGTGGAAGCAGTTGCGGGTAAAATATAGCTTCAGCTATCGCGAGGTGGATATCACCACCGAGGATGGACGGAGCCTCGCCGATCGACATTCGGTCAGGGCGGTGCCGGCCACCATCATCGATGGGCGGCTGACCTTCGTCGGCGTGCCGAGTCGGGAGAGTGCCGAGAAGGCCTTATTGCTCAAAATTAAACCACGCGAGTAGGGAACGAACGCGCCATGGTCGACGACGATTTTGAACTACCTGAGCTTCCTGTCATCGACAAGGGGCCTCCGCCCGAGTGCCCTATGTGCGGTGACCCGATGGCATTCATCGATGGCGACTGGTGCTGTGTGGATTGCAATGGCGAGTTGTTGGGTCCGGAAACCGGATAGCCTGAGTCATTCTGAATTGTAAATGTTGAATGGTGAATTGTCCGTCATTAAACATTCAACATTCGGAATTAGATGCTTCGCATCGTCACCGGGCCTTTTCATCCAGCTCTTGATCGTGCCCTGGCCGAGGACATTCGGTCCTGTAAGACCGACGATCCCTTCGCTCCGCTGGCCGTCATTGTCCCCTCGGTCTCCCTAGTCGAGCACCTGAAACAGTTACTCACCCGGCACGAGCCTCGCGCCTTCCTCAATATCCATTTCCTGACGTTCCACCAGCTAGCCCTTCGCCTGTGTGATGATCTCACATCGGTCTCCAAGGCCAGTCCGGAACCGCCCCTGCAACTGGTCGACGATTTCTTCTTCGAGCAATTGGTGCGGCAGGTGGTTCGGCGCAAGCTTCCAGGGCTCGAGCCGCTCTCGCGGTTGCCTGCCTCACCAGGAACCTGGAAAGGCCTCTGGGCGACGGTGCGCGATTTGAAAGACGCAGTGGTTGCGCCAACAACGGCCGTAAAGGCCCTCACGGAAGGGGTGTTCGAGCAGGAGGACAGAACCTGGCTCCGTTCCATGTTCACCCTGCATGCGGCCATCATGGAAGTAAGCCGGTCGCTTGGGGTCGGTTCTCCGGATGACTTGGCTGCCTCACTCGGCCGGGATCTCTCAGGTTCCTCGTTCCTCAAGGGGCTGCAACGTCTATTCTACTATGGTTTCTACGACCTCTCACAGGTTCAACTCTCGTTCTTCGAATCGGTGGTCCGCGTTGCCCCGACCACGTTGTACTTTCCGCTGCAAGATTTCCCGTCCTTTTTCTTTGCACGCCAATTTTTTGAGCGGCATCTTCTCCCGCTGGCAGACACCCATGAGGATCGGAGTGGGGAAGGGGACCGAATCGCAACAAGAGAGCTGGTCGAACTCTCCATCACAAACGTCATCGGGGTCGAAGAGGAATTAGCGAGGGTCTGCCGTGAAATCCTGACCTTGGTCGAGGTGAACGGCTATCGTTTCGACGAGATCGGAGTGGTGGCTCGTACACTGGAACCCTACCAGGCCCGGCTGCAATCGGTGTTCGATCATCATCTGGTACCCTTCACGTCAACGGCCGGGCGACCGCTGTCCCGCGAACCACTGGTCAAGACCCTCTTGCGACTCGCCTCGCTCCCACTCCGTGACTTCGACCGTGCGGACATGCTGGATGTGGTCACGTCGCCCTTCTATCACGCCCAGGTCACCGGCTCCGACAGAGCGAGTCTCCGGCCTGATATCTGGCGCTCCCTCGTCTACACCTTGGGTATTACTCAAGGGGAAGCGGAATGGAGGCGTCTGGCTGAGCCTGCCAGTTCGTCGATTCTTCGCGATGCAAAAGCGGAGACTGACGAAGATAATCAAACAATGGTTGGGACGTGCGACATCTCTCAGCTGACATACTTGTGGGAGTTCGTTTCGCAACTGATTCAGGATTGCCGGGCGCTCCCTGCGCAAGGATCGATCGGGACACTGACCGACGCATTTCTCATACTGATAAAACCCCATGTTTACGTGCCTGACCTGTTTGCCGCTCCTTCGACGGAACTTCCCGAGCCTGCCAATCTCACCAAGGTTGGCTCGCTTATCCGATCCTCGTTGGCCCGTCTGCAGCAGCTGGACCCACTTGGAGGGGACCTCTCATGGGAGGAATGGGTCGAATTGTTCCGGCGGGTATTGGACGAGACCAGCATCCCTATCGAAGAGGACCGGCACCAGGGTGTTCAGGTGCTGGATGCCATGACCGCCCGCGGCCGGACGGTTCGGGCGCTCTTTGTGCTTGGCATGAACGACAAACTCTTTCCACGGTATGTGCGTGAGGACCCATTTCTTCGTGACCGTCAACGTGTCGTACTGGAATCGACTCTGGGCTACAAGATCGATGAGAAATTAGCCGGGCATGAAGAGGAATTATTATTGTTTGAACTCCTCAGCCGCTCGGCCACCAATCGGCTGTATCTGTCCTACCAACGTGCCGACGAAACAGGTCGAGTCATGGCGCCGTCCGGCTTCATCGCCATGGCGATGCGCGACCCGCGATTCGTCAGGAAGCCGGAAGAGACGGTCCCTCGACGGTTGACCCTGCGGATCAGCGAACAGCCGTCGATTCAAGACCTGTTACCGGTCGAGGATTTGGCCTTGGGTTGCCTGTTGCAGGGCCACGATGCGTTACCCCTACTCGATGCGATGGGACGCGACCGGCCCCTCTTTGAACAGGGCCGCTCCACCCTGAAAACCATCGAGCGAGAATCCCCCGAACTTGGTCCGTTCGACGGCATAGTCGGCGCACAGGTACCTGCCTTACCGACTGCCATGGAACGGAGCTTCTCGCCGACAGCATTGGAACGATATGCGACCTGTCCCTTTCAGTATTTCGCAGATAAAGTTCTTCGATTGGCGCCTCTGCGACGGCTCCATCACGACCACCTGCCTCCCTTAACGCTGGGGGCCCTTGTCCATGAATCGCTTCGTGTGAGCTACGAACGGTTGGTACTGCTCCAGTGGCCGGATGACTCGCTGACCGAGGCCAAGGTGCAATCCACGGTGCATCAGGCAGTGACCGATACGTTTGCCGCCCATGCTGCAAGCCAGGGGACAGGGCACGCCCTGCTCTGGACGCTGGCTCGCGAGCAGGTGACAGAGTTGGTCACAGCTGCCGTAACTTCCGACCAGGCAGAGTATCAGGCAACCGGATTTCGCCCTGTTGCATATGAAGTTGCCGCCCAGGGAATCGTTCCGCTGGAGTCCGAGACGTCATCGGTTTACCTGAAACTTCGCGGAACCTTGGACCGTGTCGATTATCGCGCTGAGCCTCCGGCACTCCGTATCGTGGACTATAAATTTAAGCAAGGGAATGAGATCAGCGCCGTGGATCGCAACCTTGCATTGTCTGCCGTGCGAGGATTTCGGCTGCAACCACCGCTCTATGCCCGCATGACGCTGCCGTTGCTCCCAGCACCAACCGATGTCCAATTGCTCTTCCTGGCTCCGCAGTGGAAGCAGCCTGTCTCTCGCTCGACGTTTGACGCGGGTCTCTGGACCGGCCACACCGGTGACATGATCCGACAGACACTCTCCATATTGATCCAAGGCATCGCGCGGAGAGAGTTTTTTATTCTGCCCGATGGCTACTGCGACACCTGCGAGTTTTCTGGCGCCTGCCGACGCCACGACGCCATGGCATGGTGGCGCTCGTATCGATCGCCCCAGGCCCGAGTCTTACGCAAGTTGAGAAGACAGAAAGTAAATGATGAGTGATGTACTGACACTCGCGGACTCCCAGGATCGGCTCCTGGCGGAAACCACTTGGGACCGCAATGTCGTGGTGGTTGCGGGAGCCGGGACCGGCAAGACTACGATCCTTGTCAATCGCATCCTCAACCTCCTCCTGAGAGAGCCAAACCCTTTGGCCATTACAGAGATCGTGGCCCTCACCTTCACCAACAAAGCCGCAACTGAAATGAAGCAACGGCTCCGCGTGCAACTTCTTCGTTTGACCGAGCAGGCCGATGACATGATCGCCATCTTCCGGACCCGTTACCATCTTTCAGCTGAACAAGTAGGCGATCGGGCCAGGTTGGCGCTTGAGCAGTTGGAAAAAGCCCAGATCGGCACCTTGCATAGTTTTGCCGCGCACCTCTTGCGGCTCCATCCGATTGAGTCTGAACTTGATCCATTATTTCAAGAGGATGACGGGTCGCGCTTCAAGGAATTGTTTCAGTCTTATTGGGATCGTTGGTTGGACGATGAGCTCGGATCAGCCGGACCACAGCATGACCGATGGCGGCGAGTCCTGGCCGCGGCAACCCTCGATGATCTTCAGCAGTTTACCGCTGCCCTCGCCGGGGATTTTGTGGACCTCGATGAGCTGGAACGCCAGTGTCGATCCCTCGCCCTGGAGGGCACCCTGCGTGACTGGGTTGCGGCCACGCAAGGCCGTGCCGCCACTCTCCTTGCCGCACAGGATCGACCGAAACGGCGTAAGGCGGAACAGATGCTCGCCGCTGCCGTGCAGTCGCTGGCACTCTTGTTGGAATATGGGCCACCGGGGCTCACTCACTTATCTCAGGATGAACAGGCCGTTCTGGAAAAGGTCCTGGGAAAGGCGCCTGTCGGATGGGATGAGCTTGCGTTCGAGGAGGCGGCCTCTATCATCAGAATCGCGCAACAACTCCTCACGGTCGACCAGTCATACTTTCAAGAAGTGATGACGCTCGTACGACCTTTCCTCCATCGCGTACAGCATGGGTTTCTCACCTCTGGGTGGATCGCATTCGACGGGTTGTTGGCACGGGCCAAGATCCTCTTGCGCGACCATCCTGCCGTCCGTGCCCGGATCAAACAGGCCTATCGGGCGATCCTGGTCGATGAGTTTCAGGACACCGACCCGGTGCAGTACGAGATTATCCTCTACCTCAGCGAACGGGCGGGCAGTCATCAGACCGCGTGGCATGACCTGGACTTGGAGCAGGGCAAATTGTTTATCGTGGGGGATCCCAAGCAATCGATCTATGCCTTCCGCCGAGCCGACATCGAAGCCTTCGAACGAGTCGTGGAGAAAATTCGAGCGGGTGGAGGAGGCGTCTATTCCCTGGTGACGAACTTTCGTAGCGACGGGGCCGTGCTCGACGTCGTCAACAATGTCTTCGACCAGCTCTTCCAACCGGCAGAACATATTCAGCCGGCCAATGAACGGCTGGCAGCCATGCCTCAACGTAAACCGGAAGTCTCAGTCTCTGGGGCGCAGCTTCGCCTCGTCACGCCGGGAGAGGATGACGAGGAGTTCGATACGCAGGCTGCGACTCGGGCGGAGGCGGAAGCCCTGGCGCGCTGGCTGAAGGAGGAGCTTCTCCCCGGGACCACGGTCACGGATCGCGATCGACGCGAAGGTCCACTCCAACCAGGCCACATTGCCCTGATCTTCAGAAAGTTGACCCAGGCACAGGTCTATCTCGATGCCCTTCGCCGCTACGACATCGCCTATATCACGGACGGAGAAAAGCATTTTTATCGGCGGCAGGAAGTCATCGATGTGGTCAACCTCCTCCGGGTTATCGACAACCCGCACGATTCGATTGCGTTGGTCGGAATCTTGCGCTCACCCCTCGGCGGTATGACGGACCGGGATCTACTGGCCATCCAGCAGATAGAGGGGTTGGACTACCAGCAACGGGATCGGTTGTCTGCTTGGAACCATTCACAGGCCGGAATGGTGAGGCGGCTCTATGAGCTCTTGGCCGAGCTGCATCAGCTCGCTCCCCTGCAACCTGTGCCTGACGCCATCGATCTGATCTTCGAACGATTACCCATACTGGAGTTGGCAGCGGCATCGCTCCATGGTGAGCAAGCCGTGGCCAATCTGCGGAAGATCAGAGAGATGGCCGAAGCACTGGCCGATCGCCCCCATCTCACCTTGACCGGATTCGTCGACCTAATGATGACCAGGGTGTCGGAACAGCCGGATGAGGCGGAAAGCGCCCTGGCTGAGGAATCACTGGACGCTGTCCGTGTACTGACCATCCATAAAGCCAAAGGATTGGAATTTCCTGTGGTCGTTCTTCCTGGCCTGCACCAGGGGTCGAAGAATCCTCGCAAGGGGCCGTCCATCCATCATGATTGGTCAAGCCGCTGTTATAGCCTGCAGATGGGAGGCCGCTCGAATCTCGGAGCCGTGCTCGTGGACATGAAGGTAGCAGCGCGGGAAGTGGCGGAACAGCGGCGACTCCTGTATGTCGGCATGACAAGGGCGCGCGATCTGTTGGTCCTATCCGGCGGGCAGACCACTAAACCGGGACATGACACCGTTCTTTCTCTGCTCGGAGAGACGATTGAAGACAAGGGGGACCCTTCGACGGCTGACCAGATCTGCATCGGAACAAGCCGACTCACTCGTGTCATCACGCCGGCCACGGTGGCATCGAGACGGCGCAGACAGGAACCCCTGTCCACGATGGCCCCTCAACCGGCCCTTGGTCCCATTCTCATTCGCCGCCACGCGCGGCAGGTTGCGTGGGAGGAGCGTCGAACTACGCAGCGACGACTGACCCCTTCGAGCCTCGCAGGAAGCAGGCCCGAGGCCGTTTTCCCTCGCACTGCCACAGGGCGTGACGCCGATCTGGCTCGGCTAATCGGAGTCTGCGCCCATGCGGTACTCGAACAGTGGGACTTTACCAGGCCTCGTGCTGAGATCAGTACAGTCATTGCGCAGGCCTGTCGCCGCCATGTGGCACTGGACAATCCTCAATTGATGGACAACGTCACGGAGGATCTCACTATGCTCTTTAAGAACTTCCTTTCCTCCGAGCCGTATAAAACACTGCAACGCACGACGGTGCTCGGGCGAGAAGTCCCGTTTGTCATGCCCTTGGGCGAGGGCCAGATAATGGAAGGGGTGATTGACCTGATTTACCGGCTTGACGGCCGGATCTGGATTGCCGACTATAAGACGGATGATGTGGCGGCTGCAGATGTACAGGCCAGGGCAGATCGCTATCGATCCCAAGCGGAGAGTTATTCGCGGGCCGTCACGAGTGCTTTAAGAATGCCGTCGGTCTCGTTTCAGTTTATCTTTTTGCGGCCAGGTATCGCCGTTGATGTCTAGCAGGCTGCGGATAAACTATTTCGACATAGTAGAGTTTCGATGGCCTGCACGTCTTGGACAAGGGGAGAACACCCTTGCAGGATAGCGGAGCGAGAGGGACTAGACGAGCGAGACGTGTGAAGCGAGGTGGGAATCCAATCGGTCCACGTCGCGTCTTTCTCGCATGTCCCGTGCTTCACGCGGCACGATCTGTGGCTGCTGGCGGAACTATTCAGCGTCCTGCTAGACTAACCATCCTGCAAATACCGATGCTGTTCTTTATAAAAGCTTCATTACGTTTATGAAAAATCATCTGGAAAGTAATGCCATACGGCGCGTGATGGTAGGCACCGACCGCTCCGAAACCGCCGACCGGGCCGTCCACTGGGCCGCCGGGTTCGCCGACCGCTATGACGCAGAGCTGTTCGTGGTACAGGTGGTGGTGCCGCAGTATCCGTCCGCCACAGAATTCGGCGCAGCCGAACGAACACGCGCTGATGCTGCCAACAATGACCTGGCGCGCTTCGCGCGGCAGGTCGCCGGGGAGCGCGGTCATGCCCTGGTCGTTCTTGATGTCGATCCGGCATTGGCGATCGTCCGTGCCGTTGAGCAGGAGGCGGTCGATGTCCTGGTGGTCGGCAATTTTGGCATGGCGGGACGAAAGGAGTTTTTGCTCGGCAACGTACCGAACCGCATCAGTCACAATGCCCGCTGCACCGTGATTATCGTGAACACCTTGGCATCTACCGGTGAGCAGGCATCGGACTCGGTGCGAACTCACCGACCGAAGGGTGACATTCCGCCTTTTGAGCCTCGGCTGGTCGCGCGTGCGACGCAAATCGCAACCGTGATGGCGAAACATGGCCTCACAGAGCTGTTCGGCCAATCCGACGAACCGGATATAGCCATCCGCCGTCAGCAGGCCAAGCGCTTACGCACGGCCCTGGAAGAGCTGGGTCCGACATTCTCGAAACTCGGGCAAGTCTTGTCAACCCGCCCGGATCTCCTTCCGGTCGAGTACATTGAGGAACTTGCCCTGTTGCAGAGCCACGTGCCGCCTATGGCTGAGAGCGACGTGGTCCGGGTTTCGGAGCAGGAATTGGGTGTACCGTGGGAGGATGTGTTCAAGTCGATCGACCCGAATCCCCTCGCCTGCCGGCACAATCGCTCAGGTCCACCGTGCGACACTCGAAAGCGGTGATCGGGTCGTCGTCAAGGTTCAGCGACCCACCGCTCGTGCTGAAATCGAACAGGATCTCGCCCTCCTCGAGGTATTTGCCGAGAAAGTTGGAAAGCGTCCCGCGCTCAATCGGGTGATCGATATGGAGGCCGTGTTCAAGCACCTCTCCACCTCGCTCCACCGTGAACTCGACTTCCGTCAGGAGGCCGACAACATCGGGCGGATGCAGGGAGTGCTCGCAGGCTATGATCGCCTTGCCGTACCCGCCGTGTACCGGGATCTGTCCACGTCCCGATTATTGGTGATGGAAGAGATCCAGGGCATCCCGATCAAGCAGGCCCCGGCAGGTCCAGAGCGCATCGAGGCCGCCCGTCAACTGCTGGAGAGCTACTACAAACAGATCATCGTCGATGGCTTCTTCCATGCCGATCCCCACCCAGGCAACCTGATGTGGTGGAAGGACCGCGTCTACTTTCTCGATTTTGGAATGGTCGGCTGCGGTAGGAGCCGACTTCCGTGAGCATCTGTTGTTATTGTTGATGGCGCTGTGGCAGGAAGATGCCGCGTTTGTCACGGATGTCACACTGATGATGACGGGCGCCATCGATCGCGGCGATCTCGATGTGCCCCGATTCCAAAGCGAGATCGGGGAAGTAATGGCGAAATATCGCACGGCCGCGCTGGCCGAGATGCAGATCGGACCCATTCTGCAAGAAATGAGCGCGGTCTCGTTACGGCATGGGGTCCCGCTACCGGCCTCGCTCACGCTCGCCATCAAGGCACTCGCGCAGGTACAACTGGCGACCGCCGATCTCGATCCAGCACTCGATCCTTACGACGTAGCCGGCAAGTTCTTGACGCGCTGGGTGGTCAAGCGCATGGGTGCCACGCTCAATCCGAAGACACTGGTCTATCAAGCGCAAAAGTTGAAGGTACGGGCCCTGCGCGTGATCGAGGCGGTCGAACACCTCATCGGTGCCCGCCCTGGCCAAAAGCTTGTGGTGAACTTCCGGGCCAATTCGCTGGAGGATATAGTGCGCCACACGGGACGGCGTCTGGCGCTCGGCCTGACCGCTGCGGCAAGTGTTCTGGCCAGCGGACTCACGGTCATGTCGACGGGTGTGGCCGAGTGGGTACCGATCACATTCGGAGTCGTCGCCGGTCTACTGACCGTTGGCCTGGTGATCGATCTGCTGCGAGGGCGTTGAAGATGACAATGGTCTACGATGCAGTGCGGTCCCGCGACGAAGACTTCGTGCCATTGCGCCTGATCGAACGTAACACGGCTTTCTCGAGCAGGTACGCGATGACCATCATCGCCAGGCCAACCAGCCAGCGCTCCAGTTGTCGACTGAAAGGTCCTTGAGGGATCGTATTCGTGGAAGCGCTGTTCATCATACGTGTATCATCGATTGAAGGATTACGATCCACAACGAGTACCTTCTACGCTTAACGCAGTTAATCCTATCCGTCACAAGCCGGAATATCCACTATCGACTGTATCCATGATGAATGATCGTGTCTCAGCGTGGCTGGAGAACCTTGGTCTCGGGAGATACGGTGAGACGTTTCAGCAGAATGCGATCACGTGGGATGTGCTACCCGAGCTGAACGAGGGCGACCTGGAGGCGCTGGGTGTCTTACTGGGACATCGAAAAACACTCTTGCGCGCGATCGCGCAATTGTCACAGCGCGCTGAAGTGATGGGCCGGGTCTCTCCCTATTGCCGTCAGTCCGGACACGCACCATTCCCTCCCGAACGAGATCAAGCAGAACGTCGCCAGT
This sequence comes from Nitrospirota bacterium, assembly GCA_963741245.1. Lineage (GTDB taxonomy): Bacteria > Nitrospirota > Nitrospiria > Nitrospirales > Nitrospiraceae > Palsa-1315. The sequence goes on along the minus strand of CAVUHR010000006.1, from coordinate 43,889 downwards.
TGACGGTGCTGTTTTGTGATCTTGTGGATTCGACCGCCCTGTCTCGCCGGGTGGACCCTGAAGACCTCCAGGAAATTGATCCGACGTTTTCTCGACGCCTGTAGCAAGTGATTGGTCAGTTCAATGGCTATATCGCCAAATACATGGGTGATGGGATGTTGGTCTATTTTGGGTACCCCCAGGCCCATGAACACGATGCGGAACGAGCGGTGCATTCCGGACTGGCTATTCTGGATACGGTGAAGGCGCTTCAATCACGACAATCCCCATCCAGAGTGTAGATTGCGGCACGAATCGGGATTGCGACGGGTCAGGTCGTGGTCGGCGAACTGATGGGGCAGGACACCGCCAAGGAACGGTCCGTGTTCGGCGACACCCCGAATCTCGCTGCCCGGCTCCAAGCACTGGCCACACCCAATCAACTGGTCATTGACCCGGTGACGAAACGTCTTGTCGGGCAGGAGTTCGAGTTTGCGGATCTTGGCGCCTTGTCTCTGAAAGGGTTCGACACACCCGTCCATGCCTGGCAGGTGCTGCGTCTCCGGGTGTCGGCCAGCCGGTTTGAGTCCCATCGAGCCAGCCACGTAGCCAATTTCGTCGGCAGAGAACAGGAGATCTCACTCCTATTAGGTCGCTGGCGCGAAGCCGTCGATGGCGAAGGACAGGTCGTGCTCCTGTGCGGGGAGGCCGGCATCGGCAAATCGAGAATTGCCCGTAGTCTGTGTGACCGCCTTGCCGATGAGCGGTACCAGACGATTCAATTTCAATGTTCCCCATACCACACCAATACGGCGCTCTATCCGGCGACCACTTTTCTGCGGCAGGCAGCGGGACTGGCCAGTCAGGACAGTGCCCAGGCGCAACTGGAGAAGCTCAACGTTCTGGCTCGCGAACGCGGAATCGAGAACCAGGACACGGTGTCATTGCTGGCGGATCTGCTCTCGATCCGAGGCGATCACCGGGACCCGCCGCTCACGGTGTCAGCCGAAACACGCAAGCACATGACGCTGGAAGCCCTCGTGCAGTTATCTACAAGGGCTCGCCGATCGCTGCCCCGTGTTGTTCATTCTGGAAGATGCCCATTGGCTGGATCCCACGACGCTGGACCTCCTGACGCGCATCATTGACCGCATTCGGCAAATGCGCGTGTTGTTGCTGATTACCTTTCGACCTGACTTCAAGCCGGTGTGGGCGGACTATAGTTACGTGACGTTTCTGACGCTCAGTCGGCTTCCACGTCGGCAGAGCGCCGAACTCGTGGCGTCGATGACCGGAGGAAAAGTGCTTCCGCCCGAGGTGCAGCAGGCGATTCTGGCAAAGGCCGATGGCGTACCTCTCTATATCGAAGCATTGACGGAAAATGTGCTGGAGTCCGGGCTGCTGGCGGAGAAAAACGATGCATTTACCGTAAAGGGTACACTAAACGAGTTGCCCATTCCGGACAGTCTGCAAGCGTTGCTCATGGAACGGGTGGACCGCTTGGGGCCGGCCAAGGACATTGCCCAAGCCGGGGCCGCGATCGGACGTGAATTCAGCTACGAGCTGCTACAGGCCACGGTCGAAATGCCGGACAGCCAGTTGAGGCAAGCCCTCGACAGGTTCGTCGCGTCCGGGCTCATTTTCCAAGAGGGCGAGATACCTCTTGCGACCTACCACTTTAAGCATGCTCTCGTCCAAGAAGCTGCCTACAGCACGCTTCCTAAGAAACCCCGGCGACTACTGCATGCTCGCATTGCCAAAGCACTGGAAACTAGGTTTACCGAGCGTGTCACAAGGGAACCGGAACTCCTGGCCTATCACTATGAACAGGCAGGATTGACTGGTCCGGCCGTTGAGTATTGGCATCGTGCGGCTCGTCGAGATGCGGAACGATCAGCCAATATCGAAGCGCTCAATCATTTTCATCGGGCGCTCGAGTTGCTCAAGGAGCTGCCGCCAGGCCCGGAACGTAATGCCTTGGAGTTGGAACTCCTCATCGCACGTGGAGCCCCCTTGCTGTCGGTAAAAGGCTATGCCTCCGACGACATGGAACACAATTATCTACGGGCGAAGGAGTTGTCACAAGAGCACAGCAGTCCCATGCACCACTTTCGCGCCATTCGGGGATTATGGGTCTTTCACATGGTCAGAGGGCACCTCGCCAATGCGCGTGGTCTAGCCGAAAATCTCAACGCGCTGGCGCAGCACGAGCAAAGATCGGATCTGCTGGTTGAAGCTCACCGGGCTTTGGGTACGACCTTTTTCTTCCTTGGCCGGTTTGACGAAGCCAGAACCCATCTGCTCGCCGCAAAATCCTTGGATGATCCGAATCAACACCGCTCACTTGCCTTAAGCTTCGGCCAAGATCCCGGGATCACCGCGATGACTTACTTGGCCAGGACATTATGGATATTAGGTGAGGTGGAGCCAGTTGAACCGATGGCGCAGGAGGCCATTGGTTTGGCAAGGGAGTTGGAACACCCATACACTCTGGTTTTTACCTTAGTTAATCTTTCCTGGCTCTATTCCGCTGCTCGCAACACGAAGAGAACGCGGGAGCTCACCGACGAAGCCATTGCGGTTTCCAAGCAATACTCCTTTGAATTTGGGTTGGCATGGGCGACGACCTCGCAAGGCTGGGCGTTGGCCGAAACTGGGCAGACGGAAGGGCTCGGCACGTTACTACACGGGCTTTCCGCGACTCGGGCCACAGGAGCCCGTACCCACGACACTTGTACCTTGGCGTTGCTGGCAGAAATATATTTACGACACAACCGCATTGACGAAGGGTTGGCCGCGATTGAGGAAGCGCAGACGCTTGCCGGGACTGGGGGAGAACGGTTTTGGCACGCGGAACTGCTTCGACTGAAAGGCGAACTGCTGCTCGGACAATCCGACCCATCAGTCCAGGCAGCAGAACAGTGTTTCTGTGAAGCCCTGAAGATTGCGCACGATCAGCATGCGAAAATGCTTGAACTTCGAGCCGCTATGAGCCTGGCTCGGCTCTGGATGAAACTCAATAAATTGAATGAGGCCAAACGCATCTTAAATGCTGTGTACTCCAGATTCACCGAAGACGTCGACAACCGCGACTTGATTGAGGCGAAAAGAGTCCTAGAACAGCTTAGTGTGTGAAGTCGATACTGTTGTGGTCGATTTTGTGCATTTAATCGCTGTATCCATGATGACTGATCGTATAGCAGCGTGGCTGAATCACCTTGGTCTCGGGAGATACGCTGAGTCGTTCCAGCGCCAGGCGATCACGTGGGAGATACTCCCCGAGCTGAATGATGGCGACTTGGAGACTCTGGGTGTCTTACTGGGACATCGAAAGCAGCTCTTGCGCGCGATCGCGCAATTATCCCCGCGCGCTGATGTGCTGAGTGCGGGGCCTCTCCCCAGCGCCGTCAGTCCGGACGCGTCACCAGTTCCGCCCGAACGAGATCAAGCAGAACGTCGCCAGCTGACGGTGCTGTTTTGTGATCTTGTGGATTCGACTGCATTGTCTCGCCGGTTGGACCCTGAAGACCTCCAGGATGTGATTCGGCGCTTTCTAGACGCCTGTAGTCAAGCGATCGGTCGGTTTAACGGCTACATTGCAAAATACATGGGGGATGGAATGTTGGTCTATTTTGGGTACCCCCAGGCCCACGAACACGATGCGGAACGAGCCGTATATTCCGGACTGGCGATTCTGGATACGGTAAAGGCAATGAATCAAGATAACCCCCATCCAGAGTTTGGTCTTGCCGCACGCATCGGGATCGCGACCGGTCAAGTCGTCGTCGGCGAACTCATGGGGCAGGACACCGCCAAGGAACGGTCAGTGTTCGGCGAAACCCCGAATCTTGCCGCCCGCCTCCAAGCATTGGCACAACCCAATCAACTGGTCATCGATCCAGTGACGAAACGTCTTATCGGCAATGCGTTCGATTGCGCGGATCTTGGCGCCTTTTCTCTGAAAGGGTTCGAAACTCCTGTCCACACCTGGCAGGTGTTGAGTAACAAGTCGTCAGTCAGCCGGTTTGAGTCCGATCGCTCCCTCCAATTAACCAATTTCGTAGGTAGAGAAGAGGAACTCTCACTCCTGTTGGGTCGCTGGCGCGAAGCCGTCGAAGGCGAAGGGCAGGTCGTGCTCCTGTGTGGGGAGGCCGGTATTGGAAAGTCGAGAATGATCCGTAGTCTGTGTGACCGTCTCGCCGATGAGCAATATCGGAGGGTGCAATTTCAATGTTCCCCGTACCATACGAATACTGCGCTCTATCCGGCGATCAGTTTTTTGCGGGAGGCCGCTGGACTGACGAGTCAGGACAGCGCCGAGGCGCAACTGAGCAAGCTCGAGGTCCTGGGTATCGATAGCGGAATCGATAGGCAGGACACGGTGGCATTGTTTGCGGATCTGCTCTCGATCCGGGGCGATCATCGGTATCCCCCGCTCAACGCGTCGTCCGAAACACGGAAGGAAATGACACTGGAAGCGCTGGCGCATCATCTGCAAAAGCTGGCCGATCGCTGCCCCCTGTTGTTCATCGTCGAAGATGTCCATTGGCTTGATCCCACCACGCTGGATCTCATGACGCGCATCATTGACCGCATCCGGCAGATGCGCATGCTGTTGCTGATCACATGCCGCCCCGATTTCAAGCCGGTGTGGTCGGACTATAGTCACGTGACGTCCCTGACGCTCAGCCGGCTTCCGCGGCGGCAGAGCGCCGAACTTGTGGCAGCGATGACCGGAGGGAAAACCCTGCCGCCTGAGGTGCAGCAGGCCATTCTCGCGAAGGCCGATGGCGTGCCCCTCTATATCGAAGCGTTGACGGAAAATGTCCTTGGATCCGGGCTGCTGACTGAGGACCATCAGGCTTTGACCTTGAAGGGCCCGCTAAAAGGATTGCCCATTCCGGATAGTCTGCAAGCCTTGCTCATGGAACGGGTGGACCGATTGGGGCCGACCAAGGCCATTGTCCAAGCCGGGGCCGCGATCGGGCGTGACTTCACCTATGAGCTGGTGCGGGCGACGGTCGACGCGACGGACAGCCAGTTGAGACATGCCCTCGACCTGTTCGTCGCGTCCGGTCTGATGTTCCAAGAGGGCGAGATTCCCAATGCGACGTACCACTTCAAGCATGCGCTCGTCCAGGAAGCGGCCAACAGTACTCTACCCAAGAAACCTCGCCGATTACTCCATGCGCGCATTGCCAAAGCACTGGAGAGCCGGTTCGCTGAGCGCGTCAAGCTGGAACCGGAACTCCTCGCCTATCACTATGAGGAGGCAGGACTCGCCGGGCCGGCGGTGGAGTATTGGTTTCGTGCGGCCCGGAGAGATGCCGAACGATCAGCCAATATCGAAGCGCTCAATCATTTCAGCCGGGCGCTCGATGTGCTCAAGGATCTGCCGCAAGGCCCGGAGCGTGATGCCTTGGAGTTGGAACTCCTCATCGCACGCGGCGCCCCGTTGCTGACTGTAAAAGGATATGCCTCCCACGAAATAGAGAAAAATTTTCTCAGGGCAAAGGAGTTGTCACAGGCGCACAGCGATTCCGAGCATCATCTTCTCTCTTTTTGGGGATTGTGGGTGTTCCATCTTGTCGGAGGGCATGCCGACACGGCTCGCGGATTGGCCGAAAATCTCCTCGCACTGGCCGGCCGCGCGCAAAACCCGGATCTGCTGATTCGAGCGCACGAGAGTGTGGGTTCGAGTTATTTCTTTCTTGGCCGGTTTGACGAAGCAAAAGCCCATCAGCTTGCCGCAAAGACCCTGTTCGATCCGAATCAAAACCGGTCGCATGCCTTGCCGTACACTCAAGATCCCGGCATCACCGCGAGGATCATTCTGGCCTGGGTATTTTGGATACTGGGTGAGGTTGACCAAGTCGAACCGCTGGCGCTGGAGGCCCTCGCCATGGCGAGGGAATTGGAACACCCGTTCACTCTGGTGTTTGCCTTAACGTCTCTTTCCTGGATCTATTCCACCACTCGGGATGCGCAGAGAACACTGCAGCTAACCGACGAAGCCATTGCGGTTTCCACAAAACACTCGTTCGAATTAGGTTTGAGCTGGGCGACGGTCCTTCAAGGTTGGGCGTTGGCGGAACAGGGGCGAGAAGAAGGTCTCGGGAAACTCACACAGGGGCTCTCCGCTGTTGCGGCGACAGGCGCAAGTCTCAACAACACGTTTACTTTGGCGCTGCTCGCCGAAATATATTTACGGCACAACCGCATTGACGAAGGCTTGGGCGCCATTGAGGACGCGCAGAAGCTTGCTACAACATGGGGAGAGCTCTTTTGGCAAGCAGAACTGTTCCGGCTGAAAGGGGAGCTGCTGCTCCGGCAATCCGACCAATCGGTCCATACGGCAGAACAATGTTTGTGCGAAGCCCTGAAGATTGCACAACATCAGAATGCAAGAATGCTTGAGCTTCGTGCCGCCACCAGCCTGGCGAGACTCTGGAAGAAACTCAATAGACCGGATGAGGCCAAACGCATCTTATATTCTGTGTACTCCAGATTCACCGAAGGCGTCGACAATCGCGACTTGATTGAGGCGAAAACAGTCCTTGAACAGCTCAGCGTGTGAAGTCGTTGCTGTTGTAAACTCGCCCCATCAACCGAGTCCAGATTCTAAGTGCGGCAGTCGATGCATTGCTGTACTGGGTGGACGCGTTTTTCCTGGGAGGCTTTGCGATCGGTGTGATCGTCAAGTCGTTGCTCAGGAGAACTGAGTGAGAGCCATCGCGAGGGACCAGGGCGATGTCACGATCTAAACGTTCCATGACTGTCTCGCCGGAAGAATTTGACGCCTGGATCCAAGAGGCACTCGCCGGACTGCCGGCCCGTTTCGCGAGGCTTGCCGACGAGGTCTCCATCGTGGTTGAAGAAGAGCCTTCTGTCGATGTTCTGCAGGATCTTGAATTGGAATCAGAAGACGATCTGCTGGGTCTGTATCAAGGCGTCCCGATTGATCAGACGTCGTTCTTCCAGCCTGCCGGTGAGCTGCCCGCCCGTATTGCCATCTACCGAGGCCCAATCCTGCGTCTCTGTAGGACGAAGGCTGAAGTCATTCACGAGGTCCGTGACACGGTGGTCCATGAACTCGGACACCATGTCGGGCTGGATGACGAGGAGATGCCTTATTAAGATTTAGCCTGCATCAAGGCTCGCCGCTGATAGCCGATGGCGAGCATGAAGACTCCCACCACGACCATGGGGAAGGAGAGGAGTTGGCCCATGGAGAAGGATCCGAGGATAAAACCAAGCTGGGCATCCGGCTCGCGAAAGAATTCCACGATCATCCGACAGACTCCATAGCCAGTGACAAAACTCCAGAAGATGGTGCCTGGTGGCGGAGCGGTTTTCCAGATGACCCATAAGAGGGTGAATAAGAACACCCCCTCGAGCCCTGCCTCATACAGTTGTGAGGGATGGCGGCAGGCGGGCCCTCCATTCGGAAACACCATACACCAGTCGACATCGGTAGCTCGGCCATACAACTCCCCATTGATGAAATTGCCGATTCGCCCGAACCCTAACCCGATCGGCGTGGCCGCTGCTGCCAAGTCTGCGACCTGATAGGCGGGAATACCCTGCCGTTGGCTGAACCAAAATAAGGCGACGATGACGCCGAGCAAGCCGCCGTGGAAGGACATGCCCCCTTCCCAGATCGCCAAGATATTGGCCGGATGCTGCACATAGTAGGAAAAATTATAGAAGAGCGTATAGCCGAGCCGTCCTCCGATAAACACCCCGAACGCAGCCCACACGACCATGTTGTACACCTGGTCCCTGGTCATGGAGAGGCCCCCAGACTCCACTCGACGTATGATCAGGAAATAGGCGCCCGCCAGCCCGATCAGATACATCAGACCGTACCAGCGAAACTGCAAGGGCCCCAACTCAAGGAAGACCGGGCTAATGTTGGGGTAGGGGATCGCGTGCAACCAAGTCATTAGTGCCTCATGTGGCGTATTGGAGAATAATAGGTGAGGGTCTCGACCATTGCAAGCACGTGAATGCCTCGCGGAAAATCAATTCTGATCCTTGCTCAGAGCCAGTTTGAGCGGCCTACCACTTTTGTATGTTGGTTTTCTGTCACGCCTGTGTCGTGACCTGTGAGGAAAACACAACTGAAAATTGATCGGTTTTAATTGTGGGAACAGGGATGCGACGAATCATGGGAGATTTTGGTGGTTTTTCGTCTGGCACGCTTACTGCTGAAGGGATAGAACATGAGCATGCAGGGTGACGGAAATCACATTCTTCATTCAACCGTGTCAAGGAGGTTCACCATGTCAGACCAGGGACATCAGGTAGCAAAGGTCGCAGCGTTGGTGGCAGGTGGGGCGGTGATCGGAGCGGGGATTGGATTACTCTTCGCGCCGCAAACGGGGGCAGAAACCCGGCGCGATGTCGGTCGCTATGCGAAAAAGACCCGATTGCAAGCAACTCGATGGAGTCGGTCGGTTCAATCCGGCGTGAAAGAAGTGATGGACCGCAGTAAGTCTCTGATCCGCAAAGACGATCAGAAACCCCGGATCGAAGCAGCGTAGTTGGAGCGACTCGTCAGGGACTGGCTCTGCCGTCTACGGCAGTGCCTGTCCCAGTCTTCACTCGTATTCGACCCGACCTTGACCGACCTAGACCCCGATGCTAGAGTCCCGCCACTGCGGCCCCTGCTGCCGGAGTGGCGAAATTGGCAGACGCAAGGGACTTAAAATCCAACTGGTGCACGTTCAAACATTCATCTCGTAGTCGGCCGTTAAAGGATTCAATCAAGGCATTCTCCACGGGTTTGCCCGGTCGTATAAAGTCGAGTTGCACACCCCGACGATACGCCCAATCTTCGAGCGCGCGCGATTGAAATTCAGTTCCGTGATCCACCGTAATGGACCGTGGGCCTGAGACGCCGTTCAGTACCCGATCTAAGGCCTGGCCCACCGTCTCACCCGACATCCGAACACCAACTTCTAGCATGGGACTTTGCCGACTCCAGTTATCCACGACGGTCAAGACCCGAAACGGCCGCCCATCGGCCAGGGTATCATGCACAAAATCCATGCTCCAGCGCTCAGTGGGACCGCTTGGGATCGGGGCCGGGCCACGATGGAGTGCGATGTGCTTGCGTCGCCGCACTCGCATGCGTAGCTGTAATCCAGCGAGCCGGTACAGTCGACGCACCCGCTTTCGATTCACGAGCCAGCCTTCGCGCCGTAAGAGCACCCAGATCCGCAGAGTACCCAAACCGAGGCCGGGCATGGGCCAGATCTCGAATGCGTATTCGTAGCGCGGACTGATCCTTCGCGCGGCTGCGTCGATACCAGGCGGCGCGACTGAACTGGGCCAGTCGACAGGCCCGCAGGCAACTGACCTGAAAGGTGCCGTGAAACCAGGCGGCCAGTTCTCTGCGGCGTGCGGGCCTTAGACTTTTTTTCGCAGGGCCTCCGACAGCATGTGCTTGTCGAGCGAGAGATCAGCGACGAGCCGTTTCAATCGACTGTTTTCTTCCTCCAGCTGCCGGAGGCGCCGCAGCTCGCTCACGCCCAGGTGGGCGTACTTCTTCTTCCAGGCGTAGAACGTGGCGTCACTCACCCCGAGCTGCCGGCAGAGGTCTTCGACCGGGGTGCCGGCGTCGGCCTGTCGGATCGCATACACGACCTGCTCCTCCGAGAATTTTGACCGCTTCATGGGTCCGCTCCTTTCGTGCGAGACCGCCGAAGCCGCCATCGTCATGCCGGAGTGGCGAAATTGGCAGACGCAAGGGACTTAAAATCCCTCGGGCTTAACAGGCCCATGCCGGTTCGATCCCGGCCTCCGGCACCATATTCAATAGGTTGCGTTCCAAGCCCATCTTCCCGGTTGAGCGCCACTCCCTGAAATTGTGGCTGTTCTGTGGCTGAACTTGGCTTTTGACGCTGCGTCCGTTCAGCGGAATGCAGCCGCGCGAGTTTCTTGAATCCGTCCGAAAGGTCGGCCTCACTCACAATGGCATAGCGCCGGTAGACCGCCTCGGTTTTGTGTCCCGTGATCTTCATCGCAACGGAACGAGGTACGCCGCACGTTCTAAGTTTCGAACTGCTGTCCGCCTGAAATCATGCGGGATGCGCTGAAGTACTCCTGCTTGCTTGCAAGCCAGCGCCCAGGCTCCATAGAAATCTTTGAGCGACTTACCGGTGTAAGCTGCTCACGGATCGATACACCTATTTCCGAATGCCTCGCCTTGCGGTTTTCTCAGTCCCCTCCTACAATACGCCTGCCTGCGAGGCCCCTATGCCCTTCACGCTTCGTTCTTATCGTGGTTTCCCCGTGCAATGCGCTGTGACGAACAACCCTGGCACATGCATCAAACGACCGCTTTCGACCCAAAACGGTCATTCGCGATGTAGATTTGCGGTCCATAGAGGACACGGCGGTGATCGAGTTGTTGCTGACCCGTCCTGAAAGGAAAATCGAGAGATGATTTCAGAATTCAGAACGATCGGGGTGCGAACCCATTTACCGCGAGGTGGCCGTGTTGGCGCTAACGAGGAGAACGCCGCGCCTCATTCGCCGCGCATGCCTTGCGACGGCTTTGCTGGTGACGCTAGCCGCCGTGGCTCAGCCGGTTCACGCCGCAGGCGGAGGTCAGACGAAGTTCCAGCGCATATCGACGCAGTTCATCGCGGCGTTGGGCGCTCCCGGTGCGACCTCCGGGAGCGGCGCGCAATCGTGGGGTCTATGGCCTCTGGACCCGGGTCCTCGGGGCGTCGAGCTGAACAGCTATAAACCGTTGAAGGATGCCGGTGGCGTCGCCCCGGCGCGCTGGAAATTCGACGACACGGACTGGTGGCTGGAGGAACACGGCTTGATCATGGAGCAGCCGACCTTTCCGCTCCCTCCCGGCAAATACCTGGTCACGGGCGCCCGTGACGTGACGGCTGTGCTGACCATTCATCCCGCCGACAGGAATGGCGACAGGCGCTGGGAGCTCGATAAAGGCGCGACGCTCTACGACGTGACGCACCTGGCCTGCCGCTCCGCGCGCTATAGACCGGCGGCGGGTGATGGTTCGTGCTCGCCGGCAAACGCGCAGAAGACTGCGTTTCCAGTTGCGCCAGGGGGAACGATGCCTCCGGTCGAGGGCTGCACGAAGCAGGACTATGCGGTTCTCATCGTGATCGGCGTGGGCGTGGAAGACTGAACGCCGGTGGTGCCCCGACGGCTTGCGCGGCGAGCCCAGCATGTAAACGACACGATGGTGTCCGACTGATGAGTACCGACCGCCCCAAACGCGAAACAATGTCCATCGAAGAGGCGACGATCTCCAACATGTGGGAGATCAACGCCACTGTTGAAGTATTGAGCGCAACGGCCTCTGCACCAAGAGTGTTTTTTGAGAAAAATATGTCAGAAACAACGAATGCTAGATAATTCAACAAATTCACGCATGATCTTTCTCACACCGTAGAGGCATGGAGGGGCAAGAGCATGTCGCTACATGAAGATCGAAGCGAAAGCCAAACTGAACCGACACTTGGTCGGCGCGAGGTGTGCAAACGAATCGGCTTGCTGGGATCGGCGGTGATACTGGCGGGGCTCTCCAGCCTGACACGAGCAATGGCAGATGTGGAAAGACCATCAAGCGGGGTGGAGGGGGAGGGGCTTCCTCGGCGTCAGCTGGGGCGCACTGGTGTCACGCTCCCGATTTTAGGGCTCGGCGGAGGGCACCTGCTGAACACGAGTGACGAGGAAGGGAGTCGAATCGTACAGGAGGCCATTGACGCCGGACTCACGTTTTTCGACAACTCATGGGATTATGCCAACAATCGGAGCGAAGCGGTGATGGGGAAGGCGCTGAACGGACATCGTCACGAGGTCTTCTTGATGACGAAGATGTGTACCCACGGCCGAGGTAAAAAGATCGGCATGTTGCACTTGGAACAATCGTTGCGTCGATTGGGTACCGACTACCTGGATTTGTGGCAAATTCATGAAGTCGGCTGCGACGATGATCCTGAACTTATCTTCCGCGAAGGGGGAGCGATTGAGGCGTTGGCCGAAGCGAAGCAGCAAGGGAAAGTACGATTCATAGGATTTACCGGCCACAAGAATCCGGACGTGCATTTGAACGTACTCAAGCACGACTTTCCGTTCGATACCTGTCAACTTCCGCTCAATGTCTTTGACGCGACCTACCGCAGTTTTGAACGGCAGGTTCTCCCTGAACTTCTCCGGCGTGGAATCGCACCCATCGCCATGAAATCTCTCTGTGGGAACGGGAATCCGATTAAGCAAGGTATTCTGACGGTTGAAGAGGCGATGCGATATGTGCTGTCTTTGCCGGTTTCCACGCTCGTGAGCGGCATCGATTCACGAGAGGTGTTACGGCAGAATCTGGCCTTCGCCCGGCGGTTTGTTCCCATGACGCAGGAAGAAATGGCGCAGCTTCGGCGACGGGTCTCCAGTCATGCGACAGAGGGGCAATTTGAACCGTATAAAACGAATGCGCTCTGGTCCTGCGATCGGCATGAAGTCGAACGGCGCTATGGCGGGCTCGAGAAGGCATAGAGAAAAAAGGTGCCAGGAACCATCTCGCGGCGCATGGTGGGTCTTGCCGCAATTGTGCTCCTTAGCGTGCGCCGTTATGCGTGAGTGAAGTGACTCCCTCTTTTATCCCCGTGGTGCTGGAAGGGTTAGAGAAGGACGCACGAGAGGCCAAGAAGGGTTTGTGGGTTGTCCGTTCCCTGTGGCTCAATTGTGGCAGAACCATTGAGTAGGAAGGGGAACTATCGAGAGTCGGTATTAGTCCTCAGCCCTCCAATCATTGTGATATTCCTCAGTTTCGTGTAGATAGCTTTCAATAGTCTCGGGGGCAGGGTCGGACTTAAAATCCCTCGGAACCAAAAGTTCCATGCCGGTTCGATCCCGGCCTCCGGCACCATCTTTCAGCGAGTTCTGAACTTCAGAGGACTCTCGGTTCGTTGGTCGAGCGGGCAGGAGTTCTCGGTTGAAAATCTTCTACAAATGAAGCGACACACTCACACTCGGCTACAGCACTATGTGAAACGGCTATTGCAGGAACCAGCGGAGATTGTCCTGTGAGTGACGATCGGTTCATAGCGCTCCGATTGCTTGTCGCCTTTCTGCTATCGATCGTCTGTCTCGCCGCGCCTGCGTGGGCGGACTTCAAAGCAGGCATGAATGCCGATAACCGTTCCGCCATCTTCACCGGTCCCGTTGTTCGTGTCATCGAGGGCGACACATTCGAAGTCCAGCACAATCACCACCTTGAACTCATCCGTTTGAACGGCATCGACTGTCCGGAGAAAGGCCAACCATATAGTCTACTTGCTGAGCACGCCGCCGCTGACCTCGTCTTCAGAAAGCAAGTCACGCTCCAGACCCATGGGCTTGACGAGTATGGAAGCACGATTGGGGATGTGATCCTGCCTGATGGCATGAACCTCAATCAAGAACTAGTCAGGCGGGGCTTGTGCTGGTGGTATCGGCCCAATGCGCCGGGTGATATGGTGCTGGAAGGGCTAGAAAAGAAAGCACGAGAGATCAAGAAAGGCTTGTGGGCCGATCCTCAGCCTGTGCCGCCGTGGGAGTGGCGGAAACGATAGGGGAGGGACCGAAGGCGATGAAACCTATATTAGTTAAGATTCTCCACGCCTAGGCCCGAATGAGAAGATGGTCGATTAGAACAGGTTCTGCGATGTGCATGGCTGCGGGGGTATCAATAAATCGTTTCAGTCTCATCCGGTCATTTGGGCTCACCTTGATCACTTCCACCGCGATCCAGTGCTTGTAAACCTTTCTGACTTCCGCCAGCCGGATGTCGATAAAGGCCTCTTCGCCTTCCAACCATAATTGGACTTTCACAAAATCCCCTGCTGTCAGGTGATCAGGGGTGGTGAGCTTATGCCCACCTTCTAAACATTCGAGAACGCATCCGTCCGCTTCAAGCTGCCTGTTTACGGTCGCGAGCACGCAGTCAATAGTAAACTTCGGACTATCCCACCAGGTCTGTTGTTTCCCCTGTGCCATCATGTTATGCGCAGGATAGTCTGGGAATGGGGTACGTGGCCATTCCTCAAGAGGTGGGGTGGGCTTACCCCGAAGAGGGGCGAGTGGCTCGGGGCTAGAGAAAAGAGCCAAGTTTCCGACCGGAAGTCTTCACCTCTAGCCTCTGGCCACTCGCCAGAAAGCTTGCGATTGCAGTAATAGCGCTCATGAGTAATGCGGGATAGAGAGGCATATCGAGACGTAGCCCACATTATTCATGAGCGCTTCTGCTACAATCGCCAATCCGCTGCTACGACGAGCCTCCGGCCAGCGGGCTCGCGACGCGGCTCAGCGATTTCGCAACGAACCGTCATGAATAATGCGGGCTAGTTCTCTCTGCTAGAATCCAAATTCGATGTGATCGGTTGGCTTCACAAGTTCGGTTAAACGAGACCAACCAGATGAACAACACAAACTACCTCAACGGGATGAACTAGATAAACACGGCAGACCACAAACTAGGAGGATACGTATGATAGGTCGGTCACCCTCTCAGCGATTCCTGGTGCTTGGGACCATTTTGGCGGGATGCGGCATTGCTGCCGGCGCCTTTGGTGCCCATGCACTCAAGGAAATTCTGGATACGTCCATGCTCCAAGTGTTCGAAACCGCAACAAGGTATGTGATGTATCATGCCTTTGGACTTTGTATCGTTTCTTGGGCAATTGATCGTTACCCCGGACAAGGCCTTGAAAAATCCGGCTGGCTCTTTATTCTCGGGATTTTTCTCTTTTCAGGCAGTCTGTACCTGGTGTCTCTTGCGGGCATCCGGTGGGTGGGGGCTGTGACCCCGATCGGTGGGCTGGCGTTCATGGCAGGCTGGATACTCTTTGCTTGGGGAGTCTGGCGGGACGCGCTCCCTCGCGCCACGGGCCGTACTCCCTAGCGGTGACGTGTGAAACGCGAGGACCGGCTGATCTCTCTTGTTTATCTGGTCTGTCTCGTTTGTTTGGTTGAACCAGACAGACTATATAGACCAGATTAACCCTCGCTCGTCCCGCCAGTTTCGCGGGGCGATCCGGCTAGGGCATACAGCCGGCCGTTCTCTTTCCGCTGATCGATCCCCAACCTCCTTGGGAATTCACAAAGGTCCCTTCGAGACGTTGGCCTTCATTGCTGAATTGCAGACTATCTTCTTGGACCCGACCATCGATTTCCCACCGTAAATAGACGTTCTCGCCCAGCACGATCGTTTCCACGAGTCCCGGCAGAGTGGCCTGCGTATTTCCTGCTGGTGGGAAGAGTAACGAAAGTTTCTGTTCTTGATGGTGCTGCTGATGGTTATGAACGATCCACTGCCAGGTCCCGCACAGCCTGGCCTGTCCGCGGAGCCCACGCACCCGATCCTTCCAATTCCGTATCCGGTCCCACTCCTGATAGCTGGCTTGCATGGCGTCCACTTCCAAGCGAGTAGCTCGCTCTAAGACTGTTACCAATAGGGGCGATGCAGATTCTCCCTGATTCCCCTTGGCCCATTCTGGGGAGGCAACCACGTCTGAGAGTTGATTCAGTGAGTCCTGCCAGGGGGCTTTCCCCTGTTGATCGAGCCATGCCCTTGCTTGCGGAGATCCGTATAGTCGCTCGGTCATTGCCGCGAATTGCTGATCTCTCACAGCTTGCCTGATGGTGGAGGCGAGGTGCCAGGCGGCCAGATCACCCATCAACCGAAGAACCGCCGCCGTCAGATCCGGTACCAGGAGTTCTTTCGCGAGCATGGCCGGCAAGGGGTTGGCCCCCAATGTCCGGGCCACATCACCCAACTGGAGCGAAGGACCGATTGCCGACACAAACAGGTTGCTGGCTCCCTTGTCTGACTCCATCTTGGCCAGTTGTTCAGAATGGGCACGAATGACTGATGGGAAATCCGGTATGGAACTCGGAAGGGATTCGTCTGCCTTGGCATTGAACCAGGCCCCGAATACAGCGACGATCACCATCACAAGGGCGAGACCGATTCGCGATTGGGCTGGTCGAATCAATAGGATGTGGTTGCGCATCGCGTTACTCTACCGTGCTTCCTCCCACACCCTCAAGCGGGGACGCCTAACAGGCTGTGGAAAAACTATGTTGGCACGCGAAAACTTCGATGGTCTACACGTGTGGCACAACAGCAGAACACTCCCGCAGGGTGCTCAAAAGGCCAGACTTCTCACCCGCCCAACCCTGGCAGTTATTTCACCCTCCCACCCTGAGTCTGCCAAGACAGACTCTTCACCCTGGGACGTGCCGCATCCCTTGCAGGGCCGCAGCGAGTGACCAAAGATGATCCCTTCACGCTCGCTCGTTACCTTATCTCAAGGAGTGGCCTGGATTGGTCCCCAACTGCGCACGTTGCGCGAGGCCCTTCCAATTCTCTCTACCTCTCTTTAGGGGAGTGGCCGAGGCTGCCCTTTACTGCGCGCATCGAACGAGCACAGTTTCATCGTGCGCGTTCTGCGAGCAAGAAGGGCACCTGGCCGCTCCCTCCCCCTGCTGACGGACTTTTCAGCACCCTGCTAAGTGCCTTGGAAGCAGGTCTTCAGAAACGCGGCAGTTGACTTCCAAGCCTCCGCCGTCGCGTCGGCGCGATAGCTCTCCACGCGTTGTTCATTACAAAACGCATGGGGGGCATTGGGGTAGGTCCTGATCTCGACGCGTTTTTTATACTCAACCGCAGCAGCACGCAACCGGTCCACGTCCTGACTGGGCACCCGCTGGTCCTGACCGGCCTGGTGATAGAGCACTGGACAGAACAGATCTTTGATCGCGGTTTCAGGCTGCATCACTCGACCGTAATAGACGACCGCTGCTCGAAGCCGTTTCCGTTGAGAGGCGAACCGGAGTGCATACGATCCACCCATGCCGTAACCGATCACGCCGTGGGTATTTCGTTTAATGTGATCGCGCGTATTCAAGAATTCACAGCAGGAATTGATGTCTTGGAGGACGAGCGACTCGTTCAGCTTGCCCATGAGCGCATCCGCAACCTCTGTGCTGGCCGTCACCATGCCACCCAATCGCCCGTACAAGTTCGGAATGATGACGCCGTAGCCTTCGCACGCCAGCCTGGCGCCGAGATCCTTGATTTGCGCGGTCAACCCCCAGGCTTCATGCAATAAGACAAGCCCGGGGTAGAGCCCTTTTTCCTGTGGCCAAAACTGAATACAGTCCACCTGCACATGTTTCGATACGCGTGTCTGGATATAGGGATCGGCGGCGGCATCCGTCAACGTAGGAATGGCAACGCCGCTCGGAAAGCGAGCAGTGCCTGTGCCGATTTGATCCAAGGCAAAGGGAGCGAGAGTCGGTGTCATTGCGGTAATCTCTTCTTCATCAAGGCTTTGCGGGGTACGCCCTCTTCAGACAGGCTCATACAACGCGCGCGTACTATAGGGACCAGGCATTCAGACTGTCAATCTGGCTGTAATGCTCGAGTTTTAGTTGACCCTGCGTTGGATGGAGGCTACAGTTTCTCACCCTCATGGTGTGAATGGCGACTATGCCGCTTAAAATCGGTCTCATCGGTGCCGGCCGGCATGGCAGCCGGTATATCCACCATCTCCTGCATGATCTGCCAGGTATGAGCCTCGCCGCTCTCTGTCGCAAACGGATCGGGGAGGGACTGCCTTTCCTCCCGACGACAGAGATCCCTGTCTATGGTGACTATCGCGCCTTGATTGCCGATCCGACGGTAGAGGCCGTCGTAGTGGTGACCCCTCCGTCGCTCTGTGCTGAGATCTGTCTTGAGGCCGTGAAGGCGAGGAAGCCGATCCTCATTGAAAAGCCGTTAGCGCCGACAGGCCGCGAAGCACGGATGATGGTGACGGCAGCAGAAGAGGCGGGAGTGTTGCTTATGACCGCACAGACCTTGCGCTTCGACTCGACAATTCTTCTTTTGAAAGATCACTTGCCGGAGATCGGCCGGTTCCGGTACGCCACCTTCACCAGCCGAATCGAAACGAAAGCCAGCGCCCATGTTCGGTCACCGATACCAGGCCAGCGCGGAGCGCTCTTGGAGTTTGGGGTTCACCTCTTGGATTTGGTGCCCTTTCTCACCGGCGAGGAGGTGGTCGCCGTCCGTTGCGAGTTGGACCAGCTTCCGACCGTGGCACCGGACACGATGGCGATCGTGCAGGCCCAAACTGTGAGCGGTATGCGATACGTCCTGGACATTGCACGTGTCGTAGCGGGGAGGGTTGCGAGAACGGAGTGGGTGGGAACCCAGGGGCAGATCGCCGCTGATTGGTGTCACCAGCGAGTGAGCGGCGTCATCGGTGACAGCGCTCCTCTGGAATGGGTTGTCCAACCGCAACAGACAATTCTCGCCACACTCCGCGCCTTCGTCCGTGCCATCGAAACGAACACCCCGCCGCCTATCACCGGGCGTGATGGATGTCGAGCTGTCGAAGTGGCCGATGCCTGCTACCGTTCGGCAGAACTTGGCGGGGCCACCGTCACCGTCTCTTCGTTGCGCGAGTAGACCGCGGCACCTGAGAGAGGCTCCTTAACCTTAGCCTGAGCCTTCCGGAAGGGCTAGGAATCGGCGACGATGTGTGTATCTGTTTCCTCTACCCCTTCGACTTGGTGAATCTTAGTGATCACCACATCCGAGAGGGCTCGTTCATCTACGACATTAATGAACAGAATAATATCCGGCCGCCCGAAGCAGGAGTGGGCTTGTTCGACGCCGGTAAGGCGCTTGAGTGCCTGTAGCACATCTTTCGTCCGCCCGGCTTTGACCTTGATTAGAATATAGGCTTTCGTTGCCATTGCGTCCTCCCTGTTGCAGTTATTGCGTGGCGCCCGGCATCTCCCGCCGTCGCTGCGCAAACACCTGGTGAATGTTCTGTCCCCGTTGCTCCAATGCGGTACGTGCCTTGGTAACGAGTTCCATCAACGAATCAAAATCCGCCGGACTGACGTTAAATTGGCGAAAGCCCGGCGCCAAACGCTCTCGCTGATCGATCGCTGTGGCGGCCCACTGTTCACTGAGCGCCTCAAGCACATCCGACGTCCAGCCTGCCGAACGAAATCGAGCAGCGACTTCGTTTGCACCGCTGCCCCTCTGAGCCGCAAATGCGTGACTCAAAAATGTTTGCACGGCCGGATCACCGCTCTTCAGAAACACCGATTGAAATTGGATGACCGATTTGATAACGCGATTCGCCTCGGGAGTGCCTTCGGGCGGAAGCACATCGGCATCTTGCAACATCGCAAGGACGGCCATCGACGCTCCAACTGGTCCAGATGGGGTGGCCGCACGATCACGTGCTTGGGCCAAGATCGGACTGCCAGTTTCCATGATCAGGCCCGCGAGGAGACAACAAACAAGCATGGTGCCAGGCATCGGGAGGGATTATACAGAAGGGCAGGAGGGGGCGCTAGCGTTCGGACTGGTGGGATGACAACAGGGGAAATGGAACCATTTTCCTGCCGTCTCCAGCTGTTTCGGTTGAAACAATTCGACCGCGTTCCTATAATCCAGCAGCCCCAAATCTTTGCACCGGAGGCACTAATGCTCGCAAAAGTTCTGAGTGCTGCGCTCGTCGGTATCGATGCACATCTGATCGACGTGGAAGTCGATATTGCCGGAGGACTTCCACAATTCTCAGTCGTCGGTCTCCCCGATGCCACGGTGCGGGAGAGCCGCGACCGAGTCCGCTCTGCGCTCAAGAATACGGGCTTCCATTTCCCGGCAAAGAAAATCACCGTGAACCTCGCTCCTGCGGGAATCAAGAAGGAAGGGTCCGGCCTCGACCTGGCCATTGCCATAGGGATTCTCGTCGCGGAAGAAGTCATCCCGTCCCAGAATGTACGAGGCCGCGTCTGTGTCGGTGAACTATCGTTGGACGGACACATCAAAGCGATTACCGGCGCCTTATCCATTGGAATTGCCTGCCGGCCCGACCATAGTCTGCTTTTACCGGCTGAGAACAGCCAAGAAGCGGCCGTGGTACAGGGCGTGACGGCCTATCCGCTCCACACACTCCCCGAGGCCGTGGCATTTCTCAATGGAACGGTTTCGCTGGTCCCGGCTCACGCAGACCGGGATCGGTTCTTTACCACGCGCCCAGTGGAAGATGACGATTATGGCGATGTGAAGGGACAAGACCATGCGAAGCGCGCCCTGGAAATCGCCGCAGCTGGAGGCCACAATCTCTTGATGGTGGGACCGCCCGGAGCAGGCAAGACCATGCTGGCCAAACGTCTCCCGACGATTCTGCCCCTCATGGAGCGGGAAGAAGCGATCGAAACGAGCCGCGTCCATAGCGTATCCGGCCATTTACCGGGCAATCATCCACTACTGACGGTCCGTCCCTTTCGCGCTCCGCACCACAGTATTTCTGATGCTGGGCTCATCGGAGGCGGAACAGTCCCTCGGCCTGGAGAAGTTTCCTTGGCGCACAATGGCGTGTTGTTCTTGGATGAATCACCGGAGTTTCGCCGTCCCGTTCTGGACGGTTTGCGGCAACCATTGGAAGACGGGCATGTGACCCTGACCAGAGCCAGCGGCTCGCTCCGCTACCCTGCGCGATTCATGTTGATCGCTGCGATGAATCCCTGTCCCTGCGGATACTATGGGGATCGCACGCGTGAATGCGTCTGCACCCCGCAGCAAATCCGCCGCTATCGAGCCAAATTGTCGGGACCCCTTCAAGACAGACTCGACATTCACATCGAGGTCCCGCCGGTCTCCGTGCGAGACATGAACGATCACGGCCCTATGCCGGAAAGTTCCGCCACGATTCGATCGCGCGTTCTGGCAGCACGTGATCGGCAGCGCCACCGGTATCGTCAAGACGGGATTCACTCGAATGCTCAGTTGAAGCCGCGGCTCCTGAAGCGGTATTGTGGCCTGGAATCGCAGGCTCAAGAGCTCCTAGAACAGGCGTTGACCAAACTCGGATTGTCAGCTCGGGCCCATGGGCGCATAGTGCGTGTGGCGAGAACCATCGCCGATCTCGCGGGCTCTGAAAAGATTGAGCCGCTGCATGTGGCAGAAGCGATTCAATACCGCAGTCTCGACCGTCGGATGGAGTTTTGAGGATTCCCTGTGTGGTCAGCCCTGAAAGTCTTTCTCTGGTGGTTCATAGTCGGCTCCACCATGGCGCTGGCCGTCATCATGGTGCAAGGCGGCTTTCGGGAAGCCATGCAAGCGCAGGGGTCCCTGTGGGGAGTCGAAGTGGTCAAGCTGTTCACGACCATCATGGGAGGGGGACTGCTCGGCGGCTGTATCGCATTGATTCTGGATCGTATCAAGAAGTCTTAACCCGCAATATTCATGAACACTTCTGCTGCAATCGCCGATCCGCTCGACGAGCCTTCGGCCAACGGGATCGCCCCTCGGACCTTCACCGTATTGCACAAGTACGCATCGGGGCCTCAGGGGTCCGCGCGCCGGTCTCGCGACGAACCATCATGAATAATGTTGGTTAATCGATGTTTCTCAAATCGTAGTGAAATGAGGCCCTACATGGATGTGGAAGTGGGTTCGAATCTGTACCGCAACACCGACGGCATGATTGAAATCGAGGGAGTCCCGCAGATTCAGGTGGTCATGCAACCGACGACGGGCGATTTACTCGTGAACTTTGCGTTGTTCGACGCAGCCGGAAAAGTGACGGCAAAACTCGTCGATAGCACCCTGATGATCAACGAACGACGAGCCTACGAAGTGAATAAGACTCCGAAGCATCTACTGCTCACACACCTGGCGTCGGGAACCGTTATCTTACAGATGGATGTGAAGGCGCCCGACGTAGTGGCCTTCACGAAAGGGGAGTTCCATACGATCAAAGGCCATGTGATCCGGGTATCTCCCACCGAATGGAAAATCGACAAGCTCCGTGCCAGCGGTACAACGCAAGATGTGAAAGGCGGGTCCGTCGTCCTGGGCTGAACCGAGACGCCTCCTAGCAGGATGCTGAAAAAGTCCGCCAGCATGGAAGGGAGCGGCCAGGTGCCCTTCTTGCTCGCAGAACGCGCACGATGAAACTGTGCTCGTTCGATGCGCGCAGTAAAGGGCAACCTCGGCCACTCCCCTAAAGAAAGGTAGAGGGAATGGGAAGGGCCGCGCTCAACGCAGGTAGTGGAGGACTCATCCGAGCTATCCTGGGGACAACGTGCACGAGCAAATTTGGAAGGACCAGCTTTGGTCACTCGCTGCGGCCTTGCCCGCGGAACGGCGCGTCTTGGCGCGCCGGGGTTGGGCGGGTGAGACGTCTGGCCATTTTGAGCATCCTGCGGGGATGTTCTACTAATGTCTCAACGTGCTGGCCTTGCAGTTCTGCTGCGGCGCCAATGGTATTCCCGCAGCCTATTACGCTGTGACCGTCGGCACGATGACGATGTGCTGGTCCTTCAGATCGACGGTCGCCGTATCACCATCGCGCATATCGCCTTTGACCAACTGACGCGCCATCGGTGTTTCGATTTCCTGTTGGATCAATCGCTTCAACGGTCTCGCCCCATAAACCGGATCGTAGCCGCGCTCACCCAGATACCGTAAGGCCGCCGGCGTCACGGATAGAGAGATCCGTCGCTCTGTTAACCGTGCCCGCAACCGTTCGAGTTGAATCTCGACGATCTTCGTGAGCTGCTCAGTCTCCAGAGGATGGAATACCACCGTCTCGTCGACACGGTTCAAGAATTCCGGGCGGAAGTATTCTCGTAATTCCGCCATCACGAGCGAACAGACTTCGTCATAGGAGGCGCGCCGTTGCTGCGCCTCAAGAATCTGCGGACTACCGATGTTCGACGTCATGATCAAAACCGTGTTTTTAAAATCGACGGTCCGGCCCTGAGAATCCGTCAATCGTCCGTCGTCCAGCACTTGAAGCAAGACGTTGAAGACGTCGTGATGGGCTTTTTCGATCTCGTCGAACAGAATGACGGAGAACGGACGCCGCCGGACGGCTTCAGTCAGTTGTCCACCCTCTTCGTAGCCGATGTAGCCTGGGGGAGCTCCGATCAGACGGGCCACCGTGTGTTTCTCCATGTACTCGGACATATCGATCCGAATCAGGTTGGCCTCGTCGTCGAAGAGCGTCGCGGCAAGGGTTCGCGCCAACTCGGTTTTTCCGACTCCGGTCGGACCAAGAAAGAGAAACGAACCAATGGGCCGATTCGGGTCTTTGATGCCGGAGCGTGCGCGGAGGACCGCATCTGCGACGGCCTGGACCGCTTCATCCTGACCGACAACTCGCCGATGGAGCAGCTCGCTCAACTTTAAGAGTTTCTCCGTTTCACCTTCGACCAGCCGGGAGACGGGGATTCCCGTCCAGCGACTCACGATGGCCGCGATGTCGTCTTCATCGACCTCTTCTTTGAGCAACCGGCTTTCGCCCTGCTTCTTACCGAGCTGCTCCTGCTCCAACGCCAGTTCCCGCTCAAGGCGAGGCAACTCTCCGTATCGCAACTCCGCCACGCGATTCAGATCGTAGGCACGTTCCGCACGTTCCATCGCCTGCTTCACCTCTTCCATCGCTTCTCGAGTCTTGCGCAACCGTGACACCGAGGCCTTTTCAGAGTCCCATCGCGTCTTGAGTGACTGGAGATCCCCTTGTTTCTCACCCAACTCTTGCTCAAGCGTCGCCAGCCGCGCCTGGCTGGCCTGATCCTGTTCTTTCCGCAAGGCCTCCCGCTCGATCTCGAGCTGCATCACCTTGCGCGAGACCTCATCGAGTTCCGCCGGCAAACTATCGATTTCCGTACGCAGGCGGGCTGCCGATTCATCGACGAGATCGATGGCTTTGTCCGGGAGAAAGCGATCGGAGATATACCGATTCGAGAGTTTCGCAGCAGCGACCAGCGCGGCATCTTTAATGCGCACGCCATGGTGCACTTCGTAGCGCTCTTTGAGTCCGCGCAGAATCGAGATGGTATCCTCCACCGTCGGCTGATCGACCAGGACCGTCTGGAACCGCCGTTCGAACGCGGCATCTTTCTCAATATGTTTCCGATACTCATCCAGTGTCGTCGCGCCGATCAAATGCAATTCGCCGCGGGCCAGCATGGGCTTGAGCAGATTGGCAGCATCCATTGCCCCTTCCGCCGCGCCCGCTCCCATGACCGTATGCAGCTCATCGATGAAGAGCAAGACTTGTCCCTCTGACGCCTGCACCTCTTTGAGGACCGCCTTCAATCGTTCTTCGAACTCGCCGCGAAACTTTGCGCCGGCCACCAACGATCCCATATCGAGGGTAATGACGCGTTTCTTCTTCAGTCCTTCAGGCACATCCCCCTTGATAATGCGAATGGCTAGCCCTTCGACAATGGCGGTTTTTCCAACGCCTGGTTCGCCGATGAGCACGGGATTGTTCTTGGTTCGTCGTGAGAGAATTTGTACGACGCGACGAATTTCCTCGTCGCGCCCAATGACGGGATCCAGTTTCCCTTGCCCTGCTAACCGGGTAAGGTCGCGGCCATATTTTTCCAACGCCTGGTAGGTGCCTTCCGGGTCCTGGCTCGTGACACGTTGAGAGCCTCGTATTTGTTGCAGCGCACCCAAGAGCCGTTCCTTCGTCAAGCCAAGTTTCTTAAAGACGCCCCCTTCTTGGACCATGGCGAGGACGACATGTTCGACGCTGAGATAGTCGTCTTTCAACAATCGTTGCTCGTCTTCGGCTTTGGCCAAGACTTGGCTCAGCCGCGAGGCGACGTGGAGTTGTCCGGGGCTTGTCCCAGTGCCCTGCACTTGAGGCAGCTTCGCAAGTGCCTGCTCCACTGTCTGGCGAACGGAGGGCACCGACAACCCTGCCTGCTCGAGGAGAGAGGGAGCGAGACCTCCATCCTGTTCCACGAACGCAAGCAGGAGGTGCTCCACATCTATCCCCTGATGGCTCCGCCTCGCTGCATGGGACGAGGCGGTCTGGAGCGCCTCTTGTAGCTTGATCGTCATGCGGTTCATGTCCATTAGGTCGCTCCTCTTCGCTCGTCCGTGTGTGTTGCTGCTATTCACATAATCATAGGATATGGGAAGTCAACCTCCCACGGCGCGGCGCGGCTTGACCAGAGAAGTTCCCGCAGACTATTGTCTCTCATGTCGCGCATTCTGACCGAAACACTCGCACTCTATCGGAACGCCTTTCACAAAACCGGAGAATCCCTTGCCCGCGGCTGGATGACCATAGTCGCCGTGGTGGGATTTGGATTTCTGCTGGTGCTCGCCACCCAGATTGCATCACCGCTCGGCATGGCCGGAGGCTTTCTGCTGGGTGCGGTGAATGCGCTCCTGGTTGGCGCCACCCTGAGTCTGATCGAGCAATCGATAAGCCATGCACGGGCACTCACCTTCCACGACATTCTTGGCAGCGTCGGTCACTACTTTTGGGATGTCATCAGCATTGGGTTCATCCTGTGGCTGCCGCTTATGGCTCTCGACCTGAGTATACAGACGAACCCGTTTGGGCAACTGCTATCGTACGCAGTGTTTCTGCTCCTCTTCCTCTTGCTGAACCCGGCACCGGAAATTATCTATCAAGTTCGGCATGATTCCCCGCTCGACGTATTCAAGACCTCGTACGAGTTCGTCCTTGAGAATTGGATTGAATGGTTTGTTCCGTTTGCGGTGATCCTGATCCCCATCGTCCTCTCGCCCATGGGGCTGCAATCGTTTTTCTCCCTCTCCAGTCGAGTGGGGAGGGGGGCAGGTTTGGATTTTTCCCAGCTCCTCGTGCTGCCTTTTACGATTCTCGGAGGTTGGCTGGACTACGTGGGTATCCCTTCCTCAATCAGCTGGTATCTCGGGGTGCTCCTCACGCCACCGCTTGCCGTGGCCATGTTGTTGTTTCGTGGCCACCTCTTTGCATCGTTACATGGGGTGTCACGACGCCAGCGCCGATTTGTCTCGCCATTCAAGTAGGGACGAGTCTGTGGCTGATCAGGAGAGTTTCCGCCTCTCCTGATCTGAAGCCGCTCAAACCTTCCTAGCCACTTCACCCGCTACAAGGGGGAAGGATTCACGAACGAGTTTGTTTGCCAGATCGCTTGAGTGGCCGGGAGAAATAGTGTATGGAATTACCTACAGCCTCTACAGATAGCCTCGATTTTCAAGGCTGAGAAAGACCTTCGCTCGTGCGCTTATCTATATTCTGGCGGATCGTCCTGACCTCCCTCGTCATCATCGTGGTGATGGCAGGGGTGAATCTGTATGCCTTGTTTCAACTGCGCCAGCTGACTGCGTTGAGTGCCAACATGGCCACTCACCATTACCCGGCGATCGAATCGGCCAAACGCCTGCTCACCGTGCTCTATGCCCAACTCAATAGCGAAAAGAAGTATCTGGCCGTACGCGATGCCACGTTTTTGCAACATTTCGATGAAGAGGTCGACGAATTCCATCGCGGACTCCAGACCCTCGAAACACAGGAACTCACTCCCCAAGGCATTCAGCTACTCGAGGATACCAAGCACCTGCAGCAAGAACGACTCATGATTTTCCACACAGAACTGGAGAAAGGCCTGTCGCCTCCAGCACCCCCGTCTGCGGACTATGAAGGCCGGCGAGACGCCTTGATGGACCGCATAAGCGCCACATTGCAACAGTTTATCGATCTTCACGAGACGGGTATCAGTGTCGGCGTCAGCCGGTCACGGGAAAACTCGGCCCAAGCCGAAGCGGTGACTGAGCAACTGGTTCTGCTTGCGCTCGTATTTGGCATTGCGCTCGCCGGCGTTGCCAGCTACACGATCTTGCGCCCCCTTCGTCAATTGCAGACCCATATCAAACAGATCGGGCAGGGCAATTTCCGCACGTCGCTGAATATTCGAGCCCCCAGCGAGTTGCGAGACCTCGTCGACGCCGTAAATTGGATGGGCACAAAACTACAAGAGTTGGACGATATGAAGGGGGAGTTTCTCGCCCATGTCTCCCATGAATTGCGCACGCCCATGGCCTCGATCCAAGAAGGCACCCATTTGCTGTTGGATGAAATTCCCGGTCCCTTGTCGCAAGAACAACGGACGACCTTGCGCATCATTGCAGACAGCAGCCGCCGACTCATCACCCTCATCTCCACGATTCTGGATCTCTCCAAGATGGACGCCGGGATGATGGAGTATCGAATCATCCCGACGGACCTCAAGCGCGTCACCGATATGTCGGTCAACAAAGTCCAGCTCCTTGCCGATGCCAAGCATGTGCAGCTGTTGCTGGAAGCGCCTGCACAACGTGTGTGGGTCAAGGCTGATGCGCTTCGAATTGAACAAGTGCTCGACAATTTGCTCTCAAATGCCTTGAAATTCAGCTCGGAAGGGGGCATTGTAAAGGTACTCATGAAGCCGGACCAGAATGCGGGAGTCCTCGAGGTGAGTGTGACCGATGGAGGACCAGGCGTTCAGCCCGAAGACCTGCCCTATATTTTCGAACGCTTCTATCAAGGACGCACGAAAGCCAAACATGCTACACCGGGGAGTGGCCTGGGGTTGGCACTGGCAAAAAAAGTGGTCGAAGCACATGGAGGACGGATTTGGATTGAAAGCGAAGCCAAGAAGGGAACAACTGTACGATTTATCCTACGCCTCACGAAACCAGGAGGAACGGCATGAAGGCTGTCCACCAAGGTTTCACCTTGGGAGTCTTGTCCTGTCTATACCTTGCTGGATGTGCGGCATGGTCGGCAGCCCCGCAATTTTCGCAACCCTATTTCATGGTGGATTCGGGAGAGGCAAAATCCCTTCTTGCGTTGGCGAAAAAACAGGAGGCGCTCGTCCCGAAATGTGCCGAGCGTAGTTCCTGCGACCATGTCTATTTTAGGCGCGCCCTGCTGGGGCTCTACGAAAGTCGAGATAGTGCTTCGAAGTACTTCGAGAAAGTGATCGCTGTTTCGCCCAAGAGCCAGCTGGCCTCCTCCAGCAAGCTCTGGATAGAGCTGCTCGAGCATCATGCCGCTCCCGTTGAGCAATCCTGGTTCCAATCGGTCATGGCGGCCCCGGCCATTTCGGAAAGTCAGGCGATTCTGGCTCAGGTCTCAGATCAGCTGGTGCGAGACTTGCTTGATAGAGAGCTGACCATCCAGCAATTGCGGGCTGTGAAGGAGGCCGACTCCCAATCCCTGGAAAGCCTCCAACGGGAGTTAGCCGAGCATGAACGGAAGTTTGACTCGGTCAACGGCAAAAAAGACACCGCAAGAGGTTCGACCGAGACAGGCATCGTGCTATCCCTACAAAAGCAATTGACAGATCGAGATAGGAAAATAGAGGAATTGACGAGTCAATTGGAGGCATTGAAGCGCATCGACCAGGAAATGCGGGATAAGGTTCGTCCTATCCGTCCCCCATCGACCGTTGCACCGCCTCCGACTGCGTCGGAACCGACGACACCGTAGAAGGAGCTTCATGGAAAAAGAGCATATTCTCGTAGTCGACGATGAAGAGGGACTGTTACATCTCGTGAAAATGCGGTTGACCGCCTTGGGCTTTGCCGTCACAGGCTGCACCACCGGGCGTGAAGCCATTGCCGCAGCCAAGAAAGACCGGTTCGACCTCGCCATTGCCGATCTCCGATTGGGAAGCGAAGACGGATTAGATGTGACGGAACAACTGCTGCGGATTCATCCAGGCCTTCCGGTTATCATCCTGACGGCACACGGCAGCATCCCCAATGCCGTGGAAGCCATGCAGCGAGGAGCCTTCGGATATCTCACCAAACCGTTTGATGACAAGGAACTCCAGACCAAGATCGAAGAAGGGCTTTCTCCGCAACGGATGAGAGGAGAGATCCAGCGACTCAAGTCTCTCGTCAACGAATTGTATGGCATGGAAAACATCGTCGCGCGAAGTCCTGCGATGCAGCGCATACTCCAACAGGTAGTGCAGGTGGCAGACTCGGATGCGACCATTCTCCTCTTCGGAGAAACCGGGACCGGCAAAGAAGTGCTCGCGCGCGTCATCCATTCGAACAGCCGACGGAGTAAAGGGCCGTTTGTCGCCCTCAATTGCGCGGCCATTCCCGAAACGCTCTTTGAGTCTGAACTCTTCGGACATGTGCGCGGCGCGTTTACCAGCGCACATGGTGCCAAGCGAGGCCTGTTTCAAAGCGCCAACGGCGGCACGCTCTTTCTCGACGAGATCGGCGAAATACCTCTCTCGATGCAGGTCAAACTGCTGCGGGCCGTACAGGAACGGGAAGTCCGCGAAGTGGGTTCTGAAATCTCAACGAAGATCGATGTACGGATTATTGCCGCAACCAATAAAGACCTTGGCGAAGCGGTCAAGAACGGGTCATTCCGGAACGATCTGTACTACCGCATCTCTGTCGTCCCGTTGTTTATTCCGCCGCTTCGAGACCGCCGAGATGATATACCCTTGTTGGCCCAACACTTCCTGACCGCGAGTGCGAAACGGGCAAATAAAGGGTTGCGCGGCTTTACACCGGCCGCCCTCAATCGGCTGGTCACACATCCCTGGCCCGGAAATGTCCGTGAATTGGAAAATGTCATTGAAAAGGCCGCCGTCATGACGCGCCAAGACATGATTACACCTGACCTCTTGCCCTCTATGGGCACATCACCAGACGCGCCGCTCAAACCGCTGACTGAAGCAAAGGAAGAGTTTGAGAAAACCTATCTCAAGAACGTACTGCAACTCACCGGCGGCAATATCTCACGCGCCGCCCAATTTGCCGGACGCTATCGGGCCGACTTCTACAAAATGCTCAAAAAATATGGCCTGCACCCCTCAACCCTGAAGGCCAAAGCGGAAGCCGATCTCGAAGAGCTGGAAGAAGACGGCGATCTCACGGAAGCCGAACGTTAGGGCCATGTCTTTCTTTGCGGCGAGCGAGCGTCAGGATCAGACAGTCTTCTCGTGCCCCTAACGATTCAGCTGAATCGTGCCATCCACGTGCCGCCTAACCCACAGTTTGATGAATGCCGTCGTGAGGCGTTTGAAACCGAAGCTCGCCGGGCGAGAGGATCGGACGACGCAGCACGAATGCATGAAGAGTACGACCTCGCTCCAGCCGCATGTTCTGGAGAAACAACCGTGAGGAGACTTCGGTCGCCGGTCGAGACCTAATGTCAGGCTACTTTTTACTTGAGGGACGACTTAGGCGTATCCTACCAGTCATGAACCGGTGGTATCTGTATCTGATGGCTGTGCCGCTTGGATTGGTGATCTTGGTTTACCTCGTCGGATTGAATTTTTCAATTAACTTCTCCGACATGTGGAGTAGGGACCATCAAGCAAAGAACACGCAACGCGATGTCGGAACGCTGCCGGATACAACAGCTGTCCCCAAAGATGTACTGGAGCTACGAAAAAAGGATCAGCTTAGACCGCTGACTGAACGGGAAGATGGAACAAAAATACAGGATTTACCGAATGGAATCTACGGTTTCTCAATGTGCAGCGTCGTAGCGCTCAGCGCGAAGCGTGGCAACACCTTCTCGTTGGAGATTCATAAGCATGATGGGATCGTGTACTATGTTGGGTATGCCTCTGACGAGCACATAGAAAAATATCTGACTCGTCAAAAAAACTTTCATATACTCACGTCCCCGCACTCATGGGAAGGGGCTTCCTCACTGTTCGAAATCCCCGTAGAGTTTGTATCGAAATGCGAGGAGCGTCCTATTCGCGATGGTTATCTTTTTGACCTGTTTGTAACAACCATCCCCGAGTTGCAATCCTAAGGGGCATCAATTTCGTGATATTCGATATTTCCTGAACAAGCAATGTGATAAGGGCATCGCGTATCAGAACCATGTAAATGGTATCTCCGAGGCCGGGGGACCGGCGCGTGTCGAGCTCCACTTACCTCCTATCTCACACAATGCTCCCTCTTAGTTTTGCTCGTACACTAGCGGCTAGTCGTCTGAGTCCTCATGCGCTACCCCCGCCTGTCGAACAAGCCTCCTAAGGACGAAACCACCATATCAATCCCTTGAATTGCAAAGCGGAGGAGAGGACCCAACGACGGTTGGATCGCTTGCCTAATCCCAGTCATCTCATCCGTGCGGGTGCCTAAGATACAATCCGATCGCAATGATGGGGCCTGCGATGTACATAGCTTTTTTCCCGAAGGTGTCATACACACCGTAAATCAGGATCGCCCCGATGATCGTGTAGTAAATCGACCCGATCCCCCGATATGTTCCACCAGCCCCTTCCGCCAAGGCGAGCGTGGGCCAGAAAGTCGTAAGACCGATTAAGACGCTGCGAATTCGGTTCATCGTACGCACCTTCTTTAATTGCGTACACTTCTCATCTCGCTCGAACAACAGAACGCCCTCATGGTGTGGCGCACCACGAGGGCGTCGATGTGTACCCGACCGACTCAGTTTCAAGAGATCGGCCAACGATACCCCGCTTTCATCGCAGACCTCTTGGGGGTATGGAAGCTATATTGTGCTGGCTCTCTTTCGCTAGGATGTCAACCATGGTGACGGGGCCGCCGATCCCTGATGATGTGGGGTATGGGGCGTGACCTTCACCGTCGGGAACGTGAACGGTACCAGTGAGGTGAACTGTCAGCCCCCACCATGGTGCTCAGGCTGATCCTTTCTCAAGTCTGTTGTTCCGGTTTCAATCGTGCGAGGAGTTGATCCAATCGTGCCTGGTGCGGTGGAGCCACGGTGAGGAACCCTACGCCTAATTCGCGCCCACGGCTCCAACGCACCGCCGCCTGTTCGATGTGAATCGGCGACGCCTCGCCAGGCACGTGAAGGTGCAGGGCCAATTGTATGCCAGTGTATACCTGGCTGTCGGTGTGGACGCAGCAGCCACTCTCCGACAGGTTCACGACTGTACCAACAGATTCACTGAGCGTTGGACCAGAGAACACACTGTGAAAATGCACAGGAAAGCGCTGGTGGCGGCGAAGGTCCATGAAAACCTCCTTCTCGGATCCTTTGGTGACGTGCGCTGCTATTTTCTCTTCGGCATCACTTCCCTATACGCTATTGCGCCAGGCGATCTCCCACATGTTGGAGACGGTCGCTCCTCATCGGACATGGTTTCTCGTTTGGGGCGTTGGTCGCTCATTTGCCTTTCGGCTTCCACTGCCTTTCAGTTCCCACTCCAGCACCCGCTGTTGCGCTTGGAAGATCTGAGCAGGGGTCATTCGTTTGGCGAGCGCATCACGAAGCTCGGCCCCTAATTTATCTCCGTTCGCTGCCCCCAGGATGTACCACTTCTGGGCCAGGACTACATCCTGCGGCACGCCGTTCCCGCGCTCGTACATAAGGCCAAGCTGTGTTTTCGCCATTGCATTTCCTTGATTTGCGGACAGACGAAACCAGTACAAGGCCTGCTGATAATCTTTCGGAACCGCTTTCCCATTTCCATAAATATCCCCCAGGCTGAGCTGCGCTAATGCGTCCCCCTGGATAGCGGCCTTCTCATACCACTGCCGCGCTTGAACATAGTCCTGGGGGACACCTTGGCCGTTGGCATATAGCAGGCCGAGGTTGAACTGCGCAGGTGCTATCCCCAGCTCAGCTAGCGGTCGCCACTCACGCAAGGCTGTTGCGTAGTCGCCACGGTTATAGGCGTCCATGCCAGCTTGATAATCTGCCCATGCAGGCGCGGCAAGACAGACGATCGACAGCACAACGGCGATGGGGAATCGGAGCGACATGCGCATAGGGGCCTCGCAGGGAGGCCAGTGTAGAAGGGTACGGATCAAACCGCAAGGCGGGTGAGCTGGAAAATGCTGGCACTTATCCACTTCACTGGGCAGTCGATCCCGCTGAGGCGAATGCGTTCAGGGTGGTGATTGTGCAGAACTTCGAGGGTGTCAAAAATCCGTGCAGATGAATCGCCCGTAACACTGTTTGGTCACGTCACAGGGGGCGCTGTCCAGACGCGCCCGATAAGCCGGAGGATACGCCGGGGAGGGTAAGCATTTCGTCGAGGGCGCGGGAGGGGCTTGGTTGATCGGTCTGGAGGGAAGCAGAAGGTGTGATGGCCGATACTTCATTGGAGCAGGGGCTTTCTAGACCGTTATGGGCACTGACCGTAAAGTAATAGAGAGTATCAGGTTCAAGGTTTGTGACCGTGGCTGATGGGGAGATAACACGCATGGATCTTTCGTATGCGCAGCTACCCGGTTGACCTGGTGATTGCTGGCCGTAATATACGACATAGGAATGGACTGAGGGGTCTGGAACTGGGTCCCATGCGAGAGACATGGCGATTCCTGTGTCAGCTGGCGTCGATGCCTGGCCCTCGCCGCCGCCACTGGCTCCACCGCATCCAGTCAGAAGGGGCATCAGCGTAAGAACAAGACCGGCAACGATTGCGACGAGGCGTAGCGGTATGTAAGCAGTCTCTGCGACGCTGGTCCGTGGGAAGAAATGTTTTTTGGTCAACGGGGGTTTCTTGGAGAGTAGGCCCATAGCCGGTTAGCTTTGAATCCTTCCACCACTCCCAGCGTGTCACCATACGACAACTAGCCTACCTAGAATTATAGCCCACGCAGGATTACGGTCCAGTTAAATGCTCGTTCATGATGTGTTATCCAGGCATCACACAAGGAAGCGGCGGAAGGGGTAATGCGTGTAGAGCATGGAGGCCTCGCAGGGAGGAATGTTGTAGGAGGGATGCAAACTATGGTGCAAGAGCCGAGGGAGAGATGGTGGAATTTATCGGCGGGAGTCTGTCGGAGCCGCGTGACTCAGCCTGAGGCTTAGGGCGTCTTAGGCCTACTTCTCCTGCTCACGTTTCGCCCGGTCCTTCATGAGCCAGTTTTCGAGTGTTTTCCTGCGATATGAGAAACATCCGCTACACTGGATGATGGGTGGAAGGCGCCTGTCGTTGGGTATGGCCCAAACAGCAAGGAATCTCTCTTTTTATCCTCCTGAGAAGAGCGCCTCCACCCGTGGCTTCATTCCTTCGATGGATCGAGTCACGCGTCTTTACCGGGGTAAACCCTTAACAGCTCTGCGATCACGTGGCGGAGGCGTGCTTCCTCGTGGGATTGCAGGCGGAGGAATTTCACCCCGAACTCCTGCCCTTTGGCCCACCGTACCGTGGCGAGCTCGACCCTGATCGGCACGGTCTCCTGTGACCCATAGAAGAAGCATAGCTCTAACTCCGTGCCGGGTTGCAAAGATGTGTCGCTTTCCATTCGACACCCGTAGTGGGAGAGGTCCTGCAGAAACCCTTCTCCACCCACCATCGAGACACCGGTGGAAAACAAGCCACGGAATTGCACGCGGAGCCGCGCCTGCCCCCGCAACGCGACGCCGGTCGCACCTGGATGGATCGCGACCAGGAGTTCGATGATCCTCTGGTCTCCGGTGAGCATGCCAGGCTTGAGATAGCCTTCGATCCGTGCCCAGGCGCCAGGGTCTGCACGGGCTTGCAGTTCATGCAGCGTGTTTCCGACCTGCAACCCACCTTCGTTCATCACTTGGAGGATATAACGGCGCGTGGTTTGATAATCTTCTAAGTCGCTCATACCTCACGACCCTTTCCCCTTCCGCAACATCCCCTTTCCGCTCCAGCTAGTGCCTGCGTAAGCCCTAAGATGACGAGCAAGGCTAGGCTGTCCGTGGGGGGCTCGCAGGGGAGGTGTATTGTAGGAGTGGGACGAGCAAACCGCAAGGTGAGGGGAACACCGCCAGTGCAGAGCGCATCGTCACCGGGTCACCGCCGACACTCAACTCTAACACTGTAATAACACCTGACGATTCTTGCGAGATGGCTGCTAATGTCAGTGCTTGAAAGGTTGGAGCTGGCGAGAGGAATTGAACCTCCAACCTGCGGTTTACAAAACCGCTGCTCTGCCATTGAGCTACGCCAGCCTGGATGTTTAGGTCTGCAAACCCATCGCGATTCGCCAGAGTGAAAACCTAACAACTGCGTATGAAGCTGTCAAGCGAACGCGTGGTGTGACTTGGAATCTGCCACACTCCGGTCATAGCAGGAATCAGCACCATCGGAGATCGTCGAGTGGACTATGCCTCCATCGTGTGAAATTGGAGAGGCGGAGGCACGGCCTAATCACTACGTGATTGTGGAAGGGGGAGTGGAACCGTCGGAGGTGTGGTTGTGGCCATCCAGGGTATCCTCGAGGACTCGGAGCGACTCATTGAGGAGATCTGCTGCACAGCGCAAGGTGATGTGAATTTGTTGGAGAGCTTCCTCCCATCGTCCTTCCTGATGGAGGGTTTGAAAACGGCGATGATGTTCATCCATGATCGCTTGCTTCGCATCCAGCATGAGACTATCGATAGCGGTCACAGGTGCCTCCCAAACGTGTGATCGAGGCCGCACGGTAGCAGACCCTGTGTCCATACAACAATTATACGAACGGGTGGATGATGTGATAGTTTAAGGATGGACTATAAGTATAGATAGTATCATGTTAAGTTTGATAGTCCAACGGTGAGTCCACCAACGATTCAACAAATGCCAGAGTGCCGCCACTCATGACCACCAGCTACAACAAGGCAGTCAGCTCCTCCTCAACGCCACAGAACGCTGCACCCAAAAGGAAGGCTGCGTAGGCACGCCTCGCCCACTCCGAGTGAGCCGGAAAGGAACACCTGGTTCATTTCCAAGCCCGAACACCCTTAACCTACTCCGTTCGATACATAATTTACATAAAGTTTACGGGGAATTGACTGAACTGGAATGTGTCCCGGTTAGGCTAGGGGCACGTGAATATGCAGGAACCATTCGCACAATCTCTGGAGCAGGTCATGAAGAACACAGACATCTATCTGTTCGTGCTTGGCGTCATGCTGTTCTTCGTCGCACTCGGTCTAGATGCTTGGAGCGCATTATCGAGCCACGAATAGGACCATGACACAAACCACAATGGAACAGACTCTCTCGAACGGTTGGCCCAAGCGATTTATGATCACGCTCACGGCCTATGACATCACGCGTATCTGGGAAGCGGGCACGCGATTCATCCTGAGCTTGCTCACCCTGACGATCCTCCTCGGTCTGGCAGGAGGCGTCATAAAAACGTTTCTCGACCTGCGGCTTCTCCTGTCCACCGACGTGGAAGTGGCCCTTCGGCAGATAGTGGTCGACACCCTGACCCTGCTGGCCGTCGTCGAAGTGTTAAAGACTACCCTCGCATACTGCTCTGACGGGAGAGTCCGGGTCACGTTTATCATCGACACAGTCCTTGTAGTGATGCTGACGGAGGTCATCTCACGATGGTTCACGGGCGGGGAGTGGCACCAATTCGCGATACTGGGAGGCATCTTAATCACACTGGGTCTGATGCGCATCGTGGCCGTCCGATACAGTCCGGCGCCGCCGACGTTCACGCAACAGGCCAATCAATTGGGGCTCTCATTCCCATAATTTCACCAGGAGGCACCTATGCCGATGAATTCTCTTCTTGAATCAGCCCCGGATGTTCATCATTTTCGACAGGAGCGTTCTCATACCGATGCCCTCACGGCAACCATTCTCGACCATCTCAATGAGCAGACCGTCATCAGTCTGGATTCGCTCATCTGCCTCATGCCCCAATACACATGGAATCAAATCTTCCACCGCGTTGACCAACTCGCCCGATGCAACAAGGTCGTCCTTCGCCGACACCGATTCGAATACACGCTCTTTTCCACCAATTTCCTGGCATAACTACGTCCTTCCACGCAGGATGCTGAAAAAGTCCGCCATCGTGAATGGAAGGTTAAGGCTCAGGTTAAGGCTGAGATTCAGCAAGTCGAATCTTCGCTCAACCTCGACCTCAGCCTGCCTCACTCGCTAGGGTCTGTTGTGTCACGGGGCGGGGCATCGCTCTGACTCTTCTCGACGAGGAAAGATCAACTGCAACCTGAAGGATCAGCGAGGCTCAACTTTCCGCAGAGTAGTTTCTGGAAGATACTGGTGGAGTGGTGTGGCGAATGATCTTGCCTTCCACGAGATAGACCACCAGCTCGGCGATGTTGGTGGCGTGATCGGCCATCCGTTCGAGGTATTTGGCAATGAAGCTCAAGCGAATGGCGCGTGAAATCGTGCGAGTGTCCTCGATCATGTATGAGAGCAGCTCGCGGAATAACTGCTCCATCAGATCATCGACGAAGTCGTCGTCCGTGAGCACCTTCCGAGCGAGCGTGGCATCCTCCTTGACGAATGCATCGATACTTTGCTTCACCATCATCCGCGCCATTTTACCCATCATCGGGATATCGATGTAGGGTTTGAGCTGCGGCTCTTCGTTCAGCTCGATTGCCCGCTCGCAGACATTCTCCGCCAGGTCACTGATCCGCTCGAGCTCGGTGGAGATTTTCATCGCCGTCGTCACCAATCGCAGATCTCGTGCGGCAGGCTGATGGAGGGCCAGCAACCGGATACTCTCTTCGTCGATTTCCACATCCAAGGTGTTGACCTCGTGGTCCCGTTCGATCACGTAGCGGGCCAGGGCCGAGTCGCGCGTCACCAGTGCGGTGAGGGCCTTGTCGATCTGATCTTCCGCCTGACCGGCCATTCGCAAGAGCTTGGTCTTCAAGTCGGAGAGTTCCTCGTCAAAGTGGCGCTGTGTCATAACGTTCACCCAAATCGTCCGGTGATGTAGTCTTCGGTCTGCTTCTTGGAAGGCGTGGTAAAGAGCTGCTTCGTGAGGCCAACCTCCACCAGTTCGCCGAGGTACATGAACGCCGTCCAATCGGACACCCGCGCCGCTTGCTGCATATTGTGGGTGACAATGACAACCGTCAAGTCTTGCTTCAAGGAAAAGAGCAGTTCTTCTATTTTGGCGGTGGCCACGGGATCCAGCGCCGAGCAGGGTTCATCCATCAGCAAGACATCCGGTTTGACCGCGAGTGCGCGGGCGATACACAGTCGTTGTTGTTGCCCTCCAGAGAGACCCAAGGCGCTTGCTTGAAGACGATCTTTCACTTCATCCCACAGCCCTGCGCCTTTGAGTCCCTCTTCCACAATTTGATCTAACTGACCACGGTTTCGGATTCCATGAAGGCGTGGCCCATAGGCCACGTTTTCATAGATCGATTTCGGAAAGGGGTTCGATTTCTGAAAAACCATCCCGACACGTGTTCTCAGGTCGGTGATATCCACATCGGGACCATTGATATCCACGCCGTCGAGCAGCATGCTGCCTTCTACTCGAGCTCCTTCAATCAAGTCGTTGAGCCGATTGAGGCATCGCAGCAAGGTGGATTTTCCGCAGCCGGATGGCCCAATGAACGATGTAACCTGATTTTTGATGATATCGATATCAATTTTGAAGAGAGCCTGGCGGTCCCCGTAAAAAAAGTCGACCTGATTCAAGGTAAGTTTGATGGCTTGAGTGTTGGAATCATTGTCAGGCAACTGGGGATGACCGTCCTGCACGTTGAGCCTTTGTGAGTTGAGCGTGTGTGATTGGGTCGGCTGTTGTGTCGAAGGTGGAGAATTGTACACAGAGATCCCCTATAACACTGAACCGGCATACTTTTTGCGCAGGTGGTTACGAAGGATAATCGCTGTGAAGTTCAACAGGACCACGACGGTGATCAATACCAAGGTAGTGATGTAGACCATTGGTTTCGCTGCTTCCACATTGGGGGACTGAAAGCCCACGTCGTAAATATGAAATCCCAGGTGCATGAACTTTCGATCGAAGTGGAAAAAGGGCCAGGAACTGTCTACGGGGAGCGAAGGCGCAAGCTTGACGACTCCTGTCAGCATGAGCGGTGCCACCTCGCCCGCAGCGCGGGCCATCGCCAAAATCAATCCAGTCAGAATACCCGGTAGGGCACAGGGTATCACAACTTTGAGCATCGTTTCCAACTTGGTTGCTCCAAGAGCCAAAGATCCCTCACGAAACTCCCGGGGTACAGCGGCCAGTCCTTCTTCTGTGGCGACAATGACCACTGGCACCGTGAGTAAAGCCAGCGTCAGTGACGCCCATAGAATGCCACCGGTACCAAAAGTTGGTGTCGGAAGTCGTTCAGGAAAGAAGAGCTGGTCGAGGGTCCCGCCGATGGCGTAAATGAAAAAGCCTAATCCGAACACACCGAAGACAATTGAGGGCACACCCGCAAGATTGTTGACGGCGATTCTCACGAGACGAACCATGGTGCCTTGTTTGGCATATTCTCGCAGATAGAGCGCGGCCAGCACGCCGAAGGGGACGACGGCGAGACTCATGATGATGACCATCATGACGGTGCCGAAAATGGCCGGGAAAATTCCGCCTTCAGTGTTGGCTTCCCTGGGCTCGGTGCTGAGGACAGACCACACATTCGTGAGATAGGTCCAGCTCTTGCGCAACAGACCCATCTCGTTCGGACGCAGGGCACGAATGATCTGCCCTACCGGGATCTGCTTTTCTCGTCCGTTCGTATCCACCATGAGGACAGAGTATTCATCGAATTGTGTGCGCAACGTTTCCAATTCTATGGTTTTCTCTCGGTAACGAGATTCAGCAGCAGCAACCTGTGCTTTGAGGTTATCAAGTTGTCCTCTCTCCCTCGTGTCGGGGGCGGCCTCCATTTCGAACGCACGGATTTTCAACCGCGCCCCCTCGATGTCTGCGTTAATAGAGCCAATCTCGACTCTTTCGATCCGGGCGATCTGTTGATGGAGGGCATTGGTGGTACTGATCAGTGGGGCCAAGGCAATCCATCCACCTTCATTCCCTTCTGCCTGAAGCGTCTCTCCTTTGTAGACGGCCTTGATCCTGGCATACATGTTCCCCCATTCGCGTCGTTCCAAAAGCACAACATCTGTCGGAGAAGTTTGTGACACAATCTGATCGTCGTTGACCCATTTGAAATCAAGCCCATATAAATCACGATTCCCGATCTTTACCCGAAGGCGGCCTTTCCCTTCAGGGCGGTCCGGCGTGACAGAGCGAGGGATGACTTCGCGCCCGGCCAGTTGCCCCATCACGTGGTGTCCATCTTTCAGGGTGAGCTCGACGATATCCGAAGTCCAAAAGTATCCCAATCCGTTGATCATGATCAAAAGCAACAGTCCAAAGACCATGAGCAGGGATACCGAGACGCCGGCGGCGCAACCCCAGATAAAGACGCTGCCGGAGGCGAGGAATCTTTTGAACGTGGTGCGCATTAATACTGACTGTACTTCGTCCGCAGCCGTTGCCTGATGACTTCCGCCACGGTGTTGATCAGAAACGTAAACACAAATAAGAGCACGGCCGCCAGGAATAAGATGCGATAGAGTGTGCCTCCATGAGGGGCCTCTGGAATTTCCACGGCGATATTGGCCGATAACGTGCGAAAGCCATTGAACAGGCTCCAATCCATAATGGGGGTGTTCCCTGTGGCCATGAGGACGATCATGGTTTCTCCAATGGCCCGACCAAAGCCAATCATTATTGCAGAGAAGATTCCAGGGCTCGCCGAGATCAGCACGAGCTTGGCCAAGGTCTGCCAGTGGGTGGCTCCCAGCGCAAGAGACCCGGCGATCAAATGTCGTGGGACGTTGGACAGTGCTTCCTCAGAAATACTAAAGATAATAGGAACGATTGCAAAGCCCATCGCAAACCCCACCACGAGGGCATTTCGTTGGTCATATCTGAGTCCCCAATGGGTGGCAAACCATGCTTTATAGTCGGCTCCGAACAGGAACGACTCGATCGGCTGGTTCAAGCCCAGACAGATCCAGACGGCACCGATGATGACAGGAATCAGGACAAAGGTTTCCATCCCAGGGCGAAGGCGACGAATGATTGAGGCTGGGAGATATTGCCAAAGAATCGCCGTGACTGCGACGCTTGCCGGCACGGCCACAGTCATTGCGACCATCGCAGGAAAAATCCGATCGAGCATAGGTGCCAGCCACAAGCCGGCCAAGAAGCCCAGGATGACGGTCGGGAGAGCCGCCATCATCTCAATGGTCGGTTTGATCTTGGCTCGAAGATTGGGGTGCATGAACATTGAGGTATAGATGGCGCCTAAGAGGGCCAGAGGCACTGCGACCAGCATGGCGTAGAGGGTCCCTTTCAGCGTGCCAAAGATCAGCGGGAGGAGGCCGAACTTTGCTTCAAAGTCATCGGCGCCACTGGAGGATTGCCACACATGTTCCGGTCCCTCATAGCCTTCGTACCATACGGGTTTGAACAGGGTTGCGAGTGTCGTCTCCGGATGAGGATCGTGAATCGCATAAGTTAGCAATTCTCCCTGGTCGGTGAGGGCTACGGCTCCATCGGCTTTGGGAGAAAATGTCAGGGTGCGAATCGCCTGGTGGTTCCCTGGAAGCTTCAACAGAGTCTGTGCGGAGGTGGAGTAGTGGACAAAAAGATTACCCTCCGCATCGCCGGTGATGAATCCTTTGTCGCGAAGCGATGGAGAGATCCCGGTGACGGGAGAAGGATGCGTGTCGAACTGATGAATCAGGCGAAAGCGAGTCGTCGAGCTTTCTTGAGCCTGACGCACCGGCATCCAGACTGAGACGTCGCCGGCGCTGGTACCGATGGCCAGCGAACGATCTCCAATCAAGTAGGACAGGGCGGTGACTGACGTGCCGGCCGGAGCCACCGATATGGTTTCGATCAGACTCGGCTGGGTACCCTCTCGCACGTTATAGTGGTAGAGGTTCCCGCCGGCCGTTCCAATCGAAAGTGTTTCGCCGCGGCTGTCGAAGATCAAGGCCGTCACAGGCTCAGCGCCGTGACCGGTCAGTGCAACAGGAGTGGTCGTCGAATGGTGTGGCAGCGTACCAAAGGCGTCCTTGATCTGTCAGGGCTACTGCGAGTGTGCCTCGCTCCGTTGGCTGATAGGCCAAACGAATAATTTGCTCTTTGGTGGGAGTCAATTGTACAGGAGAACCAAGGGCGACCGTTGGAACGATGTGGCGCGCCCCCTCTTCGAAACTGGCTGGAAACTCGAGCGTCACAGGAATGATGCGGCCATCGTTCGTGCCCAAGGCAAATTGATTGCCGACCCCTACCGCTCGCGCAACGGAAGTGATGTGGACCTTGGCTAAGCCTGAAGGAAGGTCATGGGTCATGGGCGCGCCGGAGCGCGCATTGAAGAAGCGAATCTGGTGATCGGATCCTGCCGTGAGTTGATAGATAATCTCTTGATATTCGTCCATTCCAACCAGGCTGGATTGCGGGAGCGCCCCTGGTGGAGGAGCGCCGGCAAAGTGACTGGTCTGGGTCCCTTGTGGAGAGAAAAACACGGGGGCCACTTCTTTTACCAAGAAAATAAAAATACCGATAATGCTCAAGATGACGGCGATCCCTCCCATCGTAATGACGGCTTGAGCAAGCCGATCAAAGATACGACGCCACATTACCTTGGTTGAGTGTTGCGATACCTTTTGTAGGGGCGTATGGCCATACGCCCCTACAGCGGGAGAGGGAGCCAGAGCGGGACCGGTGTCGCTAGTCAAGATTCTTGAGTTCCTTCTCGATCGCGGCGGCCTTCAGCGGGAAAAACCCGTCTTTGATCACCACTTTCTGCCCTTCTTTACTATAGATGAATTTGATGAATTCTCCGACGATCGGATCCAGCGGTTTATTGGGTGCCTTGTTGACATAGAGATAGAGGTGGCGCCAGAGCGGATACGACCCATTGTTCGCGTTTTGTTGGTTGGCCTCCATAAACGGCATACCCTCTTTCTCGGCCAGTGGGACGGCGCGCACGTTTGATGTGAGGTACCCGACCCCGCTGTAGCCGATGCCTGCTTGATCTTCGCTCACACTTTGGACCACGGAGGCTGACCCAGGCTGTTCTTTGACTTCGTCCTTGTAATCTCCGTTCTTGAGCGCATGTTCCTTGAAAAATCCATAGGTGCCGGAGGCCGAGTTCCGTCCATAGATACTGATGGGATTGTTGCCCAGGCCTTCATCCAGCACACCAGCCTGTTTCCACAACTGAATGTTCTCATTGTGGCCTGCGCGTCGGCTCTTCGAAAAGATCGCATCGACTTGCGCCATCGTGAGTCCTTTGACCGGGTTGTCCTTGTTGACATAGACGGCAAGCGCATCGATGGCGACCGGAAACGCAGTGGGTTTATATCTGAATTTTCTTTCGAAGGCATCCGTCTCGGTATTTTTCATCACGCGGGACATCGGCCCAAGCTGCGCCGTGCCTTCGATCAAGGCAGGAGGAGCTGTGCTTGAGCCCTTGCCTTCGATCTGGATTTTGACGTTGGGATATTGTTTGCGAAATCCTTCAGCCCAGAGTGTCATGAGGTTGTTGAGAGTATCCGAGCCGATGCTGTTGACATTGCCGGACACCCCGCTGACTTTGATGTAGCCTTTCAAGGCTGGGTCGAGCGTGATCGCTTCATCGGCATATGCCGATGGGATACCGGAAGACAAGAGCCCCAAGGAGGGCGAAGCACCACAGACTGGACCTGGCAGCTAATCTTTTCATCGAGACTCCTTTCATGATCCTTAAGGATGGTCGCGGTTTGTTACCAAGGCGTTACATCAGTGTTACAACGGTGTTAACTCCGCGCAATACTTCTACTCATTTCAAGCGATCAAGCCGGGAGGGACAGCCGTCTGCCGCCCCCTCTTCCTCGTTACATCCAGCGAACCTGGAGTTGAATCAAAAAGGCATCATTCGCGGTAGCATCGAATTCGGAAGGGGTGGTAATGCTGCCTCGCTGGTGGTGACGGAATTCATAGTTGAATTGCAGTTTTGTCTGAACTTTGGGAATAATATCTGCAAAGTAGTAGTTAACTCCAACCGTTGTGCGTTTAAACTTGTCGTTCCCAACTGTTGTATTCGGATCGAGTTCTTCATAGCGAACGATGGGTTCCCATCCTTTCAGCCACTCTACTCCCAGATTGTCGAGTCGGTACTTTGCGTAGGCGTACCAGGCCGTGCGCATCACGCCTGGCACATTGGTCGTGACGCTGGTGGCGCCTATGGTCGATTGATTGGGGGCGTCGTGACCGGAGACATACTCACCTTGAAGGTGAAGTCCTGGAAGCCAGTCGGGAGTGTATCGGATGTCATAGCCGACCCGGTTGTACTTACCTTTTCCACGTC
>CAVUHR010000005.1:0-58356 GCA_963741245.1 Nitrospirota bacterium | reverse complement strand
GTGGCGTGGATCTGGTCCATCTGGTCTCGTTCGGTCTGTCGCCCCTCACCTCGCACTACGTTCCTCCTTCACTCCAGAGTGATGGATACGCCATCGACTTTGCAGTAGACTTGCCCACAACGGATTGCTGAGACTGCCTTGCTCTGCTGCACTGGTAGCCCGCAGCAGATTTATTAGTGAAGCGACAGTGGG
This sequence comes from Nitrospirota bacterium, assembly GCA_963741245.1. Classification (GTDB taxonomy): domain Bacteria; phylum Nitrospirota; class Nitrospiria; order Nitrospirales; family Nitrospiraceae; genus Palsa-1315. The sequence continues at coordinate 58,164 of CAVUHR010000005.1, read as the reverse complement.
CCGCTAAACTTACGATGGGCCACGGTATGGCAAAAGGAGAAGCAACATGCTCGAGACCATTGCAATCATCATGGTTGTCCTCTGGCTTCTGGGTATTGTCACCTCGAACACCATGGGCGGATTCATTCATGCCCTCTTGGTCATCGCGATCGTGGTAATTCTTGTTCGTGTCATTCGAGGTCGGCGCGAATAAGGACCCTGAGGCAAAGCTTTGAGGGTCTTGCAATCCAATATCCCGCGGCGCGTGGCGGGGGTTTGGTCCATCTGGTCTGTTTGGTCTATTTCGTTTCTTTGGTTCATTTGGTCTCGGAACGCAACGAACCAAATAAACCAGACAAACGAGATAACTCGCATGGCCCTTCCCTCACACAAGGCTCCCACCTCATCTGCGGAGTGATGGATACGCCCCCGCCTTTGCAGTAGACTTGCCCACACCAGATTATTGAGATCGCCTTGCTACGTTGCCAGGGTTGGCCGCAGCTGACTTAATCATCAGGCGTTGCTATGCCACACTTTGAAAGACACAGAACACACCGCATCGGATGGCTCCGTGCAGCTGTTCTCGGCGCAAATGACGGGATTGTTTCCACGTCTAGCCTCGTCCTAGGCGTGGCAGCGGCAGGGGCGAGTTCAAAGAGTATTGTAATCGCGGGCGTTGCCGGTCTTGTGGCTGGTGCGATGTCGATGGCTGCCGGCGAGTATGTTTCGGTAAGTTCGCAAGCCGACACCGAGCGCGCCGATCTGGATCGGGAGCAAAAGGAGTTAGCGGCTCACCCCGAGCAAGAGCACGGGGAAATGACCGCTATCTACGTTGGGCGTGGGCTTGATGCAGGACTAGCCTCCAACGTCGCGACTCAGTTGATGGAGCATGATGCACTTGGCGCACATGGGCGTGACGAGCTGGGTATATCCGAGACATCGACCGCAAAGCCGGTTCAGGCCGCAATGGCGTCGGCCGTCACGTTTTCAGTTGGCGCTGCCCTGCCGCTCTTGATTGTCCTTTTGGTGCCGGGATCTACGCTCATGTGGGCTGTTTCCGGCAGCTCACTCGTGTTCCTCGCGCTATTAGGCTCTCTGGCTGCAAGCCTCGGCGGCGCTTCTGTGGTGACGGCTGCTGTACGGGTGACCTTTTGGGGCGCCTTGGCCATGGCCTTGACCGCTTTGGTTGGGGCCTTGTTTGGGGTAGTTGCTTGAAATCCCTGTCACGACTGATCTAAATCGAAGAAGGCACAACGAAACCATTTCGCGGCACGTGGTGGGGAGCTAGTCTATCTGGTTTCTTTGGTCTATCTCGTTTGTTTGGTTCGACGAACGAGAGAGACAAGACAGACCCGCGCACCAGGTAGACTGCTTCTGAATCGCCCTCCCCTCACGCTAATACGATTGCTATCCCGCAATGAGTGATGGTAACATTCGCGTTACCGTATATATGTCTGACGTACGAGTATTCGAATATCTTGATCCACAGGCCCGTTCGCCCTTTGCCGCATGGTTCGAGGGACTCAATGCCCTGGCCTCGGCAAAGGTCGCGGCCGCGCTCTACCAATTGGCTGTCGGCAACTGGTCGAACGTGAAAGGCGTCGGGGCCGGCGTGTTCGAACGGAAAATTGATGCTGGACCAGGATATCGGGTTTATTTCGGCAAGGACGGTGATCGTTTCGTGATACTTCTGGGCGGCAGTACCAAGCAACGCCAACAACAGGCCATCGAGACGTCGAAAGAGCGCTGGGCCGACTATCGTCGTCGCAAGAGCAGCAAGAAAACGTAACGCAAAGTGGAGGAACTTATGGCACTCACACGGGAATTCAAGAATACGATAGCGGCACGCGTACAACGCGACCCGCGATTTCGCGAGGCGCTTTTCACGGAGGCGCTCAATGCCTATTTCGCAGGCGACACCACGGTAGGGAAGGCGATCCTGCGTGATCTCGTCAACGCCACCGTCGGGTTTGAAGAATTAGCCATGACACTCAAGAAGCCGAGTAAGAGTTTGCACCGTATGCTGGCTCCGCGCGGGAACCCGAGCACGGAGAACTTTTTTAGTATCGTGACCGCCCTCCAGAAAAAGGCCCACGTGAAACTGCGCGTGACTGCGAAAGCCAGCTGAGCGTAACGGGCCAGGAACCATTTCGCGGTGCGTGGCGGGGAGCTGGTTCATCTGGTTTCTTTGGTCTGTCTCGTTTGTGTGGTTCGACGAACGAGAGAGACAAGACAGACCCGCGCTCCGGATAAACCGCCCGGAGACGTTGTTCGCTGCTTGTCCGGACAATTCAACATTTACCATTCAACATTGAACATTCTGTTCCCACACCCTCTCCCCTCACACAACGCCCCCGCAATACATCGGTCGTCATTCAATGCACGATGAAGATATGAACCAGGCCGCCTCCAAAAAGTAGCGTGTCCCGGTTTCTTTACTTGATCCAGGCCTTCATCACGTGGCCCATGGCTCATCACGTTCACGGCTAGAAACGCTCTGCCATCTTTTCGGCCAGCGGGCGCAAATGTTCGATCGAAACCATATCTTTCTGGCTCTTCACCTGCACTTCGATTCCAGCGACCGCGGTCGCTTTGCTGACCGTGCAGGTCGTATTGAAACCGTGCTGTGCGAGGTTCGCGGGTGGTACCATGGTCAAGCAAGTAATCGGCCCAAACGTCTTCACCTCGACCTGGACCCCCATCTGCTTGACCATTTCGATGCCTTTCTTCTCTGTGCCGCCAGAGCGATCTCTTCCGGGGTCGAGTCCTGTAACGAGCCGCAGCATCACCGTCGACGTCGACGTCTTACCGGTACATAGTTCGGTTCTCTGCACAGCCATCCCGCCGCCCCCACTAAGGCTCACTTTGGTGCCAAGGACCGACTCCAGCTCTGGCGTCGTGAGCAGCCCGCACGCCTTGTTGCCGTCCGCAGCGCTAACGGGCACCTGCGCGCTTGCCGCGAACGCGCCGGCACATACTGCAACCGCCATCCACTGAGATAATGCTCGCGTAGTCATAAACAATTTTCCCCTTGGAGGAACAAAAATGGAACAGGCTACTTTTCTGAAGTGGTTCGTGGTCGGCCGCGTGGCCGCAAGGTGGACAAGATATCGGACACCGATGCGATCTGGGCCTGCCACTCTGGTGAGCCAACCGCACGTGAGGAGCGGTACGCACAGGCTATCGTCCACTCGCCAACGACGAATCCCTACTGCTCATAATTCTCGACGACTTGCGGCGGGCGAACTTGCGCGTCGTCCGGGTCAAGCCCGACGTCGCGAAGGGCACGTCGCTGGCGCAAGAGGTCCCAACACTGATCCAGTTCCACCTGGACTTGCACGAGCCGTTTACGATCGGCTAGGGGGTGCGCCCTTTGCTCGTGCAATCGGTGTTCCTCTGCGACAAGGCGCTGAATATGATTGAAGACCGGCTGATCTTCGACTTGATTCTCCATGAGAGCCTCCTCCCACGCGGATGTGATCGGAATGGTCAGCCTTTGATGTTACGCCCACCAGAAACTGCGGTCAATCGTTGCTCTGCCAACATGATGACCTCGGCGTAGGTTGCCAGAAGAAAGAGAATGTGCCCGAAATCATTTCGCGGCGCGTGGCGGGGAGCTGGTCTCGTCTGGTTTCTCTGGTCTATCTCGTCTATTTGGATCGACGAACGAGAGAGACGAGACAGACCCGTGCACCAGATAGACTGCCTCTGCGGGGGACAGAACTAGGGGATAGGCTGAGCTAGCCCGGTATGTTGATAACTAGAACTGATTCCAGAGCATTTGGTTTGTTACTTCGTGGTGAAAGAGCACTTCCGAAGTCTTCACCCTCGTGCCGAGCTCTTTAGGAGAGCGATCTGCCACCAACTGTTTGAAACTCGCATACTTTTGCTGACTGTCCTCGCCAAGGATCTCGGCAATAAACTTCGACGAGCTAAACAGAGTGATCGCGTCACTGATGTGACTCGGAAGGAATCGCACGTGGTCGCCTGTCGTCTCGTCCTTTTCCAGGCGCTCCCCTTCAAAGCCGGTCTTGAGCATCGTGTACAGCACGAGGTAGGGGTTGGCATCGGGGGCGACTGAACGCAGCTCAATGCGCGCCGTCTTTTCGTTGGCCATCGGAATGCGGATCATAGAACCGCGATCGATCGCCGAAACCTTGACCTGATTCGGTGCCTCAAAATGCGGATCCAGACGGCGATACGCATTCACCGACGAATTCAGCACAAGACAAATCTCGGGCGCATGATTCAGGAGTTTGAGGATGAAGTCCCACGCCACATCAGACAGACCATCTTTCCCCTTCGCATCGTAGAAGATATTCTTGCCATAATTTTTTTCGTCCTTTTCCAGGCGCTCCCCTTCAAAGCCAGTCTTGAGCATCGTGTACAGCACGAGGTAGGGGTTGGCATCGGGGGCGACTGAACGCAGCTCGATGCGCGCAGTCTTTTCGTTGGCCATCGGAATGCGGATCATAGAACCGCGATCGATCGCCGAAACCTTGACCTGATTCGGTGCCTCAAAATGCGGATCCAGACGGCGATACGCATTCACCGACGAATTAAACACGAGACAAATCTCGGGCGCATGATTCAGGAGTTTGAGGATGAAGTCCCACGCCACATCGGAAAGGCCATCTTTCCCCTTCGCATCGTAGAAGATATTCTTGCCTTTCTTGCTCAAGGAGAAGTTGGTATGCATGCCGGACCCATTGATCCCAACGAATGGCTTCGGAAGGAACGTGGCCGTGTGCCCCATGGATCGAGCCACTTGGCGGCAGATCAGTTTGTACAGCTGCACATGGTCTGCCGCACGAACAACGTCCGCGTAGGAAAAGTTCATTTCGAACTGCGAGGGCGCGACCTCCGGATGATCTTTTTCGTTCTTGAAGCCCAGTGCACGCTGTGCCTCCGCCGACTTATCAATGAACTGGCGAAGCGTGTCCATCGGAAGCGAGTGATAGTACCCGCCCGTTGAGATGAGTTTAAAACCATTCTCGCCGTAACGTTGCTCGGCGTTCTCCCCTTCCACGAGGAAGCCTTCTATTTCGCTGGCAGCATACGCGGTGATACCCTGCTTTGTCTTGAGATTCTTCGTATACGATTTCAGCATGCCGCGGAAGTCGCTATGATACGGCGTACGATCAGCGTTTAGCACGGAGGCAAAGAAGATCACCTTCCCTGCCCCAATCACGTCGGCTGGAAAGTAGCGGATGGACGACCAGTCAACTTCAAGACGCAGGTCCGACTCATGTTGCGGCGTGAAGCCACGGATGGACGACCCGTCAAATGTAAGATTCCCCAGCGACTCCAGAAGGAACTTCTTGTCGTAATCGAGCATGTGAAGCCGTCCTTCAATATCCGAGAAACACAACGTCACGGCCTTGATGTGCTTTTCCTTCTTAAGCCACGCTGTATATTCCTGCTCCAGCTCATTTGCGCCGGCCTTCTCAGCGCGCTGCGCCGCCTTGAGATTCATTTCTTCAAGCTCGTCATACGGTATTTCTAGGAAGGACTTAAGGTCAACAGATTTATCTTTAGTCATGGTTCCTCTTTAATAGGCTCTTGGCACGAAAGTGTTGGCCTGGATGCCCAAGGAGCGGCTACCGGGTGCGGACTGAGTCTGTCACGTCTCTTCTGGGCATGCAAGGGGTTGCGATCACGCGCATCGAGCACACTCACAATCGAGCAACGGGGTCATGTCTTGCAATCCAATATTTCGAGGCGTGTGGCGGGGATCTGGTCCATCTGGCTCGTTTGAAAAAGAAAACGGACAGGCTACTTTTCCTCCAGCTTCCATAGCCGACCTCGTCTGCAACGTTTCCTCCTCCACACAATGGATCAGGCCAGCCAGAACAATTAAAATGTCGTTGTTTCTTCGTCTGGAAAGGATCTGATGGATATTGTCTCTCACGGCCTCTGGGGTTCGATTGCCTTCGGTCGAAAGAGTCGATCGAGCTTCTGGCTGGCCTTTGTGATCGGCATGGCTCCCGATATTTTCTCGTTCGGGATTCTGTGGGTGGCAGCGATACTCGGTTTGTCGGAAAAGCCCGATTTTAGTCACGGGACACCTCCGGAATCGACGATCCCTCAATATGTGCATCATCTCTACAATGTCACCCATAGCTTCATCGTATTCCTCGCCGTGTTTTTACTAGTTTGGCTCCTCCTGAAGCGGCCTCTCTGGGAACTCGGAGCCTGGGGTCTGCATGTGCTGGTTGACATACCCGCGCACTCGTATGCGTTCTTCCCGACACCAGTCCTCTGGCCACTCTTTAATTGGAAGTTCAATGGCTGGCAATGGATGACACTCAAGCATTCTCATCCCCAACTTCATGCTTCTATTGATGTTCTACGCATGGTACTTCTGGCAATCTTATAGGAGGAAGGGAAAGAGAGAATGAGAGGAGAGCGACTCATGGTCCGTCTGGCACACGTCAACGATTTCGGCACGATTGCAAAAATGATAAGACCTATAAAGGAGATAGGCTACGCTTCTGGGAGAAGAGAAGTGCCAGTGCCAGTTCGCGCCGCGTGACGGGCCTTCCTCCGAGACTGCTTGTAGAGTTCCTCAGTAAAGAGTAGCCTTCTTCTTGTTCGTCGTTCCTCCTTCAAAGTGAAATATGGGTATTCGAATCCTTGTCGCTGATGATGAGCCGGATATTGTCCTGGGCCTATCTGACCGGCTCAAATGGTTGGGGCATGAAGTGACGTCAGCTTGTGATGGGCAAGCTGCTCTTACCGTTCTGGAGTCACAACCGGTCGATCTCGTCTTTCTTGATCTCGAGATGCCGAGGCTGAGCGGGATTGAAGCCCTCAGGCGAACCATGCAGCGTTGGCCGGACCTGCCGGTCATCATTTTGACCGCACATGGGACGATTCCGCTTGCCGTGGAAGCCATGAAAGACGGTGCGGTCGACTTTCTGACGAAACCGTTTGAACCAGGACACCTCGACTCGGTCGTTGCCAAGGCATTGGAACGGAGCGAACTGAAGGGGGAGATCACACGACTGCTTGGAGAAATCAGTCACGATGTCAAGAATCTTCTGATGCCTCTTGTCGCCGGAACGGATCTTCTCGCAGATGAAATCAACGACCTGTTCGAGAAACTGCCTGAACTGGAAGCCGTCAGGGCCAAGGAAAGTCATAATGTATGCAACGAAGTCATAGAGATGTTGCGAAACACGTCCCGGCGAATTCAGGACCGCATGAAAGGAATTGCTGATTATGTTGCGGTCACCCGTGCACCACAGACGTTCGAAACTTGCCAGATTGCGACGGTCGCTGAAAGCGTAGCGAAGTCATTGCGAGTGCTCGTGGAGCAGAAACAGCTTGTGCTGCGGATGGAAGGGCTCGATACCTTGCCACCCATCATGGCTGATGAAAACAGGCTCTACTCAGCGCTCTACAACCTGGTTCATAATGCGATCCCCGAAATTCCCCCTCACGGCTCTATTACTATCCGTGGTTGTTTTGACGCCGCGAATAAGTCCATCGTGCTCACAATCCAAGACACAGGGAAGGGAATGTCGCCGGAGGTCCGGGACAGTCTTTTCACCGCCCGAGTCATTAGTAGGAAGGCCGGTGGTACGGGATTGGGCACGAAGATCATCAAGGATGTCGTCGATGCTCATGGAGGTCAGATTGCTGTCGAAAGTCAGGAAGGAAAGGGCACCACGTTTGTGATCCGATTACCTTTCCACCCACCCGTTTCCCCAGGTAAGCCTGTGGGGTCTGCCTAGCCGAAAGGAGAAAAATGGTTGGATCCATTTCGCGGGGCGTGGCGGTCCGGGGCGTTCTTCGCCTTCCCCCTCACCGCTTCATCTAACACATCGAGGCCAAGACCAGCCAGACAAGGCAAGTGGAATGGTCCTCTTTCTTTTTCAAATGTTTTTCTCGGGAACAGGACAGCGCTAGCGACGAAGCAGTCCGCCGATCGAGATTCGATATTCACAGGGGCGAACGGGAGTCAGCGAGACCTTTCCAATCCGGCTGAGACGCTCCACTGACATGAACACCTGCGCCCAGCCGATCCCCGTGAGTGTGCTGAGGCCTTCCATGGATTGTGCGCTCTTTTTCTTGAGCACACCGAGCATACTTCGATCGACCGTTTGCGGAGTGGTGGGCGGTTGGATGTGAGTTCTCATGGTCCCCTCCGTAGAAAAAGAAAGGTGAGAAGCAATGTGGGCGATACGTATGTACTTGCATGTAAGTATGCGCCCATCTTTCCAGCTTGCAACGAATTCGTGAAATTCTGCACAAGAAGAATGAGGGTCAGCGGCAGAACAAATTGGGACATTCTGAATTTTGCTGCGCGTGGCGGGGATCTGGTTCATCTGGTCTTTCTGGTGAATCACCCCTCACTCCACGGCGCAGCCATAGACCCGCCAAACCATAAAAAGTAGAATGAGCTGGTTTCGTCAATGTGTGGGGAAGCAGGATGGAAGAAGCTCGTCCCATCGAAGTTATGGAAGTTCTTGTCTGCGCGGGCGGCGTAGCGTATGGCCTACTGGTGGCCTACGGACTCACACAGCAATGGCGCTGGATCACCGATCCACCAGAATGGACATCTGTGATCTATTTTCCCACGGTGGTAAAGATGATTTGGGGTCCCAAACATGTTCGTAGCTTTGCATATTTGACAGCCTACGGCGCTCTCGTGATGAGTCTCATTTGTCTTGTGCAATCAGTGGTTGGTTCGTTCTAAGAGACCCAACCACGAACCGGCTCCGTAAACCAGTTCGCAGCGCGTGGCGGGGATCTGGTTCATCCTGTTTCTTTGGTTCTTGGGGGGCTGGTTCTGGGAACGAAACAGACCAGATAACCTGATCAGACCTCACAGTGACCATTCGCTCCACAAAAAACCGCTTGGACTAAGGTCTCCAATCCTGACAGAATACCACCGTCGCAAGACAGTTGGGATCTTCTACAGGACCAGATCATACAGAGTGCGGCCTCGACCGCCGCTGAGTGTTTCATACGTCACGCCGCGAAGGGGATGGACAATGCTGGAGCCTAAGGATCAGATTGTGTCGTCTATCGTCAAAGCTCGTGCGGAGTTGGAGGATGCCCTGTTTGAACTCGAGAAGTTGCCGGCGATTAGTCAGAGTTCTGTGTTCTTTGCGGCACACGCACTCAACAACTTTCTTACCGTGACGGGAGGAACGGTGGAACTGCTCTCCCTGTCACTGGCGGACCACCCAGACCCCAAAGTTCGCATTGGGCTTGAGGCGTTGCAGCAGGCAACCAACTTGATGACGCACACCGTCAGTCGATTGATGAATGCCTCGACCGACCGGGACGCGAAGCTGCGGTTTGAAAAGGTAGATCTGCCGGTCATGGTGAAACACTTCTGCAATTATTATGACCGTATTGCGGATCGGAAACAGATTCGTTGCCTCTCCGAGTCCGCCGTTGATATTCCCTCGATTTGGACGGATCGAGTGGCGATCGCCGCCGTGTTGGATAACCTGTTCTCGAACGCAGTGAAGTACTCGCCACACGGAACTCGTATCTGGGTTCAAGTATCCGCTGATCGGGACTGGGTGGTCTGTAGTGTCCGCGACGAAGGCCCGGGCCTTAGCGAAGAAGACAAGGCCAAACTGTTCCAGCCGGGGGCACGACTCACACCCAAGCCCACGGCCGGAGAACCTTCCACAGGGTACGGCTTGGCCGTGGCAAAGGAGTTAATCGAGCGGTTGGGGGGTACGATTTGGTGTGAAAGCGCGTTGGGAGAGGGGGCCTGTTTCTCATTTCGACTGCCCCGCTTCCAGGAAAAGGTTCATGGACCGGTGCAGCAGTGGCCAGGAACAACTCTATAAACTCGCCTAACCTCCCCTCACGCAAGACTCCCACAGACTCCACAAGACGGCCGTCGTCGTTCCATGCTCGACGCAAGCTTGGACCAGGCCCGGAGTAGAATGAGGATCAGGTCGTGCAATCGAACATTTCATCTCGTGGATCGAGGGCGATCTGAGGGGAGTCAACCTCATGATAGGAGGTAGTGACCAAGACGGGATTGCGGTTCTTCTACTTCCGATTGGGAACTGCGTTCTTGGCCGAAGTGAGAAGAGCCCCACGAGAGGTGCCTTCTTTGGGGTACGCGGTCGCCACCCCTACAGCAACGGTAGGGCCAAGATCCAAGTCCTCGATGGTTTTGTGGAGATGGTCCGTCAAAGGCTTCGCATCCTCGGCTCCTGTACCGAATAGCAGCACGACAAACTCCGCACCCCGATACCGCGCCACGACCTGGCCTGGCTGGGCGAAAGTCTCTTGTGCAATCTGAGCGATTTTCTGTAGGCACTCGTCACCCGTGAGGTACCCATAGGTGTCGTTAAAGGCCTTAAAATTTTCCAGGGTAAAGAAGAGCAGCGAAATCGGAAGGTGTTCTTTTGCCGCGCGCCCCCACTCCTGCTCGAAGAGCTCATCAAAACTCCACCAGTTCATAATGCCCGTTAAGATGTCGATAGTTAGAGGGACTTGGATGTTCGCCTTCTGGGGTGTCATCTTCTGTGACTGCGCTCGCTGGTTGGTGTCGTCTTGGATTTTGAGTACCATCGCGACCTTGGCTAAGAGCTCAGCCTTGATTATTGGCTTTCGGATATAGTCGACAGCACCTCGCCGAAATGCCAATTGGATAGTGCCTGAGGTCGTATCAGCCGAGACCATCAGAATCGGGACCGCTTCAAATTGTTTCATAGATTTAATCCGCGTGCAGGCGTCGAGTCCATCGTACCCAGGCATCTTGACATCAAGCAAAATCAAATCTATTGGGGTCAAAGGCTCGCCCTCAGTTAGCCCCTTCAAGTAATGCAACGCCTCTTTCGCCGAGTTAGTGGGGACAACCACGTAGTCGGCGGACTTCAGGTAGGCTCCGATGAGCAGACAATCATCCTGCGAGTCATCGACGAGTAAGATGGCCATAGATCGTTCTCAGGATCAATGAGTGTACCCTATCAGGAAAGGGCCAGCCAGCCAAGGCATTGCTGAGAAAGGAGATTGAGAGTCCGGGGAATCAGGTGCCAGCACCCATTATAGACTGCCTCTGAACCGCCCTCCCCTCCCTAAGGCTCCATAAGACGGCCGTCGTTGTTCGATGCACGACAAAGATATGGCCCAGGCCGCCCCCGCCGATAACGTTGAATGTGTTCGCTCAGAATGCCCCCGTTGCTTTGTTCAGAAACCACTCTATTTCTAGGTCTATTGACATCTCCTCGCTATACTCATCTCCAGAATGCCGTAGCGCCGTCCAGATATCGAGAGAATGCCCGTGGAAACTATAACCAGTATCGTCCTCCCAGATTTCCTCCCCTACTTACTGGCAATTTTCGGATTGCTCGTCCTGTGGCAATACTATCAACTGCGCGTGATGAAGGGGCGAATTCTGGCCATCGATATTTTCGACCGCTCAGGCATCCGTATGTATCTCTATGCCGTGGCAGACGATCAACAGGCATGCGAGGTGTGCCGATCGGCTCATGGGACTGTTTTCCCTCCCAGCGAAGTGATGAAGCGCCAGTTCTCGCCGATCAAGGGAATATGCAAGAGCCCAGCCCGTTGCATCGGCTTCCTCGTCGGTTTATACGGCGCATGGCCCGAAGCGAACCAGATCGTCGCGCGATTACGATTGTCCCGCAAGCGCGAACCGATAAAGTTGGACCAGGATGAATTGAGGGAGATGATTCTTGGTCCCTGGGAGCGGAGTATCAGCGCCAACACCGACCGGTTCGGTATCTACGTGCTGGAAGCTGTCTTGGGAGATTGCACGAATCCAAGTCCCGCAATGGAGAAATACCGCGATACGCTTGAATATGCTAAGGAGGTTCGGCATATGCCTCTGATTGTGCCAGCGTATTTTCGCCTCGTGGAACTCTTGACTAGGCAAGGGCAAACCGCTGAAGCGCTCCATTTCATCGAGCAGTTTGAGAAACGTTACAAGGGGAAAACATCGGGACCCTACGCACCTACCGCGAAGGAATTAGGTCTCATGACGCTCAAGAAGTCCCACCTGAAAAACGCTGCACGAACGACCACGCCCGCTCCAACGACTTGAACTATATCCGCAGCCGGAATGGGGGTCTTGTAATCCAACATTTCGCGGCGCATGGCGGGGAGCTGATTGATCTGGTTTGTTATCGTCTGTTTGGTTCGATGACAGGAGCATGCACCGATGCGACTGCTTGACTGAGCGGTCTCTGGGCGCGTAGCATCACAGTCAAGACGTTTCAGCCACGCCGACTGTCTCATCTCTCGCGCTTCGTCACCCTTCCCAACGCGACCGATTCCCCAGTCTCCGCCGCTCCAACGCCGGCAGCACACTCCGCACACTGTGCCGAGACGATCACATCGCGGCAAGGAGGTATCTACATGTCACAGCAGAGGCCCATTACCGACCGCATCCTCGGACTACTCCAAGGCTCCCAGGATTGCGAATTCGAAGCCTTGGTGGCGCGCTCTCCGGAGTTCACCTCTAGCGAGATCTATCAGGAGATCTCTCGTTTAAGCCGGGCAGGGAAGGTGATCATCACAAGGGGCGTGGGGATCTTCACCATCAGACAAGTTGCGGTTGTCGGCTAAGCGCCGGGAATCTGGTCCATCTGGTCTCTTTGATCTCTCTCGTTCGTTTGGTTCGACGAACGAGAGAGAGAAGACAGACCCGCGCACCAGATAATCCGCTCGGAGTTGCCGTTCGGTGATTGTCCGGACAATTGAACATTCACCATTTCAACATTGAACATGCTGTCCCCCACCCCCTCCCCTCACACAGCGATGGACCAAGTCGACCTGAAAAAGTAGAATGTCCTTGTTTCTTGACCCCACTGACTGTCACGCTTCCGAATGCGCAATGGGTAGAAGTACCTGGGGCGGTCGTGTGGTGATCGAGAGGGCAGGTGTTTGCGGTGGAGAATGTACTGTGAGTAACAATCGGCCAATGCCTCTCCGATTCCCCATCGCCCTCGTGCTGTCGATCATCTGTCTCGCTGTTCCCGCATGGGCGGATTATCAAGTCGGCATGGATGCCTATAGCCGTGGAGACTACGCAACAGCCTTGCGTGAGTGGCGACCGCTCGCCGAGCAGGGAGACCCAATTGCGCAGTTCCGCCTCGGTTCGCTATATGAGAACGGAGACGGAGTCCCACGGGATTTCGCCAAAGCACGCCAGTGGTACGAGAAGGCTGCCGCTCAGGGGGAAGCGAAAGCGCAGTTTTACCTCGGTATCCTGTCTGCCTACGGTGAGGGCGGTCCCCGGGACTTAGTTCAGGCCCACCTGTGGTACAGCCTGGCGGCAGGAAACGGAAATGCGCACGCGCCAGGATACCGCGATGATCTCGCCAGACAGATGACGCCAGCCCAGATTGCCGAGGCGCACAAGCGGGCACGAGAGTGGAAGCCGACAGGGAAATGAGTGGCCATGAAGTACCGAGGGATTCAAATGACGCGACTCTTCCTGATAACGTTCCTGTTACTGAGTAGTGGACCTGCGTATGCGGAGTGGGTAAAGGTTAGTGGCGTCGACGAAGCAGAAAAGACTGTGTATGTAGATCCAGCCACCATACGCCGCAACAGCAATCTGGTGAAGATGTGGCAACTCCAAGACTACAAGACTGTACAAACCGTGGGGGGCATCAGGTTTTTAACTGCCAAGGAAGAATGGGAATTCGACTGCGCCGAAGAGCGCAGTCGGGTGCTTGCGCTCAAGGAATTCTCGGGTAATATGGGAAGTGGAACAGTGGTTTATACCAACTCGCAAGTAGGTAACTGGGTACCAGTCATGCCAGGCAGTACGGGAAAAACTGTGTGGAAAGTTGCGTGTGGTAAGAACTGATCGAGCCGCACGCATCCTTTGACGTAGACAAAAGTGGGCGTCAGAAAGGCCTTGGGCATCAGTATTCGTCCAATTCTTCCGTTTCATCGATCAACTCGGCCGTGATCTCGGTGCTCTCGGTGTCCCACTGAGTCAATGGGATACCCCCGGCCTTCAGAATCGCTTCCTGTTCCGTGCCTGCGGCTATCACCAGATCATAATGAATGTTTTGTCGCACCTGAAACGTTTTCATACGATCCCCTCTTGACGTTGATCCCTAATATCTCCACGCCGTTACCCGCTCCCTTACGTCGGTTCAACGCCGCGGGTGATGGTGGATACTAGCATTGAAGAAGTACTACCGGCTACTGGGAGATGTGGCACTTCCTGATGGACGCATGCTCAATCGAGAGCTGGTTCGGGCGGAATTTTGCTGGTGGTATCGCCCTCCCCTCACCACCGATAGACCAGGCCATCTTGAACACGTAGAATGTCTCGAATTATTCTCGGCGAGAAAGCCCGGGTGCGGCGGATGGCACGTATGCATCTCTCAATTATCATTCCAGCTTTTAATGAAGAGCGTCTGATTGCGCGCTGTCTGCAGTCCATTTCTGCATCACTCGTCGCAAATTTCAAGCACTGTTTTACATCGGAAATTATTGTGGTCGACAATAATTCCACCGACAACACGGCCAATCTGGCAAGACAGGCAGGTGCTCAGGTCGTGTTTGAACCCATCAATCAAATCGGTCGGGCACGCAACGCTGGCGCAGCGGCGGCGACAGGAGATTGGTTGCTGTTTGTGGATGCTGACAGCGTGTTAAATCCAGGATTGCTTGCTGATATCTTACGTTTGATTGAAGACGGTAAGTGCGTGGGGTGTGGCAGCACACTACAAATGCAAGGATTGCCATGGTGGGCGACCTGGACATTGCAACTGTGGACGGGCCTGTCGATTCTGTTTCGCTGGGCGGCGGGTGCGTTGGTCGTGTGTCGCAGCGATGCGTTTCGTGATGTCGGTGGTTTTAACCAGGAACTCTACGCTGGTGACGAAATCAGCTTAAGTGAGCAACTAAAGCAGTGGGGGCGACAACGCGGCCTTCAATTCATCATCTTGACAAAACATCCGCTGGAGACGTCATCCCGCAAGGTGGCACTCTACTCCGGGCGAGAGATTGCCGGTCAGATCATCCGAGTCATTCTACATCCACGTCGGACATTGCAAGACAAGAAGCAGTTATCTATTTGGTATGATGGAAGGCGTTGAATCTACGCCTTATCCAGAACCCGCCTGACGGCAAAGAAAAGGGGTCGAGAGCCTGAAGGAGGATGCGTGATGAATGATACGGAAAGGGCGAGCGTATTCGTTTCCCACCGAGAGGAGGGATCATGGTGATGCTGCCGGTTAAGATCTCATTACGGCATCGAGGGAAAGTCTTGGAGCTGGACCGCGAGGCGGAAACGATGACGCTGCTCGGCCCAACAGGCGAATCGTTGGGGGCGGTGCCGTGGGAAGCAGTTATCGATTTCATTCAGGGCTATGTCAAAGAGGACCAATCCCATCGAGCAGTCCGGAATTACCCCCGCAGTCGTCTCGCGGCGAAGGTGCGCTTCTTGACGCCGGACCACAAACACCTCGACAGTGTTACCTGCGAGATCGGCGGAGGTGGGGTCTTCATCGAGACCCATCTGCCGCCGCAGTTAGGGACAGCCCTCGCACTGGAACTCGTCCTGCCAGACGATCCGACCGCGCCGATCACCGCACAAGGCACAGTGGCCTGGATCCGGCCTCGTGAGGAGCATTATGTGTTCTTTCCGGGGATGGGGGTCCAGTTCACCGAGATTTCCGAGGAAGGACGGGCGCGTCTTTTGACCATGGTCAAAACCCTCGATCATGCGCGCCAGGGGAGTTGAGCCCCTCCTTCTGACGTTGCGCGATGCCTGAACTGATTCTATCGGAGGAATGGAAAGGAACAATGTGTCAGGCCCTTCTCGCGGTGCGTGACGTAAATTTGGTTCATCTGGTTCATCGGGTCTGTCTGGTTTATTTGGTTTCTTTGGATTATCTGGTTCAGAGAACAAAATAAACTAGATAAACCAGATAGACCAAACAAACCAGCTAGACTACCTCTGAATCGTCTTCTCCTCACTTCACACACGCCTCCCACAAGACAGCAGGGTCGATTTGAGGTCAGGCATGAGTGGCCTGCAGCCTCAGCGGAATCAGCGCTTGGATCAGGGCCACTCGGCGGTCCACGTCGGTCGGCACGACTGCGGGCCCCACTTCATTCACCTTGCCTTGTCGCTGAATTCGGACTCCTGTTCTCATGAATCGACTCCTTTCGATGGTGTCAGGTGGTGGTCTGATCCACGATCACCGCCCTGCACCACGAGGGCAGCCGTTTCGTCAATTTTCAACTAATGCTGGCACACTTTCGGGGAGTGCGACAAGATGAACGGCGTACGCGGCTCCTAACCTACCAAGTGAATACAGCGTGCTTGCTCCTTGCCTGGAGAGGCTGAAAGGAGTCCCATGTGGTTGTTGGTCATTGTTCTCCTGAGTAATGTGCCGGGACTTGATAAAATGATAAAGCTGGAGACGTATGCCACGTCTGAAGAATGCCAGATTGAACGAAATCGCATCGGCTATGAGATGGCAGCAGCGTATCCAAATGAACGTGATTTTGTTATTGCCTGCCAATTGAGTACAAAGCACGACTCGTAAGAGTAGCTGAAGGGAGTAAGGCTCCTGTTCTTAGAGCCTGGCAGCCCGTCGGATATATGTAGGAGTCGCAGCTGACTGCCGGCACTCCTCGATAGCTTTCGGCAGAGCGTCAGGCCTCGATTCACGGATTCGATGAACTGTCCCGCCTTGAAGGGGGCAATGACCACAGCAGATGAGTCAGCGCTTTTGATTCGTGTTTAGCCAATTCTTGGAACTGCACACCGAATGCGGAGCCCTTTACCCAACGCACGATCGCGCTGGGGATATAAATGGGGGGCGCTTGGCGAGGCCGAATCTGAAGGTGAATCGCTGTATCGATAGGCATGGGAATCGGGCTTCCCACCCGACACCCTCCCAGGGAGAGGTCTAGCACAAGACCCTCTTCGCCCTGCACTGTATCAGAGGAAAAGACCCCTTGGAAATTGACGGGGTAACGTCGGTGATTGCGTTGTTCGATGATAGGCTCCATATGATCCTCTGTTTTTCATTATAAGAGAGCCGGGATTGGCGGTCGAGGAAAATATTTCTATGCGTGAAAGATAAAAGTGGGAAAGATAAAGGTGTCAAGAGCCATTTCGCAGCACGTGGGGGGGGATTTGGCTTCTCTGGTATCTTTGGATTTACCCAACACGAGAAATAAGATAAACCGAACAAACTAGATAAACCCGCCTGACCTCACTGGCCCCGGTTCAACTCTCGCCCACCGGCGCTCGCTATAAATTGGGACGCGCCTGGTTCGAATAGGGACTTGACGCCGACGAGATAGACCTTGCCAGTGGCGCCAAATGCCAGTTCGCGCGTCCAACAGGCTTCCACTAACTTGACTACTCGCTCCTCCTCTGTTGACAAAGGCGTGTGCACTTCAAACACTTGTCTCCTCTCCGGAGGCTGCGGCATTAAGAGCAAGAATCCTCCCGAGCTGGTATTGAGAGACAGCGCGTGCCCATCAGAGAATTCGACGATCTCGTAACCAGCGACTTGCGTAAGCTGGTAAAAACATGGCTGTATCTTCAGCACACGCGTGCCTCCCCTGCGATCCGGATTGGCCGACTCTTCCATGTTTGGTGGGATCCTTGAGAGGGTCACATGTGGCCTTTCTGTGATGCGAAGGCACCCAGCTTGTTCACGTCCGCCTGCATCTGTCACAGAACGATACGCCGAGACGTTCCATCAGTCAGAGACTCGCGGTAAGATGCAAACCTACTCAGGACGTGACACAGGGACACAGGAATTACCAATTCGTCGAAAGAATGGCAATCCCTCTAAAGGGTTATGTGCTAAATGTTTATGCGTGGTCCTCGATGAGACAATGAGGATCAAGGACAGACAGGACAAATTGCAAAATCACCTGGTTGTGATTCAACGCCCGCAATATTCATGAATGCTTCTGCTGCAATTGCCGATCCGTTGCTACGACGAGCCTCCGGCCAGCGGGTTCGCCCCTCGGACCTTCACCGTACTGCACGAGTACGCATCGGGTTCTCAGGGCTCCGCGCGCTGGTCACGCGACGCGACTCAGCGATTTCGCAACGTATCGTCATGAATAATGCGGGCTTGCCTTCCAAGATCGATGAGGAACCTGCTATATTATTCTCTCACCTGTTTCGAGGTCACCCATGGACATGTTGATGATCGTGTTTCGTACGTCACTGAAAGAACGCGTGCATGAGTTATTGCGGACATGCGGGGTCATTGCCTACACCGAATTTCCCGAGACGGTTGGGATCGGACAATCGGGATCGACTGAAGGGATCTCGTTCTATGCAGGGGGTAACAGTGTCATCCTGGTCTCGCTGGAACCAGCTCAACGTGACAAGGTCGCCAGCGCTGTCATGGCCTGGTGTGCAGAGGCGAAGCACTCAGGTTGGGTCAAACCAGCCATTCGGGTATTCTCTTGGCCTTGCACACAGCTCACTTAGCAGGATGCTGAAAAAGTCCGCCAGCAACCTGCTAAGACTTGTTGTAGAATCCTTCAGTAACAAATCGCCATCCTCTCCGAGGCTCGCATGGCACGGCGCACCCAGGCTCAGCTGCAACAGACCTATCGAGAGCAAGCGCTCAAAATGTTTCCGTGGATCTGTGCGCACTGCGGACGCGAATTTGACGGCAAGAAACTGAACCAGCTCACGGTCCATCACAAGGACCACAACCACGACAACAATCCGCATGACGGGAGCAACTGGGAATTGCTCTGTCTCTACTGCCACGACAATGAGCATCAGCGGAATCAGGTGGCTGACGCGTCTGGTGAGGCACCGCCGGGCCGGGCGCAAGATCGACCCTCGACTTTCACGCCCTTTGCCCATCTCGCTGACTTGCTCAAGCGCAAGGCCTAGCCGTCCTCCACATCGTCGTTCGTGAAGTGTCGTTCGTCGCTCGTCTCCGGCCTTCTTTTTCCGAAAACGAGATACGCTTCACGAGAGACGCCCTCATTCTCACTGCTATGAGTTACCGACCAGTGGCTCCTCCTTCGTACTTTATGCTATAAGTCTGTCGTCTTCGGTCATCAGCCCATGTCATTTGCCATACGATCATGAGTGTTTCCCATCCTCGCGATCCGTTGCACGGGATTACGCTAGAGGCCATCATCACGGAACTCGTCGAGCAGTATGGGTGGGTCGAGATGGGGCGCCGTGTCCCGATCCGCTGTTTCCTCCACGATCCCAGCGTGAAATCTAGTCTCACGTTTCTCCGCAAAACGCCCTGGGCCCGGGAGCGGGTCGAAGGGTGGTACCTTGCATTTAAAGGCATCTGAGCGAGGGCTGAAGCGTATCTCGTTATTCGCGTGGGATTTGCAAGATTTGCGAGAAAAGCGGGACAGACGACGATTCGACAGGCTCACCGTCCCGAGCCATGTCGCGGGACGCGCCACGGTCTTGGCACTGCGTGAGGCGCTTCTGTGGATTGCCTTCCTCCCCTGCCCGCGGTACAGGTTGCACCATTATTCGGCCAGAGCGTCCTCACGATTCGTCCATCATTGAGAGGCCAGCATCATGAAGAACGTGGAGATGACCGTCGAAGGTACAACGTTGACGATCAAGGTAGATTTGTCCAAAGAGTTCGGGCCCTCTGCCTCGGGGAAGACGATCATCATTGCCTCGACGGAGGGGAATGTAACCATTCCAAACCGCGAGGAGAAAGTCGGGCTGAACGTGTACCGGAAGAAGTGACTGGGGCATCGCAGGGAAAACCAGTCAAGGTAACTCATTGAACAAGAGATTCGGGAAAGGGACACAAACGGCACGTGAGTAATTTAGCCAAGTTCGACGTGATCCGCCTCTACCTGCGCCAGCAGTTTCCCAAACATCACATCGCCGACTTCCAGGAAGGAACCAGTCGCGCGCAGGTCTTCCGTGTCGATGGGCCGCACGGTCACCCCCTCCATTACGCTGTCATCGGGCTCGATTTTCTCAGCGATCAGACGGACGAAGACCTCCAACAGGCTCTCGTATCGTCCGGTTTGGGAGATAAGCTGAAGGAGGCCGGAGCCTCACCTGTGACGGTCTCAAAGACAGGGTTCAGCACTGAAGGCAGTATTGCCATAGCGTGATCATAACTGAGACACGCCATCCCATCGCGCTCGTGACGTCCAACGCACGTCGATAGGCGCAGTGGGCATTGTTTCGGTCAGAACGGCCAAAGCGCGGGCTGCATTAGCCCCTTTTCTTGGCAACCTTGGCAGCGCGCTTTTCCTTCATCGTCATGGCTGGTTTCTTCTTGGTTGCTTTCTTCTGTGTCATGCCCTTAGACATTGAGTGTCTCCTCTGATGTGTGGATGAGTAATATCGCACCGCGACGCAATCGCCGCCCCCCACTTCATATCCCAATTACGAACAAAAAGGAATGGGGCACGTGAAGTTTTCTCGTCGATTGACTTCGCCTCCTACCCACTGTACAGCTTGCACCATTCGAGCCATCTGTCCGACTGACCGGACGCTGTCGATGGAGATGCGCTGCCCGCAATCTCACGATAGTAGGACTCCAGCATGACCGTGCGGGCTGGTTCAACAAGCACCAACTGGCGTTGATCCAAGGTGTTGGCGCAATACAGATAGACCCCCTCCTCTGCCTGACCGAGTTCGATATGTAGCTGGCGGCCGTCCGGCTCCTGGCACGTGGTCTCTTTGAGGAGGTGCTTATCGTGCAGCTGTTCCCATGCGCGCTGTGCGGAAGGCCAATGGTTCTCATAGAGCGGCGCGTCCGGATCGGTTAAACCGGTTTTCAGCGTGGTTCGATCGAACGGACGGCCTTCATCTGGCTCGGGCGATTCATCCCAGAGAAGCTGACCTGACGCTCCCCTCCCCAGCACATAGAAAGGTCCATCGTCGGCAACTTCTTCGACGAGACGGTATCGAATCAATTCCGGCTGCTCGATCAGGCCAAGATCGCGTGCAGCCAAGGCCCGCTGTAGCGGGACTCGTCTTGCCAATTGGCGGGTTTTCTCAAACACGATCATGCGCCCCTGTACAGAGAGCAGGACGCGCATGCGATCGAGCCTGGTGTCGA
This sequence comes from Nitrospirota bacterium, assembly GCA_963741245.1. Classification (GTDB taxonomy): domain Bacteria; phylum Nitrospirota; class Nitrospiria; order Nitrospirales; family Nitrospiraceae; genus Palsa-1315. The sequence goes on along the minus strand of CAVUHR010000005.1, from coordinate 37,153 downwards.
TCCCCGTCCGCCGTTCAAAGTCTGCTTGCTGTTGGTCTTCGCCGGTACGCTCGAAGGTGTTCCACCTGCGACTGGGAATGCCCGGGTCCAGTTCAGCTTGCACGAGGGCATGCGTGGTGAGGATCAAATCAAAGGAGCGACTGGGAGTCATGTGATCGAGATCAAGGTATTCAAACTGCACGTTGGTCAGACCAAGTGCCTTCGCTTGTTCTTGCGCTCGCGCGATCGAGGCAGGTGAGCGATCGATCCCGATAAAAGCCTTGTCGGGATGCTGCCTCGCATAGAATGTTGTGAGGATGCCGACCCCGCAGCCCACATCCAGTATGGACTGGGCGCCACTCATGCGATCTGCCACGCGTGATCCGATGGCCAGATAATAGTCGTATTGTTGGCTATAGAGGACCGGCAGGATATTCGGATGAGCGGTGGCATCGTAGAACAAGACCTCATCGGCAGAGGATCCGCCACGCTTCTGCTCCACCTGCCGATGCAGTGCTGTAATCTCGGCCGGTGAGAGGGTCTCCCGCTGCCACTGGAAATAGGTCTCATCCGACGTGAATTGCCGGAGTCCCCATCCGGTCAAGTGGGCATGGAGCGATTGCAACAGTGAGTCGTTGGTCATTGATCCAACCTCGGCACGCCTGCTCAAAACGTTTTCCAGCGAGGCCGCAAGGAGTGCGAACCACGAGGCATACGCGGTGAGGGTACGTCGAGTGGTTCGAGCGACTGAGAACGTAGCTGGAGAGCGTTTTCAGCAGGCGACTACGGCCTCTTGAGCATAATCGCGTCAAAATACGTCTCCGGCACCGGATGCGGGTAGCGCAGTTGGCCCGACCCAAAGGCGACGTACTTTTCGCAAGTCAGTTGCTCAAGGCCGATCGGACCCTTGGCATGGAGACGCGAGCCACTGAGCCCGATATCGGCACCCATACCGTAGCTATCACCGGCATTGAGCCGGGACGACGCATTGACGAACACCGCGCTGGCATCCACTTCGCGCGTGAACCGCAAGGCCGACTCATACCGCGTGGTCGCAATGACGGCGGTGAGACAGGGGCCATGCGCCACGATGTGCGCTAAGGCCTCGTCCATGTCCGCGACCATTTTGACGGCCAATACGGGCGACTGAAATTGGGTGTGCCAATCCACTTCCTTTGCCGGGACGATCGAGGCATGTCCGGTCATTGCCATTTGCCCCATGAGCGCCATGGTCTTCGGACAGGCCCGCACCTCGATCTTAAATTCTTCGAGCATGCGGTTGACCAGCGGAGGCAAGAACTGTCGCCCAATCACCTGTTGCACGAGCAGCGTGTCGAGCGAGTTCGATGCCATGGCCTTCTGCACCTTGGAGTTAATCGCCACGTTTTGAGCCATCGGCATATCGGTGTCAGCATCCACGTACATATGCGTGAGCCCTCCGTCGTAGGAAAGCACCGGCATCTTCGCCTGTTCAATCATTGCTTTGCGGAGGCCGGCCCCGCCACGCGGGATTATCGCATCGAGAATTTTTGCGGACCGAATCAACTCGACCGCCACCTCTTTTTCCGGACGTTCGATGATGATCCATGCGCCGTCCGGCACCCCATTCTGTTCCGCCGCTTCGCGCAATCCGGTTCCGATGGCCTGCTGCGTCAAGTTCCACTCCGGCGCGCCACGAAAGACACAGAGGTTACCCGACTTGAAGCAGAGCGCGATCGATTCCACCGTAATGAGCGGGCTCAGTTCTGAAACGACGCCGATCACCCCGATTGGGACGCGGACACGGCTGACTTGCAACCCGTCCGGCTGTTCCCATCGTGAGGTGACAGCACCGACCGGATCGGGGAGGTCCGCGATCATCCGGAGACGATCGACCATCTCCTTGATATCGTCCGCCGTCATGCGCAGGCGAGCCACGGCGGCTTTCATCCGGTCTTTCATGACGTCGGCCTCAAAGGACTTCCCGACCGCGTCTACATCCTTCTCGTTCGCCGCCAGAATCTTTTCTTCGTCAACCGCAACTCGATCCGCCATCGCACGCAAGGCTTTCTCTTTGACAGGACCAGATAAAATCGCGAGCTTCCGTGCAACTTTTCCACAATCTTTCAATAGTTTATCAACATATATCTTAACTGGAACTTCAGGCATCGTGAACCTCGTGAAACGTGATGATACACAATCAACACAGCGCAATGCGCCCATGACTATAGCATGCGATTTTTTTACACGTAAAGCAGGGGGAGGGAGCAGCCAGACCATCCTTTTTGCTCGCAGACCGCGTACGATCAGAATGTGCTCGCCTGGGACAAGAGCGCGTCTCGGCGCGCTCAGGGTTGGGTGGGTGAGAATGTTGCGCGCAGTGAAGGACAGTCTGGCTACCCCCTCTAGAAAAATAGATGAATGCCCAGCCCATCGGGACGGCTTCGTCCGGTTCTGCATCGGTCACCGACGGGAGCACGTCTCGAAGCCACGTCATACGAACAGCATCCTGCCGTGACCGACTCTCCCGCGCAAGGAGAAAATTTGCTAGAATGCGCAAGGCCCACGATCTTGTGGCATTCTCACGGACGCTTGATGATCGACCTGCGCAGCGATACGGTCACGAAACCTACTGAAGCCATGCGAAAGGCGATGGCACGCGCAGAAGTGGGAGACGATGTCTACGGCGAAGATCCCACCGTGAACCGGCTGCAAGACATGGCAGCCACGATGTTTGGGAAAAAGGCCGCGCTCTTCGTGCCGTCCGGCACGATGGCCAATCAACTCGCCATTCGCCTCCACACGCAACCGGGCCAAGAAGTCATCGTCGAGAGCACGGCGCATATCGTCCGGTATGAGCAGGGCGCCGCTGGGGCACTCGCAGGCGTACAACTCCATTGGGTCGCAGGAAATCGGGGCCTCATCTCACCCGAGCAGGTTGAGGCGGCAATCCGTCCCAAAGAGCCGCATACGATTCAAACGGCGCTGATCTGTCTGGAGAACACCCATAATAGCGGCGGAGGAACGATCTATCCGCTGGCGACGATTGAACGGATTCGCGCGGTGGCTGCCACCCACTGCATCCCGATGCATTTGGACGGTGCACGATTATTCAACGCCGTTGCTGCCACCACTTTGCCGCCGGCCTCCTATGCCCAGCACTTTGATACCCTGTCAGTCTGTCTCTCGAAAGGACTGGGCGCACCGGCCGGTTCGCTCCTCATGATGAATGATCTGACCCTCCTCGATAAGGCCAAGCGGCTGCGCCGTATGTATGGTGGTGCGATGCGGCAGGCCGGCATCCTCGCCGCCGCCGGAATCTATGCGCTTGAACATCATATTGGACGATTGAAAGTGGACCATGACCACGCCAAGCGCCTGGCGCGACAGCTGCAACAAGTCCCGACGGTCAGGATCAGTCCTCAAGATGTCGACACGAACATCGTCATCTTTGATGTGATCGGCCACCGCCTGAGTCCACCGGCGATCGTCACCGCCTTGAAGCAGGCGGGGGTCTTGATCAATGCCATCGGCGGCACAAGCTTTCGAGCCGTCACCCACTTGGATATCTCCAGTGCCATGACCGAAGAAGCCTGCGACATCTTTGCCCGTGTGTTGGCAGACTGAAGCGTCTGCTCATTGACACGTCTCCCACTGAAATCTAGAATGCCGCGTGATGGAGTACCAATGCCGTTAGAAGTTGTGTCATTCAAACACATCAGCCGGATCCTTGAGGTCACCGACTCGCTCGGTCTGAACCGCGAGTGGGTCGAAATCCCGCTGTCTCCAGAAAGCCCGGGTGTCGTCCGGCGGTTGACCAATGGCAAGTTGGAAATTATCGTTGATGCGGAGCAACCGTTCGAGGATTGGCTTGGATCGCTCCCGAAACATATTCAGCACATACAGGGAGCATAAAAATGGATAGCCCCGCCACCCAACCTATTCCCACGTCAGAAGAATTAAAGGCAGAACTCCTGGCGATGCCGGAGCCGCCGGAACAACCGGACCCGATCGATGAACCGGGATTCGAAGAGCTTGTTGCGGTGGCCTTGCGCCACGTCCGTGGTCGCCGCGGGGGCGATCTCGTCAGTGTGATCCTGGTGGGATCCAGCGTGCGGCGCGCCATCACGACTCACAGCGACATCGATCTCATTGCGCTCGTGAAAGGACAGGCCGACGGCCACGAGATCGTCCGTGTCGCCGACCGTCTGGCCGACATCCGCTATCGGGGACATCAAGAGATGGAGGAGGACCTCCCCTACTCGCCGCGCCTCCCGTCACTCTTGCGGAAAGCCCGCATCCTCTTCGATCACGACAGCATCGGCGCCAAGCTCATCGAACGCGCCCACCAACGGTTCCGACAGGGGCCGCCCCCAGTCAGTATCAATGAGCAGATTCGGATGAAGGCGGAGTGTTTCCATTGGCTGGGAAAGGCGCGAGATCTGGCCGACAAGCCGGCGACCGCGCAGTATCTACTCTCGATATTTTTTGAGGACGTCGTCAGCGCGTTCTTCCGTCTACGGGGCTTCTGGCTGACCGCGCCGGGTGACGTGCCAAAGTTCATCGCCTCCCGCGATGCGGGGCTGGGAGACCTGGCTGGGCGGTTCCTGACTGCGGCCACGTTGCCGGAACGGCTCAACTTTGGCCGCGATCTTGCCGATACTCTCTTTAAGGACGTACCGAATCCTGCCAGAATCGACTGACAGGGCTCCGGGATCGGTCATCAGACTGCTGTCACATGGGGCTCGTCAGCCAGTCAACGCGGGTAAGTATGAACAGATGACAGGCTCCTCTTTGAGGAGCGTGATCCGCGGGATGTCGTCCAGCAAGGCCGCAACTTCTGATGTAGGCTGAGGCCAAGGTCAAGGTTGAGTGAAGATCAGACTTTTTTTCTCAGCCTTGACCTAAACCTTAACCTTGCAGAAAGCTGGCGGACTTTTTCAGCATCCTGCTAAAAGGAGTCACTATGGAAATCGGATTCATCGGGCTCGGGAAAATGGGGATGAACATGGTTACCCGGTTGCAACGTGACCGGCACCGGGTAGTGGTCTATGATCGATCGGCGGATCTGGTCAAGCAGGCCGGAGGGGTCGGTTGTGTCGGTGCCTCGTCGTTAGCTGATCTCGTCGGCCAGCTCAAGGCCCCGCGCGCGATCTGGATCATGGTCCCATCCGGCGCGCCGACAGAGGAGACCGTTCAGGCCGTCGCGGCGCTGCTCCACGCGGGTGACACGGTGATCGATGGCGGCAATACCAGATTCCACGACGATGTTCGACGGGCCGGGGACCTCATTAAGAAGCAGATTCACTATGTCGATGCCGGCACCAGCGGCGGCATTTGGGGCCTGACCATCGGCTACTGTCTGATGGTCGGTGGCGACGAGGCGCCGGTGAAACAGCTCGCGCCGATCTTCACCACGCTGGCGCCGGAGCAGGGATGGGCTCACGTCGGCGGAGTGGGTGCCGGACATTACGTGAAAATGGTGCATAATGGAATCGAATACAGCATGATGCAGGGGTATGCGGAAGGTTTCGAGCTGATGGCGAAAAGCGACTACAAGCTTAATCTCGCAAAGATCGCAGATCTCTGGATGCACGGCAGTGTCGTTCGATCCTGGCTCTTGGAATTGGCGGCCGGCGCCTTGAAAGAGGATCCGCGGCTGGAACAGTTGAAAGGCTACGTGCAGGATTCCGGCGAGGGTCGCTGGATGATCGCCGATGCAATCGAGAAGGATGTACCGGTCCCGACCCTCGCGACGGCATTGTTCACTCGATTCCGATCGCGGCAAAGCGAGTCCTTTGCGGAAAAGATGCTGGCCGCGTTGCGGAATGCCTTCGGCGGCCATGCGGTCCGCCGGTAACAGGATGCTGAAAACGTCCGCCAGCGGCGTTCTCGCTTCGCTCAGAGGCTCAACGTACCGAAGCGTACGCCTCGCCTCATCGCTCGCTGCGGCCTTGCTGGACGGCCATTTTGAGCATCCTGAAAATTTTCAGGCATCAGCGGCAAAAGGAAAATTCCAACGGTGTTTTGTGTATCAATCGAGTTTTTCCGCAGTCTGGTAACGCCTGTGCCCTATGCCACCGAATAGCCCACGTATCGATATCAGCCCCTCACAGGAAACGATTCCCCCGGTCGAGCCCTGTACCCTCGTCATCTTCGGAGGTTCCGGCGATCTGGCGCGTCGGCGGCTGATTCCTGCCCTCTACAACTTGCTCCTCGACGGACTTCTTCCGCCGAGCTATGCAGTGATTGGGCTGGGCCGCAAGTCGATGACCGACGAGGAGTTCCGCGCCACGGTTCGTGACGGCGTCGTGGCACACTCCCGGCAAGCCTTGGCAGAGGACAAGTGGAAGGACTTCGCGCCACACCTCTTTTACGTGTCGGGGGGAAATGAGGACCCGAACACCTATGCCAGACTAAAGTCCCGAGCAGAAGACATTGAGGGGAACTTCCAATTACCCGGCAACCGGATTTTTTATCTGAGCATCCCTCCCAGTTCGTTTGCGTCTGTGTGCGAGGGGCTTGAGCAAGCCGGGTTGGCGACGAAGCAGGGGGCTCATATGCCCTACGCCCGCATCATCGTCGAGAAACCGGTCGGCCGCGATTTGGCCTCCGCCCAGGCCATCAACAGCGTGACGGGGCGTGTGTTCGACGAATCGCAGATCTTCCGCATCGATCACTATCTGGGGAAAGAAACCGTTCAGAATTTGATGGTCGTCCGGTTCGCCAACAGCATCTTCGAGCCGATTTGGAACCATAAGTACATCGATCACGTGCAGATCACGGTGAGCGAAGCGGAAGGCGTCGGGACCAGGGCCAGCTACTACGAAGAGGCCGGTGCCTTGCGCGACATGGTGCAGAACCACATGCTTCAGCTGCTCTGCTTGGTTGCGATGGAGCCCCCCTACTCGCTCGATCCGGATGTGGTGCGCAACGCGAAGATGGAAGTCCTCCGCTGCCTCAGGCCCATCACCGATCAGGATGTCGAGCACGTCACCGTCCGTGCCCAATACACTGAAGGCACAGCCCAGGGCGCGCCCATCCCGGGCTATCGTCGTGAGAAGGGGATTCATCCTGATTCCACGACGGAAACCTATGTCGCGCTCAAATGCTTCGTGGAAAACTGGCGCTGGGCCGGCGTGCCCTTCTATCTGCGCACCGGAAAAGCGCTCCCCCATCGCGCCAGCGAGATCGCGGTGCAATTCAAGGACATCCCGCAAATTCTGTTCAACGCCAATGCGCAGCAGCCGCAGCCGCCGAACGTGTTGGCGCTGCGCATCCAGCCGGAGGAAGGGCTCTCTCTCCGCATCGTCTCCCGCGTGCCGGGAACCCGCGCGCAGACACACCCGGTGGAAATGGACTTTCAATACAGCGACGTCTTCGGCCGCCCATCGCCCGAAGCCTATGAGCGATTGCTTTTGGACGTGATGGCCGGCGATGCCTCCCGATTCATGCGGCGCGACGCCGTTGAAGCCTCCTGGGCATGGATCACCAAAATTCTGGAAGGATGGCACCGGCAAGGGTTGCGGTGGTTGCCTGAATATCCGGCGGGAACCTGTGGGCCGGTCGAGGCCGATCGCCTCATTGAAAAGGATGGGCGGACCTGGCGAACCTTGTAGCGACTCATTTCATGTCAGCCGCAACTGCTTAAGAATCTCCTCTCTGCTCCCCAGCCCACCGATAAATCGCTCGAACTTTCCCTGGCGATAGAGAGCCAGCACCGGTAATGCGCGAAGCTCCAGTTCCGCTGGAATCTGGAAGTTCTCCTCGACGTTCATCTTCAGGATCAGCACCTTGCCGTCCACATCGAGCGCCAGTTTCTCGAGTTCACGAATCAGCGCTCGGCAACTCCCGCATCCTGGTTTCCAGAACTCCACCAGCACCGGCAACCCTGCCTGTTCCACGACGTGGTCGAAGTCCCGATCGGTCACGTCACGTATCATAGTCTCCCCGTGTCACGATCCACTCGCCGGCGCTGCAGCAAAAATCTCCTGGTACAACCGCTCAGCAATCAGCCGATATCCCGCTGTGGTCAGATGCAGCCCGTCATTGGAGTACCGGGCCGCAAGTTGTTGAGTCTCAGGCTCCGCCGTAGCGGCGAAGAGGTCGAAGGCTGCCAGCCGTTTCGATTCGGCGTAGCGAAGAATCAACCCGTTGAGCTGGCGCCGCCGATCAAGATGCTCCGCGAACCACCGACGCCCCTCCTCACTAAGAAGATCGTCACCCACTCTGATCGATGGAACGGTCACCGGCACCGGCTTGATCCCGGCCGCTGCGGCCAGCTCATACATCTTGAGGAGATTGCGCATAATGTCTGCCGGCGCTGCGTTCCATCCGAGATCGTTCGTTCCGCCGAGTATCACCACATACGTCGGTTGGTATATCAGAACAGCCGACCGAAACCGCATCGCCATTTCACCGGTCAGTTCACCGCAGATGCCGCTCACAGACACGCGCACGGCAGGCCCTGTCAATTCTTGCAGGAACTTCCCATACGGTGTTTCAGCGCCTTGAGGATTGTCGGCAGTGGGCGATTGAAACCCTGCCGTGAGGCTGTCGCCAAAACACACAATGTGGCTCGCGGCAATAGTCAATATGAGACGGATTCTACCGGCCTAGCCTCGGGGTTCACAATGCCCTCGTGTCCGTGGCTAAAGGAAGGAGAAATTCCTCGGTAATTCCTCGGTGAGAGGCGCGTTAACCCGCATTATTCATGACGGTTCGTCGCGAAATCGCCAAGCCGCGTTGCGAGACCGGCGCGCGGAGCCGTGAGAGCCCGAGGCGTACTCGTGCAGTACGGTGAGGGTCCGAGGGGCGAGCCCGCCGGCCGGAGGCTTGTCGCAGCAGCGGATCGGCGATTGCAGCAGAAGCGCTCATTAAGAATGCGGGTTGAGAGCCGCTATTTTCTTGACGATTTAGCACCTCCAGGGTACGACTAATCATCATGGACGAGCCGAAGACAGACGGCGGCGCACTGCCGATTGCGCCCGCAAAAGAACCGGCCGATCCGGAGTTGGTCTCCGTCAAGCGACTCCTCACACTCTTGGACAAAACAGCAAAGTCCAGCCGGACGTACGGGTCAGCGAACCCTGTGGCGCAGAAGTTCTTCCAAGAGTTGTTCGAGGGACTCACGGCTCATCTCGCTACCTACTCAAAATTGGCGTTTCTTATTCAACGCTCCGAGCTGTACTTCAACGGGGAAGTCGTTTACCGATCCGAGCAGGATTCGAGTAATGAAAGCGTCGCGTTCAAGCTCTATGCGGATGGCATTCGGGAACTCGCATTTCTCGAAGGTCTTGCTGCTGAAGACCTTTCCTTCTTGCTTGATTCGCTTTGGGGCAACCTTGATTCCGAGGAAGATGATGACGACATTGTGACTCGTTTATGGTCCAAGGACCTCTCCACCATCACCATCGTCACCGCCGAAGAAGTCGCCAAAGCCTCGACCGGTGGGACCGGTGGGGATGTCTTTGCGCTGCCTACTGCCGGGATGATGGAGGCAGCGGAATCGAACTTGCGAGACCTCCTGGATCGGGAGCAGGCCAAAGCCAGGAAGGAGTCGGGCCCTGGAGTCTATGGCAGCAGTCCCTCAGGCGACAAGCCAACCGGAAAGGCTGGCCGATTCCAGTCCGGTCACGTGGGCTACGAGGTCTCTGAGAAGGAGTTAGCCGAACTGGCAAAGGAGATCGAGGCTGAGAGCGCCAGAGATAACATGACTTACCTATTGGATATGCTCACCGCAATCCTGGCGTCGGAAAAATCTCCTGTGATTCTGACCAAGTTGTTCGACCTCTGGGGAAACGTCCTCGACTCATTGGCGGCCCAGGGCAGATGGACCGTGTTAGACAGCGTACTTGGACTGTTACATGCTGCCGCTGAGGTCAGACCGGATCTCGGCGACGATCACAAGAAACAACTGGCGGCCATGCTCGACAACCTTGGCCGACCTGAACGCATGAAGTTGATCGAGACCTATTTGAACAAGACCCCCGACGCAACCACGGAAGGATTGCCGGCAGTTCTGCTGGCAATGACGCCGGCAGCCGTTTCTGCCTTGTGCACCCTTTTGGCAAATCTGGAGGCGCCAGCCCATCAGGCGATCGCGGCTGAGGCCATCGAGATACTCGCGAAAGATCAGCCGGATCACGTGCTTCGCGGTTTGTCCGACCGCCGCCCCCGCTATGTGAAGAACCTTCTCGCGATCCTTCTCAAATGGAACAATCCCCGATTTGCAGACGCCGTTGAAAAGCTGGTGCGCTATCCGGACATTCAGGTACGGAAGGAAGTCGTGCGAGCGATCGGAATATTCCGTCCTAAAGGGAACGGGATGAAACTGGTCGCGTTCTTGAATGATAGCGAGGAGTCGGTCCGGTTCGCGGCACTCAAGCTGCTCATGACCGGTCAGTATAAGACTCCCTATTCCACCTGGTCACCCCTCGTATCGGCGGACACATTCATGGATCGAACCCTCGGTGAAAAACGTGCAGTGTTCCAAGCCATGCGCGCCACCAGTAGCGATGAGGTCATTCCGTTCTTTGAAAGTTTGATCACGGAACGGTCCTGGACCAACCGGAAGAAAAAGGAAGAGCTCGCTGCCCTCGCCGCTGAGACATTGGGGAAATTGCCCACCCCTGCCGCCCTCACCGTCCTTGAACTGGGTCAGAAAAAAGGTGGCGCCACCGTAAGGCAAGCCTGCACCGCGGCACTTGCCCAAGCCCAACGACAGCAGCATCTCAAGCAGGCTGCATCATAGTAAGGAGCTTTTGCCGTGAGTGAGATCAAGATCAAAGAGAGCCCCGGTCGAGGATGAACAAGCCGAGCCGATCCTGACCCACGAAAAGTCCCTGTCTCAGAAAATCGCCCGTGGATCGGAGGCCGGAGACATCCTTGACCAGCAAATGGTCATGCTGGGAATTCAGCTGGTCACACAGTTGAACGTCTTGATCAAAACCTCCCGCATCTATGAGCGCACCAACGCGGCACTGGATAAACCCGTCGATGCGATGCTGACCTTGATCAAGACCATGGCACACGACCAACCGGTCACACTCCGCCTGCAAAACGATTTCTTGTTTCTCGGAGACAGTCACTTGAAAGTGAATGCGCAGCAGATGGCCGTGGCCACCAGCATCATCGATGCCTTGAACGCCTGGAAGATCGGCGGAATGACATTCTCGTTGACCGTGGAGTCGAAGGATCTGCGTGAGTTTGCCGCGCTCTTTGTCAGCCTTGATCCTGACAACAAAACTCTCGAAGACCTTCAGAAAGAAATCAGAGCACGGGGAATCGCCGGCATTGACCTAGAAGAACAACGGCAGCTGCAAATCCGAAAAAGACCGGAAACGGCGGAGAACACGGGACCGGACGACACGAAAAGTACCGATCCAAAAGCGCAACGGAAAATGGACGCCAAGAACGGCTATGCGAATATGGCAGGATCAGTCGGAGCCCTGACGCAATCAGCCCGCGCAGGAGGAACGGTCAGCTTTAAACAGGCGAGGCGAGCGATCCAAAACATCATCGATCGCATGGTGGATGATGAAACCGCAGTCCTCGGTCTCACGACCCTTCGTTGCCACGATCAGTACACAGCTAACCATTCGGTCAATGTGTCGTTGCTGTCCATGGCGCTGGCCAATCGCGCCGGCTATCCCAAAGTGGAACTGGCCGACCTGGGCCTTGCGGCGTTGTTTCATGACATGGGCAAATCCACCATTCCCATGGAGGTCCTGAATAAACCAGGTGAGTTCACCGATGACGACTGGGTGGCCATGCGCAATCATCCCACGGAGGGAGTTCTGGGTCTTTCGAAAATGAGAGGCCTCATGAATCTCCCGGGCCGCATGGCGGCGGCCTCCTTCGAACACCACATGAACCTGGATTTCTCCGGATATCCGAAACTTACCGTGCCCTGGACACTTTCACTGACCGGCCGTATCCTCACGATCGCAGACTGTTACGACGCCATGACCTCCTCCCGTGTCTATCGCCGGGAACCCATGTCCCCATCGAAAGTGTTGAACATGATGCTTTCAAAGTCCGGGAAGGCGTTTGACGCGGTGCTGCTCAAGCTGTTCGTGAACTGTGTCGGCATCATCCCCATCGGCAGCCTGGTGATGCTGGAGACGAGCGAACTGGCGGTCGTGCTCAAGCCGGCTGCGGACAAGGCGAACGCCGAACGGCCGTTCGTCAAAGTTATCACCGATCCACAGGGAAACCCGGTCGATCACGGGCCCGAGGTAGACCTGACCGAGAAAGATGAGGCCGGAGATTTCCGCCACAACATTATCCGCTTGATCGACAACACTGAATACAAGATCGACACCAGCCGATACTTCGTCTAGCCTCCGAGCGACCCAATCTCTTGACAGGGCCTGGCCCCCCAGTTATTCTCGCACCGGTTATCTGTTTGCATTGTTTACCAACAAGGAGCGCGTGTTATGCATACAACGGGAATCCTCTTGGGGCGGATAACCCTCCCCTTGGTCGCCGCGGGCATTATGCTGCTCGCATCTCTCCCAGCTGCAGAGGCTACCGAGGCCTTCAAGATGGGTGTCGTCGATCCTCAGGCTGTCTTAGAGAAATCAAAAGCGGGCAAAAAAGCCTTGGACGGGCTTAAAGAATATGTAGCCACCAGACAGAAATTGTTGTCCGCGGATGAAGAGGAGTTGCGCAACACGGAGAAGACACTCAAGGAGCAAAGCGCGAAGTTAAGCGACACCGAAAAAAAAGAAAAAGAGACTCAGTTCCGCGCAAAAGTTCAGGACTTCCAGAAACGCGCGCAGGAATTTAATCAGGAGTTACAGGGAAAGCAGAAGGAATTGGTCGATGAATATATGAAGAAAATTGCTTCGGCCACGAAAACCGTGGCGGAAAAGGGTGGGTTTGCTCTCGTCGTCGATAGGGGCAGCGAACAAACTGTCAAGATTGTGATCTATAATAAGGACACCATCGATTTAACCGACCAGGTGATCAAGGAATTCGATCGAGTCAACAGCAAGTAACCCTCCCGAGCGCGCACACCTGAATTCATGATTCAACGTAGATGGGACCTCGGCATCTCTGAGGTCCCAATCAACGCTCCATCGGATAGCCCGCATCCCGCCAGCCCTTGATTCCCCCATCCATCGACACCACATTCGTATAGCCCATTTGCTGAAGCGCATCCGCGGCTAAGACCGACCGGTAGCCGCCTCCGCAATACAACAGAATGGCCTCCTCTTTATTGGGAATGAGCGTTTCCACATCGCGCTCGATAATCCCTTTTCCCAGATGCTGGGCGCCTTTCGCATGATCCTTCGCAAATTCGTGGTCCTCGCGGACATCGAGAAAATGTAAAACCTCACCCCGATCGAGCCTGGCCTTAGCCTGCGCCACCGTACATTCCTTGACCCGTGCTCGTGCCGCATCGACCAACTTGAGAAAGCCTGGATTATGTTTCATCCTCGCTCCTTCCCTGTCCTGCTTCAAAATAATGCTGTTTGTTCGACCCCCGGCCTGCGAAAGGTGGTGGGAACCGTCTCGTCACGCAGCACCGACAATCCCGCTTTGCGTCTGGAAACCTCGAATAACTGTTCGATCATCGCCCAGTAGGGGCCGGCGCCACGGTGGCGTTCAAAGAAGGCCCCCTCGCTGATCGCTCCACCGCGCACATCCCGAATCCGATTCGTGATCTTGGTGATTCGATCTGGAAATGCCGCCGCCATTCGCTCCATGAACACCGGCTCCACAGGGCCAGACAGACGCAGCAGCGTCGCCATCGCCTCGACCGCCCCAGCTTGTTTCGCTCGGGCCAACAGATCAGGCATATCCTCATCGTTGAGACCAGGAATGATCGGTGAAATCGAAATGCCGGTGGGAATCCCGGCGCTCGCCAAGGTCGCCATCGCCTCGAAACGTTTCCGGCTGGAAGGCGCATGAGGTTCGACCTTGCGCGCTACCTCATCGTCAGAAAACGGTATGCTGAAATACACATGAACCGACGACTCCTGATGCAACCGACACAGCAGGTCCAGATCGCGCAGCACCAACACCCCTTTCGTGATAATCCCGACCGGATTCCGATACTCGGCACAGACCTCCAGGCAGGCGCGCGTCAACTCCAGCGAGGCTTCCAGCGGCTGGTAACAATCGGTGTTCCCCGAGAAGAGGATCAATTCGCCCTTCCACGAAGGTTTCTCAAACGTCCGGCGGAGCAAAGTCGCGGCCTCCCGCTTCACGATAATCTTGGACTCGAAGTCAGTCCCGGCACCGAATCCCCAGTACTCATGCGTTGGTCTGGCGTAGCAATAGGCGCAGGCGTGGAAGCAGCCACGATACGGATTCAGGCTCCATCGAAACGGCAAATCGGGACTCTCGTTCCGACTGAGAATGTCCCGGGTCGCATCCTCAAACATCTGCAGCTGCACATGGGGAGCAGGCTCCAAGAGATCTCGGTGCCGTGATTCGAACGGATTAGGTGGATTCATCACCGTGCGCATCGGGATATGGTCCTCGATCCGCCCGCTCCTGTCAACGGGACGAAACACGCCTGCCAAGGCGGAATATCACGGCCCGATTGATTGACTAACCCCTACCCCGATGCTAAATTCCAGCCGCTTTCTCGGACCACGCGACTATGTACGATCTACGCAATTTACGCGACAATTTGGATGCCATCCGGGAACAGCTTGGCCCCCGCGGCGCCGACGTCCCTTGGGATAGACTCCGCACGCTGATCGAACAACGTCGCACCTTGACCGGCCAAGTCGAGCAACTTCGCTCCGAACTAAACAAGGGATCGGAGAAGATCGCCAAGCTGAAGCGAGAGAAACAGCCGGCGGATGACTCAATGGCTGCCATGAAGGTCGTCGGCGAACAGATTAAGAAGATTGACGACGAACTACGGGGTATCGAAGAGACCCTGACCGATCTGAATCTCCGCATCCCGAATCTTCCACATGTTTCCGTTCCCGTCGGAAAAGATTCTAGCGGCAACAAAGAAGAAAGACGGTGGGGAACCCCGCCCGCGTTGACCGCACCAGCCAAGAGCCATTGGGATCTCGGCGAAGCGCTCGGCATCCTGGATTTCGACCGTGCGGCAAAAGTCTCCGGCGCACGATTTGCGGTCCTGACGGGGGCCGGGGCGCGACTCGAACGGGCCCTCATCAACTATATGCTCGATCTTCACACGACACAGCACGGTTATCGGGAGGTTCTGCCGCCATTCCTCGTCAATCGGTCGAGCATGACTGCAACCGGCCAGTTACCCAAGTTCGAAGAGGATCTCTTTCGTCTGCGAGACGAAGACTATTTCTTGATTCCGACGGCAGAAGTGCCGGTGACCAATCTCCACCGTGACGAAACGCTCAACGAGAGTGCGCTGCCGATCAGGTATACGGCCTATACCCCCTGTTTTCGCCGTGAGGCAGGATCCTATGGAAAAGACACCAGAGGGCTCATTCGCCTCCACCAATTCAACAAAGTGGAGTTGGTCGCGTTTGCAAAACCTGAACAGTCGTATGAGGAACTGGAGCGGTTGACCGGCCATGCCGAAGCGATCTTGCAGGGATTAGGACTTCATTACCGAGTCGTCACCCTCTGTGCCGGCGATATGGGATTCTCCGCGACGAAGACATACGACATCGAAGTCTGGTTTCCTTTCCAGAACCAATACCGGGAAATCTCCTCCTGCAGCAACTTCGAAGGATTTCAGGCCAGGCGGGCCAGTATTCGATATAAGGGTTCAGCCGGGAAGAAGGATACGAAAACAGAGTTTGTCCATACCCTCAATGGGTCCGGGCTTGCGGTCGGCCGCACGCTCGCGGCCATCCTCGAACACTATCAGCAACCGGATGGAAGCGTCACGATACCGGAGGTGTTGCGTCATTACATGGGCGGGCTGGAACGGATCAAGAAAGAATGAGATACTCAAGGGTATTATCCCGTCGCCAAGAGCAATCGTACAGGCTCCGGGTCGGGTCAAGCATGGTATGGAGGGGTGACGGAGTGGCCGAACGTGCCAGTCTTGAAAACTGGAGACCTCGCAAGGGGTCCGCGAGTTCAAATCTCGCCCCCTCCGCCATATTTTCCCGCGTATTTTGCACTTTCTTGAGCCGGAACTGTGGCCAAACTGTGGCTTAAGTCATTTCCAGCCGTCTGAACCGTCGCCCTGCGGAATTCCTCAAGCCCCGCGAGCCTCTTCAAACCTTCTGCTAAATCAGCCTCACAGACAATCGTAAGCTTCCCCGTCAAGGAGACACTTCCAAAGGAGAACTTCTGGAGCGTGACGTTGGCCCCATTCCGAGACAGTTCTTAACTAGAACAGACAGCTTCTTCGGCAGCCCGGATCACCTGACGTTGTCCAGCAAACTCATTCGGGGTCAGGTGCCCGAGTGAGCTGTGAGGGCGGCGCTGATTATAGTCGAGCCGCCAGGCTTCAATGATGTGCTGGGCCTCAGCGAGCGAGGTGAACTGGTGCACGTTCAAACACTCATCTCGTAGTCGGCCGTTAAAGGATTCAATCAAGGCATTCTCCACGGGTTTGCCCGGTCGTATAAAGTCGAGTTGCACACCCCGACGATACGCCCAATCTTCGAGCGCGCGCGATTGAAATTCAGTTCCGTGATCCACCGTAATGGACCGTGGGCCTGAGACGCCGTTCAGTACCCGATCTAAGGCCTGGCCCACCGTCTCACCCGACATCCGAACACCAACTTCTAGCATGGGACTTTGCCGACTCCAGTTATCCACGACGGTCAAGACCCGAAACGGCCGCCCATCGGCCAGGGTATCATGCACAAAATCCATGCTCCAGCGCTCAGTGGGACCGCTTGGGATCGGGGCCGGGCCACGATGGAGTGCGATGTGCTTGCGTCGCCGCACTCGCATGCGTAGCTGTAATCCAGCGAGCCGGTACAGTCGACGCACCCGCTTTCGATTCACGAGCCAGCCTTCGCGCCGTAAGAGCACCCAGATCCGCAGAGACCCAAACCGAGGCCGGGCATGGGCCAGATCTCGAATGCGTATTCGTAGCGCGGACTGATCCTTCGCGCGGCTGCGTCGATACCAGGCGGCGCGACTGAACTGGGCCAGTCGACAGGCCCGCAGGCAACTGACCTGAAAGGTGCCGTGAAACCAGGCGGCCAGTTCTCTGCGGCGTGCGGGCCTTAGACTTTTTTTCGCAGGGCCTCCGACAGCATGTGCTTGTCGAGCGAGAGATCGGCGACGAGCCGTTTCAATCGACTGTTTTCTTCCTCCAGCTGCCGGAGGCGCCGCAGCTCGCTCACGCCCAGGTGGGCGTACTTCTTCTTCCAGGCGTAGAACGTGGCGTCACTCACCCCGAGCTGCCGGCAGAGGTCTTCGACCGGGGTGCCGGCGTCGGCCTGTCGGATCGCATACACGACCTGCTCCTCCGAGAATTTTGACCGCTTCATGGGTCCGCTCCTTTCGTGCGAGACCGCCGAAGCCGCCATCGTACTCCAGTTTCAACCTGCCGTCGCTTTCCGGGGAGACGTCAGATCTGGTTTGAAGATTTCACGCTCAAGATCGGACCAGTGATTATCATGTGGACAGGATCAACCTATTCATTGGCTGGCACTGAAGGAACATTTCTTCCTATTGACCAGTCGCAATGGGCCGGACCGCTGGAGCCGCCGGCATGATTGGACGGATCGGAGGGGAAGTGACCAACCATATTTGGTCAGTCGAGGAAATCGTGAAGCTATTGAACTGACAACCAGGTACCGACACAGAGAGTAGCCGCAGCGGGGACTGCCGGAGGGATGAGACCTTCTCGCGCATTGCTCGTGAAATGTGTGGTGAGCCTTCTGCTCATCGTGCTGGTCTACTACTTCATCACCCGCGTCGTGTTGGTCTCAGTCATCCTTCATCACTAGTGTAACCATTCACTCCCATATCATCAGGATCCGCGCCCACGGGTTCATGACCTAGTCGCGTAGCATCTCGGAGAGCGCCTGGACCGTCAACGGCGCATTTCCTTCTGACTGGTTATTGACCAGCACATAGGCGCGGCGGCCTTCGCTAACAGCCTGTCGCACATGTTGCACCGTCTCTCGTCGCGTCTGCGGAAGCTCCTCCACGATCTCGGTATACGGCTCGGCCCGCTTCTCCCGGGGCTTCACAGGACATTTGTGCACTGTACCAGTAGGCCAACGACTCCAACTCTATCCTCCCAAAAAACCTACGTTTGACTCAGCGATCTTCTGCCATCTCCAAAGTCTCCCTGCACTCACCTTCGATCTTCCCTTTCTCCATCGCTGATTTTCCTGGTTTTTTGCCAGACCGTCCACTTCTTGCGACGGCACACACCTTGCTTAGTTACATCAGTAACGAGGTGAATGGTTCACCTCTTCGATCTCTCCTCGGGTAGCCAGGTCAGTTGGGCAATCCGACATAGACTCTTGCGCGTGAGAAGTTGGCTTCTCCGGGAAGGGTGTGCCTACGCGAGGAAAACACAATAGGAGCATCCGATGAACTGGGTAAAAGTCATTACTTGTGTTCTTGTGTTGTGGTCGAGTACTGCGTGGAGTGCCATGTTGACGTGGTATGCCAACAGTGAACCGGACCTGGCGGGATATCGGGTCTATCAATGCAGTCAGCAGCCCTGCACCCGAGCGTCTGGCACGGCGTCTCCTCTCATCACGTTGGGACAGGTGACGAGTTTCAATATCGAGACGCCGGCGGTAACTCAGTACTACTTCATTACAGCCTATGATTTGACTAATAATGAATCGGGTGAGAGCAATCTCGCGACCTTCATACCAGGCGGTTTGTCATCACCACCCCCTCTGACAGCCCCGCCGACTCCAGCAGGTCTACGCATCGATTCTGTAAGCTAAGACCTGTCTGAGATTGAGTGTCGGGCGTCCTGAACAGAGGATGTGCTCTTGGCATATCGGCGCTTATAGACCTGGCCTTGCCATCCTTCATAGGTCCAGGTGGAGGTATCGCACCGGATCAACGGAGAGAGCGAGAGAGCCATACTGAGAAATTGGACCGTCACTCCGGTGGCGTCCTCAAATGGTGGGGTGGGCTGAAATATAACCATTTCTCCGAGACGCTCGGCTGAGTCTCGCCGGTGGAGACCGAACCTACATCAACACAATTATACATACCCGATTCTCTGGAGCAGCACATGAGGGCTTTGACCAAGCAACAGTCTCTCCCACGGACCAGAGTCACAGAGACCGATTGCATACCGCTATGCCTGACCGCCGTCGTTGCAGCTCTTCTTCTCACGATGTTGCCCTTTCTGACCGGATGCAGCGGAGGCAATGGCAGCGGCGATGGCCAGGCATCGACGCCAGCAGACACAGGAATCACCGCGTCTCTGGCATGGCATCCGGTTCCCGACCCCTCAGTCATTGCCTATTTCGTCCACTATGGCCGGCAATCACCAGGTCAACCAGGTAGCTGCGCATACGAAAGTTCCATGCACGTTACCTCCCCGTCAGCCACGATCACAAACCTTGAACCTAATACGCGCTACCACTTTACGGTCAGTGCCTATAACGGGCTAGAAAGCATCTGCTCAGCTGAAGTATCGACCGTCACGCCTACTGCTCCCGTCTAGACCGGCGACTAAGCCCCTCCCATGCCCCGCAATACTGAACATTACCTGCGTTATCGGGTGCGCCAGTATTGGCAAGGTTGTTGACGTCCTCGACGGCGACACTCTCAAAGGCTTGCACAACAATCACGCAGAGCGCATTCGTCTCAGCGTGATCGCCTGCCCGCAGAAGGGCCAAGCGTTCGGCACACGAGCGAAGCACGCCGCTCCTGAGCTGCCTTTCGGCAAGCAAGTCACTGTCCAGACCCACGGTTACGACAAGAACAAACGCATCCTTGGAGTCGTGATCCTGCCCGATGGCCTGAATCTCAATCAGGAGCTCGTAAAGGAAGGCTGGTGCTGGTGGTATCGGAAGTATGCGCTGGGGGATACGGTGCTGGAAGTGTTGGGAAACGAAGCGCAGGAGGCGCGGAAAGGCTTGTGGGTCGATCCGCAGCCGGTGCCGCCGTGGGAGTGGCGGAAGAGGAAATAGCCAATACCGCACTCGATCCCTCTTACTCCATTTCTTCCGCATTCTCCCCATAAGAGTCTGAAGCCCTGCTGCCCAGCGTAGCGACCAGTTGCGCCACGACCCGTCGGGCCTAACAGACGTATCGATAAGTCTTCAACTTCTGCCAGACCATAAGCCAACCCCCTTGCCACATTTTTATCCTTTTCCAAGGCAGGGGACCCTAACCGGGCGCCTGCCGAATATGGCTCCTTTTTGTCTCCAGGGTGCATATATCTTGTAGCAGTCCTATGTTCATTGACGTACGGAGCGTGTCCCACTTAGGGGTGGTGTCTTTCCAGTATCAGTATTAAGAAGAGCGGCAAACAGGTCAAAATGGACTAACGAGCAACAAAGAGAGATGACTCGCCAACTGCCATACGGGTGCGGAAAGAGAAGGGAATTCTACAATCATCCATCAAAAGACTTGAGCAATCCCCCGGAGAAGGAACGCACTTCCGAGATACCTCTTTTCAGTCTTGTGGGGCTCACGTCCTGCGGTATCTTTTTTGCGTGAGACATGAGGGAGACGTGTATCAAGGCCTGCGCAAGGAGAGCGATCATGACACATTCACGTTCATGCAGCAGGTGGTTCATGGCAAATTGTGAAAAAGAGGGAAATGGGCTAATGCAGACGAAAGAAAAACGGGAACCACGGCAGTATCCGCAATCGTGGGGAAATGTAGCCATAGCCGATGAGAGCCTGGGCGTTCTTCAAACACCCAAAGCCAAGACCCGTTCCCCTCGGCTTAGCATGGTACAGGACATGACGGAGGAGGAGGTTGACGCGCTTGCTCCTACAACGGGAATTATGAATGGAATTCGCCTGTCTCTCACGTTGTGGAGTCTCATCGTTCTCATCATTCTCTTGATACGTTAACCCTCTAACGTTCTAAATTCAAACCGTCCCTACGAGCATCCCCGTGTTGCCGTGGGAATGGCGAAGTGGGAACAGGAGAGCTAGGCCAAAGACGCCATAAGCCTCACGCTGAGTTACGCGGCTCCGACATACCCCGCCATTTAATACCACCATCTCCCCTGCCACCTTCCCGAGGAAGACGTGCCGAATCTGGGGAGGACGAGACAATGACCGGTCCCCGGTCATTGCACATCCTCCGCATAGCTCGTTTGTGTATAATACGGGCCACGCGACATCTCGCTACATCTGCAATCCGAGCGACGTTTGTATGGTGAGGCCGACGTCATCCCTCTTGCTGCTTGTCGCTGGTTTCTGCTTCCACGCGCTGCCCGTATCCTCGCAATCGGTGCAGCCGGAACCGGATCGCGGCGTCTGGCGCACGGCCGCGTCCGCACCGACGAAACGTGCTGAGGTGGTCGCCGTTACGCTGCGTGACAAGATTTATGTAGTGGGCGGGTTCGAGGAACCCGACCTCAGCAATCTGATGAATCTTGCGATTACCGCATTGGTTGAAGAATACGATCCCTCCACGGACCGATGGACTATCAAAGCTCCCATGCCGATGGGTCTGCACCATGCAGGCATCGGCGTGACAGGCGGGCGATTGTATGTCATCGGCGGGTACACGCAGTCGGGACTCAGCGTCTGGCACCCCGTCGCCACCGTGTACGAGTACGATCCGGCCATGGACACCTGGGCCGAGCGTGCGCCCATGCTGACCCCTCGTGGCGCTCTGTCGGTCACGGAGCACGAAGGGAAGCTGTATGCCATCGGCGGCTACGACCGGAAGGCCAATAGTGCCGCAGTCGAGGTCTACGATCCAGCACACAACACCTGGGCCTCGCGTGCGTCGCTGCCAACACCCCGCGATCATCTAGCGACCGCGACAGTGTCCGGGAAAGTGTATGCTATTGGCGGGCGCCTGAATGGTGACTATCAACGGAATCTTTCCATCACGGAAGTATACGATCCCGTCACCGACCGCTGGGCCCTGGCCGCGGATCTCCCGACTGCCCGTAGTGGAATCACAGCGTCTGAGATTGGCGGCAGGGTCTACGTGTTCGGTGGCGAAGGCGGCGACGGCACGTTCCGTGAGAACGAGGCATATGATCCGGCGAGTGACACCTGGCAGACTATGGCTCCGATGCCGACTGGACGCCATGGCCTCGGGTCGGCTGTGGTGGAGGGGCGCATCCACGTCATCAGTGGCGGGCCGACTCCCGGAGGCTCCTTGAGCAAACTGAACGAAATCTTTATACCGCCTGAGACTGTGACCTCCAAGCCAGGAAGTCGCGCTCAGCCAGACAGGTCGAGAAGGTGATGGTCTACTTACTATAGTGTAATGCGTAAGGGAGCCTGAAATGGCGTTAAAATCCCTCCCCCGCAACCTAGTTATTTAACTTGACCTCAACCACCAGCTTCAACAGGCCCTTGCACCTTTCTTTGCCACCCTCCTGCAATACGCCTCCCTGCGAGGCCCCCATACCCTTCTCGGTTCGTCTCTACCAACGCTTCCCCGTGCACTGCTCCGTCACGTACAACGCTGGCCCATTTCAAGGGCAAGACACGGTCTGGAATCTCTTCTGTACTCGCACCGCTGTTTGCCTTATGGGCTGAGGCTGTGTCGGTCATCAGGACCAGGCCCGTGCTTTCGATACTCGCGTTTCGACTGTTTAGCCGGTTCAACGTCGATCATGTCGGTAGCCAGGTGGTAGCAGCACTCCCTTTTTGACCAGGTTGCCGCTCTTCCCGCTTTTTAAAGTTCCTTTTTTTTAGTTTATGCATCAGAAATTGATGCCGATGCCAATGTAAGCCGTCATACCTTCCTGTAAACCTGGGCGGAGCAGAGCCACGCTGAGCCCGAAACCCTCAGGATGACGGAATTGGAAACCGACCGAGAAGGGCTGGCGTTGATCGCCTGTTTCCCTGGATTGAATCTCGCTGACGAGGAAGAGATGTTTCGGAAGTTCCAACTCTGCGCCCACATAGCCGACAGCGGCACTGTCTCCGCGCTGGGCCAATGTCGTCCAATTCTTGAACCCCAACTCCGAATGGTCCTTTTGCCAGTAGTAACGTCCCCCGACGTGGAGGCGGAATCCCCGGAAAAATCCGGTGTCACTGATGTCCACACGCTTGGAGAGCGCCGTAAAGAGTGTTTGGCGATCGAGCATCTCGTTGCCCTCGAAGAACATGCCGCCCACGCTGACTTCAGGAAAGAGCCCCTGGTCCTTGAGCACCCGTACCCGCACATAGCCTCCCCCAGCTGCCACAGTTTGCTGATCGGCATTGTTGCTGCGGTCTACCACCTGCATTAGTCCTCCAACCTCGAGCCAGTCAGTGACACCGTAGCCAAGAAGGCCGTTGTAGTAGGCAAACTGGTCTTGCCCACCGGTGGGAAGGGTAGAAATGGGTTTAATTATTGATCCGAACACCTGAGCTGAAATGGCCCCCTTGGTCAAGGTGCCCGACGTAGGATTCAGGAACATGCCCGTAGGACCAGAAGCAGTGATCAATCCGCGGCCACCACTGTAGGCACCCTCATTATTGGCGAAGAATTTCGGAGCTCCTGATTCGGCCGTCTGGGCGAAGCTGCCGCTGGGATCCATGCCGACCCCAACGATGCACGTCAGTATTCCCAGCCCTAGGGGGACATCCCTGAACAACGAGACCATACTTCTACGCATACCCCCCCCTCCAAATGCTTGTATCTGAGTTGACTCTCTGCATCAGTAGTAAGCCATCGTGGCCAGAATTCGTCAAGAATGAATTCACACCCTTTGCTACACCTCATCTCTCTTATGCGGTAGCTCCGCCGGAATTGAGGGCAGCGTCCACTATATAAGACCAGGAGCCCTCGATTCATAACCAGAATGGTGATCTCGGATACCAATGAGTTACAGGTCCTCCCGCGACCCCTCTCTCGTTCTTACCGAAGACTCGATATTGCGAGGACTGTTATTTTCTGCCATATTCATCGCGGGGATACCACTATGGAAGGTCGCTCCACCAAAACCTGTCTGAACTGCTCCACCATAGCCGCTGAAGACTTCTCTTTCTGCGGTTACTGCGGCCACAAACTTGTTGACGCCCTGCGCGAGGACCGCCGGGAAGTTGCTGTCATTTTTGCCGACGTGACGGGCTTCACAGCGATCTGCGAGCGATTGGATCCGGAAAAAATCCATGATCTGATGAATGGGTGTTTTGCCGGCCTTACCCAAGCTATTCAGACGGAAGAGGGTTGTATTGACCGCTACCTGGGCGATGCCGTAATGGCCATCTTTGGTGCGCCGGTTGCACACGAAGATGATCCTACCCGCGCGTGCCGAGCTGCCTTGGCCATGCAGAGCTTTGTGGAGGAATTTTCTGGGCAGTGGGAGGCGGGCACAGGAGTGTCGCTCAAGATTAGGATAGGGATTCACTGCGGCCTGGTTGTGGCTGGGGCGCTCGGTTCTGAAGCTCGCATGGCTTATGGGGCAAGAGGGGATACCATGAATATTGCGGCCAGATTGCAGGGGATCGCCCCTCCTGGCGGAATCCTGGTTTCAAGCGACGTGGTGAACCGGACAGGAAGGTTGTTTGCGTATGGACCGGCTCAGCAAGAGATAGTAAAGGGTAAAACCAATCCAATTGAGGCATACGAGCTTCTTCGCGAGCTTTCCGAAGGAGAGCAGAATGGAATCGATCGGGAGGCTGTCTCATTTGTAGGGCGGGAAGCGGACCTGCACGAGCTTCTGGCCCGATGGGAGACCGCGTCCAGAGATAGGCGATGGCTAGAGATCCAGGGTGACATCGGACTGGGCAAGACACGGCTGGTACAAGAAGCCGTGAAGCGAATGAGTGGGAGACAAGTCCTGGCTATCGTCGCACCGCCGCATACGCGCCGCCGGCCCTTCGGGCTGGCTCGGCTCATTATGACCAGCCTTATTGCCGCGGTGTCACCCATTGCCAGTCCAATGAGGACTCGCGAAGAATTTTCTGTTGCCGTGCGTGCGTTGGGGCCAACACTGGAGCCTTTTATTGATGTGCTCTGGCACTTGATGGCGCCAGATGGTCCGCCTGTTCCATCGCCTGATCCGGACCCTCGGATTGTCCGGTTGAAACTGGAGCGCGGCCTCACGATGCTGATTCGGCAGATTGCTGATCTGAGGCCGAATCTGACACTGTTTATTGACTCGTATGAGCGTGCGGATGAGGCATCGCGGGCATTGTTGAAATCCTTCGGTGTGACTTCCGGTGGGTGGCCTATCACGGTTATAGTGGCCAGAAGGGACGGGACAGGGCAAGCATTGCGGGGAGAGTCGGTGATCAGACTTTCTCCACTCACCGAGCAGGAAACCTGCGAATTATTGCAACACCTAATTCCGAACATGACGTTGCCTGCCGCGTTGCGACAGGAGTTGATTAAACGGGCCTCGGGAGTTCCGCTCTACCTCATTGAAATAGTTCGGAGCCTTCGTGAGCAGGGCTTGTTCAGCAACAGCGAGGAAGGCATGAAGTGGAGTGGGACGGAAATGTCCGTTTCAGTCCATCTTCCGCCCTCCATCCGGGCTGCGATGATCAGCCGCCTAGACCGATTGGAACCGCCGGATCGAGAACTCTTGTGTCAGGCGTCGGTCCAAGGGGCCGAGTTTGATTTGGATGTGTTGGAGACTGTGCGTCGGCGGATGGGTGTCCAAGAGCCGGATGCGCAGAGCCAGCTTCCATTGTTGCAAAGTCGTGGGTTTCTCACGACCGTGGCAGAAGGCAGCAATCGTTGGTCGTTTCTCCAGCCGCTGATGCAGGAGGCCTGTTATGAAACGCTTTTGCTTCGCCACCGGCGGGCTCTCCATGCTGAAACGTTCAAGGCATTGTGCGAGGTAATGGGGGACGCCGATGCAGTCTCCCCGGACCTGCTCGCCTACCATAGCGAACAAGCGGAATTATGGATTGACGCAGCGACGGCAAATCTTCGCGCGGCCAGGCGAGATGAGGAACTGTTCCTCAACCAGGAAGCCATCCAGTGGTACGAGCGAGCGCTGAAAGCCGCGAGCAGAATACCTGAAGCAACTGGCCATGGAGCAAAGATTGCCACGCATGCCCACCGAGGTGAGGCTTGCGTTCACTTGCGAGTCGGAGCCTACGGTCTGGCGGAAGAACAGGTGAGAGAAATGCGATCGGTCGCCACTGACTCGGCCGACCGAGCTGAAGCGGATCGCCTAGCGGCCGCCGCCTGTCTCCACACGGGTCGAGTCGATGAGGCAGAGCGCCTGTTGACCACGGCTTTGTCGCTGGCCCAGGACAATACTGCGGCGTACGAGGTAGTCCCGCACATCCTGTATGACTTAGCCGAATTGTGCCATCGTACCGGTCGAGCCGAAGAGGCGCGGAGGCGCTTGCAAGAAAGCCGGGCGACAGCAAGCTCAGGCGATGCGATGACCATGGTAAAAGCCGACATGTTGGAGGGGAAGATCCTTCACACAGCCGGTCGATTTGCCGAGGGCATCACGCTTTACACCCGCGCATACGAGGCTGCGGAACGGAGCGGAAGCCTGTCAGACAGGGCACAGGCAAGTAACAACCTCGGTAATGCTGCCAGAGATTTGGGCGATTATTCGGCTGCGGAAGGTCATTTTCGGCAAGCCCTCGCGCTCTGGGAACAGACCGGAGACGCCGAGTGCACGAGCGGGGCGCATATCAATCTCGGCAATCTTGCGATGAGCCAGGGAGAGTTCCAAGAGGCACGTGAGCATCATCAGCAAGCGCTGGTCGTGTGCCAGGAGATTGGGAATGTCCATGGCGCCACGCTCGCCCAAGCGAATCTCGCCATCCTTGCGCTCGAAGAAGGGGACGGACCTGCAGCCGTCGGCGTCGCTGAGAAATCCCTCAGAACTCTCAGTGACTCCGGGAACGTGTTCGTACGCGACCTGGTCCAGGTCGTCTTGGGCGAGGCCTACTTGCAATGCGGAGATATGAACAGAGCGAAGGCGATCTTCAGTCGAGTCATGGAGGAAAAGGAACACTGTGAACGGGTTCATCCTCTTGCTCTTGCCGGTGCTCAGAGGGGAATGGGGCGGATTGCGCTTCTCCAAGGCTCCGACAGCGAGGCGTTCAATCAACTGAGTCATGCCAAGGAAATTTTCGTCCAGCTCAAGCGAACACAGGAGGAGGCGCGGACGTCCCTGCATTTGGCAGAAGCGCTGGCTCGGCTCGGTGACCGAACCCGGGCTTGCGCTGAGCTGGAACGTGCACATAAATGGTTCGTTTCCATGCATGCGAAGCGGGATGCCGAACGTGCAGAGAGACTCTTGCAGGAATTTTCGAGCGAGAACTCTCCTGTTAGAAATTGATTCCATTCCCCACGTACGGTCCGGGCTGTCTCGGATCTCCGACTTAAAGCGCCCAGCTGCCACAGTTTGCTGATCGGCATTGTTGCTGCGGTCTACCACCTGCATTAGTCCTCCGACCTCGAGCCAGTCAGTGACACCGTAGCCAAGTAGGCCGTTGTAGTAGGCAAACTGGTCTTGCCCACCGGTGGGAAGGGTAGAAATGGGTTTAATTATTGATCCGAACACCTGAGCTGAAATGGCCCCCTTGGTCAAGGTACCCGACGTAGGATTCAGGAACATGCCAGTAGGACCAGAAGCAGTGATCAATCCGCGGCCACCACTGTAGGCACCCTCATTATTGGCGAAGAATTTCGGAGCTCCTGATTCGGCCGTCTGGGCGAAGCTGCCGCTGGGATCCATGCCGACCCCAACGATGCACGTCAGTATTCCCAGCCCTAGGGGGACATCCCTGAACAACGAGACCATGCTTCTACGCATACCCCCCCCTCCAAATGCTTGTATCTGAGTTGACTCTCTGCATCAGTAGTAAGCCATCGTGGCCAGAATTCGTCAAGAATGAATTCACACCCTTTGCTACACCTCATCTCTCTTATGCGGTAGCTCCGCCGGAATTGAGGGCAGCGTCCACTATATAAGACCAGGAGCCCTCGATTCATAACCAGAATGGTGATCTCGGATACCAATGAGTTACAGGTCCTCCCGCGACCCTCTCTCGTTCTTACCGAAGACTCGATATTGCGAGGACTGTTATTTTCTGCCATATTCATCGCGGGGATACCACTATGGAAGGTCGCTCCACCAAAACCTGTCTGAACTGCTCCACCATAGCCGCTGAAGACTTCTCTTTCTGCGGTTACTGCGGCCACAAACTTGTTGACGCCCTGCGCGAGGACCGCCGGGAAGTTGCTGTCATTTTTGCCGACGTGACGGGCTTCACAGCGATCTGCGAGCGATTGGATCCGGAAAAAATCCATGATCTGATGAATGGGTGTTTTGCCGGCCTTACCCAAGCTATTCAGACGGAAGAGGGTTGTATTGACCGCTACCTGGGCGATGCAGTAATGGCCATCTTTGGTGCGCCGGTTGCACACGAAGATGATCCTACCCGCGCGTGCCGAGCTGCCTTGGCCATGCAGAGCTTTGTGGAGGAATTTTCTGGGCAGTGGGAGGCGGGCACAGGAGTGTCGCTCAAGATTAGGATAGGGATTCACTGCGGCCTGGTTGTGGCTGGGGCGCTCGGTTCTGAAGCTCGCATGGCTTATGGGGCAAGAGGGGATACCATGAATATTGCGGCCAGATTGCAGGGGATCGCCCCTCCTGGCGGAATCCTGGTTTCAAGCGACGTGGTGAACCGGACAGGCAGGTTGTTTGCGTATGGACCGGCTCAGCAAGAGATAGTAAAGGGTAAAACCAATCCAATTGAGGCATACGAGCTTCTTCGCGAGCTTTCCGAAGGAGAGCAGAATGGAATCGATCGGGAGGCTGTCTCTTTTGTAGGGCGGGAAGCGGACCTGCACGAGCTTCTGGCCCGATGGGAGACCGCGTCCAGAGATAGGCGGTGGCTAGAAATCCAGGGTGACATCGGACTGGGCAAGACACGGCTGGTACAAGAAGCCGTGAAGCGAATGAGTGGGAGACAAGTCCTGGCTATCGTCGCACCGCCGCATACGCGCCTCCGGCCCTTCGGGCTGGCTCGGCTCATTATGACCAGCCTTATTGCCGCGGTGTCACCCATTGCCAGTCCAATGAGGACTCGCGAAGAATTTTCTGTTGCCGTGCGTGCGTTGGGGCCAACACTGGAGCCTTTTATTGATGTGCTCTGGCACTTGATGGCGCCAGATGGTCCGCCTGTTCCATCGCCTGATCCGGACCCTCGGATTGTCCGGTTGAAACTGGAGCGCGGCCTCACGATGCTGATTCGGCAGATTGCTGATCTGAGGCCGAATCTGACACTGTTTATTGACTCGTATGAGCGTGCGGATGAGGCATCGCGGGCATTGTTGAAATCCTTCGGTGTGACTTCCGGTGGGTGGCCTATCACGGTTATAGTGGCCAGAAGGGACGGGACAGGGCAAGCATTGCGGGGAGAGTCGGTGATCAGACTTTCTCCACTCACCGAGCAGGAAACCTGCGAATTATTGCAACACCTAATTCCGAACATGACGTTGCCT
Organism: Nitrospirota bacterium; assembly: GCA_963741245.1. Classification (GTDB taxonomy): domain Bacteria; phylum Nitrospirota; class Nitrospiria; order Nitrospirales; family Nitrospiraceae; genus Palsa-1315. The sequence goes on along the minus strand of CAVUHR010000005.1, from coordinate 7,722 downwards.
GCCGCGTTGCGACAGGAGTTGATTAAACGGGCCTCGGGAGTTCCGCTCTACCTCATTGAAATGGTTCGGAGCCTTCGTGAGCAGGGCTTGTTCAGCAACAGCGAGGAAGGCATGAAGTGGAGTGGGATGGAAATGTCCGTTTCAGTCCATCTCCCGCCCTCCATCCGGGCTGCGATGATCAGCCGCCTAGACCGATTGGAACCGCCGGATCGAGAACTCTTGTGTCAGGCGTCGGTCCAAGGGGCCGAGTTTGATTTGGATGTGTTGGAGACTGTGCGTCGGCGGATGGGTGTCCAAGAGCCGGATGCGCAGAGCCAGCTTCCATTGTTGCAAAGTCGTGGGTTTCTCACGACCGTGGCAGAAGGCAGCAATCGTTGGTCGTTTCTCCAGCCGCTGATGCAGGAGGCCTGTTATGAAACGCTTTTGCTTCGCCACCGGCGGGCTCTCCATGCTGAAACGTTCAAGGCATTGTGCGAGGTAATGGGGGACGCCGATGCAGTCTCCCCGGACCTGCTCGCCTACCATAGCGAACAAGCGGAATTATGGATTGACGCAGCGACGGCAAATCTTCGCGCGGCCAGGCGAGATGAGGAACTGTTCCTCAACCAGGAAGCCATCCAGTGGTACGAGCGAGCGCTGAAAGCCGCGAGCAGAATACCTGAAGCAACTGGCCATGGAGCAAAGATTGCCACGCATGCCCACCGAGGTGAGGCTTGCGTTCACTTGCGAGTCGGAGCCTACGGTCTGGCGGAAGAACAGGTGAGAGAAATGCGATCGGTCGCCACTGACTCGGCCGACCGAGCTGAAGCGGATCGCCTAGCGGCCGCCGCCTGTCTCCACACGGGTCGAGTCGATGAGGCAGAGCGCCTGTTGACCATGGCTTTGTCGCTGGCCCAGGACAATACTGCGGCGTACGAGGTAGTCCCGCACATCCTGTATGACTTAGCCGAATTGTGCCATCGTACCGGTCGAGCCGAAGAGGCGCGGAGGCGCTTGCAAGAAAGCCGGGCGACAGCAAGCTCAGGCGATGCGATGACCATGGTAAAAGCCGACATGTTGGAGGGGAAGATCCTTCACACAGCCGGTCGATTTGCCGAGGGCATCACGCTTTACACCCGCGCATACGAGGCTGCGGAACGGAGCGGAAGCCTGTCAGACAGGGCACAGGCAAGTAACAACCTCGGTAATGCTGCCAGAGATTTGGGCGATTATTCGGCTGCGGAAGGTCATTTTCGGCAAGCCCTCGCGCTCTGGGAACAGACCGGAGACGCCGAGTGCACGAGCGGGGCGCATATCAATCTCGGCAATCTTGCGATGAGCCAGGGAGAGTTCCAAGAGGCACGTGAGCATCATCTGAAAGCGCTGGTCGTGTGCCAGGAGATTGGGAATGTCCATGGCGCCACGCTCGCCCAAGCGAATCTCGCCATCCTTGCGCTCGAAGAAGGGGACGGACCTGCAGCCGTCGGCGTCGCTGAGAAATCCCTCAGAACTCTCAGTGACTCCGGGAACGTGTTCGTACGCGACCTGGTCCAGGTCGTCTTGGGCGAGGCCTACTTGCAATGCGGAGATATGAACAAAGCGAAGGAGATCTTCAGTCGAGTCATGGAGGAAAAGGAACACTGTGAACGGGTTCATCCTCTTGCTCTTGCCGGTGCTCAGAGGGGAATGGGGCGGATTGCGCTTCTCCAAGGCTCCGACAGCGAGGCGTTCAATCAACTGAGTCATGCCAAGGAAATTTTCGTCCAGCTCAAGCGAACACAGGAGGAGGCGCGGACGTCCCTGTATTTGGCAGAAGCGCTGGCTCGGCTAGGTGACCGAACCCGGGCTTGCGCTGAGCTGGAACGTGCACATAAATGGTTCGTTTCCATGCATGCGAAACGGGATGCCGAACGTGCAGAGAGACTCTTGCAGGAATTTTCGAGCGAGAACTCTCCTGTTTGAAATTGATTCCAATCCCCACGTACGGTCCGGGCTGTCTCGGATCTCCGACTTAAAGCGAGGAAAGGCTGCATTCGATGAGGAAGGGAATGAACTGCGCCATTGCAATCGAAACGTAGAGCGAGACTTGAGTGGTAGCTGCCAACAGGACCCAGTCCAGCACTGTGGCCAAACTGTGGCTAAAGTCCGTTGGGGTCCCGCAGGGCTGTAATTTCCCCCTATGCAATTCTCTGTGACCCTACCAGCGGTTCTGAATGCGGGTGGTTCCAAAGGACTCATTGTATTCGGCCTACAACAGGTTGCATGCCAGCCTGTGTTTAGAAAAGCGTCATAAACAAAACACTAAGCCAAATTTACATGTTGCAATCTTCGGAAAGCGGTGAAATACTTAGGCAGCGGCCTGTCGAACCTATCAAAATACGTTCAACAGCGCAGCGTGCGCTGGTACATGATCGCGGCTAAGTAAACTTTCATCAGTTCTCAGATGCTAAGTGCGCGCAACATTTACCTCGAGTCGGCATGTCAACGTCGGCTCTTCTCAGAAAGGAAAGATTTATGACGCGAAGAATCTTTGAGTGTGTGCAGGGGATGGGTGTGGCAGCAGCAGTGGTCGGGACACTGCTTGTGGGTAGTGTATGGCTATCCAACTCGGCGTTGGCCGCCTCGGCGAAAGACATTGACGCTGGCGTGGACGAAGCCATCGTGAAGTTCGAAAAAGAAGTCAAAGACGGCAAGAATTTCCTCGCCAACAGCAAAGGCATGCTGGTATTCCCGAGAGTAATAAAGGGAGGGGCTGGCTTCGGAGGAGAGTACGGAGAAGGTGCACTCCGGATCGCAGGCAAGACAGCGGATTACTACAGCATGTTACAGGGTTCATTTGGATTACAACTCGGAGGGGAAATCAAAACCGTCTTCATCGTGTTTCTGGATGAGGAAGCCCTAAAACAGTTCCATGAAAGCGACGGCTGGAAGGCAGGGGTGGACGGCTCCGTCTCCCTGGTCACCTTGGGAGCTGGGCGTACCATCGATACGCAGACCATAAAAGACCCAATCGTCGGATTCGTCTTGGGGCAGAAAGGGTTGATGTATAACCTGTCGTTCGAAGGAACGAAATTTACCAAGCAGAAGAAATAAGTTTCACTCCCCGAATTGGTGCCTCGATTCTGGGGTGTAGGGGTTCACACGCTCTCCCTACACCCCAAACATCATCGACCTCTGTGGCCAAACTGTGGCAAAACTTCGGTGGCTGACCATTTCCTGAGGAGGAAACGTCATGAAAGTCATCAGCGGATTTGCCACCCTCGGCGCGGTCCTTTTCGCCACGTCAACGGCGTTCGCGGCGGATCCCCCCGACCTCGTCGGCACGTGGAAGGTACCGGCGACGCCCACGCCGCCGTCATATTGGGCGCGATCGGCCAACCTCGCGCGGAAGCGGCGGCTCCAGTCTTCGGAAAGCCGGAGAACGAATGGACGTTCACGATCAGCGAGCAGCAGGGCCGCGCCTTCTATGGCAAGGCCACGTCGCCTAGGGGCGAGGAGGAGACGATCGTGGGCGTCGTCAGCTTCGACGGGGAGGAGTTGGCCATCGCCGGCGACCATGCGGACGCGTCCGGCGAAATCCTTGAAGGCGGCAAGATCGAGTTCTGCATCAAGGATCACGAGTACGCACTTGCCCTCGTCGCCTGCTTCGTGGCCGCCAAGGAATAGCCGAAGCGAGGCGGCGGCGCGCTGCGCGCCCCGCCCGCGCATCGTCAGGCTTCCGCGGTCAGGATCGTTGAGCAGGCGCTGGCGACGCCGGTGAGCGGCTGTTCGCTTCCGGGCAGTCGCCGTAGCCGCCCTTCTCGACGAAACCGGGCTGCTCGTAGGACTTGAGCGCCTTCAGCTCAGTGAGCTTGGCCGCGGCATCGATCTGCTGGCGGAACTGGACAGCACAGATCGGCGCAAGTACGCCGACCACGGCGGTGTTGGCATTGGTATCGGATGCGCCACGCGCCAGGCGGCGGTCTGCCAACCACCCCAGGCAAAGCCGACCAGCGCGAGCAATATGGCTCCGCCCGCCGCGCCCCACAGGGCCGGCTTGATGTCCTGTCGCATGTTCATGGTGTATTTCCTTTTCGGGACAAGGCGAAAGAGACTTCTCACCTTGGCCTCAGCATAGCACGGGAGACGCGGCTTCCGGCGGAATTCGCGAAAGAGCTGTCGTGCAGACTGCTCGCCAGCCGATGTCGCGGCGGCAGAAGCCCTCCGGCCAGTCGATCGCGTCGACCGCGGCGTAGGCGCGCGCCTTGGCCTCGGCGATGGTCGCTCCCCCGCGCGGTCACGTTGAGGACGCGGCCGCCGTTGGCGACGAGGCCGCCATCGCGGCGGGCGGTGCCGGCCTGGAAGACCTTGACGCCGGGCAGCGCCTCGGCGCGCTCGAGCCGCGGATTTCGCTGCCGCTTGCGTAGGCGCCGGGATAGCCCTTCGCCGCCATCACCACGGTCAGCGCGGCGTCCTCGCTCCAGCGCGGCGTGACTTCGGCGAGGCGGCCGCGGGCGGTGGCGTAGAGAAGCTCGAGGAGGTCGCTGTCGAGGCGCATCATCAGGACCTGCGCCTCGGGGTCGCCGAAGCGGACGTTGTACTCGATCGAGCTGCGGGCCGTCCGCGGTCAGCATCAGCCCGGCATAGAGAACGCCGCGGAAGGGCGCGCCGCGCGCCTGCATGGCGGCAAGCGTCGGCCGGACGATCTCGGCGAGCGTCCGCTCGACCAGCGCCGGCGTCATCACCGGCGCCGGCGAATAGGCGCCCATGCCGCCGGTGTTCGGGCCGGTGTCGCCGTCGCCGGCGCGCTTGTGATCCTGCGCCGTGGCGAGCGGCGAGCACGGTCTTGCCGTCGGAGAGGACGAAGAAGCTCGCCTCCTCGCCGGCGAGGTAGTCCTCGATGACGACCTCGTTGCCCGGCGGCGCCGAGGCGCCGGCGAAGCAGGCGTCGACCGCGGCGATCGCCTCGTCGACCGTCATCGCGACGGTGACGCCCTTGCCGGCGGCGAGCCCGTCGGCCTTGACCACGATCGGCGCGCCGCGATCCGGAGATAGGCGCGCGCGGCATCGCGATCGGTGAAACGGCCGATAGGCGGCGGTCGGGATGCCGGCCTCGGCGCAGAGGTCCTTGGTGTAGCCTTTCGAGCCCTCGAGCGCGCGCCGCCTCGCGGCCCGGTCCGAAGGCGGCGATGCCGGCGGCGGCGAGATCGTCGACCAGGCCGGCGACCAGCGGCGTCTCCGGCCCGACGACGACCAGCTCGATCGCCCGGGCGCGGCAGAAGGCGATGACGGCGACGGGCGATCGGCGACGTCGAGCGTCGACCAGCTCGGCGCATTCGGCGATGCCGGGATTGCCGGGCGCGGCGTACAGCTTCGGCGAGGGCGGCGATTGGGCGATCTTCCAGGCGAGCGCATGCTCGCGCCCGCCGGAGCCGATGAGGAGGACGTTCATCGCCGGTTGGCATCGGACCTGCGGGTCCATCCACGCCGGGAGCCATTCGACGTCGACCGCTCCGTCGGCTGTCACTCTAAGACCGGCCGCAAAGCGAGTCGCCCCGTTGATGCCAACCGCACCGCCGTCGCCGACGCCCCGCGCGGCAATTGGGTCGACCGGCTTCTGCCCGACGCCGTGGCGGCCCTACGCGCGCCTGGCGCGCCTCGACCGGCCGATCGGCTGGTGGCTGCTGCTGCTGCCGTGCTGGTGGTCGTCGGCGCTGGCGGCCGACGCGGTCGGCCAGCGCTGGCCCGATCCCTGGCACCTCGTCCTGTTCCTCGATCGGCGCCATCGCCATGCGCGGCGCCGGCTGCACCTACAACGACATCGTCGACCGCGACATCGACGCGAAGGTCGCGCGCACGCCGGTCGCGGCCGATCCCGAGCGGCCAGGTGAGCGTGCGGGCAGGCGAAGGTCTTCCTCGTCGCCCAGGCGCTGGTCGGCCTCGTCGTGCTTGCTCCAGTTCAACCGCTTCACCATCCTCCTCGGCATCGCCTCGCTCCTGCACCGTCGCGATCTACCCCTTCATGAAGCGCGTCACCGACTGGCCGCAGCTCGGCCTCGGGATCGCCTTTTCGTGGGGGGCGCTGATGGGCTGGGCGGCGGTCTTCGGCCGCCTCGACTGGGCGCCGGTGCTCCTCTACGCCGGCGGCATCCTGTGGACGATCGGCTACGACACGATCTACGCCCATCAGGACAAGGAGGACGACGCGCTGATCGGCGTCCGCTCGACGGCGCGGCTCTTCGGCGCGGACCCGAGCCGTTGCTCGCCGCGCTTCTACGCCGGCGCGACGATCCTCTTCGCCGCGGCCTTCTGCGCCGCCGGCGTCGGTGGCTCGCCTGCTCGGACTGGCCTCGGCGCAGCGCATCTCGCTTGGCAGGTGGCGACGCTCCGCCATCGACGACCCCGACAGCTGCCTCCGCCTTTTCGCTCGAACCGCGACTACGGCTGGATCCTGTTCGCCGGCGCTGGTCGCCGATGCCTGGCTGACCGCCGTTTAGACCCGAGCGTCAGTGGCCGGCGGAGACCCGCAGACCGCCCGGCACCTCGGGTCGGGTGAGGGTCATGATGGCGTCGCGGACGATTATTAGCGCCGGGTCATCCGGTGCATTCCGGCGCTGGATCAGACCGAGCCGAAGGGCGAGCGGCGGGTCGAGCGGGCGCGAGGAGAGGCCGGCCACGGGATCGTCCAGGGTCAGCGCCACCTCCGGCACGAGCGCCACGCCGAGCCCCGCCGCGACCAGCTGCTTGATGACGCCGATATTGTCGATCTCCATCGCCGGGCGCATCTCGACCCCTTCGGCCCTTAGCCAGTCGCGCGCCAGCTGCGCAAGATTGGAGTGCTCCGGCATGACGATCAGCGGCCACCCCTCGATGTCGCGCGGCGTGGCGATGGGGGGAATGTAGACGCCGCGCGCCGGCAGGATTGCCACCATGTTCATGTCGCAGACATAGGCGGCTTCGAAAAGCCCGCCGTCGACCGGCAGTCCCGTGAAGCCAAGGTCAATGTCGTTCCGCGACAGCCGCTCGGCGATCGCGGGCGTGTTTCCGGTACTGACCGCAAGCTCGATCGCGGCGTGTTCCGCCCTGAGCCGCTTGAGCACCGGCAGGAGAAGGTAGCGGAGGGCCGCGTTACCCGACCCGATTTGCACCCGGCCGAGGCTTCCGTCCTTGTGACGGCGAACCACCGTGAGCGCACGGCGGGTGGTGTCGAAAATGTCCCTGGCGTGGTCGGCGAGCTCGCGGCCGGCCGATGTCGGAGTGGCTGGCGTCCTGCCCCGCCCGCCTCAGAAGCGGCATGCCTAGCCGACCTTCGAGCTCCCGGATCTGCAAGCTGACCGCCGGCTGCGTCAGGTTGAGCCGCTTCGCCGCAGCCGAGATGCTGCCGAGCTCGACGACCTCAACGAGGGCCTGGAGCTGATCGAGGTTGAGATTTCGCATCGGCCGCCACCTCCGCAAGGACTGTTGCATTGCGATAGGGCCGCAGGGAGCCGTGGGCTGTGACCTCGGTCACAACCCCGCGCGGCGGCTGCAGCCAGGTAATGATTTGAAAACACTGGGTTAATCCTGACGCCAAAGTCCTGCTTATGGATCGCATAGGAACAGCCAATTGGACCTGATCCCGTTGCGCTGCGATATCGCCGCCAACGCAAGGCGCGGCGACTCCCGCCGCCCCAGTCAGGTTTAAAAGGAAAATTCGCCATGTCCTCTTTGCTCTGGATCCGTGGCAGGTCCATCGCCGGCCACATCCTTCCCAGCGTCGCCGAA
>CAVUHR010000004.1:0-93798 GCA_963741245.1 Nitrospirota bacterium | reverse complement strand
CGGGATCAGCGACGGTTAGTTTGGTGGGCTGGAGCAGATGCCTGCGATTCCTTGGGTGCGGGTGTGAGAGCGACAATAGCTGGCACGCTGATATCGAAACTCGCCTCGCCCCCATCGTCGTATCGGTCTTTCCCTACGCTATAGATCTTCTGTTGCGTCGGGCTCCACAACATCGGTAAACCACTAAAGGGATCGTAGTAGGACGAGCCGACTTGAGCGAGACGATTGGGCACGGTGGTCTGTGCGCTCGGGCGCCGCAAGACGACCTGTAGTGAGGCGAGTCGCAGCCTGGCATCGGTTTCCCTCAGTTGATAGTGGAAGGGATCCCAGTCCGGTTCGAAGGGGTTTGGGCTGACAAGGCTCTCCACGATGCCTTGGCCTGTGGCACCTGCAAGCTCGTGAAGCTTTGGCAAGCGGCTCTGTCCTGCTTCTGCCACATGGATCATTGCGTCGTAGTAGGTGGCATACATTTCCCAGGTCTCTCGCGTCTGAAGCGGGATTCCAAGGAACGAGTGTCCGTGAGGATGTGCGATCTGGCGAAAGGCCTGTTCGGGAAGACGCGCAGTGCTCGCCAACCATTGTTTGTGTGCATTGAGGGACTCAGTCTGTTCCTCTGTGGTGAGTTCACTTGTGTAATCGCCATGGACGCCGAGTGTGAATTGATGTTGAAGCGGCCAGCGGAGCGAGGATTCTGCTGCAGTGAGTGGAGGGGCAATGTTGGGGGTCATCGCCAACACGGTCTTGTTGACGATGGGCTGCGACAACAAAGTCGAGAGCAGGCGGAGATCGTCGGTGATAAAGATTTGCGCCATGACTTTGGTGGCAATGGTCGTCGCGTCTCTAAGTATGCTCCGCCACGTGCCAATATTCTTCTTCAGTCGCTGCATGCCCAAGGCTGTCTGGCGAGAAAATCCGTCAGCAATATAGAGCCGGTGTGCAACGAATATTTCCACAAATCGGGGCGTGCCTTGGTGTCCGAATCCCATATCCTCGAAAGGCATCGCGAGCCAGCGCTCGTACCGTGCCAATAAGGTGTGGTCGCGACCGGTCACAGTCTGAAGCTGTGCGTGTATATTCCGGAACTCACTCAACGGGTTCTCAGAGTTCCAGGAAGGAAGGATCTGTTCCATGGGGAGCTGAATCTGTAGATCCGAGCGACCCGGCTTATCGTAATTGAATTCGCGAGCGCTTGGAGCGGCGTTGGTTTCCAGCCACATTTCATGACCCACCTTGGCTGGATCGAGAGAAGCATCTGCAGCAAAGCCGAGGAGATAGTAGTAGCCATTCTCATAGGGGTTGGTGAGACGGCGCTGCGGCGGCTCTAGGAGTCGGGTGAATGTAGGGCTGGGAGGTTGTCCCTTTGAGGACCAGATGAGGCTCGATATCTGGAAGAAGGCCCAGAGAAGGACGATGCTAATAATCAGGTGCTTCATAGATACGCAAGTAGACGTTGCATGCCGGGCCGGCGATTCATGTGAACTCGTATCCTATTTGCGAGAGTCATCCACTACAAATGTGAGCAAAGCTTATGCCGGGAGATGACCTGAAAAGCCTCGGTCTTTCGCTCAGTTTGCCGATGGGTATGAACCCGCACCTGTCAGAGCATGAGCAGGGGAGGGGCCGACGGACATTAATGAACTTGACAACCTTCTTTCCGGTCTCCTAGAGTGCCCTCCACATTGTGACTCCTGGGTAAGGGAAGAGGGTGCAAGTCCCTCGCGGTCCCGCCGCTGTAAATGGGGACGAAACCCGTGGAAGCCACTGTCTGTTAAAGACGTTAAACGTTGTCCGTTAAGCGTTACACGTGGGGAGAGATTCTTCACGAGTAATGAATAACGATTCACGTCTTCAGATGGGAAGGCGCGGGGAGTAGGGTGAACCATGAGCCAGAAGACCTGCCGGGAGAGTTGACCGACGTTCCCTCGTGGCCTGGGGAATTGGCGAGGATGAGTTGCGGGTGCAATCCTCAGGGTCTTTATAAGGCCTTGGGGATTTTTTATTTTCAGCACATTGATAACGGTTTCCAGCTTCGTTCTCGCTTCTCTCCCCAGAACCTTGAGGCGTGAAACGTGAAACGTGAAACGAGGGTTAGCCTCGGAGCTGCGCCCCTGCCGAGAAGCCGTTTTGAATGTGCTGGATGGCGAGATTGGGCGTTTGGGGTTTTTCTGTGCCTTCTATGGTTGGACATTGGTGCTGTTCTTGCTGACGATGAGATGTCGAATATGAAACGACGACAACAGGGCATTTTGACCGGCATGCCGTTTATGGCAAACATTACGCCACGGACCTTCGTGGACGCGTTAGGGAGAAAACTCTTTCTTGCGAAGGCACCCAGCCGCGTGGTGTCGATGGCGCCCAACGTTACGGAAATGCTCTTTGCGCTCGGTCTTGAGGAGAAGGTCGTCGCGGTGACGCCATTCTGTGACTACCCTCCGGAAGCACAGAGCAAGATACACTTGGGAGGGACGAATCCGAGCATCGAGCAAATTCTTGCCCTCAAGCCAGACCTGGTCTTGGCCCCGCAGGACATTATCCAGCAAGGTCTTCTTCAACATCTCGATCGTGTCAAAGTCCCCACCTTCGTGTTGCAGGCCGCACAGCTTGAGGATGTGCTCGCACAGATTCAAACGATTGCACGGATGTTTGATCGGAGCAAGGCCGGGGACGAGTTGGCGGCAACAATTCGACAGCGTATCGCAGTCGTCAAGGAGCGAACGCAATCACTGGCCCATCCGCGTGTCCTCTATGTGTTAAATACAGACCCGCTACAAACGGTAGGGCCTGGGAGTTTTATTCATCAACTGATCGAAGCCGCTGGCGGTGCCAATATCGCAGAGGGCACGTCGACGGCCTACCCAAGGTTTGCGCTGGAGGAAGTGCTTGCCCGCGATCCGGAACTCATTGTCTTCCCGGTCGGCACGGCGGAAGGTATTCCCGAGGAGGAACGACAGCAGTGGCGGCGGTGGTCGAGTCTGTCAGCCGTCAAATACAATCGCCTGGTCCTTGTGCCCAGTGTGCTGGTCGACCGACCGGGGCCACGGATCGTGGAAGGACTTGAACTTCTTGCGAAGGCCATTCATCCCGAGGCGTTTACGGAAGAGTCCCAAAAAGAGAAGCCATGATCGTCCATCCGTCTCCATCTCCATCTCAAACTAGCCTGTCCGATCCACCACTGACGACTCCGCCCACTCCGTTGCGGACCTATGAGGGGTTGGCATCGTGGCAGGCCCTGCGTGCTCGTCGGTGGTATGCGGTGATGGGAGCCATGATCCTTCTGACATTCAGCGCCATCGTATTCTGTCTCTGGTTCGGGGCGCATACGCTGACCATGGCGGAGCTGTGGTCTGCCCTGACATTCTCGACGGCTGGGAGTGAGGATGTGGCTCGCGTCATCATCTGGGACATTCGGTTCCCGCGGATACTGATGGGTCTGTTCGTGGGGGCATCGTTGGCGATCACAGGAGCCGCGCTGCAAGCCCTCGTCCGCAACCCGCTGGCCGATCCCTACGTGCTGGGTATCTCGAGTGGAGCCGCGTTGGGTGCGACGATCGGGCTCGCCCTCGGGCTTGGCGCGATAGTGGGCGGCCTCGGGTTGCCGCTGTGTGCCTTCATCGGAGGTGGCCTCTCGATCGTCCTTGTATATGGGATCGCGGCCTCGCAAGGACAGTTACCGATGCATCAATTGTTGCTGGCGGGGGTGATTGTGAACGCCGTCTGTTCGGCACTCATGATGTTTGCGACATCGATCTTGAATCCGGCCTCGCTCTATCGAGTTGTCTTGTGGCTGATGGGGACGCTGAGTGCCCCGAGCCTGTCAGCGCTGATCGGGATTGGAGCCTGCTTATTGATCGCCATTGTCCTACTCCTTCGGGAAAGCCAGGCCTTGAATCTCCTTGCTGTGGGCGAGGACGCGGCTCGCTCCTTAGGGGTTGACTCAGATCGAGTACAACGGACCGTCTTCCTTGTTTCGGCTATACTGACGGGGGCCGTCGTGTCGGTCAGCGGCATGATCGGATTCGTCGGTATGGTTGTTCCGCATCTCGTGCGGATACTGTACGGGGCGGATCACCGGCTGCTGTTACCGGTTTCCGCGTTGGGCGGAGGTATTTTGCTGATGGTGGCTGATACCGTCGCGCGTACGGTCGTGGCACCGGCAGAAATTCCGGTCGGCGTGATTACTGCGTTGATTGGCGGACCGTTCTTCATCTATCTCCTGATGACTCGGAAGTATCGGTTTTTCGCATGAGCCAACATGCCTCGCTCAGCGCTGTTGTTTCTCCTCTCCCGGCCTTCGAGGTACGCCAGCTGTCGTTCCGGTATGACTCCGCGCGGAGCCGTCCGTCTGGTGACCGCTCCGCCTGGGTCATCAATGGAATGGAGTTCACCGTCCGCCAGGGCGAGATTATCGGTGTGATTGGGCCCAACGGGTCGGGGAAAAGTTCGTTGCTGAAGCTGCTGACGAAACTGGTTCGACCTCAAGAGGGGACCATACGCCTGTTTGGGGATGAGCTTGGAACATTGTCGCGTGAATCAATCTCCAGGCAGGTGGCGTATATGCCACAGGATCTCTCGTACGACTTCCCGTTTTCCGTACTGGACATGGTGTTGATGGGGCGGTTTCCCTATCGTCGAGGTGGGCTGTGGAACCTCGTGGGGTGGGAGCGGCGAGAAGATCTTGCCGTTGCAGAAGAGGCCATGGTCCAAACGGATGTAACGCACCTGGCCAACCGGATGATCGCTACGCTTTCAGCAGGGGAGCGACAACGAGTGCTGCTCGCGCGCGCCTTAGCCCAGGTGCCTCGCGTGCTGATGCTTGATGAGCCGACCGCGCATCTCGACCTCAATCATCAGCTCGACGTGTGCCGGATTCTCCAGCTGGTTCATGCGCAATTGCAGATGACGGTACTGCTCGTCTCACACGACATCAATCTGGCAAGTCAATACTGTGACCGTATTCTGGTCATGAAACAGGGAACTGTGGTGTGCATCGGTCCTCCACAGGACGTGATTCATCCGCGGGTCTTGACCGAGGTCTATGGCTGTCAGGTGCTTGTCGACGCGCATCCGGATACGGGGTTGCCGCGAGTCTCTTTGCCCAGTCAGGAACATCATTAGCATGATGCTGAAAAAGTCCGCCAGCGGCGTTCTCGCATCGCTCAGAGGCTCAACGTACCGAAGCGTACGCCTCGCTTCTTCGCTCGCTGCGGCCTTGCTGGGCAGCCTTTTTGAGCATCCTGCGAGCTGTTCTTGTGCCAGCACCATTCCCAAGATCACAGTGGGATTTGAGTGCAAACTGAATGTTACCGCAGCTTGTTAGTGCGGGTGAGGTTTCGTACCCAAACCGCCCGTTGGTTCAAGGGGGTACTGTTTAACCAGGGAGAAAGGTCGTTCGAGTCAACCTACCGTTAGAGACGGGGAAGATGGTGCAAATCCATCACGGTGCCGCCACTGTAAGCGGGGAGTGTTCTTCCAGATAAGCCACTGGTGGGGAGGTCATTAGTCAATCGTCAACGGTCAATCGGGAAAAATCTATTCCATTGACCAATAACTATTGACCAGTGACTGATCACGCTGGGAAGGCGGAAGAAGGCGACGAGCCGCAAGTCAGGAGACCCATCCAACGGGCATTTCGACTGGACCCTTCGAGTCTAAGGGAGGTCTCTATGCGCGTACATCTTACGGGTTTTTCTGTTGGTGTTGCCCTGTTATCCTGCCTCGTTGCTTCCACCACCCATGCCCAGTCAGAGGATGAGATTGAGACGCGAGAAGTCGTCGTCACCAGTACACGTCTTCCTGATACTCCGGTTGATGCCAGAACGCTTCCGGCAAAAGTGACCGTCATTACGGCGGAGGACATCCAAAAGAGCTGGCGCAAAGAGCGTACAAGAGGCGATGCAGTGGGCAACAATGCATCGTCATGTACGATCTGGTCGGTAATGGGTTTCAGCAAACCATCGATCTGCGAGGATTTAACGGACAGCCGGTTCCTTCCACGAGCGTCTTTGTGGACGGTCAACGGATGAACGAGCCAGATTTCAACACCATCAACTTCGACCTGATCCCGTTTGAGACGATCGAACGGATCGAAATTATTCCCGGTCCTGCCGCGATCTATGGGAAGAATGCAATGGGAGGTGTGATCAACATCATTACTAAACGTGGCGGCAGACAAGACTCAGGTAACAGGTGAGACCTTGTTCGGCAGTTGGCACCGCCAACGCTATACCGTCAATGCGAGTGGGCCGATCGGCAAGTTTGACTATTATGTTCAATCTCGGCAGGGAGAAGGAAGACGGATACCGTGACGACTCAAGCGCCAACATCTCACGCGTCATCTGGGAGAGTCGGCTATCGTCCGACCGAGGAGACCGATATCACACTCTCCTATACCTATGTGACGGACAAACTATATCAGGCAGGCGCATTGCCGCTGAGTGTGGCGGCAGTAAATCCAAGAGACGAACTTTACGCCGGGCGATTTTGTCGACAATAACAGCAACGTGGTCAGGCTGACGGGACGCCAGGGACTGCCTTGGGGGTTCTCGCTGAACGTCAATGGTTTCTATCGACGATCTGGACAAGAGCAATTCGGTGTCGGGCAACCGCTTTCCCAGGGTCAATTCTTTCAACAGGCCAGACCATTTCGAACACTCAATCATACGGGGGGACAGTTCAGTTGACACAGGTCACTCCACTGTTCGGGCACCAGAATAATTTGGTGTTTGGGGCTGACATGCAGAGAAATGATTTCGGAAGTACAGTTGGCCGCTACGTCAGGTTTCGGCCCGTTCAACAGCCGGACAGATACCAATGAGAATATCCTGGGTTTGTATGCCCAAGACTCGCTGAGTCTTCTTCCGAACCTCATCTTGACCGCCGGAGTTCGATACGACCAAGATAGTATCCAGACGACTTTTGAAGACAGCTTTACTCCACCGGGCGTCGGCAAGAAGACCTTCAATCGAACCAACCCACGAGCGGGCCTGACCTATCTGATCCATCCGATCTCCAGTGTGTACTTCAACTACAGCCAGGGGTTTCGCGTGCCCACATTCTTTGAGCTGTTTCCGGCTCGTGGGGCGTCCAATCCCAATTTGAAGCCGGTCACGTCCGACAATTTTGAAATTGGTGGCAAGACGGGCCTGTGGAATTGGGGAGAGGCCAGCCTCTCGCTGTTCCGATCTAACGTCCGAAGAACGAGATCTACTTTACCTGCACAAACTGCGACGTGTTCAGCGGAGGGTTTGATGGATTGAATCGCAATGTCGACAGCACGAGACGTCAAGGATTTGAGGCCAGTCTTAAGGGTCGCTACAACGAGTACTTCGACGGGATCATCAACTACACCTACACGGAGGCCACCTTTCAGTCCGCGTTTAACATTTCCGTACGACGAAGACGATCATGCAGGGTAATACCATTCCACTCGTACCAAAGAATCGATTTAGCGTGACGGGCAACGTTCACCCCACGGAAGGATTGACCCTGTCTCTGATCGGATTGTATGTCGGATCACAGTATTATCTGAATGATGAAACCAACACGGAGCCGCAGCTGTCCAGCTACTTTCTACTGAATGGCCGGCTTGCCTACGAACGGCCTGTACCTGGAGGGCGGCTCAGCTGGATTTCTGATGCTCAACAATATACTCAACCAGAAGTACTCCACCTCCGGTACCATTGCATCCAACACACTCACAGGAGGAGGGGCCATCGAGCAATTTGTCGTACCTGCACCAACGGTTGCGATCTACGGTGGGCTCAGCTACCGTTTCGAAGGATTATGAGAGCGCAGTTTCAGGTTGAGCGACAGAGGGAGAGGCGATAATGCGCATTACCAAGGTCTACACTCGAACTGGTGACAAGGGAAAAACCCGTTTGGCTGGTGGCCAGCAGGTCTGGAAGGACAGTGTGCGGGTGGAGGCCTATGGGGACGTGGACGAACTGAGCTCGGTGATCGGGGTCGTCAGGGCGTTTAATGCGGAGTTGGTCGGGGTTCATCCGTCTGCCGATCGGTTAGAAGAGGAACTGCGTTGGATGCAGAATAAGCTGTTCGATGTTGGTGGGCTGTTGGCTACGGCGCCTGGGCAGACATTCAAGAATATGCCGACGGTTACAGCACGGGACGTGACCAGGCTGGAAAAACTCATGGATAGATGTCAGAAAGACTTGCCGCCTCTGAAGGAATTTATTCTTCCAGGGGGCGGGAAGATTTCCAGCTTGTTACACCAGGCCAGAACGATCTGTCGACGGGCTGAACGAATTTGTGTGCGGTTGGGGAGGGAGGAGCCTCTGGATCCGGCGCTCGTGCGGTTCCTGAATCGCCTCAGCGACGCATTGTTTGTCTTGGCCCGTTGGATGGCCAAGCAGCAGAGTGAGCCGGAGTTCTTGTGGGAACGGGACCCGAAGGGCATCTGAACTGTGCCTTTCGAGTCCCGTCTTCCCAGCAGGATGCTGAAAAAGTCGCTCTTCTCACCCGCCCAGCCCCGGTAACTGCTTCACCCGCCCGCCCTGAGGCTGCCAAGACAGCCTCTGCGCTCAGAGGCTCAACAAGCGGGACACCATCACGCCGCAAACCGTCCATTCGTGAATCACCCCACCTCTCCTCGTTGATCGCATTACATTGAATTGAATACGCTGATTCCGCTGTCTGCTCCATCGCAATGCGTACCCTACTCCGCCACAGCGTGGGGGCTAGGTTTCTAGGCGGCCTTCATTTTACTGCCACCTTGTAGAGGTTTCTGCAGTCGGTTGATCGCTTCGGCCAGCTGATCAATTCATCGTGTCGAAATTGTTGATTCGCTTGCTAATGGCGAATGACCGGCTACACTCAAGTTCGAGTAACGATATTTCAATCCGAGAGAAACAACTAGCGTCACCATGTGCCCCGACGCAGAGATGAATGGCTATGTGCAGACAGGTTCTCATGATGGTGGCGGTGGGGATGACGACAATCACGTTGGCATGGAGTACGCCGGCGAGAGCCAAGAACGAGGCCGAAGTGGCGGAGCACCTAATCGAATTGGTGAAGATCGGCCGCGCGGTGGTATCGGAGCATCAAGCCACCATTAATGACGCTACGAAAGCCGAGAAGGGCTTTACGGCCGATTTCGTGGCCAATCAAGTCATGGCGCGGTTCAAGAAAAAGACCAATATCGATCTCCGCATTCCCAATGTGGTTCCTCAAGCCAAATTCTATCTCGACTTGGTGGAAGCAGAGAGAGAAGTGGTCGACGAGGCGCAGCCGGTCATCAATAGACAGGGAGTCGGCTTCAAGGGCTTTCTTCATGCCGTGTTCACCCGACGCGTCGGAGAGAATTACTATAAGAAGACCGGTGTTCGTATGAAGCTGACCGGGATCAATTATCGGAACCCGAACAACAAGCCGGATTATTTCGAGGAGGAAGTGCTTCGGATGTTCAGCGATCCGCGCCATCCGAAGGGCCAGAGTTATGTTCGCAACACGATGGTCGATGGAAGACCGGTGCTGCGTATGGTCGACCCTGAATATGCAGCCGTCTCCTGCCTGAGCTGCCACGGTGTGCCTAAGGGAGAGCGGGACATCACAGGCATGAAGAAAGAAGGATGGAAGGAAGGGGATTTAGCCGGGGCGATCAGCCTGGTGCTTCCGTTGAAGTAAGAAGAAGGGGCGGTTTCAATGACCACCTCCGCATTAGCACACATCGAACGATAAGGAGATGCCGAATGAGCAAGATCGTGATCGTGGATGATTCCTATGCCGACCTTCAGCTGATCGAAGGCTGTTTGAAAGGGGCGAACCATACGGTCGTATCCTTTCCGAGCAGCGACAAGCTGGAAGACAAGGTGGCCACCGAGAAACCGGATTTGATCGTATTGGACGTGATTATGCCTGGTCGTAACGGCTTTCAGGCCTGCCGCGACCTTAAGAACGATGACCGCTGCAAGAACATTCCGATCATTCTCTGCACATCCAAGGGCAATGAGAGCGATAAGTTCTGGGGGCAGCAGCAAGGGGCGAACGGCTATATCGTCAAGCCATTTAAGACTGAAGACCTGTTGGCCGTCGTCAAGAAGGTAATAGGCTAACGGGGATGGACTCCGCACAGCGTTCAACGGCCGCAGATCGTGCCCTGACTGTACAGGGGACCTCATCGTCCGGATCCGGTCAGACCCAGGCGGCCGCATCCTCGACCATGCGTGCCGCGATCATCTCTCTGGGTGGAGAGCTCTTCACGATCGACCTGCTAAATGTGCGAGAAGTTTTTGTCGTCGAATCCATCACCCCGGTTCCCGGGATGCCCTCCGGCTTGGTGGGAGTCACGAATCTCCGCGGCACCGTGGTTCCGTTGTTGGACCTCAGACCGATGTTCAGCCTCAATGCCGTGGAGCCCTTGCAGTATGCCGTCGTGGTGCAACATGGAAATTGGCAGGTCGGTGTCCTCGTCGATACGGTTCCGGAAATTCGTACTATTGCCAAAGATCAATTTCTGCCGGCTCCAGCCGGCACGGGGGAAGGGGCGTTTCCCTTCGTGTCGACCGTCGTCAAGTTGGAGGATCGGCTCCGGGGCGTATTGGAAACGTCGGTGATGCTTTCCTATCTCGAGGGGACGAGCTAACAAGGGGACAACAAGCAGAAATTTCACGCAATTCGAAGCACGATCAGAGAGAAGGAGGACGCGATGGCAAAGGTGTCAAAGACTGTAAGTACAGGAGTCAGGGGGGGGTTCGACGATCTCAAGACAAGGACAAAGCTGATTTCCAGCTACGGTATCGTCAGCGCCATTATCTTCGTAGTGGCGACCTCCGGTGTGCTGACGCTTCGGCAGTTGAGCGTCATGTCACAAGCGGTGTACGTCGGCTATACGCTCCCGCTGGCGAACTTCGCTGAAATGAGTACTGAGTTAACGCACCACCATCAGGTTTTGACCGGGATTGTCAGTGTCACGAACCACGATGATTTTGTGTCGGAAGTCGCGCGGTTGGCATCGTTTCGCAAGAAGACGAACCAGGTTATCGCCGAATATGGAAGTAGCGTACTCCGCGTCTCTCGATCGGGCCGTGACGAGGCAAAGGACTTGGCGATTTTGAAGCCGGCCGTTCAGCAATACTTCCTGGCGGCCGATGGAGCCCTGAGTGCGCTGGCCGATAGTTTCGGGAAGTCGCTGACCTCGGCACAAGCTGAGCACATGCGTAACCTCGGGATCTTGGCCTTGACGGTGAATTTGCAGCCGATATTCGAGAAGGTCATCGAACGCAGTCGTGAACAGGTATTGGACATGCAAGATGTGGCGAAGGATCTCAACGACGATGCGCACACTACCGGCTTCATTGGAATGGTGGTCCTCGCCCTCGGCGGACTCATCGCGGTGGTCCTCGGAATCGGCATCGCGTATTGGATCGTCAATTTCTTCTCGAAGAACCTGATCCATATCGCGGAGGTCTCTCAGTTGGCCGCCAGCGGCAACTATAAAGTCCGCGCCAAGATCGAGTCTAAGGACGAACTCGGACAGCTGGCCACATCGTTCAATGCCATGTTGGACTACATCACGACGGCCCTCGAGAAGGCGGAAAGTGAACGCGACGAGTTGCAAAAGCGGTTGATGGGCTTTCTGGTCTTGGTCTCGGACGTCGGTAAGGGAGACCTGACGAAGCGCGGTGAGGTGACGGCCGATATGTTCGGCAATCTTGCGGATGGGTTCAACCTCATGATTGGCCAGTTCGGACAGTTGCTCCAACAGGTTCGAGCTTCAGCCGAAAGCGTGAATAAGTCGGCTGGGGCTCTCCGACACAGCGCAGGGCAGATGGCCGGTACCGCGAAGCAGCAAGCCGACGAATCGGTCAAGACGTTGAGCGCGGTTGAACAGTTAGCCTCTTCCATGCGTCAGGTCTCGGAAACCGCCGGTGCCTCGTCGGAGTCTGCCAAGCAAGTGTTGCAGGCGACGGAGCGTGGCCGTGTGGCCGTGCATGCAACCGTGCAGGACATGCAGGGCATCCGGTCCACGGTGCAACGGATGTCCAAGCAGGTCAAGGCGCTCGGCGACCGGTCGTTAGAAATTTCGCACATCGTGTCGACGATTCGAGACATTGCCAATCAGACCAACCTGCTCGCGCTGAACGCGGCCATCGAGGCGGCTGGCGCAGGCGAAGCTGGAGCCCGATTCGCCGTCGTCGCCGACCAGGTCAGAAAACTCGCCGAAAGCTCGACGCAAGCCACCAGGGAGATCACCGACCTCGTGAAGGTGATTCAGACAGAAACGCAGGACGCGGTCGTGGCCATGGAGCAGGAAACTCACGCGGTGGAAGCTGGATCGGCCTCCGCGCTCCGTACCGGTGAAGTGTTCAACGAAATTTCAGGGATCGCCCAGCGTTCGTCGGAGCTGGCAGAGACCATCGCCAGTGCCGCGGTAAACCAAACTGCCTCGACGGATCAGGTGGGTCGCTCGATTAAGGACTTCGCCGGCGGTGCCGTGGCGACGCAAAAAGCGACGGACTCAGCGCGTGCGACCGTTGAAGACATGGCAAAACTCGCCGAAGGGCTGACGGTCTCCGTCGCCAAGTTCAAATTGGCCTAGCCAGGATTATTTATGAATAGCCTGGGCGTGAACATTTCATGAACGTATTGGCAACCTCGTTCCGAACCAGGGGATGAAAGGGTGCAATTATGCTATCGCATATGAGCAGTATGAAAAAGATTTTGCCGGGCCTTCTCTGCCTTGCCATGTTGGCAGGGGGGGCGGTCCTGTACGCGCCAGATGTAGCGGCGCAGACGCCGGCTCCAGAGGCGGCAGCCGCTCCCGCACCGCCGAAGATCGATACCGGCGATACGGCCTGGGTGTTGGTCTCGACGGCCTTGGTGTTGGCCATGACCGCGCCGGGTCTTGCGCTGTTCTATGGAGGGATGGGGCGTTCCAAGAATGCATTGTCCACGTTCTTGCAGAGCTTCGTTATCCTCGCTCTGATTAGTATCCAGTGGGTGCTGTGGGGATACTCGCTTGCCTTTGGGCCGGACATAGGGGGCATCATCGGTGGGCTCGAATGGTTCGGGCTCAATGGGGTTGGAGTGGAGCCCAATCCCGATTATGCAGCCACGATACCGCACCAGGCCTTCATGCTCTTCCAGATGATGTTTGCGGTGATCACCCCGGCGCTGATCACCGGGGCCTATGCCGAACGGATGAAGTTCAGCAGTTTTCTCTTGTTCACGCTGCTGTGGGCGACCTTCATCTACGATCCGCTCGCGCACTGGGTGTGGGGGGTCGGGGGATGGGTCAGAAACCTCGGGGCGTTGGACTTCGCCGGCGGGACGGTCGTCCATATCAGTTCGGGCATAGCGGGGCTGGCTTCCGCCATCATGGTAAAGCGGCGATTGGGACATGGCAAGGAGCATATGCCCCCGCACAATTTGCCCATGACCCTAATGGGTGCGTCCTTGCTCTGGTTCGGATGGTTCGGGTTCAACGCCGGCAGCGCGTTGGGCGCCGGGGCACTGGCGACCAGCACCTTTACCGCCACCAATACGGCGACGGCGGCCGCGGCGCTGGCCTGGATGGTCGCGGAGTGGATCTATCGAGGTAAACCGTCGGCCCTGGGCACGGCCAGCGGGGCGGTGGCGGGCTTGGTGGCCATCACGCCTGCATCGGGGTTCGTCGGCCCGATCTCGGCGATTTGGATCGGGATTGGAGCGGGTGTGTTGTGTTATACGGCGGTGATGTTGAAGCCCTTGTTTGGCTATGATGACGCCCTCGATGCGGTCGGCGTTCACGGAATTGGAGGCAGTTGGGGCGCGCTGGCGACTGGGCTCTTCGCGTCGAAGGCGGTGAATTCGGCAGGAGCCGACGGGCTGTTCTTTGGTAATCCGGCACAGTTGGGTATCCAAGCGATGGCCGTACTGGTTACCATAGTCTTCGTGTTTATCGGGACCTTAATCATTCTGGCGATAGTCGATGCAATAATGGGTCTGCGTGTGAATGAAGAAGAAGAGCGATCAGGCTTGGATATCAGTCAACACGATGAAAGGGCCTATTCGTAAGGCAGCGGTGATCGACCTTCCGCCCTGATAAGGGAGGGCTCATCAGAGGTCGTGAACGGGTGAGCCTAGGTCGGCTTCAGGGAGTATCCTCTGGATGTTCCGGGTAAGATAAGGACAGGGATGAGTTCCGAACTTGACCGACAGGGCCTCGTTGATATTTTCGTTACCGAAGCGTCGGAAGCGCTGGACGTGCTTACGAAGGCATTCCATCCCTCCGATGAGAAGGTGCCAACTCCAGCACAACTGCAAGAGCAGTACGTGTGGGCGCATAAGATCCGAGGGGCGTCAGGTCTCTACGGCTACGAGGGGTTGGCCCTGATGGGGGCGTTGCTTGAATCGACCCTGGAAGAGGCGCCGTCTATAGAGGATTCCCTCTGGCCGAAGGCCTTGGAGATCTTACGTGGGATAGTGACCTCGTTCGAGTCTCAATTGAAAGTCGTCGCTGGTGGGGGCGCTGAAGACCCCTCGGTCAGTGCACGATGGGAAGGCGAAGTGGCCGGATTGTTCCCATCTAAGCCTGGCGTGGTCCCATCTGACCCGACATTGCTTGCGCCGGACTATCTCGTGCCGACTCTCGATGCCGAGGTCCTGTCGTATTTCGCCCCAGAGACGGACGAGTATCTGCAAACCATGGAGGCGCTGCTTCAGCGTCTGCGGCAGGACTCCAAGGATGGGGAAACCATCCATATGCTCTACCGTATGGCCCACACGCTCAAAGGATCTGCACACACGATCGGGTACAAGGTGATCGGCGACGTGGTCCATCCAGTCGAAGATTGTATGATTGCGATCCACGAGGGACGGATTTCCCTCTCGTCGGATGTACTCGGGGTCATCGGACGGGCCGTCGAAGTCATTCGGCTGCTGATGCGTCGAGACGACGGCAAGGTCGCCCAGCTACAGCATGATGTGCCGGAAGTCACTCAGGCACTGGCGCAGATCCGCAACGGAGAACAGATGACGGTAACGGCTCAGGCAGCGGCTCCGATCGCTCCGGTTATTCAGGTTGCGACGGCCGTCTTGGATCGCCCAGAGGAGTCTGCCGGCCCCGAGGTGGAATCATCTTCTACATCGAGTCCGCTGACGGATGAGTATCTATTGCCGGTTCTCGATGCCGAAGTGTTGTCCTATTTTGCCCCGGAAGCACAGGAATACCTAGAGTCTCTTGAGGGCCAGCTACTTCGTCTCGAGAAGGAACAGCACAACCCGGAAGTGATCAATCAACTCTTCCGGACGGCTCATACGCTCAAGGGGTCTGCCTATACCGTTGGATTCCAGTCGATCGGCGATCTGACGCACTATGTCGAAGATTTCATGGGGGCGGTGCGCGAGGGCCGCGTTAAGATTCTCCCTGGGCATACGGACGTGCTGTTGCGATCGGTCGATGTGGTACGCATGTTGATGCGGCGGGACCCCACGTCACTCGACATGCTGCGCCAGCGATTTGCTGTCGCGATGCAAAGACTTAAACAGCTGGATCAGCCACTGGCGGCTCAGGTGGTGGAGTCGGGTTCAGCCGTTCATCTTGTCGAAGCGGCGGTGGACCAAGAACCACGCGATCAACAGGAAATCGAACCTGCCAAAGCGGCGGAAGGTAAAACGGCGGACGGTAAAGCCGCAGAAGACCGCGAAGTCATCCGCGTCAGCCGCGATCGGTTGGAACGATTGTTGAATCTGGTCGGTGAGCTCGTCATCGGTCGAGGACGGCTCGAGCAGCGGCTGCATATGCTGGAGCAACTATCGCAACAAGTATTGGCCTATAAGGGCCGACTGGTCGAATCGGTCCATTCGTTTGCGGAGAAGCATACCTTTACCCTTCCGACCGCCTCCCCCGGTTCAGCGACCGCCCCGGCTCAAGGAGTCACCAGTCTCAGCGACTTCGGCAGCCTTGAATTCGACAAGTACGACGATTTTAATATTTTGGCTCGACGCATCAACGAGGTTACGGCGGATATTTCAGAGTCGATGACGCAATTGAGCGGGTCGATCCGCCGTTCACATGAAGACATGAGTCACCTGGCACAGCTGACCCTCGGTATGCGGGATGAAATCGCTCGGGCCCGCATGGTGCCGGTCGGCACCCCGTTCACCCGATTCCGCCGGGCCACGCGCGAGATGGCGCGTGCGACAGGGAAAGAAGTGACGTTGGTCACGTCCGGTGAACATACCGAAGTCGATACAGGCGTCGTGGAGCGGCTGGTCGATCCTTTGGTGCACCTCGTGCGCAACGCGGTCTATCACGGGATCGAGCCGGCGGCTGATCGCGTGTCGAAGGGGAAGCCGGCGACTGGTACGATTTTTCTCCACGCGGCGCACCGTGGGAATGCGGTGTTGATCGAAGTGGAAGATGATGGGGCCGGGCTCGATGTCGAAAAGATCCGGGCCAAGGCGGTAGAGCGAGGACTGATCCGCCCGGAGGTGGCCCGTTCGATGCCTGAATCCGAAGTCATCAGGTTTATTTTCGTGCCGGGATTCTCGACGGCCGACCAGATCGACGATCAGGCGGGGCGAGGAGTCGGCATGGATGTGGTCAAGCGGGTCATTGAAAGCATGAACGGCCACATCGACGTCGAATCCGTTCGAGGCGTGGGGACGAAGTTTACCTTGAGTCTCCCGCTTACATTATTGATTGCAACGGCTCTTATGGTGCGAGCGGGTAGTGAGCGCTACGGGATTCCTCTGCCGGCGGTGCGCGAAGTCACCATGTTGACTCACAGCGTGTATCAACGGATGGGCGAACGATCGATCTTGCATATCGGTGACGAGGCGATCGAGGTGCAGCCGCTCCAGCAGCTCCTCAATCGAAACAGTGTGCCGGTGGAAATCGGAAAGCCGGTTGTCATCGTGCGAACGGCCGATGGGATGATCGGCCTGTTGGTCGATGAATTGCTCGGTCGTCAGGAAATCGTCATTAAGCCGTTGGGGTCGATTAAGTCGTTGGATCATTCTAGCTTCGGCGGCGCCACCATCGATCCGGAAGGGCGCGTGGTTCTTGTGTTGGACCCTGCTCGATTAAAGGCGCGAGGGGCGCACGCCGCTGCGGTACCGGAGTTGCCCTCGGACGCGACGGCGGCGGCAGACACGCTTGTTCCATACGCCGAGGCTCCAGAGCCGAATGCATCGGAGCCGTCGCTTCTCTTGATCGACGACTCCTTGAGCATCCGAAAGTTCGTGGGCCGGATGTTGGAGTCAGCCGGGTATGAAGTTGATACGGCGGTGGATGGAGAAGACGGTCTCCGTAAGGCGTCTGCGCTAAACTATCGGCTGATCATCACCGATCTTGAGATGCCGAAGCTCAATGGCTATGAAGTGATCCAGGGATTGCGCAGCCGAGCGCAAACACAGCAGACACCGATCATCGTCATGACGACGCGAGCCGGTGACAAGCACCGACAAATGGCACTCAATATCGGAGCGAGCGCCTATATTACCAAACCGGTAGATGAGCGGGCCTTGATCCAGGAAGTTGAACGCTGTATCGGCAAAGAAGCTGCCGCGCGTAAATAAGATCCAATCGTTCGATCCTTGGAGTGGGCCCTGGTATCGGACAGTCGCACAAGAGGTATTCCTAATGAGTTTACGAGGTCGTCACAATTCGACGAACATGCTCGTGGAGACGGCCAGTTTCTTGGTCATCCGCCTGGGGGGTAGCTATATGGCCCTGCCTGCAGATGGGGTTCGAGGCGTTCTCACGCAAGCAGAAGCCGGGAACGAACAGGCTGTAACTGCGGCGGGGACCATCTATCAACCGGTAGATATTGCCCAACGGCTTTCGGTGACTGCCAACTTGTCCGGTCTCGAGATGAGGACAGTGTTGTACTCGACCGGCCGCTCCCACGGTGCGATTTGCGTTGAGCAGGTGGTGGGCTTGGCGGACGTAGAACGGAAGGACTGTCTTCCGTTGCCGCCACAGTTTCAACGCGATGAACGAAACTGGTTTGAGGGGATGATGCTGTATCAGGATCAGTTGGTGTTGATCCTGAATCCTTCGTGGGCGCTGGGAGAGTTGGCCGACGTAGTACCTGTGTCCGTCGGGCAGACGGAACAGATGGTTGCGGCGACCCCAACAGCGGTCGGTGGATCATGCTGAGGGCAGCTCGTGGACAGCAGCACGCTCAGGCCACGAAACGGTCGTGGAATGTGGTGGTGTTTTCCGTTGGTGGAATGAAGCTGGCCGCACGGACTGAAGATGTGGGGGGGGTGTCGCCCTGGACTGAGAGCATTCCAGTGCCGAGTCGGACTCCATTCGTGCAAGCCATGCTGAAGCGGGACAACCATGTGATGCCGGTCTACGATTTGGCAGCCCGACTGAGTCGCACCGTGCAGGGAGATCCGTTGCTGTGCCTGGTGGCTCGCCAGCTCGACGGGCCGATGGCCATCTGCATCGACGCTGATGTGCCGTCTCTCGAGACTGTGGATGCGACGGCAATTCGCCCGAACGACAGAGGGGATATTGAAACGCTGGGCTCAGTCACGATTGGCGAAAACGATGTCGCTATTGTAGAGTTACAGCGACTTGGCCGATCGAGACAGGATGCCGTCAGAAGCTCAGAGTACTGAGGAAAGGACTCTGCGATGCCGAAAGTGTTGGTTGCCGACGACAGTATTGCGGTCCGGAAAGTTGCCGAACGATTACTGACTGAGGCTGGCTTTGGAGTCACTCTTGCTGCGAACGGCGAGGAGGCCTTGGCCTATTTGGCCAAAGAGACGCCTGACCTGATCGTGTCCGACGTGATTATGCCGGATAAAAGCGGCTATGAGGTTTGCACCTTTGTGCGTGCGCAGCGGGCGTTAGTGAACACGCCAGTGCTCTTGATCTCCGGCATTGTGAACGATGAGGTGACGAAGCAGGCTGAATCCTGTCACGCCGACGGGGTTTTGAAAAAGCCGTTCCAGGGCACCTCTCTCAAGGATCGCGTGCTCGAGCTGTTGGCCAAGCGGCAAGGCGCTGCCGCGCCTGCGGCGAAGAGTATTGAGAAGCCGCTAGAGGAAGAACTTTTGGTCGAACGAGATCGAGCGACGCACAGTATACAGCAAGTGGCGCAAATCGAAGGACTGTTGGGTACTGTCAAGGAACTCGAGTCGATGCTAGCAAGGGAGCGCGAACAGACTGCCCAGCTGAAGAAAAAACTCGCAGAGGCTGACAGTGTTACCGCTCGGGTGCAAGAACTTGAATCCGCACTCAAGACTGAACAAGAGCGGATGGTTGAGGCCAATAAGCAGGCATCGGCGGCGGAGAGTCTGGGCAGGCGTGTGCAAGAGCTGGAGGCGACTCTTCAGAAAGAACGGGAAGGCAGCGCCCAACAAGCAACGCGTCTATCGGAGCTGCAGAAGAACGCAAGTCGTGTCCAAGAGCTGGAGGCGACTCTGAATGCCGAGCGTCAGGCAGCCACACAACTGGTTCAAACGATGACCGCGATGGAAGAGTCGGTGACTCGGTCTCAGGGCTTGGAGCAGCAACTTGCAAAAGAGCAGGAGCATACGAGCGAATTGACTCGTCGTGTGGCCGAGAGTGAACAGGTTGCTGCACGAGTGCGCACGCTAGAACAAGCTCTCGCTGCCGAACAGGAAAAAAGCAAGGGTTTTGCCGCGCGTGTCTCCGAGGCTGAGAGAGCTTCGCAGAAAGCCCAGGAGTTTGAAACACTGCTTCAGACGGAACGAGAACGAAATAGTCTTCTGGCGAAGCACGTATCTGAAACTGAACAAGCGGCCGAGCAAGCCACCAAGCGGTTTGAAGAGATGGCGACGAAGCTTGGCGAGATTGCGGGATTGGCTTCTCAGCTGGGAAGCGGAAAACGACGGCCCTGATCCTGTACGATCCATTCTCGTGGACCGTCACTGTCCTGAGGGGCTGATGTCATGGCTGCCGACACCACAGACGACTTTCAGAAAGAAC
The DNA here is from genome assembly GCA_963741245.1 of Nitrospirota bacterium. Taxonomy (GTDB): domain Bacteria; phylum Nitrospirota; class Nitrospiria; order Nitrospirales; family Nitrospiraceae; genus Palsa-1315. The sequence goes on along the minus strand of CAVUHR010000004.1, from coordinate 73,892 downwards.
TGGTCGATATCTTCGTTCAGGAAGCGCATGAATGGCTCCAGAACATTCATGTCGCGCTTGATGAGCTGCAACAGGGGCCGGAGCCGGAGCGGCATGCCAAGCTGATTGAGACGATATCGGCCGGAGTGATGAATCTCGGCGGGACCGCTGCCACGATCAATCTTCCAGACGTCAAGGATGCCAGCTTCGCGGCGATTCCCTTGATCGAAGCCCTCCAGGACCCCCAGAAGGCGCTCTCTGTTCAGGACTTTCTTTCGCTCTGTAAACAGCTGGGACAGATCCATACGGCGTTAAGCCATGCGACGGGCATCTCCTTTGAAGACGACGGGAGTGGTGCGGCGGCTGAGGCGGTTTACGCAAGTCTCTCTCCTGGGGAGTTTTTGCAAGCGCTTCAGGAACTTCAAAAAAAACAGCCTTCCGGTATTGCATCCGGGCGCACCCTTATCCGGAACCTGATCGAGCAGATGGAAGGACAGGTTCAGGCCGGTGTCGAACGTATCGATGCCACGGTCATTCAAGGATATCTTGCGCGGATGTCCGAAGCTGAAGAGTCGTTTCTGAAAGCGATTGACGAGCGGGTGCCCGAGATCGTTAAGAAGATGAGTGCCCTCAAGATGGACGGGGGTGAGGCCTCCTCACGCATGACAGCCCTCGAAGCTTCTCTTCAAGACGTCGCACATCTGCGCACAGAAGCGCAGCAGGTGAATGCGGGATCGGCCATGATGTTTTTCACAGGTCTGCACAGTCTGCTGACCGTGGTGTCGCAACGTCGAGTGCTTTTGGCTGCCACACGGGTGGAATCGGTGAAGGCGCGGCTGCACGTGATGGACGGTGTCATCCGCCAGTGGGTGGAGCATGGACGGGCCCAACGTGCCGCAATCGATGATTTGCTCCCTGCCAGCCACTCGTAACCAACGCGCCCAAATGCGCGTTTCCCGCGAGACTGGCGAGAAAAGCAGGACGGGCGAGATGGTCTGAAGACCGAAGTGTTCGGAACTTCGAACCCCGACCTTCGGCCTTCGGCCTTCGGACCCCGCCTGTCGAGCACGTCTCACAAGTCGATGACCGGCTTGTTCAGCGGGTCGAGCAAGTCATAAGATGTATGGTCGAATGTTCCGCGAGGACAACCTCAAGCCATGAACGAATACAGCACGACAGACTGGTATAGCATTGCGCAGGAACAATTGACGGGCGTGGCTCTTGCCGTGCAACGGCAAGACGAACTCGACTTGAAGGCCTTGTCTGCCCTGGCGACGGGGATAGCGGAGACACTCAAGGGAAGTGATCAATTGCTCGTTCAGGCTATGAGCGGTCCCGCGGGCCCTCCGCTGATTACGAATCTCGTGAATGTCGCAATTTTGGCGACAAAGGTCGGTGCCGGACTGGGATATCACGGAAAAGAGCTGGAACAGCTCACCTTTGCGGGGCTCCTGCACGACATCGGTCTCTTTGCCGTGCCGCAGTCGCTGATCACTAAGTCGGGCCGGTTGACTCATGATGAACGTACGCTCATTGAACAGCATCCCGAACTCGGCTATGAGGCAATTCGAAAGGCGGGTCCGAAATACGACTGGCTGGCACAAGTGGTGCGCCAGGCGCATGAGCGGTGGAACGGGCAGGGGTATCCGAACAAGCTGAAGGGGCGGCAGATCAGCGAGTTTGCCCAAATCATTGGCGTGGTGGATGTCTTTGATGCCCTCGTGAGCCCGCGCGGGTATCGCCGCCGATTCTTTCCGCACGAAGCAGTGCGAGAATTGATGGTGGCGGAACGGACGGCGTTCCCTCGCGAGATCGTTAAAGCCTTGGTCGAACAGCTGTCGGCCTATCCGCTGGGTACCTCGGTACGATTGACCACCGGCGAAGTCGGGTCTGTCGTGCGCGTCAATATGCGCTATCCACTCCGTCCGGTCGTGTGGATCCAGGGCGATACGACCCGTGGCCAGGAGGGGCGGCAGCTCGATCTGAGTCTCACTCCGCTCGTGTCGATCATCGAAACACTGGAGCCTCCTGACGTCGCACGTGTATCGTTTCCAGCGGATGCGACGCACGGCAAGACATCCGGGGTAGTCCCCTCGGCATCCGATCAATTTACGGCGCTTTTGGAAGGCTTGGATGCTATCACGAGTGCGATCCAAGGTGCCGTCGAGTCCAGGACTTCTGCGCCAGAAGGCGGGGCTGCGTCGCTCTCGGGCGAGCATCGATGGGTAAGTCAACCTCCGGCGCAGGATTTTGTGGATGCTAGTTTTGAAAAGGAAGTGATCGGGTTATTCGCCCTCGAAGCGCATCAATGGCTGGCTCAAATTCAGATGGCGGTGAAACAGCTCGCTGAGGGGGCCAACGGTACGGCGCGTCCGAAGCTCTACGGGATTCTCTTGCACGGCATTACTAATCTTGCCAAGTCTGCGTCGACGGTGCAGCTCCGGGCTATCGAGCAGATGGCCTCAAATCTGCTTCCGATTCTCCACGATGTGGGGCGCCAAGAACCACGTGCGATGACGGTGGCGCTCCAGTCGCTTCAGGAGGGGTTGGATCGGATCAGTCTGGCCGTGCGTCGCTTAGCAGGAGACCACGAGGACGACCATGCTGGAACTGATGACGTTCCTGTGGACGCGGTGAGCGAATCCGCGCAGGCTCTTTCTGCCATCGTGTCTGAGTTACCCGATGTGCCTCAGTTACAGGCTCCGCTCAGCGTGAGCTCCAACGTCCCGCTCATCGATGCCCTGCGGGACCTGCAGCAAGCTCGTGCCCGGTCGATGCAGCCGACCCGCGATGTGTTGGAGGCGGTGATTCAGCGAGCCGAGCGGGAGGCCGATCATCTTGATGTCGCCGGCGTCGGGCGCATTTTGACTGAGCTTGACCGACTCGACGAAGAGTTCCTTCAAGAAGTCCGTCGGCGGGTTCCGATCATCAGTGTCACTCTTGCGAATATACGAGCGAGCGGGGCGACGGATTTCGTCACGGCGTCTCAGCTCGATCCGATTCTCGAACAGGTTGAGGCCCTCTACGATCTGGCCAGCGATGTGCAGGCAACGATGATCACGATGTTTTTGCAAGGGCTGCGATCCTTTCTCATGGTTGCGGCCTATCGAAAAACGTCGACGTTGGCACAGCGCCTGGGAACGGTCGAGACGAGAATTCATGCCTTGATTCCGATGGCGGAACAGTGGGGCAATATTGGACGCGTCGAACGATCAGCCATCAGTGATATCCTGCCAGTCTAGGAAGCTGTCAGTCTGCACACTTCTGTGCGCTCGACTCTAAAGAATCTTCCGAGTCGTGCGGAATCTGCGCTCTTCTCCCATACAAATTTCTGCTGAAAAATTGCATCTCGGTGAAATTGCACGGATTGTGCTGCCTACCGAATAGGCAATCTGCAAGGTGCTGTGGTACGGAATCGTATTGGTCGCTCATCCACATGGTTATCCACAAATCATACACACCTTTTGTGGACACAGAAAGTGAGGGTGCCAATGTCCTGCCTCACTGTCGCCTTTTCCCTCGCGGAGCTTCAAGCGGATGACGGTTGAAGGCCTGTCAGAGAGAGCCGTTTCGGTGCCGCCGCCCGCCTTCGCACCATTGAGTAAGCAGATGGGTGACTATGACATGAAAATCAAGTATGCCGTCTACCGTTGCTCATGTGTCATCCACAACTTCTCATCTAGTCAAGGGAATTACGCGTCCTGCTCGATCAGACCCGACGCAGACGCCTAATCTCCTTTCCTCGTCCATGTAACAAGCCGTGGAAGGATGGTATGATGCCACCGGCTTACTGCCTTTTCTTGTCGAGGACGAGAAGTCTGGCAGCAGAAATGGTCGGGGAACGTATCGATGCCGAAACTTGTGACGGTGTTGCGACCGGAGAAGATTGATGAGCAAGCTCGCAACTATGTCCGGTCCCATATCCTCCTCCCTGCCGGGACGATCGGACTCGTCTGCATGGTCGGTGGGGTGGGGTCACTCGGCTATCAACTGCTGGTGAACCATACCTACAGCTGGGTGACGTTTCTCACCAGCTCAATCTTGATCGCGGTCGGAGCGGCCTGTGGGTTCGGGCAGGCACGTTATCACCGCTATCTCTTTACGGCCTTTCCCGAGGTATATGCAGCACGGATGCGGACAGCTGTGGCTCAACGCAACAGGAAGGCCAGGGCCGAGCCGGAGGTGCCGTCGATCGAGCACCCTGGGCGTGCGTTTGTCACCGCGATCTCCATTGCCGGAGCGACTCTGATCTTCGGCGCATCAGCCGTGGCCATTGTACGTGGCGACCTAGACCCGCTCCCGGCTGTGTTGGTGCCCTGGGCAGGATTCTACTGGGCCAAGTTGTTCTGTTGGCGTGGAGTTGTAGACTAGCAGGATGCTGAAGAATAGTCCGTCAGACGGCGTTCTCGCATCGTTCAGATCCTCAACGGGGACCCGGTCGCCTCACTAACTCGGCGGCGCGCACAGACGTGGTGCTCCTTAATCGTCGCACCGTGCGCCCCAGAAGGTACGCTTCCGGTCTTCACTCGCTGCGGCCTTGCTGGACGGCTTTTTGAGCATCCGCAATTCCAGTTCTCACATTTTGCGCCTCGCCCCTTACACCTTACCTCTCACGCCTCACGTCTACGTTTCCGTTTTACGGTTTCTTTTCTTGGCCTTCGTCTTCGAGGCTTGAGGAGCCGAGCGCGATGTTTCAAGCTGCTTCATCCGTTCTTCCAATGTGCGTACGGCCTGCCGGAGTTCAGGAAGCCGTGGAATCACGGCTTGGGCCTTCACCCAGACTTCATGCGGCATCACGGGAGCTCCTGACACGATCTGGTTGGGTTCGAGGCTGCGGTTGACACCTGCGCGAGCGGCGATCATGACCTGATCTCCGATGACAATGTGGTCTGACAGCCCTGCCTGTCCACCGATCATGACATGATGCCCTACGCGAGTACTGCCGGCGATACCGACCTGTGCCACCAGGATTGAATGGGCACCGATCGTCACGTTATGGGCGATCTGGACCAGATTGTCGACCTTGGTGCCCCGCTTGATGACCGTTTGGCCGAGGGTGGCTCGGTCGACTGTGACATTCGCCCCGAGCTCAACGTCATCTTCGATCGTAACTCCGCCGAGCTGGGGAATTTTGTAATGTTGTCCCTGGTCCTGCACATAGCCGAATCCGTCGCTCCCGATCACCGTGCCACTGTGAATGATCACCCGCGCTCCGATCGTACAGCCTTCCCTGACAACGACGTTGGGATACAGCAGCGTATCGTCCCCGATCGTCGTATCGTTGCCGACAAAAACACCGGGATAGAGCGTCACTCTTGCGCCAACCGTGACCCGATCTCCCAGGGTGACTCCCGGCCAGATCGAGACATCGGAACCGACCTGAGTGTCAACGCCACGGACGATGGCCGCGGCAATGCCACGGGGAGGGGAGACGGGGCAAAAGAAAGTTTGTGCGATCTGCGCAAAGGCCAGTGGGGGATTGGCGACTACGATGTGGGGATTGGCGATCTCAACAAGACGCCGGTGGGCGAGGAGTGCTCCGGCAGTGGTGGGCCCGCTCGTCTTGAGCATACGATCCCCGGTGACGAAGGTCAGATCGTTCGGGCCTGCCTCTTCAAAGACGGCGAGGCTCGTGATGGTGGCTTGTGGCGACCCCACAAGTTCTCCGCCGACTACGCCGTGGATCTGTGCCAATGAGATAGGAATGCGTGCCCGAATCGCCATATGGATTAGGGTTTCTTCTTGCCCTTTGGCTTCGACGGCTTCGCTGGTTTCTTGGTCGGGGCGGGCGAGGCCGTTTTTCCCAACCTCTTTTCCACATACCTCACGACATGGCCGACGTTCGTCAGCCCCACCAGGTCTTGGTCGGGGATCTGAAGATCGAAGGCTTCCTCGATGCGATACAGCAGTTCGATCACCGCCATAGAGTCGAGACCTAAATCATCACGCAGATGCTGTGTGGTCAGTATCGTGGCCGGATCGCGTTTCAGGTACTCAGCCAAGGCTGTACGGATTTTCAACGATATGCTGGGATCGGTTGCCATCGGTTGATGCTCGCCGTCGTTTATCGTGAAAGGTGAAACGTAGGACTCTCGAGTACTCTTCTTCTGAAACCTTTCACGTTTAACGATTCACGTCTCACGGGCGGCCTGTTTGAGCAGCCTGCTACTTGGTCGCCTGTTTCAATACCACAGCGGCGTTGTTGCTGCCAAATCCAAAGGCATTCAGCAAGGCCACCTTCACACGACGCTCCTGCGCTGATCGAGAGAGTCCTGCCAGCGCACAAGTCGGATCTGGGTCATCATAGTTGGCGGTTGGATGAATCTGGCCCGTGTGAAGGGCCAGCACCGAGGCGATACCCCCGATTGCACCAGCGGCGCCCAGCGTGTGGCCGATCAGCGACTTGGTGGCGCTGATGGTAATCTTGTCCGCGCGCGATTTGAAGAGTCGTCGAATCGCCCTGACTTCGACGGCATCGCCGATGGTCGTCGACGTAGCGTGAGCATTGATGTAATCCACTTGTGCCGGGGTCACGCCGGCATCCCCAAGGGCAAGCCGCATCGTATGGGCCACCTCCAGGCCATCTTCACGAGGGATGACCATGTGATATGCCTCGCTGGTGGCGGCGTAGCCCGCAATTTCGGCATACACTCTCGCCTTGCGTCTCTTGGCATGCGCGGCCGATTCCAGGATGAGCGTCCCGGCGCCTTCTCCCATGACGAAACCGTCTCGCAATCGATCGAAGGGCCGAGAGGCCTTCTCCGGATGATCGTTGAATTTGGACGAGAGCGCACGCAGGGAACAAAATCCGGCGAAGACGAGCGGGGTAATGCTGGCGTCGGCTCCCACGGTAATCACGACATCGGCACGGCCCTCGCGGATACAGTGGAGCGCTAGTCCGAGTGCATGGGCGCTGGAGGAGCAGGCGGTCGAGATGGTCAGGTTGGGGCCCTTGGCGCCATAGGCCATCGCGATAATGCCGGAGGCCGAATTAAGGGTGATGACGGGAATAAAGTTGGGATGGACGCGATGAGGTTTCTGCTGCTGGTAGAGCTGCGTGATTTCACGCTCGCCCATCACCATCCCGCCCATGCCGGCTCCCACGATGACCCCGACGCGGTGGGGGTTCTCCTTCGCCATCTGGAGGCCCGAGTCGGCCAACGCTTCCTTCGCTGCCACGAGGGCAAACTGGGCGTAGCGGTCCACCCGTTCGCCATGGACTGAGTCGATAAACCGTTCGACCGCGAAATCACGCACCTGGCCTGCGACCTTGGAGCGGTAGCCGTCCATGGGAAACGGGTCAAACGATGTAATTGCCGAGATGCCGGATTGGCCGGCGAGGGCGGCTTTCCAAAAATCACTGACCCCGATCCCAATGGGAGAGACGATACCCAACCCTGTGACGACGACACGCGAGCGCATCTTGCTGAAATCCTATCGGTGAACCCTAAGACCTCTACTTACCGGAAGCGCCGGGATCAGTCAACCAGCCACGAGACGGGCTGAGGTCGAGGCTAAGATGAGGACTCAGGTACTCGCTCAACCTCAACCTTAACCTCAGCCTTCTCCACCTTGGCGAACGTTTCAGCATCCTGTTAGTAGCGTACTCTGAACATCAGATAGAGGCCATAACTCATGAAGAGAACGTTTGCCATCCAGCCGGCGATCAGAGGCGTCAAGGCCCCACCGCGGCCGAGTGCGATCGCGATGGAGTGTGTCGTCCAATAGCAGAAGCCGACGGCGAGCGCCTGCCCAATGCCCATCGCCATGCCGCCTCCTCTAGTGCCACTCCGGCGCAGACTCAGCGCAATGCCAACCAGGACCATGATCACGGTGACGAACGGGAACGCGATTCGGCTGTAATAGTCTACCGTAAGCCGTACGGCCTGAGAGCCCTGCTGCTGCCGACGTCTGGTGTAGGCCCGGATATCATGGAACGTCATCAACTCGGAATCGCCAGCGAGCCAAATGGTGAAGTCATCGGGAATGAGAGGCAGCACGATGGCTTGGCGGTCGAATACGGTGGTTGACACGGTTCCATCGGAGGGAAATTGTCGGTGCTGCCCCTGGTACAGTGTCCACGTGGAGTCACTATAGCGGCCTTCTTCTGCTTCAGTTATGTCGACCAGTTGGAAGTTACGATCGAACTGAAAGAGACTCACGCCGCCCAAGAGTTCCCCGCCGACGGAGACGCTCGTGACATGCATGAGACGATCGGCGCCCACTCTCGTCCAGGGTTGCATAAGTTTCACGGCTGCGGCGGGGGGCTTTTTCTCGATGCGCGTGGCCCGAACCTCTTCGGATTTGCTCGCGGCCAGCGGGATGACGGTGGAACTGAAGAGCAAGAGCACGAGGGCGATCCCTGCAGCGAAGGAGATAAAGGGGGAGATAATCCAGAATAAACTGATGCCGCAACTGCGCATGGCCGTGATTTCGTGGCCCCTGGAGAGCAAGCCAAAAGTGAGCATTGTGGCCATCAGGATGGCCAACGGCGCGATTTGGTAGGAGATCGCGGGAGCCTTAAGAAGGAAATACGTCAAGAAGTCAAGCCAGTTGGCGTCGTAGCGCAAGAAGCGGCGCACTTTTTCGAAGAAGTCGATGACGAGATAAATCGTCATCAGCCCGCTGAAGCACATCGTGAAGATTTTCCCATACTCGCGAAGGAGATAGCGGAAGAGAATGGGCATGGGGTTACTGGCGACTCATGATGTAAAACCACACAACGGTGGTGAGAGAGAAAATGCCGTTCGGTACCCAGGCCCCGGCAAAGGGCGGCAGGTTTGCCGTCATGACCAGGAATTCGCAGGCGACGTTCAGCATGTAGTAGACAATGACGACTGACACACCGACCGCAAATCCGCCGATTCGACCGGATCGTTTCGAAGCGATGCCGACCGGGACGCCTAAAAGGCAAAAGACCAGCGAGGCGGTCGGAAAGGCCAGTTCTTTATAATACCCCAGCAATTGTCGGCGCGCATACGGGTCGCGCCATTGGGATTGTGCGAGCTGGGCGATAAGGGCGTCGTACGACGGAGGTTCCTCCGTGGCTGAGTAGCCGCTTTGGTTTAGCGAGATCTTCAGATCGTAGCTGGCGAAGGCCACTTGCTCGTATTGATCGGCCTGATTCTTTCGGCTGTGAATGACTCCGTGCTGCAGGCGTAAGGCGACTTGATTGGTAGAGGGATCCATCAAGACCTCGTACTGTTGCGCCACGATGATGCGGGGATCATCTGCATTCCGCTCGTCGGACACAAAGATTCCGGTCGTGGCCTGTTCGGGATTCCCATCCGGAACATAGATCATCATCTTGGGGATGGGCTCGTTAAATACTCCCCGCTCCAGCGCCAGTACCAGCTGATCCCGAAGGAGAGCCAGCGCCACTTTATTCAGATTCGAGGAACCCCAGGGTTGCCCCCACTGCGCCAACCACATGGTCAGCCCGAACAAGAGCAAGGCAAAGAGCAGCGCGGGGCGAGCCAATCGCATGAGGCTCAGGCCTGCAGTCTGCATCGCCACCAATTCTTTGTCGAAGGACAGTCGTCCGAAGGCGGTGATCGAGGCGATGATCCCGGCGATCGGGAGGGTCAACACGAGGAACGACGGCATCAGAGTGGCGAAGACTTGCAGGACCGCCACGATCCCGACGCCTTTGGAGACCAGTAGTTCCACGAGGCGCAGGAGTTCCCGCGTGAGCATCACAAAACATAGTGCCCCGAGGCTGACACTAAAAGGGGAAAGGAGTTCGGTGAAGATGTAGCGATCCAGCAGCGTTCGTAGAAACATTCGAAAAATCACGCTCCTAGCCCGATACGACACTATAGGTGAGCGGGCGAGGCTTGTCTACCTCACGCCCGGCGAGCATGCGGCCAAAGAATGGCTTGACAAGATTTGAAACGCCGTGGTACATGCTGCGCGTATTGTAACCGAGATGGGTTTCGTGATCGATTTTGTCTCTCCAATGAACCCGTCAGTCCAGCCTGCTTTTCTTCCTATCTTTTCTCTGCATCATGTATGTCGCCAACTGGGTTCCGAGGCCGACCACGTAACTAGGCGTGGTCGTTGAGGAAAGGAGTGTCTTGTGAAAACAAAAGGAACGGTCAAATGGTTCAACGATCGCAAGGGATTTGGGTTCATTCGCCTTGAGAGTGGAGATGATGTCTTCGTACATTACTCCGCGCTGCAAGGAGAAGGATTCAAGACCTTGAAAGAGGGCGAAAGCGTCGAGTTCGAGGTCGTGCAAGGCGCAAAGGGGCCTCAGGCTTCGAACGTCTTGAAGATGGCCGTCGCCGAGCCTTGACATCTTCATTCTGCGGGATTGTGTCACAGGAGGGCCTGCCTTCATGTCGGGGCAGGCCTTCGTATTTCTGCTGAGTATACCTCATCCAAATGCCCCATTTCGTTGACAATGCCCATGGACACTGTTAGCGTTTGAACGTTAGCCCACATGATTCATGAAGGTTCGTCGCGAAAGCGTGCGGACGCGAAGCGAGACGGGCACTCGGAGACGTGAAGCCCTGAGGCATACTCGCGCAGTATGCCGAAGGGCTGAACGGCGAGACTGCCCGTCGCAGCCGCGTATCCGCGCTTGTAGCAGAAGCTTCATGAATCATGCGGGTGAGGGAGGTTTGACTTGGCGATCGAACGCAGTAGCGTATTGCGTAACGCACAGCTCTTTGCGTCACGGGGCCAATTCGACGCTGCCATCAGTGAATGGAAGAAGCTCTCCGCCGAGTCGCCGGGCGATGGGAGTATCTTCAATTCAATCGGGGAGTTACACCTCAAACGCAATGCCACCAACGATGCCGTGATGGCCTTTGTGCAGGCGGCCAATGCCTTCCGTGCCGAAGGGGCCACCCTCAAGGCGATCGCCACGTTCAAGAAGGTCTTGAAGCTTGATCCTTCGCGCTACGATGTGTTCCTGCATCTGGGAGATCTTAATGCGGAACGAGGTCTGCTGAGTAGCGCGGTCCAAGATTATCTCACCCTCGGGAAACACTACCTCAAAGCGGGAAAAAGCAAAGCCGCGCTAGAAATCTATAAGAAGATCGTCAGCCAGGATCCCTCGAATCTGGATGCCCAGCAGCGGGTGGCGGAATTGTGCCTGCAAGAAAACATGCAGGACGAAGCCACGAAGGTCTATTTGCAGTTAGGGCGGGAGCGGTCAGCGCAGCAACGCTATGCTGAGGCTAAGGATGCGTATCAAGCCGTGTTGCGGATCGATCCTGCCAACAGTGAGGCCGCCCAGTTCATCGAACATTTCAAAAGGACCGGCGGGAATCCTAGCCGCACCGCCAAGACGGAAGCCGGTTCAGCAGAAGGCCCGCCTAAGAGTACCGAGCCGCTTAATCTGCTGTCGGAAGCCACTCGCCGCATCGAAGAAAAACAATTTGCCGGGGCTGAGGCCATTCTTAATCAATTGCTAACAAAAGAGCCCGGCAACCCGGAGGTCTGTCAATTGCTCGCCAAGTTGCACCTGCGACGCGGAGATATTCAGGTGGCGCTCGGCGAATATCGCTACCTTGCTGGGGCGGCTTTGCGCGCCCAACATTATGAGCAGGCCGAGTCGTTGATTGTCGAATTTCTGGCCATCGAACCAAACTCCGTACCGATCCTCGAGCTCTATGGTGAGCTATACGAAGAAAAGGGCGATGCGGCCAACGCGGTGACCAGCTATGGGAAGGCCATCGAGCTGCTGCTCCAGCATCCAGAACCCGGCATGCCGACTCTCCACGAAGAACTGTTTGAGAAGGTCAAGTCGCTCGCGCCGGACAATCCCATTCTCCCGAAGCTCTCTGCGCTGATGCACGGCAAGAACTCCGATGAAACGTCCGCGCCTGCGGCGCCGCAGAGTTCGCCCGACTTTTCATGGACCGGAGCAGCGCCCGACGATCCCTGGAAAGTGACCTCCAAGACCACCTCGCTACAAGATAGGCATTTCTCACTCGCTGAGCCGAAACCTGCACCGGCCCAATCGGCGCCGTCACAGTCTGCAGAACCAAAACCGGTTACGCCGGGTAGCGGGTTTTCGTTGTCGAATGCCGAGCCGGACCAGCAATGGGGGCCGGCGTCGCAAGGGGCAGGCTCAGTGGCTCCCCTCTCGCCAGTCCTCTCGACGAGCGAGCAGTTCCAAGCCTATGTGGTGGCCGGCCAGCAGGCTGAGGCGGAAGAATGGCTCAGTCGCTTGGTCACAGCGCAGCCAGATCATGCAGAGGCGCGAGAACTGTTCGGCTCCCTGCTTGAGGCTAAGGGCGATACCGCCGGCGCAGCCTTGCAATATTCCCGCGCCCTCGAATTGCTCCTGGTGCATCCAAACGATAAGAGTCCAACTCAACCGGCGAGTCTCTATGCGAAAGTCAAAGAACTAGCCCCGGCCAGCCCGTTGGTCGCCAAATGGGCCTCGACGTTTTCGCCGAAGCCGCAGGAGCCAGTACCTGCCGCAGAGACGCCGGTTTCTGCTTCGCCCGGTAACGAGATTGACCCGGAGACCCACTACACGCTGGGAGTGGCCTACAAGAACATGGGGTTGCTGGACGAAGCGAAGGAAGAATTTTGCTTCTCGATGAAGAGCCACAACTTTTTCTCGGATTCCTGTCTCATGCTCGCGGTCTGTTTGAAAGAAAAGGGAGAATGCCAGTCGGCGAGTGCACAGCTCGAGCTGCTGCTGAAGGACCCGAAGTGCCAAGGAGCCAAGGCGCAAGCCATTCGCTATGAACTCGGCTTACTCTACGAAGCCCAAGAACAGTGGAGTCAGGCTGCCGCAATGTACGAATCGATTCCGACCTTCCACGACGTACCGCAACGACTTGAATCAGCTCGCGCACACAGGGCGCCAGCTGAGCCGACCTCCGCGTTTCGCTACGGAAACTAGAGCAGGATGCTGAAAAAGTCGCCTTCTCACCCACCCGGCCCTGGCGCGCCGGGGCGCGCCTTTTCCCATGCTTCGTTCTCGCCTCGTTCAGATCCTCAACGTACCCCATCGGGATAGAACTGCAGTAGCAGTTCGGGGCGGGCGGGTGAGAAACCTACGCTTCGGGGCCTCACTCGCTGCGGCCTTGCTGGACAGACCTTTTGAGCATCCTGCCGGGTATTCTCCCATTGCACTAGACACGCAGACCGTTCCACCTCCACTGTGGCACAATCGTTTTCAACAGCCTGCTAGTGAAGCTGGTTTGGGGCCGGACGTCCGTCCAGCACGGCTTGAATATTTTTCAAACAGACCAACCCCATCTGAACCCTCGCGTGCACGGTGGCGGAGCCCAGATGGGGGAGCAACACCACCTGCTTCAGCTGAGTCAGCGCTGAGTGGATGGCCGGTTCCTGTTCATAGACGTCGAGTCCCGCGCCGGCGATGATTCCTGCCTTGAGGGCGTCGACCAACGCTCCTTCATCGACGATCGAACCACGAGCGGTATTGATGAGGAAGGCCGTGGGGCGCATCCAGGCCAATTCGCGCGCGCCGATCAGATGGTAGGTGGCCGCCGTGAGAGGCACATGGATCGTCACGACATCGGCTTCCCTGAGGATATCTTGAAGTGATCGATGCTCCCACTCGCGGGGAAGAGATGGGGTGGCTTGTGTTTGGCGTGTGTGATAGCGCACCGGCATGCGAAATCCTACGGCGCGATGGGCCACCGCTTGCCCGATCCGTCCCATACCGATTATCCCCAGTGTCTTGCCCGAGACTTCCGCTCCCAAGAGTTGTGTGGGACTCCATCCAGTCCAACGACCGGATCGAACGAGGGCGTCGCCTTCGGCGACGCGGCGTGCTGTCGCCAGGAGCAAGGCCCAAGTCAGATCCGCGGTGGCATCAGTCAAGACGTCCGGGGTATTCGTGACGATCAGACCACGCGCTTGCGCAGCAGCAAGATCGATGTTGTTGTACCCGACGGCATAGTTTGCCAGAATTTTCAGCCGAGTGGCTGCACGTATCGTTTCTGCATCAATGAAATCGCCCAGGGTGACGATCGCGGCGTCGGCTTGGCAGAGTCCCTCACGAAGCACCGATGGAGCGGGTAACGCGTCGTGAGGATCCTGTACCAGCTGGAACCGCTCCCGCACGATGGCCATGACGGGATCGGGGAGGAGGCGTGAGAGGTAGAGGATGGGAGGTGTATCGGCCAAAGACGCGTGCTCCTATCTGCGAATCACATCTTAGCAGGATGCTGAAAAAGTCCGCCAGTTTGGAGAAGGCTGAAGGTTAAAGTTGAGGCTGAAGAAGGATCTGACTGTCCTCATCTGGGCTTCAGCCTTAGGCTCGACCTCAGCCTGCTTCGTGCACTGCGCAACAACCAGACTTGTGCTGGTCTCAAGAGTCCATCTTGCAGTTTGCGGAAAAACTCGGTTTCTGTGCGACAAGTTGGTGTGATAAGACGTAGGGTATAGTGTCTGAATAGTACGCAGGATGTTCAAAAAGGTCGTCCAGCAAGGCCGCAGCGAGCGAAGAGGCGAGGCGTACGCTTCGGTACGTTGAGCCTCTGAGTGAAGCGAGAACGAAGCTGGCGGACTTTTTCAGCATCCTGCTAGAATGAGCGAGCCATTCAACTATGACCGCACCCACTCTCATTCTGCCCGAACGTTCCCACACCATGGCCTCCGACCTCCGCACGGCGGTAGGCGCGGAGAAAGTAAAAGACGACTACTCGACTCTCACCGCCTACGCGGTGGATGCGAGCATCTACCGGATGGCGCCTCAGGCGGTCGTGCTCGTGGAGTCCGAGGAAGACATAGTCGCCACGGTGCGTTACGCCGTACAGCGAGGCATCCCGCTGACGCCGCGTGCTGCTGGAACGAATCTGACCGGCTCGGCGATCGGGTCCGGGATCATTCTGGACGTCTCGCGCCTGAATCGGGTTCTGGAGCTGAATCGAGAAGAGCGATGGGCTCGTGTGCAGCCGGGGATCGTACTGGCGGAACTCAACAAGCAGCTGGCGCGTGATGAGCTGCTCTTCGGGCCCGATCCCTCCAGCGGCGACATGTGCAAGCTCGGGGGGATGTTGGCGAACAACTCATCCGGCCCCCACACGCTGCGTTACGGCGCCGTCAAAGATAATGTGGCGGCCATCCGTGTCTGTCTGCAGTCTGGCGAGTGGCTGGATGCCAAGGCCTTTGGGCTCAGCGATCCGAACTGCGCCGGTCTGCTGAAGGCGCATAGGCCACTTCGTGAATTGCAGTCGCTGCTACAGGAAAATGCCACGCTGATCGCGCAGAGACGTCCGACTGTCAGCAAGAACAGTTGTGGCTACAATCTCTTCGGTCTCGCCGATGGGCTTGCACGAGGCTGCTTCGATCTTCCAAAACTTTTTGTCGGCAGCGAGGGCACGCTTGGTCTGTTCAGCGAAGCGACGATTAGACTGGTCGAGAAACCTCGCGCGACCCTCACGGCGCTGATCCATTTTCACCGATTGGAAGATGTGGGCGATGCGGTGCCGAAGCTACTGGAGTTGAGTCCGAGCGCGTTGGAAGTGATGGATGCCAACACGCTCAATTTAATCGGACGGGCGAAGCACGGCATCCCGGCAGAAGCGGCCGCTACTCTCTTGGTGGAGTTGGATGCTGACGGCGCAGGGACCGATCTCCGCGCGCAGGCCGAGCGCATGACCGAGATCTGTCGCCGCTATCGCCTCACGTCCGATCCCGTGATCGCCTTCGATCCTGAGCAACGGGAGCAATTGTGGAAGGCCCGCAAGGCCCTTTATCCCACGCTCTATCGATTCGATCCCCGGAAGAAGCCTATAAACTTCGTCGACGACGTGGTTGTCCCGGCTGAACGGATCAGCGAACTCATCCGTTATCTGGAAGAGTTCTTCGCTGGGCAGCGTGTGCCAGTCGCGATTTTCGGGCATATCGGTAATGGGAACGCCCACATCATTCCCTTGCTCGACGTGAACGACCAAAACGATTTCCAAAAGATGGTGCAGGGCTATCATGAGATTCACCAAACGGTCTTGAGTCGATTCGGTGGTTCGATCTGTGGAGAGCACGGGGACGGCCGGGTGCGCGCCGAATACGTACGGACGATGTTCGGCCCGGAGCTGTACGACCTGTTTGTGCGCGTGAAGCAGAGCTTCGATCCCTCCGGGGTGTTCAACCCCGGCATCAAGATCAGCGACCGGCCCTTCACGGACCATATCGACTATGTGCGATTGTCGAAACCCTGTGCGACCTGCGCCAAGTGCAACGCCGTCTGCCCGGTCTACGATGTGTTTCAATCGGAAGACATGAGTTCGCGGGGGTGGTTCGAGATCGTCACAGATAAAAACTATACCTACCTCAATTCGAAGCGAGTCGTGGAGGCCTGTCTCAATTGTAAATCGTGCCGTACCGCCTGTCCGGCCGGCGTCGATGTTTCTCAACTCATTCTGGATCGGCGCGCCGAGCATCCGAATGAAATGGCTGGTGTCATCTTTCGTTTCCATGCACAAACAGCGCTATTTGAACGATTCTTAAAGTTTTTCGCGAGGTATCAGCCGATATGGGATCGGCCTCTGATGCGGCGTCTGCTCGATCATCTGACGAAACCTTTTTTGCGTCGTCTAGCCGAGACGGCAAGATTGTCGCCTCAGCTTGTAATGCCTCGACTGGCCCTGCGACATCTCCGTGACCGCTATCCCGAACTGATTCTCCAGGCTAGGCAAGCTTCTCGCTCCCCGGTGGCCTATTTCCATGGCTGCGCGGCCAATTACTTCGACGATGGGGTGGGGGATGCCGTGATCGCCGTGCTGCGAAAACATGGGGTCGAGCCGGATCTGCCGACGCAACGCTGTTCCGGGACGCCGATCGAAACCTACGGGCATCGCACGTTGGCCAAAGAAGGGGCACGGATCAATCTCGCGTCCATGGCAGGGTACGACAAGGTGGTGACCGGATGTGCTTCCTGCACCCTCATGCTGAAGGACTACCCCACATTGTTCGCCGGTGAGCCGGAGCAAGCGGCGGCCCAAGCCTTGGCCAAACGAGTTACACATATTTCGGAGTTTGTGTCGCAATCGCCGGTGAAACCGGCCATGGCCAGTCAGCAAGCCACGAAGTGCAAGGTGGCCTATCATTCTTCCTGCCATTTGCGAGCCGCTGGGGTGACGAAGGAGCCTCGTGCGATTCTGGCAGGCTTGCCGGGCGTCGAGTATGTCGAGATGCCGGACGCCGATCGCTGTGCGGGTGGAGCCGGGACCTATCTCGTGAAGGATTTTGAGACGTCGCAGCGCATTGTCGAGCGAAAGCGCCGGGCCGTCGAACAGAGCGGAGCCGATGTTGTGGCCACGAGTTGCCCGGCCTGTATGATTCAACTGCGCACGGGATTGCAGGGCACAGCGGAGGTCAAACACGTGGCCCAATTGATTCAGGAAGCCTACGAGGCAGCAGACAGGTTGTAGGTTTGTCTGGTCTATTTGGTTTGTTTGGTTTTTTGGTTGAACGAAACTAATCAGATGAACCAAATCAACCAGATAAACAACACAAACCAAATAACGAGGAAGCTATGGTCACAGTGCAGGTCTTTGGATTGACGCTTCGCGATGCGGTTGGAGAAACAGTATTCGAGCTTAAGGTTTCGGAGCCGACCACGGTCAGGAAACTCATTGAATCGAACCAGGATTGCATGGGGCCGTTGGTGCAGTTCCTGACGAATCGAGAAGTGATGATTGCAGTGAACAAGAAAGTGAGCGCCGAGGATACGGTGGTCAAGGACGGCGATATCGTGAAGTTATCCCATCAGTCGAGAATGTCGTATGATGGGACGAGAGACATTCCCATCTAATAGCCGAATGCAGAAAAAGTAGCTTGTCTCACCCACCCAACCCCGGCGCGCCAAGACGCGCCTCTTCCCATGCTTCGTTCTCGACTTGAACAGGTCCTCAACGTACCCGAGAGGGTACGCCTGCGGCCTGTTCGGCGGCTGCGGCCTTGCTGTCGAACTTTTTGAGTATTCGGTGAGACCGTATTCCTAAGAGAGGACTAGCTAGTCCGGCGTTTGGCTTTGGCAGTCGGCGGGGCAGTGAGCGGATCGTCAGGCCAGGAGTGTTTGGGATAGCGGCCACAGAGTTCTTTCTTCACTTCTAGATAGGCCGACTTCCAGAAACTGGAGAGATCCTTCGTGACCTGGACAGGCCGGCGTGCTGGCGATAATAGATGTAGCATAACTGGAATCTTCCCGTCGACGAGACGGGGCGTGTCTTTGCAGCCGAACATTTCTTGCAACCGCACAGCCAGGATGGGCAGATCAGGCGTCTCGTATTCCACGCGAACATTCGATCCGCTCGGGACTGTCAGATGGGTGGGGGCCCAACGTTCAAGTTGGCGCGACTGTTCCCAGGAGAGGAGCGCGTGCAACGGCTGGGTGAGATCGAGTCGCGTGACGCGGTCGAGCGTCGTCAGCCCTGATAAATAGGGGCCAAGCCAGCCGTCGAGCGTCCGCAGCAGCGCCTCGTCCGACAGATCGGGCCACCGTGACCCCTGTCCTTCAATCCGACGTAGAAATGCCACTCGCGCCAGCCACTGACGCAGCTCCGGAGTCCAGGCCAGCCGGGCAAGTCCCGCCTGACGAACCCCCTGTAACAATGCCGACGAAATCATCGTAGGATCCGGCTTCGAGAGCCCCTGCACAGACAGGACAAGCGAACCCAATCGGCGTTGCCTCGTCGCACGAACAATCTGTGCCGTGTCATCCCACACAACCTCATCCACTACTTGAATCTGATCTGTATACAGGGTCTCAAGCTCGCGGAGCGTTACCGGCGCAGCCAGATCGATCCTGGCCCATTGCGTTCCGCCGTCCAGGTCGGCAATGACCAGATAGTCTTCTGAGCCGAGCGGATCTGGGTTGGCAAAGAGGGCGCCACGGCCATTGGCCATGAGATAGCGTGTATCATTTCCACGTTGGCGTTGGGCAATGCGATCCGGATAGGCGAGTGCGAGCAACAGACCGAGCGCATCGAGGCTGTCCGGCCGATCCAAACGAGCAGATCGCGGAAGTTGTCGTTGCCACAAGTCGGCAGTTCGTGTCACTCGCTGACAGACGGCGCGGTCGACAATCGCACTGCCCGCGTGATCGTGCTGTCCATGGAGGACGTCCAAGCGGAGTCGCAGATCGGCGTTGCGCCAGCCGGAGGGGCCTCGCAGAATATCACGCTCGCTGAGCAGAGCGGCCAGCTCACAGGCAAGATTGCCGAGATGCAACGGGATAGCCTTGAGCAGCATGTGTGCGAGACGTGGATGCAGCGGCAGGTCGGCCATCTGTTTTCCATGAGTGGTGATCTGTCCCTCTGGATTGAGTGCGTTGAGGCCGGTGAGTAACTCTCTCGCCTGGGCTACAGCCCCGGGCGGCGGGGGAGTGAGCCAGGACAACTCGGCTGGATTGGCCGTACCCCAGAGGGCCAATTCGAGCAGCAGCGGCGCCAGGTCGGTGTCGAGCATTTCCGGCGGGCGACGCGGGGCGAGCGATTGATGCTCCGCAGAGGTCCAGAGGCGAGCACAGACGCCCGGTTCAAGGCGACCAGCCCGACCACGACGTTGCTCGGCAGAATCCTGGGTGACACGGATGGTTTCCAGTCTCGTGAGTCCCGAGCGCGGATTGAATCGAGGCACGCGCAGCAAGCCGGCATCGATCACGACGCGTACCCCGTCGATCGTCAAACTGGTCTCGGCAATCGAGGTGGCCAGCACGATCTTTCTCGTGCCAAGTTGAGCGGGAGCGATCGCGCGGTCCTGCGCTTCTTGTGGCAGTTCGCCATGGAGCGGGGAGATGAGGATATTCGAGCCCAGATTCAGCTCGAGAAGTTTCCGTTCGACTCGCCGAATCTCTGCCATGCCTGGCAGAAACACCAAGAGACTGCCTTGGTCCTGCGCGAGCGAGCGCCGGATTGATTGTACGACTGCCACATCGAGACGGCCTGAGAGCGGCTGATCAAGATATCGGGTCTCTACCGGGAACATCCGCCCTTCGCAGGCAATGACAGGCGCGTTGCCCAAGAGATCTGCTACCGGCCCACAATCCAATGTGGCCGACATCACGAGCAGGCGGAGGTCCGGGCGAAAGAGCCGTTGCGATTCGAGACAGAGGGCCAGGCCCGTATCGGCCTGTAGGCTCCGTTCGTGGAATTCATCGAAGAGGACGATCGCGTAAGCGCTGAGCGCAGGATCGTGCTGGAGCAGGCGACCGAGAATGCCTTCCGTGACCACTTCAATTCTGGTCTTGGAACCGACCTTCGTGTCGAGTTTCATGCGGTAGCCGACCGTTCCGCCGACTGATTCACCCAGCGTGGTTGCCATGCGATGGGCTGCGGCGCGTGCGGCAAGCCGCCGCGGTTCCAACATGAGCAACGTCTTTCCGTCGAGCCACGGTGTATCGAGCAATGCCAGCGGCACTCGTGTCGTTTTTCCAGCGCCAGGCGCGGCGGTCAATAGTGCATTCCGTCCCTCCGTCAGCACGCGACGAAGGGTCGGCAGCACATCTTCTATTGGGAGTCTGGACATGATAGGTTCGGCGCTCACTAGAGCTAGACTGTACCAGACTCGCGGGAGGTGAGAAAAGAAATCAGACGCATGTCCGAGTATCAATGAACAACCATTCGAGATACCATCCAGACAGGCAGTTGACACATTCTATGAAACACGAGACCACGCACCCATCTGCGGAAACGCCGGCGAAGGGATTTTCTCCTGGCTTTGCGGCGCTAGGCCTTGAAGCGGCCTTGCTGACCACGCTCGACACGCTGGGCTATGAGGAACCCACGCCGATTCAACGGGAGGCAATCCCCCCGTTGTTGGCAGGCCGCGATCTCTTAGGCCAAGCAGCAACCGGGACCGGCAAGACGGCGGCCTTCACGCTGCCGCTGCTCCAGCGCATCGCCCATTCGGCGCGGCGCTGCCCCTCCGCGCTCATCCTGGTGCCGACGAGAGAGTTGGCCATACAGGTCGGCGAAGCAGTCACGCGCTATGGCAAGGAATTAAAGATCTCCGTGCTTCCGGTCTACGGAGGACAGGCGATCGGTCCGCAGTTCCATGCACTCAGGCGCGGGGTCGATATCGTCGTGGCGACGCCTGGGCGAGCGCTGGACCATATTCGTCGAAAGACCCTGCAGCTCAAGACGATCCAAATGGTCGTGCTGGACGAGGCCGATGAGATGCTCGACATGGGATTTGCCGAGGATCTGGACGCCATTCTGGAACAGACACCCAAAGAGCGGCAGACCGCGCTGTTCTCCGCCACCATGCCGCTCCGGATCGCATCCATTGCCAAGCGCCATCTCAAAGAGCCGGTCGAGATCAAGATTGCCAAGGAGCCGCTCAAGGCGGGTGCCGCTCCGCGAGTCCACCAAACGGCCTACATCGTCGCCCGACAACATAAAGAAGTGGCACTGGCTCGTATTCTGGACATAGAGGCTCCTAAGTCGGCACTCGTGTTCTGCCGCACGCGTATTGAAGTCGATGAACTCACGGCCATGTTGATAGGCCGTGGGCACAAGGCCGAAGCGATCCATGGTGGTATGAATCAGCCTCAGCGTGATCGCGTGATGAGTTCGTTTCGGTCCGGACAGACAGAACTCCTCGTCGCCACCGATGTGGCGGCACGGGGGTTGGATATTCCATCCGTATCGCATGTGGTGAACTACGATCTGCCCACGTCTCCGGAGGGCTATGTCCATCGGATCGGACGTACCGGGCGAGCCGGGCGTGAAGGGGCGGCGATCACCGTCATCGACCCACGCGAGCAGCGGTTGTTGTGGAATATCGAGCAGCTTACGAAAGCCAAAATTGTCGTGACTCCGGTACCGACCGTCGCCGACCTTCGCACGAAACGGCTCGCACGAACCAAAAGCGCGATTGAAGAAGTGCTCGCCGCCGGTGACCTGGACCAGTTCCGAACTGTGCTCGCGTCGCTCGCCGAACAGGGAGACCCAATGGAGGTGGCGGCGGCAGCCCTCAAACTCGTCTTTCGCATGCAGGGTGGAGAACGGAAGGAATACGATATTCCTGCAGCGTCTAGCAGGCCGCCGGAGCGGCCATCGATGGCGCGGCGCCCGATGGGAGATCCTCGAGGGCGGGCCGGTGGCATGGCGCCGAGAGAGGGACAGGGCAGACCGTTCAGCACGCCTGGTCGTGGCGGACGAACGGTGGGGATGGCCAAGGTGTACATCGGCGCAGGCAAGGAGGCAGGGATCCGGCCAGGCGACCTCGTCGGAGCGATTGCCAATGAGGCCGGCCT
The DNA here is from genome assembly GCA_963741245.1 of Nitrospirota bacterium. Lineage (GTDB taxonomy): Bacteria > Nitrospirota > Nitrospiria > Nitrospirales > Nitrospiraceae > Palsa-1315. The sequence goes on along the minus strand of CAVUHR010000004.1, from coordinate 51,715 downwards.
CAATTCGAATGTGATCGGCGCAGTCGAAGTGATGGATCGATTCTCGCTGGTGGAAGTGCCGGAAGTGCTGGCCCGTGAGATCATCGCGACTCTCAGCCGAACCAGGATCAAGGGACAGAAGGTGGCAGTGAGATTGTTTCTGGAGCAGCCAAGAGGGGGGAGGTAGCTGACGGTCTCCTTTGCTCGCGCAACGCGCGGCCTGAGAAGGATGTAGAGAAGAGTGGCCAGGTGCCCTTCTTGCTCGCAGAGCCCCCACGATGAAGCGGTGGTCGCTCAATGCGCGCAGTAAATGGCAGCCTTGGCCACTCCCTTAAATAGTGGTAGAGAGAATCGGAAGGCCCTCGTTGGACGCGCGCAGTGTGGGGAACCCTCAGCCACCTCCTGTAAAGTAAACGAGCGAGCTTGGATGGATTATCGATAGGGAAGGTGCCCTTCTTGCTCGCAGACCGCGCACGGGGAGGGGAGGAATGACACCCATGCAGGTCCCTTGCTCCCGGAGCGCGCACGATCAGAATGTGCTCGCTCGACGGCCGCAGTAGAACCTGCATGGGTGCCATTCCGGAGAGAGAACCGAGCAAGCTTGGAAGAATTACCGATAGGAAAGGTACTCGTTCGATGCGCGCAGTAAAGGGCAGACTGGCTACGCCCTCTGTGAGAGGGTGTACGGAGATTAGCGGCGGAATCGAAGGCCCTCGCTGGGCTATTGGCATGGCACGGGAAATCGATTGCGAAGCAATCGGAGGGTATGGCTGGTGAAAAATATCTGCCAGCGGTGAGCTAGGTTCTCACCCGCTCTTTACATGGGCATGTGCCTGTTAGGTTCCTATTTGTTCGATCTCCTCCCGTAACTGAAACTTGAGGGAGGCATACTCTTTCATACAGTAGGCAAGCAGCCGTTCGGAGCCGAAGAGCATCACCATCCGGCCGTCCCGGTCGACGAGTCGGCGTGTGTCCTGCGGCCAGTAGATGCGGGCCAGCACGTCGGGGTCGCCGCTTACCCAGCGAGCCAGGACAAAGGGCATCCGCTCGACGAGGGTCTTGACCCCATACTCGGTCTCGAGGCGCGAGGCGACGACATCGAATTGGAGTTCTCCCACGGCGGCCAAGACCGGATCCCGGCGCACATGATCGGGTGAATAGAACACCTGCATGACCCCTTCTTCTTCGAGCTGCTGGAGTCCCTTCTGGAACTGCTTCTGCTTCGTGAGGTCCTGGCTTCGAAGCACGCCGAAGCACTCCGGGGGAAATTGCGGAATCGCATCGAAGGCGAGGGGATTGCCGGAGCAGAGCGTGTCGCCGATAGCAAAGAGGCCGGGGTTCACCAGCCCCACGACGTCGCCCGGGTAGGCTTCCTCAATCGTTTCTCGGTCACGGCCGAAGAGTCTGTGCGGTCGCGTCATCCGGATCTTGCGGTCCAGCCGCGCATGATGAACCATCATGTCCTTCTCGAAGCGACCCGATACAATGCGGAGGAATGCCATCCGATCGCGATGTTGCGGGTCCATGTTCGCCTGAATCTTGAACACAAAGCCAGAGAACTTGTCGTCCGTCGGCTGCATGAGCCCCTGCGTGCTCATGCGAGGGCCAGGCGGCGGCGCGAGCTGAAGGAACCCGTTCAGGAATGGTTCGACGCCGAAGTTCGTCAGTGCGCTCCCGAAGAAGACCGGCGTGAGTTGGCCAGCGAGAAAGCGGTCGCGATCGAACTTCGTGCCGGCGCCGGTCAGCAGAGCAATCTCTTCCTGCAACGGACCATAAGCCTCTCCCAGTGTCTCTGCCAGGCTCGGGTGAGGGAACGTTTCCACCCTCATCGGCGCCCGGCGTTGGTTATGCAGAGTCCGCTGAAAGAACAGCACTTGGGGGTCCTGAAGGTCGTAGAGCCCCTGAAACCCTGCCCCCTCCCCAATGGGCCAATTGAACGGGACCGCCGTCATGCCCAGGGTCTGCTCGATCTCCTCAAGCAGTTCGTATGGATGGCGCCCCGGCAGATCCATTTTATTGATAAAGGTCATGATCGGGATGTTGCGCTTGCGACAGACGGCGAACAGTTTCTTGGTCTGAGGCTCGATGCCTTTGGCACTGTCGAGGACCATGACCGCGCTATCTACCGCCATGAGGGTGCGGTAGGTGTCTTCGCTGAAGTCTTGGTGGCCCGGCGTGTCGAGCAGGTTCACCCGCACACCTTCATAATCGAACTGCAGTGCGGTGGAGGTGATGGAAATTCCGCGCGCCTGCTCCAGCTCCATCCAGTCCGACTTTGCCGCACGCTGATGCGACCGCGCCTGCACCGCCCCGGCCAGATGTACTGCGCCGGCGTATAAGAGGAGCTTCTCAGTCAGCGTAGTTTTTCCCGCGTCCGGGTGCGAAATAATGGCAAACGTACGCCGCCTGGCCACTTCTCGCGCCAATTCATCGGACGACGACTTCTCAATCGGCAAAGACATAGACGTTCCTTCTTTTGTTCGAGGCACCAAATAAGATAGTGTCAGGGAATGTTTTAACACCTGGCAGAGGAGAAAACTAGAAGAAGGGAGCGGCCAGACCATCCTTCTTGCTCGCAGAACGCGCACGATGTAGCTGTGCTCGTTCGATGCGCGCAGTGAAGGACAGTCCGGCCACTCCCTATTTCATGGAAAGGCGCAAGCTAGGGAGGGCAGAATCGGAGTAGACATTGGGTGGTCTCTGTGCTCGCGCAACGCGCGGTCTGAGAAGACCCTCGTTGGACGCGCGCAGTGGAGACCACCCCCAACGGCCCCGCCTGATATCTGGCCAACATGCGGTTTACAAACTCGACTCAGACCAATCTGACACGATCCACGCAGAGCTAACCCAAGGTAAAACTGAAGAATCTGAAAAACCATCCTCTTGATGGGTTGGGATGACTTGGCCTGATCTCGTAGCAGCGTAGTAGTGGGGCCAAGAGATAGCCAATTGATCTTAACCTCGACCACCTCAGAGACCCATCGAGGTCTTGGGCAGGTCAGCCATGGGAGACCATTGGGAATTTCTGGGCAACCTTGATGGTTTTTGCCTGACGCGTTAAATTTGCGCTAGGATTAGGGTAATAACTTATGCTGTATCGATTAGAACAACGCATTCATACCCTCGCTGAGAATGTCATTGATACAGCGACCATTGGCGTCACCGGATTTTCTGCTGAAGGTGTACATTTTTCGCCCTGGCGAAATGAGCCGAACGAAGGCTGGTGGACCCATCACTACTGGCTCGCGACCGCCGACATTGAGGCAGAACATTATAGAGAGGCATGGAACATCTTTTGGAAAAGACTGGCGAGACTTGTTCCCAGAGTAGTTCTAGTGAGCCAGTGCTATACAGAATATCTCGGTCAACCCCTTCTAATTCGGCGCACAAATCCTGATGTGGCCTTTGTTCGATGGACGACGGAGAGAGGAGCCACTGGATTAATGTTCATGGCTGATGAGCTAAGGCGTTCAATGCGCTCTTGACCAATTCCCAAGTACCAGATGAGTTCTTTTGATACTGGACTGATGCGACCAATGCTACCGGCTACGCGTCAAAGCTGTTGTTAATGCTCTCGGCGGTGGAAGCCCTAGTCAAAATCAGAAAAGGACGACGTAAAGGGCAAAAGAGTTTTCCCAAGCTCGAACGTATCCTCGGTCGAAAATTGAAGGTGGTTCTTTGGGGCAAACCGGGTAATTCCACCAAGGCTCTGCGGCATAGGCTTGTGCATGGAGAATATTTCGAGCCGACAGACGGACAAATGGATTACTTCACCATCCTTCATCAGAAGGTCATTAAATATTTCAATCGCGTTATTTTTCACAACGAGTGGATTCACGAGTCCGTTGTAAATCCACAACGTCACCCCACTGAAAATAGGGAACAAGCCAGTCTTGTTCTCAAGGCTCGGGGCACTGCGAACTTGAGTCTTATTGATGTGTGCCTGGATCTGGAGAAGAATGGTATTGATAACCCTGAAAATTACGAACACGTAAACGATGATGCGATCCGGAATAATTTGTGAGGTCGGAACCGTTTATGTGGAAACATCGTGCGGCGCTTGATCGTCGGTAGAGATGGTGTCTAACCTGCGGTTTCATTAACCTGAGGACGAGTAAAACACATGAAAGCTTAAGACATTACAAGCTCTGCTACTAAGGCTGACTGAGGTAGGGTCCGAGGAACTGTTTTTGAAAATCCACGCGAGTTAAGCCTGCCAGGAATCTGACCGAGACATTCTCCTCCCACCAAACATCGATTACCGTTACGATGCACCGTTAGGTAGCAAGACGCTGAACAAGGCGAAGCGTTAAGGGGACAGGCTTGTAAGCGGCCTGTCCCCTTCTTATTTTTTATTGGGGTTGTGGATTTCCTTTGCGGGGTGGCAGAGCTCTGAGTGCAATTCGCCGGAGGAACGGGGCGCCCATCGAGACTTTGCCAAGAAGGAAAGCGGAAACTGACTGAGTCTGCGAAAGAATTTCCGAAGGATTCCGCCTGGCAAAGTCCGCAAGGGCCGTTCCGGGAGGCGCTGGAGCGAAGGGCTCTGCCACCCCGCTTCCGATTTGTTCGATTGATTCAGTGGGTGGAGTGAAGAGAGTCTGTGGGGGTTATGATTAGGCCGCTTTGTCGGTCGGAAGGGCCTCGTTCTCCTCTGCCTGCTTCCTCAGTTGCTGATGGAGCTGCTCGAGTTCGCGGATGCGCCGATCTCGTTCGGCTAGCTGTAGTTCGATTTCATGAAGTGCGATTCGATGCTTCTCATCCCGTTCAGTGAGTTGTACGTCAAGCCACTCAACCAATCCCCCTGCTGACTCCGATTCCTGAAGTCGCGTGCGCAGTCGATCGGCATCGACACCCTGATGTTCTAAGCTAGTGGAACGCTCTTGCGAGGAGAGTTCTTCTTGATTGGAATGGCTGAGCGTTTGCGGTGTCATCATCTGACCTTCTAGCGCCTGCATCTTCGAGGTGGAGTCTCTCAACTGATGCCGCGCCTTCTCCAGCATCTGCTCTTTGAGGTGCATCATGGCGGTGACGTCCGCGAGCTGTTGTGTGAGTGTGCCGGCAGATACGTTTCGAAGCAGCCATCCGACTGCGCCGCCGATTCCAGCCGCGATGATGAGACATCCCAGCATTTGGTTGATGAACATACTCATAGGTCGGTCTGTCCTTTCACTCGTAGTTCGATTCGTCGGTTGCGCTGGAGGCCGGCCCGATTCTCCGCCACCGACAACGGTCGTGAGGCACCATAGCCGACGGCAGTGAACTGCTTGGGCAGGCCGTGCTTGGTAAAGTAGCGTCGCACGGCATCAGCACGGCGCTGGCTGAGTTGAAGGTTATACTCTGGTTCACCATACTTGTCTGTATGGCCGCCAATTTCGATGGTCGTGTGAGGGGCATGCCGTAATTGGTCAATCAGTTGGTCTAGTGTAACAAGGCTGCGGGGAGTCATCGTGGTGCTGTTCGATTCAAACTCGATGGACGCGCGCGCGAGGATCTCATCTAATTTCTTCTGGAGCAAGGGGGAGGGGATCTCAGCCAGTGATGGAGTTGTCGGGGATGGGGCCACCGGCAGGGATCGAGCCTTCGGCAAGGATGGAGCCTTTGGGGATGGGGCTGCCGCTAGGGAAGGGACTTTCGAGGATGGAGCCTTCTTAGACGGACCCGCCGAGGATGGACCCGCCAAAATACGATCTTCCAGCTCCAGCCCTGCCTGCGTCAGAGGGGCAATATCGCGCAGCACGATGGCCTTGGCACGATCGCCGCCGACCTGGCCGCTGAGGACAATCGTGCGGCCGTCGATGATGATAGAGCCTCCTCCCGTCATATGGCTTAAGACGGGGAGGATCTGGGAGACGTTGTCGGCCCAGGCGACAGGCCCCACTCTCGGATCCACCTCCAACTCATCGACGACGTTGCCTGGCGTTGCTCCATAGAGTTCTAGGGCTCGCTGAAGGATTGCGGCCTTGCTGGTCTCACTGGGAAGCGAGCCACGGAGGATCAGCATTCCATGCTCTACACGTGCATGAAAGTTGGCAGGTGTAGGGGGGCCCGATGCTGTTGATGGGGGAAGGTGGCGTGGAAGGCAGAGAGCGGCAAGGAGGCCAAGTGCAACAATTCCAGCTGCTAAAATCGCTGCACTCTTCATCGTTCAACCTCTTGGACGGACAACCGCCTGCATGCCTCAGTAAAACCTAGCAGATAAGTGGGAAAAAGGTGTCAGGAGCCACGCTTGTCATAAATAACTTTTCCAGTATGTGAATCTTGGACTGCATATGATCGAAATGCCTGGTCTCTTATGGGGTTAGTGGAGGCCCCAAAGGGCTTGGAAAGCCATGAATTCAAGCCCTTGCGACAGCGCTGCCTCATGGGGAAGCTCCGCCTGGATTTTGGCCAGGATTTGCATGGCCAGGAGAACTCGAGTCCCAATCAGAATACATCCCATAGAATTTCAATGGGTTACAGGCAAGAAGATTCTGGTTAGATCCTGCCTTGGACAGCAGTGGTCAGAAACCATTATCTGAGTTAACGATCTGAATTGACTTGGGCCAGTGCTGTAGCCGTTTAGGAAGGCCCTACAATTCGAGTCTGCTGGGAAGCTGGACGAGTCCGCGAAGGAGTTCTAAGGATTCCGCCTGGCAAAGTCCGAAAGGGCCGTTCCGGGAGGGGCTGGAGCTGAGGGCTCTGCCACCCTGCCTTATCCGCTATTCTGAGCGTCCTTTCGGGCTGAGCGGCTTTCCCTATTTGTGGTATTGTCGCGTACCCCTTTGATCGCGGACCACCTCATCTGAATGTCGACTATGGGCTTTGTCCAGCAAAACTTATCAGACACGTTCAATAGATTTTTCGCCTCGGAAAAGTCGAGCGGGATCTTGCTGATTCTTTGCACTGTAGCCTCGCTCTTGTTGGCAAATTCCTCAATCGGCGCAACCTATTTGAGTGTGTGGCAGGGGTATGTCGGTGGTCTTAGTCTTGAGCATTGGATAAACGACGGGCTGATGGCGATTTTTTTTCTGCTCATCGGCTTGGAACTTGAACGCGAACTGCACAGCGGCGAACTGGCACAAGTTAAGAACGCACTTCTTCCGATTTTTGCGGCCATCGGCGGAATGGTCGTGCCTGCGCTGATTCACGTTTCGCTCAATGCGGGAACATCAACGCAAGCCGGAGTCGGGATTCCGATGGCTACGGACATCGCGTTTGCTCTTGGTGTTCTGGCCATCCTCGGAAATCGTATTCCTGCGTCGCTGAAAGTGTTTGTGGTGGCTTTTGCCATCATAGACGATTTGGGCGCGATCGTCGTGATTGCCATGTTCTACACGACGCAACTTTCGGTGTGGTATCTTGTCGGTGCTGTAGGAGTTTGGACCCTGTTGTATGTGCTGAATCGTCTCTTCCGGGTCATGTCCCTCGTTCCGTATTTGCTTGGCGGCGCGTTAATGTGGTTTCTCATGCTTCAGTCAGGTGTTCACGCGACGATTGCCGGCGTGACGCTTGCCTTTGCAATTCCATTCTCTGCCACAGACGAGGACGAAAAATCACCCTCACACAAACTGGAATTGTTCTTACACAAACCCGTTGCGTTCATCATCTTGCCGATTTTCGCGCTGGCAAATACGGGCATCTCTGTGGGCGCGGACTGGATCCACAACGTGACCAGCACAAACAGCATCGGCATCATCGCCGGCTTGATTCTGGGCAAACCTTTTGGGGTGACATTCCTGTGTTTTGTCGCCGTTGCAAGCGGCATATGCCGCTTGCCGCCCGATTTGAATTGGCGGCATATTTCCGGCGCTGGGATTCTTGGCGGTATCGGATTTACGATGTCAATTTTCATTGCCAATCTCGCCTTTGTCGGAAATGCGGAGACAACAAACGCTTCAAAAATGGCAATTCTTTTCGCGTCTCTGATAGCAGGGACCATTGGTTTTCTATGGCTCAAACTTTTGGGAAGACCAGAAACGACGGACAGCAAAATGATTTTAAGGGATAAGGTCTCATAAGCTTCTTTCTGGTTCGCGAGGGAGGCCTGGTTTACTCACTGACTGCGCGCATTATCCCAATTCCCGTTTCATTTCAAGGGTAGCCTGGTTGATCCTCGATTGCGCGCGTCGATCGAGCACCATTTGACTCTCTGCACCTCTCTCTAGGGGAGTGGTCAAGGCTGCCCTTTACTGCGCGCATCGAGCGACCACCGCTTCATCGTGGGGGCTCTGCGAGCAAGAAGGGCGCCTGGCCACTCCACTCTACATTCTTCTGAGGCCGCGCGTTGCGCGAGCAAGGGGAGTAATCAGGCCGCCCCCTGGGCCTAGTTACGATCTGCAGAACGACGTAGCCTGTCGTTGGCTTTTCAACCGCAGAAGGAGGAATCACCATGGGACTTCAACCGTTACAGGATTGGCACTGATCGAACCGTCGGAGGCCAAGGAAACGACGCCGGAGGTTTGTTCATCCCAGACACGGCCAAGGAAATACCCGCAGAAGGAAAGGTTTTGGCTGTGGGGAAGGGCGCTGGGAAACACCGGAAAAGAAGTCGGGTAGCAAACCCAAAAAGAAAGAGGAAAAAGTCTTCAAGCCCATCCGAAAGGGCCATTCCTGAAGGCGCTGGAGCGAAGGGCTCTGCTACCCCGCTTCCGATTTGTTCGATTAATTCAGTGGGTGGAGTGAAGAGAGTCTGTGGGGGTTATGATTAGGCCGCTTTGTCGGTCGGAAGGGTCTCGTTCTCCTCTGCCTGCTTCCTCAGTTGCTGATGGAGCTGCTCGAGTTCGCGGATGCGCCGATCTCGTTCGGCTAGCTGTAGTTCGATTTCATGAAGTGCGATTCGATGCTTCTCATCCCGTTCAGTGAGTTGTACGTCAAGCCACTCAACCAATCCCCCTGCCGACTCCGATTCCTGGAGTCGCGTGCGCAGTCGATCGGCATCGACACCCTGATGTTCTAAGCTAATGGAACGCTCTTGCGAGGAGAGTTCTACTTGATTGGAATGGCTGAGCGTTTGCGGTGCCATCATCTGACCTTCTAGCGCCTGCATCTTCGAGGTGGAGTCTCTCAACTGATGCCGCGCCTTCTCCAGCATTTGCTCTTTGAGGTGAATCATGGCGGTGACGTCCGCGAGCTGTTGTGTGAGTGTGCCGGCAGATACGTTTCGAAGCAGCCATCCGACTGCGCCGCCGATTCCAGCCGCGATGATGAGACATCCCAGCATTTGGTTGATGAACATACTCATAGGTCGGTCTGTCCTTTCACTCGTAGTTCGATTCGTCGGTTGCGCTGGAGGCCGGCCCGATTCTCCGCCTCCGACAACGGTCGTGAGGCACCATAGCCGACGGCAGTGAACTGCTTGGGCAGGCCGTGCTTGGTAAAGTAGCGTCGCACGGCATCAGCACGGCGCTGGCTGAGTTGAAGGTTATACTCTGGTTCACCGTACTTGTCTGTATGGCCGCCAATTTCGATGGTCGTGTGAGGGGCATGCCGTAATTGGTCAATTAGTTGGTCTAGTGCAACAAGGCTGCGGGGAGTCATCGTGGTGCTGTTCGATTCAAACTCGATGGACGCGCGCGCGAGGATCTCATCTAATTTCTTCTGGAGCAAGGGGGAGGGGATCTCAGCCAGTGATGGAGTTGTCGGGGATGGGGCCACCGGCAGGGATCGAGCCTTCGGCAAGGATGGAGCCTTTGGGGATGGGGCTGCCGCTAGGGAAGGGACTTTCGAGGATGGAGCCTTCTTAGACGGACCCGCCGAGGATGGACCCGCCAAAATACGATCTTCCAGCTCCAGCCCTGCCTGCGTCAGAAGGGCAATATCGCGCAGCACGATGGCCTTGGCACGATCGTCGCCGACCTGGCCGCTGAGGACAATCGTGCGGCCGTCGATGATGATAGAGCCTCCTCCCGTCATATGGCTTAAGACGGGGAGGATCTGGGAGACGTTGTCGGCCCAGGCGACTGGCCCCACTCTCGGATCCACCTCCAACTCATCGACGACGTTGCCTGGCGTTGCTCCATAGTGTTCTAGAGCTCGCTGAAGGATTGCGGCCTTGCTGGTCTCACTGGGAAGCGAGCCACGGAGGATCAGCATTCCATGTTCTACACGTGCATGAAAGTTGGCAGGTGTAGGGGGTCCCGATGCTGTTGATGGGGGAAGGTGGCGTGGGAGGCAGAGAGCGGCAAGGAGGCCAAGTGCAACAATTCCAGCTGCTAAAATCGCTGCACTCTTCATCGTTCAACCTCTTGGACGGACAACCTCCTGCATGCCTCAGTAAAACCTAGCAGATAAGTGGGAAAAAGGTGTCAGGAGCCACGCTTGTCATAAATAACTTTTCCAGTATGTGAATCTTGGACCGCATATGATCGAAATGCCTGGTCTCTTATGGGGTTCGTGGAGGCCCCAAAGGGCTTGGAAAGCCATGAATTCAAGCCCTTGCGACAGCGCTGCCTTATGGGGAAGCTCCGCCTGGATTTTGGCCAGGATTTGCATGGCCAGGAGAACTCGAGTACCAATCAGAATACATCCCATAGAATTTCAATGAGTTACAGGCAAGAAGATTCTGGGTAGATCCTGCCTTGGACAGCAGTGGTCAGAAACCATTATCTGAGTTAACGATCTGAATTGACTTGGGCCAGTGCTGTAGCCGTTTAGAAAGGCCCTACAATTCGAGTCTGCTGGGAAGCTGGAAGAGTCCGCGAAGGAGTTCTAAGGATTCCGGCTGGCAAAGTCCGAAAGGGCCGTTCCGGGAGGCGCTGGTGAGAAGGGCTCTGCCACCCTGCCTTATCCGCTATTCTGAGTGTCCTTTCGGGCTGAGCGGCTTTCCCTATTTGTGGTATTGTCGCGTACCCCTTTGATCGCGGGCCACCTCATCTGAATGTCGACTATGGGCTTTGTCCAGCAAAACTTATCAGACACGTTCAATAGATTTTTCGCCTCGGAAAAGTCGAGCGGGATCTTGCTGATTCTTTGCACTGTAGCCTCGCTCTTGTCGGCAAATTCCTCAATCGGCGCAACCTATTTGAGTGTGTGGCAGGGGTATGTCGGTGGTCTTAGTCTTGAGCATTGGATAAACGACGGGCTGATGGCGATTTTCTTCCTGCTCATCGGCTTGGAACTTGAACGCGAACTGTATAGTGGTGAACTGGCACAAGTTAAGAACGCACTTCTTCCGATTTTTGCGGCCATCGGCGGAATGGTCGTACCTGCGCTGATTCACTTTTCGCTCAATGCGGGAACATCGACGCGAGCCGGAGTCGGGATTCCGATGGCTACGGACATCGCGTTTGCTCTTGGAGTCCTGGCCATTCTCGGAAATCGTATTCCTGCGTCGCTGAAAGTGTTTGTGGTGGCCTTTGCCATCATAGACGATTTGGGCGCGATCGTCGTGATTGCTGCGTTCTACACGACGCACCTTTCGGTTTGGTATCTTCTTGGTGCTGTAGGAGTTTGGACCCTGTTGTATGTGCTGAATCGTCTCTTCCGGGTCATGTCCCTCGTTCCGTATTTGCTGGGCGGCGCGTTGCTGTGGTTTCTCATGCTTCAGTCAGGTGTTCACGCGACGATTGCCGGCGTGACGCTTGCCTTTGCAATTCCATTCTCTGCCAAAGACGAGGACGAAAAATCACCCTCCCACAAACTCGAACTGTTCTTACACAAACCCGTTGCGTTCATCATCTTGCCGATTTTCGCACTGGCAAATACGGGCATCTTTGTGGGCGCGGACTGGATCCACAACGTGACAAGCACGAACAGCGTCGGCATCATCGCCGGCTTGATTCTTGGCAAACCTTTGGGGGTGACATTACTGTGTTTTGTCGCTGTTGCAAGCGGCATATGCCGCTTGCCGTCCGATTTGAATTGGCGGCATATTTCCGGCGCTGGGATTCTTGGCGGTATCGGATTTACGATGTCAATTTTCATTGCCAATCTCGCCTTTGTCGGAAAGGCGGAGACAACAAACTCTTCAAAAATGGCAATTCTTTTCGCGTCTCTGATAGCTGGGACCGCTGGTTTTCTATGGCTCAAACTTTTTGGAAGACCTGAAACGCGGGTAGCAAAATGATTTTAAGGGATACGGCCACTTAAGCTTCTTCCTGGTTCACGAGGGCGGCCTGGTTTGCTCCCTAATTGCGCGCGTCATCCCAATTTCCATTTCATTTTCAAGGGTAGCCTGGTTGATCCTCGATTGCGCGCGTCGAACGAGCGCCGTTTGACTCTCTGCACCTCTCTCTAGGGGAGTGGTCAAGGCTGCCCTTTACTGCGCGCGTCGAGCGACCACCGCTTCATCGTGGGGGCTCTGCGAGCAAGAAGAGCACCTGGCCACTCCACTCTACATTCTTCTGAGGCCGCGCGTTGCGCGAGCAAGGGGAGTAATCAGGCCGCCCCTCCGCTTCGTCTCCGAGTTCTCCCCTGGGGGAGTTGACGCCCTCTACAGAACGACGTAGCCTGTCGGTGGCTTTTGAACCGCAGGAGGAGGAATCACCATGGGACTTCAACCGTTACAGGATTGGGCACTGATCGAACCGTCGGAGGCCAAGGAAACAACGACCGGAGGGTTGTTCATCCCAGACACGGCCAAGGAAATACCCGCAGAAGGAAAGGTCCTGGCCGTGGGGAAAGGCCGCTGGGAAACACCGGAAAAGAAGTCTGGTAGAAAACCCAAAAAGAAAGAGGAAAAAGTCTTCAAGCCCACGGTCCTCAAACCGGGAGATCAAGTCCTCTACGAGAAATACGGAACGACCGAAGTCGATCTAGACGGTAAGGAACTCGTTCTCGTCCGCGAGTCCGACGTACTAGGCTTGGTGGGTTAAGAAGGGGCGTTTAGGTTTCCCACTTGATCGAGCACCCCAAAGAGGGATGCTGTTTTGGGCGAGGGGCTGTCCCATTACGAGGGTGTCGCGCGTTCATCGTGTGCAATCGTTATAGACAGTAGTTCTTCTTCCAATTTTGATGCTTTCAATGCGTCAAGATTCGTAGCCTTTCAGCGGAGACAAGCTTCAACCCGCCTTTGTTGCACTCTCGTAAGATGCGCTGATGGGAATCTGGACCGAGAGTTGAGCAGATGAAGAATCTTGGTTAGTCGGTGGTGAGAGGAAGGCAAACCGACAGAGACTAGTCATCGTCATCTGAAGAAGCTTAGTTTCTTATCCGAAGCTTGAGCTCCTTTGTGGTTGTCTGATCGGTTGAATCTCGAACTGTAAAATCGTGGTTAATATTACTCGGCGCTGTTGGTGTACCACTGATCACTCCCGTCGCGGGATCCAGCGTGAGCCCGGCTGGTAAGGCAGGGGTCACTGACCAGGTATAGGGGATGGTGCCTCCCGAGGCCTCGAGCGTGTCGGCATAGGGTCGGTTCCTTCTGCCTTCTAGAAGCTTGTTCGTCGTGATCCTCACAGGCGTGACATTCACGGTGGAGATGTTCACGGTATTAGGTGCGCTGCTCAGGTGCCATCGTTGACGATGAGCTGGGCCGTATAGGTGCCATGGAGGTCGACGGTAAAGGTTGGCATCACGCTGGTGGGATTCGCCAGGACCGCGGCGCTGCCGACCGGCTTGGCGGTGAGTGACCAACTATACGTGAGCGGATCCCGTTGGCATCGGAGCTGGCGCTACCATCCAAAGTGACGAGCGATCCCAGGGCCTTGCCGCCTTGGTCGGGGCCGGCGTTGGCCACCGGCGCGACATTCCGGTGGAGATGTTCACGGTATTAGGTGCACTGTTCAGCGTGCCATCGTTGACGATGAGTTGCACGACATAGGTGCCGCGAGGTCGACAGTAAAGGTCGGCGACACGCTGGTGGGATTCGCCAGGACCGCGGCGCTGCCGGCCGGCTTGGTGGTGAGTGACCAACTATACGTGAGCGGATCCCCGTTGGCATCGGAGCTGGCGCTACCATCCAAAGTGACGAGCGATCCCAGGGCCTTGCCGCCTTGGTCGGGGCCGGCGTTGGCCACCGGCGCGACATTGTTGATGGTGATGATCACGCTGTCGGGCGCACTGTCCACGGTGCCATCGTTGACGATGAGCTGGGCCGTATAGTCGCCGGCGAGGTCGACGGTAAAGGTCGGCGACACGCTGGTGGGATTCGCCAGGACCGCGGCGCTGCCGGCCGGCTTGGTGAGCAACGTCCAGCTATAGGTGAGCGGATCACCGTCGCCATCGGAGCTGGCGCTACCATCCAAAGTGACGAGCGATCCCGGGGCAATGCCGCCTTGGTCGGGGCCGGCGTTGGCCACCGGCGCGACATTGTTGGTGGAGATGATCGCGCTGTCGGGTGCACTGTTCGAGGTGCCATCATTGACAATGAGTTGCACGACATAGTCGCCGGAGCGGTCGACGGTAAAGGACGGCGTCACGCTGGTGGGATTCGCCAGGACCGCGGCGCTGCCGGCCGGCTTGCTGAGCAACGTCCAGCTGTAGGTGAGCGGATCACCGTTGGGGTCGGTACTGGCGCTGCCGCTCAACGTGATGACGGTGCCGGAGATGATGCTGCCTAGGTCTGGGCCGGCATTGGCGACCGGTGCGTCATTGGGAACAGCCACATCATTGACGTTGCCGCAGCCGTTAAAGCCGAAGGTCGCTGCGAAAAAAAACAGCGTAGCCCACAACATGTTTCCGGCGGGCTTACGGTCGCGCATTAGCAGGCTTTCTCTGCTTCTGGACATTATGTGATGGTCGGCAGCACGATTTTTGACATCGAAGTGCCGCATCCTATGTCATGATCTCGGACCGATCTACCCCTACTAATGTAAGGGAAACCCTACCTGAGTAGCACGTTTGAGATTGGAGGCAGGGCAGTAAGAGGGCTCAGACGGAGGTTTGATGGCAGAAGGTTGGAGGATAGAGGGAACTAACGGAGATCAGGCTTACGAGATGTCCGGTCGGATCAATGTTGCTCACTAGCACTGTTAAACCTCGGAAATGAAAAAGTGCCGGAATGCATTTCGCGGCGTGCGGGACAGGAGCAGGTGCCGTAACCCTTTTTGGAAATCCACCATAAGTTGAGCCTGCCGGGAAGCTGGTCGCTACATTCTCCTCCCACCAAACATCGATTACTTTCACGACGCGCCGTCAGATAATAAAATATTGAACAAGGCGAAGCGTTAAGGGGCCAGGCTTGTAAACGGCCTGTCACCTTCACATTTTTTCTTCTCAGCGACTGGAAGGGTTGGGCATGGAGGTGCTTCTAGACTTCCCTCCAGGGCGGCCTGGTTTGCTCCCTAACTGCGCGCGTCATCCCAATTTCCATTTCATTTTCAAGGGTAGCCTGGTTGATCCTCGATTGCGCGCGTCGAACGAGCACATTCCTATCGTGCGCGTTCCGCGAGCAGGAGGACGACCAGGCTGTCCATCCCATTCTTCTGAGGCCGCGCGTTGCGCGAGCAAGGGGAGTAATCAGGCCGCCCCACCATCCGAAAGGGCCGTTCCGAGAGGCGCTGGAGCGAAGGGCTCTGCCACCCCGCCTACGCGAGTGTTACGTCGCGCAATGCCCCTCTCATTGCATATTCGACTGATGATCAGTTGACAGGGTTGCCGGCAAGACAGTAGCCTGGCACCGTTTCCCGTTCCACTTTTCATCTCGCAGGGTCATCGCATGACTGAGCCTGAAATTGCCAAGCCGGATGCCGACGAGCTTATTAGGAAGCTGCATGAGCGGCCACAGATGCCCGTGACCGAGTGGCTGCGAGCCCCTGCACACGTGCACTACAAAGCGTTTCGTATGATCGACCCGCCGGTGCAGCGGCCGGCGAGCCGTGACGAATTCAGGTCTCTTCTGGAGGCCTTCAAGATCTCCGCGGACGCGATGGCCATCCATGACACGTTTGGCTATGGCGTGAAGGTGGAAGCGAGCGGCGAGCGGCTGATTCTGATCTGGCAAGCGCACACAGAGTACTACAGTTATCAAACCTGGCATATTCCCTCCGACCATGCTGGGGAAGTGACCTTTGGTCCGATGACCTTCCCGCAGTACCGGTCTCCGGTCACTCCACTCGGTGCGGAAGTGTGCCGTCTGGATATCCTGCTGATGATCAAACCGTTGCCAGGAAATGAGACGTTGCGCCCTCAGCTTCCCGGCCCCGTCATGTATGGCAGCCGGATTCTCGATGAGGAGACCGCGCTGGTCACCAGCTTCACACCGGACGAGCATGGGCGCGAGCGCTATTGGGTCACGGTAGGGTCTGGCAGGTCCAGCAAGTCTCATCTGAAAGACATCGTCGACGCCATTGTCCGGATCGAAACCTACTACCACTTGTTACTCATGCAAAAGCCGTTGTTTTCGGCTGCGATCGATCAGGCCTACAAGTTCGAGCAGGTGCACTTGAAGCAGCGTGAAATCATCAGCGAGCATATCGGCCACGCCGACTCCCTGGCCCTACAGCGTTGGCTCAATGGGCTGACGCAAGACTGGTTAAAAACCACTCGGCTGTCCAGCAAGTTGCACTTCGAACTGTCCGCCTCTGTTCCCTACGACAAGATCGTGCACCGGACGCTGGCCTCACTCGACGAACGTACGCTCCCCCTGTATCGTCCGATGTCCGAGTATGTCCTCAGCGGGATCACCGGGGTGGCGGAGGGCAATCAACAACTCCTAAAGCGGATGGACACTCTTCGCAGCGGATTTGAAGGGACAATTTCCATTATTCGGGCCCGCGTCGATCTCATGCTCCAATCCCAGAACTTGACGCTTTTGATCAGCGTTGACAAGACGACGAAGAGCCAGGCCATCCTCCAGTACACGGTCGAAGGATTGTCGGTTATCGTGATTGCCTACTATCTCAGCGGGCTCATGGCCTATATCTTTAAGGGTCTTCATGAGATGGGGTGGCTGCGCAATGCGGATATTGCCGCCGCATTGTTCGTTCCGCTCTCGCTCGGTCTCGCATTGGGGATTACGATCTTCGGACGAAAACTTCTCCACAAGAAATTCTCCGGCGAATCCACGCCTGCAGCATCAGAGAAGCCTCAAGCCTAGCAAGAAGACCGTTACTTGGTTTGTCTGGTTTTTTGGTTGGACGAAACTAACCAGACAAATCAGATAGACCAGATGGGCCAGATGCTAGGAGCCTGTCCGACATTGCCTTCGTTACGAGGCGAAGGAGATGCGGCCAAATGCGAGGCCGCAGGTTCGGAAAAACCGGAGGTGTATTCGCTGGAATATATTGAGGATTTTTTCGGGCCGAGAACGATGCAGATGGTCGTGGATCGTTCGCCGCAGTAGAACGGTCAATGTCGGACAGGCTCCTAGGACTCCGTTGGCTGTTCAGGGCAATCGATAAGATAGCGAGGTAGCGCGGGCAGATCGGTGGCAATCTGTTGGGCATGGCAGGGGGGAATATCTTCCTTCAGTCGCTTCAGGAGTCTGAGGACCTTCATACTGGGAGGCACCTCGCATATCCATAGATGTGTGCCGGACTCCAGTTCATCGATGTGCCGTTGAACGCGAAACCCCTGGCAGGGGGGAATATCTTCCTTCAGTCGCTTCAGGAGTCTGAGGACCTTCATACTGGGAGGCACCTCGCATATCCATAGATGTGTGCCAGACTCCAGTTCTTCGATGTGCCGTTGAACGCGAAACCCTGGATGCTCCATGAAATACGCAGATAAGAATCCTCCGATGGCCTGGACCACCCAGGGGTGCGCGGTGGCATAGCGGTAGCTGATCCGAAGTTCAACCACCTGTACGGGTTCTTGCTCATCCATCGTTATGGGAGAGTATAGACTGTTTAACCAGGATTATTCATGAATGCTGTCGCGAATTCGCCCGAAAGTGCGTTCCTCGGGAAGCGTATCTCATATCTCGCATGCGACGATACAGACACACTCATTCCGTCCTGCGCTTCACGCGCAAGGGTAGCGGATCCGCGATTTCAGCAGAAGCGCTCATGAATAATGTGAGCTAGGTGTGAAAGGCTTCACAGGGCTAAACAGTGGGAAACAGATGAACATTGCCATTATCGGTGGAGGACCGGCCGGGCTCATGGCCGCGGAGGTGGCGAGTGCCGCCGGCGCACAGGTCGATCTCTATGACTCCATGGCGTCGGTCGGTCGCAAGTTCCTCCTGGCCGGAAAAGGCGGCCTGAATCTCACACACTCGGAACCGTCTGAGAAATTTCTCTCGCGCTATGGGGCACGGCGCCCGCAGATCGCGCCGCTGCTTGCGTCGTTCGGGCCTGACGCGCTCAGGACCTGGGCTCGTGGACTCGGCATCGAAACATTTGTGGGCTCTTCCGGGCGAGTGTTTCCCACCGATTTCAAGGCCGCACCGTTGTTGCGCGCGTGGCTCCGCCGGTTGCGCCAGGCGGGCGTGGGATTCCACATGCGTCATCGGTGGTCCGGCTGGGACGAGCGGGGGACACTGCGTTTTACCACGCCAGAGGGAAACCGCTCTGTCCAGGCCGATGCGGTGGTGCTGGCTTTGGGTGGCGGCAGTTGGCCGAAGCTCGGCTCCGATGCTTCGTGGGTACCGTTGCTGGCAGGTCGCGGACTTCACATCGCGCCGTTGCAGCCGGCGAACTGTGGCTTCGACGTGGGCTGGAGCGAGCATTTTCGGACAAAGTTTGCCGGGCATCCGGTCAAGTCGGTGGCGATTGTTGTGCGGGGTAAAACCGGTACAGAATCCTGGCATCCTGGGGAATTCGTGATCACGGAGACCGGTGTGGAAGGCGGCGTGGTGTATGCAGTGTCCGCCTCTCTTCGTGACGAGATTATGGCGAAGGGAGTGGCAACCTTGCGCCTCGACCTGACGCCTGACCGAGATATACCGCGTCTGACTCACGACTTATCGAGGCCACGCGGCAAACGCACGATGGCAACGCACCTAAAGCGGCAGGCACACATTGAAGGCGTGAAGGTGGGACTGCTTCATGAAGTCGTTTCGAAAGAGGACTTTGCGGACCCGGCTCGTCTGGCCGCTGCGATCAAGGCACTGCCGTTGCGACTTGTCGCACCGCGGCCGCTGGAGGAAGCGATCAGCACGGCTGGTGGAGTTCCATTCGAAGCGCTCGACGAACGGTTGATGATCCGCGCGCTGCCAGGCCTGTTTTGTGCGGGAGAAATGTTGGATTGGGAGGCGCCGACCGGAGGCTATCTGCTGACCGCCTGCTTCGCCACTGGACAAGCGGCGGGTGCCGGAGCTGCTGCCTGGCTAAGAGCCAACCAGACTCAATTCAAGACCGGCGTGTGAGCGGTGTGAAGCTGGTGTATGGGTGTTTATTGAGAAACAACGGCCAGCCCGTTGACGGCTCCGATGGATCGGTATTTCTGGTCGCGTTGAGTCAGCAACTGAGGGAGGGAAAGGTCGGTGAGCTGGGAAAGTTGGTTGCTGAGGGTTTTGGCGACTCGATCGGTGATGGCATTGAGGTCTCGATGGGCGCCGCCGAGCGGTTCCGGAATTATTTCATCGACGATATGGAGGTCGACCAGATCTTTCGCCGTCATCTTCAAGGCGGAAGCGGCATCGGGAACTTTAGCCGGATCGTCCCACAGGATGGCGGCGCAGCCTTCCGGCGAAATCACCGAATAGACACCATGCTCCAACATGAGGACGCGATCTGAGACGCCTAATGCGAGTGCCCCGCCGCTGCCGCCTTCACCGATGACGATGGAAATAATCGGGACTGCGAGCCGGGACATCACGAACAGATTGCGGGCAATGGCTTCAGCCTGGCCGCGCTCTTCCGCGCCGATGCCGGGGTAGGCGCCCGGTGTGTCGATAAAGGTCACGATCGGGCGCCCAAACTTCTCGGCCATCCTCATGAGGCGCAGGGCTTTTCGATAGCCTTCGGGGTTCGGCATTCCAAAGTTCCGTTGCATCCGTTCTTTGAGGGTCTTCCCCTTTTGATGGCCGATGACCATGATCGACCGGTCGTTGAATCGAGCGAAGCCTCCGACAATGGCACGATCGTCGCCGAACGAGCGGTCCCCATGGAGCTCAAGAAAGTCCCTGAATAGATAACCGATGTAATCGAGGGTGCTGGGTCGTTGGGGATGCCGGGCAAGTTGCGTTCGCTGCCAGGGAGTCAGTTTGCTGTACAGCGTGTGTTCGACCTGGGCCAGCTTCATCCGCAGCTTGCGGATCTCGTCCTGGGAAGTCGATTTCCCGGCAGGAGCGGCCGCGAGCTTTTCGATCTTTTCTTCGATCTCGCGGATCGGCTTTTCAAACTCGAGGTAATCGCGCATAGGGTGTCTTTGAATATCGAGACTCTGGGAGAGGAAATACGGACACCTACACTGAATTAATAACTACGATACCAGAAAAATGGCCCCTTTGCCTAGCACTTCTTCAACATCTTCCACAAAGCGTTCGCTGGGGGTGACGGTCAGGTGAGGGAGGGGGGCCGTATCGGCTTCCAGCGCTGAATCCATCCGCAAAGTGAGTGAGACGGTCGTGCCTCCCGGGTGGCGCAGAAAGACCTCGCGGAGGCGCGGTAACTGTTCCCTCACGTCGGGGTGATCCGTCAGTCGAATGCGGACTCGCTTGATTGTCTGCGCTTGCACCTCGGCGAGGGGCTCGATCTTGCTCCCTCGAATCTTCGTGCCTTTTTCTCCCCGGTCCACCGTGCCTGTGATACGCACGAGGCGTTCCGGCCTCATGAGGTCGGCGGCGTTATTGTAGAGATCCGGAAAGACAATTATCTCGACCACGCCCTGAAGATCTTCCAGGGTGAGATAGGCCATCCGATCGCCCTTCTTGGTCAGCATGTTCTTGACAGTCGTGATGATTCCGCAGAGTTTCACTTCTCGACCGTCCGACAATTCGGGCAGGTTGATGGTCGAGGCCGTGGCGAGCGACTGGATGGTGGCCTCATAGCGCGCCAGCGGATGGGAAGAAATATAGAAGCCGGTCAGCTCCCGTTCGTGTTTCAATCGTTCGCTTTGGTCCCATTCCGGAATATTGGGCAGCGGCAGCATGGCCGGATGCTCGGCAGAGTCTTGTCCGTTCATCTCGTCGCCAAAAATATTGGTCTGCCCCAGATCCCGTTCGCGCTGCGCGGCTGCACCGTCCTCGACGGCTTGATCCAGGACCGCGGCCAGTTGAGAACGTTTCGCGCCGGTTGAGTCAAACGCACCGGTCTTGATCAGCCCTTCAAGCATGCGTTTGTTAACCTTGTGGAGATCGACGCGACGACAGAACTCAAAGAAGGACTTGAAGGGACCGGTTTCATTCCGAATCTCGATGATCGATTCGACGGCACCTTCGCCGACATTCTTGATGGCCGCCAGCCCGAACCGGATTGCGTGACCCACCACGGTAAAGTTCTTATGGCTTTCGTTGACGTCGGGGGGCAGGACCTTGATGTTGAGGTCGCGGCATTCCGTGAAGTAGCCGACGATTTTGTCGGCGTTGCCCATGTCGGTGGTCATCAGGGCGACCATGAACTCAGTCGGGTAGTGCGCTTTCAAATAGCCGGTCTGGTAGCAGACGACGGCATAGGCCGCAGCGTGCGACTTGTTGAACCCGTAGCCTGCAAACTTCTGGATCAGTTCGTAGAGCTTTTCAGCTTTCCTGTCGGGAATCTTGTTCGTCTTGGCGCCGGCCAGGAACTGCGTGCGCAGCTTCTCCATCTCCTCCGGCTTCTTTTTGCCCATTGCGCGCCGGAGAATGTCGGCTTGGCCGAGCGAGAAGCCCGCCACCTTGTTGGCAATTGCCATCACCTGTTCCTGATAGACGATGACCCCGTAGGTGTCCTTCAGGATCGGTTCGAGTTCAGGGACTTCGTACACGATCGGAATCCTGCCCTGCTTTCGTTTGATGAAGTCGGGAATCAGATCCATCGGGCCAGGGCGATAGAGCGCAATGATGGCGATGATGTCCTCGAAGCGGTCCGGTTTCAGGCCGGTCAGGAGGTCGCGCATCCCGGAGCTTTCCAACTGGAAGAGGCCGACCGTCTTTCCTGAGGAGAGCAGGGCAAAGGTCTTGGGATCATCGAACGGCACCTGCTCCATGACCAACGGTGGAGCCGCCGGGATGCCTCTCATTGATCAGATTCTCGGCGCGTTTGATCATCGTGAGGGTTTTGAGGCCCAGGAAATCGAATTTGACGAGCCCGATCTTTTCGACGTCTCCCATCGAATATTGCGTGACGATTTCGTCGTTGGCTCCTTTGTAGAGCGGCACATGGTCCGTGAGCGGCCCTTCCGAAATGACCACGCCGGCGGCGTGAGTTGAGGCGTGCCGGGCCAGTCCTTCGAGGGAGCGGGCGATGCCCATCAGCTCTTTCACCCGCGTATCGGTCTCGACGAGATCTCGCAGTTTCGGTTCTTGATCGAGTGCCTGCTGGAGCGTGATGTTGAGCTGATTCGGTACGAGCTTGGCCACGCGATCGACTTCGGCATAGGGAATTTCCAGCACACGGCCCACGTCCCGGATCGCGGCTCTCGCTCCGAGCGTCCCGAACGTAATGATCTGGGCGACGTGGTCCTTGCCGTACTTGTCGACCACATAGTTGATGACCTCGCCCCGGCGTTCCATGCAGAAGTCCATGTCGATATCGGGGAGGGACACGCGCTCGGGATTCAGGAACCGTTCGAACAAGAGCGTGTACACGAGGGGGTCGAGGTCCGTGATGCGCAGCGCATAGGCGACGAGACTCCCGGCGGCGGAGCCTCGCCCCGGTCCAACCGGAATGCTGCGCGAGCGGGCAAACTTGATGATGTCCCACACGATGAGGAAATAGCCGGCAAACCCCATCGAACAGATGATCGTCAGCTCTTCACGCAGACGAAGCTCATAAGTGGCCGGCAGGATGTGGCTGGATCTTTCTTGTAGCCTGGCCGCCAATCCCTCCAGCGCCAGGCTTTCCAGATAAGTCTCCCGCGTATAGCCTTCTGGCACTTTGTATTGTGGGAGATGAGTCTTGCTCAGCGCCAGTTGGAGGTCGCAGTTGTCCGCAATCCGGCAGGTATTGGTGACGGCATCGGGGAACTCAATAAAGGCGGCCGAAACCTCTTCTGTCGATTTCACATACAGCTGATCCGTATCGAACTTCATGCGATTCGGGTCGCTGATCGTCTTGCCGGTTTGCAGGCAGAGCATCAGCTCGTGTGGGCGGAAATCTTCTTTCTTGAGGTAGTGACAATCGTTGGTGCCGGCCAGAGGGATGCTCATTTTCTTGGCGATCTCGAGCAGGCCGCTATTCGCGACTCGCTGGTGGGCCAACCCGTTCGCCTGCACCTCAAGGTAGAAGTGTTCCTTCCCAAAAATTTCCTGAAACTCCCCAGCCACAGCCATGGCTCCATCCATGTCCTTCTGGCCAATGAGGTAGGGGATCTCGCCGCTCAAGCAGCCGGACAGGGCAATAAGTCCCTCATGGTGCTCTTTCAGAATATCTTTATCCATCCGTGGCTTATAGTAGAATCCTTCAAGATATGCTTTACTGACTAGCTTGATGAGATTCTGATAGCCGGCCAGATTTCGAGCCAGGAGGATCAGGTGATAGTAGTCGTTGTTGGCGAGGCCGCTGTCTTTGGCAGCGAAGCGACTACCGGGGGCCATGTAGGCTTCGCAGCCGATGATGGGTTTGATGCCTGCATCTTTGGCTTTGCGGTAGAACTCGATCGCCCCGAACATGTTGCCATGGTCAGTCATCGCCACAGCCGGCTGATTAAACGATTTGATCTGCTGGACGAGCGGCTCGATTTGATTGGCGCCGTCAAGGAGACTGAATTGGGTATGGAGATGGAGGTGCACGAAGGACGAAGCCATGGCAGGATTCTAGGAGGCCAGGGAAGGCGAAGTCAAACGCACGAATGGGAGCAATAGGGCCGCAAGAACACAACATGCCTGCACCGCTTCCTGGCTAGCGTGATCCGGTCGTCTGTGCTATAGACCGCATCGGGTTGCCTCGAAACAATGTCGAAAGAGTAGCACGATGCCGACTTCCATTGAGTTGATCTTCATCGTTTTCTCCACCCTCGTCATTCTGAGCATTTTGACGATCAAACTCTCGAATCGGTTTGGTATCCCCTCACTGGTCTTGTTCCTCGCCATCGGCATGTTGGCTGGGTCCGACGGTATCGGCGGCATCACGTTCGACAATCCGTCTATGGTGCAGTCACTGGGTATCCTTGCGCTCGTCTTGATTCTGTTTTCGGGTGGATTGGACACGGACTGGGCGGCGGTGCGTCCTATCCTCTGGCAGGGGCTGTCTCTCTCGACGATCGGGGTTCTGTTTACGGCGCTGCTGGTCGGGGTGTTTGTCTCCTGGATCCAGGGGTTCTCAATCCTGGAGGGCCTCCTGCTCGGCGCGATTGTGTCGACCACCGATGCCGCGGCCGTCTTCATGGTGCTCCGGGCGCGGAACGCCAAGTTCCCCCGGCGATTGGTCCAATTGCTCGAATTTGAATCCGGCAGCAACGATCCGATGGCGGTCGTGCTGACGATCGCGCTGATTCGACTGTTGACAGAACCTTCGACCTCCTTCGGAGAGCTTGTCTTCTTCTTTGTAATGCAAATGGCCGTGGGAGCGGTGATTGGCATTGCGATGGGAGAGATCATGAGACGGTCCTTCAATTGGCTCGACTTGGAGTTGGAAGGCATTTATCCGGTGCTGTCGGTGGCGCTGGCGCTGCTGACATACGGCCTGACCACCTTCCTAGACGGGAGTGGCTTTCTTGCCGTGTACCTGGCGGGGCTCGTCATGCAGCGAAAGCCGTTTACTCACCAGCAGAGTATCTTGCGTTTTCACGATGGGTTGGCCTGGCTGATGCAAGTCACCATGTTTTTGATGCTGGGGTTACAGGTATTTCCGGTACGGCTCGTGCCAATCGCCTGGGTGGGCCTCCTGATTTCCCTCTTCCTGATCTTCGTCGCCCGTCCTGCGAGTGTCCACACGGCGCTGGCTTTTTCGCCGATGCCGTATCGAGAACAGACTCTTGTGGCCTGGGCGGGACTCCGTGGGGCCGTGCCGATTATCCTGGCCACCTTTCCGTTTTTGGCTGGGGTCAAACAGGCCGACACGATCTTCCACTTGGTGTTCTTTATTGCACTCACGTCCGTCGTCATTCAGGGGACGGCTATTCCATGGCTTACACGAGCGTTGAAGATCAAAGCGCCACCATCAGATGAAGTTCAATCTCACCCGCAGCTCAATCCGAAGCCGCCCCACAAACCAATGCCGTAACGAGGTTAACCCAAGAATGCCACGCAGTGATATCGGTGATGTCAGAAGTAGCGGATTTGCCATGACGACGAAGGGCTGAATCGCCTGTCCCGGCGCGGATCCTGAAGATGTGGGATGATGGATTGATCGGGGTCAGATGACTTGAAAGGGATTACGGGTGTTAGCGGCAACCAATTCACCGCAGGCAGTACAGTGATAGTTGTCCGTCAAATAATCGTCGTTGCTGTGTTCCAATTCCAGGTGCAGATGCTTACAAGGTCGATCCTCTCCCTCTGCCCACTTCACGCGTAACGCAGCAGCTTGTGCTTTCGTCATGATATCCACCCCCTTGTATGATTACCATTCTAACATACTGTCGACTGGATTATCCGGATCCGGCGAGTGCTTCATGAGGGCGAAACAGCCAATCCAGAGAAAACCCTAGTGATATTAATTAACGAGTGGAAGATGTATCATTTTCTCCCCAGAGCTCGAATTGGCGGTATGTAACGTAGTTGAGCACTTCTGCATTTTGATGCTTCCACCGGTCCAGCCGTTTCTTTTCCGTACCGGATCAGGTTAACTTGTTGCCATGTTAGGGCGGAACGTCATGTCAACCACAAAGAGTCTGGATGCTCTCACCCCTGCAACTGCCATAACTGCTCCCGATACACTTCACCGCAGCCTGAGTGTCTGGAATAGCTTGACCATTGGCTTCGCGGTCGTGTCGCCGGTGGTGGGGCTCTATGCCATCATGGGTGTACAGACTGCGGTGACCGGGGGTGGCTGGTTTACCGCGCTGCCCATCTGTTTGGTGATGCAGCTGCTGGTGGCCACCGTCTACGCTGAGCTGTCCTCGCAGTTTCCGATTGCGGGGGGCGCCTACAAGTGGGCGCGGCAGCTCGGGGGAGCCATTGCTGGAGAGTATGCCGGCGTCATCTACGTCAGTTCCACGATCGCCATGCTGACCACTACCGCCTATACCGGCGGCGTCTGGATGTCCATTTTTTTTGGATCGACAAACGGAGGAGGGTCTACGCTAGTGATTTGGGGTGCGATATTCCTGTTGATCTGTACGGCACTCAACCTAGCTCACGTCAATGTGTTCAAACTGGTCATTACCTTGGGTGTGTATGCCGAGATGGTAGGCTCGGTCGGCGTGGCGCTTCTGCTGTTTCTCTTTTTCCGTCGACATTCATTCTCTGAATTGTTTCAGCATCTGGGCACGGGGACCGCGCCCAGCCAGACGGCCGCGTTTCTGGCGGCGTTGGCCATTGCGGGTTGGGCGTTCATCGGTTTTGATGCCTGCTCCACCATCGCCGAAGAAACTCATGAACCCAAGCGGATGGTTCCACGCGCGATCTTTTTTTCTCTCTGCATGGTGGGAAGCGTGGTGATCTTCAATTCCGCCGCCCTGACGTTGAGCTTTGACCGCGACACACTGGTGAATACGAGTGCCACGTCCGATCCGATTACACCCGTGATCGCCAGTAGCTTTGGAGAGTGGGCGGAAAAACCGTTTTTAGCGATCGTCATGATTGCGTTTCTTGCGTGTGGGGCCTCCGTGGTGCAATACACATCGCGCATCGTCTACTCGATGGCGCGCGAGGGCAATATGCCCGTTGCGCTCAGCCGGGTCACAGCGAGCAAGACTCCGCGCAATGCCGTGATCTGCGTCGTGGTGCTGGCGGGGCTCGGATTGCTGTTCGGGCTGAATGATGGGGCCGTGGCTACGGTCCTGGCCTTCGGAACAGGCGGGTTGTACGCCATGTTCGCCATGACCACCGGGGTCGGGCTCTATACCCGCCTCAAGGGCCGCTGGAACCCGGCATTGGGTGAGCTGAGGCTGGGTGCCTGGGGGTTGGCGATCAATGTCTCGGCGTTCCTCTGGTCGGTGTTTGAATTCGTCAACATTGCTTGGCCGCGCGCCTACGCTGTCTCACCCAATGCACCTTGGTGGCAGCTCTGGGCTGTACCTCTAGTATTGGGCAGTATTTTAGGTGTTACCACGCTGTATATGTTGATCAAAAAAATCCGCCGGAGTTAATTGAATGAATTATTTCGATGAGGAGATACTTGTGGATTAGCAAAACATCATAACGCTTCCGCAGATTGTTACGGAAGCGTCATCTCGTCTACTCGCACTCTTCACGGCTTTTTTCGGTTCGGCAGATGGCCGGAGCGCACCTGGCAAGCCAGGACGTCGCAGATTACGCGAGTGGAAATCAGGCTGGTGATCTCGGCTGTGTCGTAGGGAGGAGCGCACTCCACGATCTCAATTCCGGCTATGGGCTTACTGTCCGCGATGATCTGAAGGAACTTCAGTACTTCGCGCGGCAAGAACCCGCCTGGTTCCGGCCAGCCAGTTCCCGGTACGAAGGCGGCGTCCAAACAATCCACGTCGAAGCTCAGCCAGACCGCGTCGACGCCGTTCCATGCCACCTCGAGAGCCCTCTTGGCGGCATTCTCAATCCCCATCTCCACGCAATCGGTGACGGTCATGATGGTGGTTTGGCGATCACGCCCGACTTTTACACCGGGCCGCGGCGACTGCCAGCCGCCGATCCCGATCTGCACGAGATTGTTAGCCGGTACGTTGGGAATATTCGTCGCGTGAAACCACGGTGTGGTATGCATGCGCTCGTCGAGATCGGTGTCTTGTGTGTCTACATGCCGGTCGAAATGAATGATGCCGAGCTTGCCCCCATGGAGATTCTGGGCGACGCCTCGCACAGTCGCGAAACCAAGGGAGTGATCGCCGCCGAGCACCACGGGGAAGGCCCCACTGGCGTACACGTGTGAGACACCCTTACTGACCTGATCGAACGTCTTTTCTATGTTGCCGGGAATGGTAAACACGTCGCCGAGATCGCACATGGAAATGGACTCCCGCAGATCCACGCCGAGCTCGAAGCTATACGATCCATACAGAGCCGAGATCTTGCGAATGCCCTGAGGGCCGAACCGCGTGCCAGACCGATACGTCGTGCCACCGTCGAACGGTGCACCAATAATAGCCACATCGTATTGGCCGCATTTGCGTACGTCTTCCACGTAGGGTGCTTTGACAAACGTGTTGATCCCGGCGAAGTGGGGGAGTTCCCCCCGACTGAAAGTGGGAATCCGGCGATCTTTTATGGAATCAGCACCGGGTAGGCCTATTTCAAGACCGCGGGCTATTTCTTCCTCATGCTTCGTGGTCGGTAGTAGAGCCTCTGCTTCGACAGCGTATTTCGCCTCCGGACCATATTGGTTGTGCAGAGGAACTTTGCCTCTGTATTTCCGCTCTTCAGCCATGCCCACACCTCCTTGCTCCTGTATGTTGAACAGTTCCTGGGCGTTGCCGCCAAACGCCTCGGTGGCGGCAATTCCGGTTCAATTCTTTTTTGCCGGAGACCCCGATCAACCAACAGGGTAAAGACGGTCGTGGCGCGCCTCCCGGGAAATTGAACTGTGCATGAAAGTGGAGATGAACGAAGGACGAAGCCATCGCGGATTCTAGGTGTGCGGAGAAGGGGAAGTCAAACGCACGAAGGGGAGCAATCGGGACAGCAAGGACACGGCATTCCTATACCGCGCAGTGTACATTGTTCCGTGCTGGCGTCTTACGTCGTATGCGGCAGAAAACGGCGGGAGACGCAGGCCAATGCCGGGCGAAGCAGAGGGCTGATGCTGGCTGGTCAGAGAGCGGCAAGGGCGAGACGTAACAATGCGGAGATATCATCTCTATCGGCGACTGGCGTCACATGGTTCGTCATCCGGCTATAGCCGGCTTCGAGGGAGATTAACGTCGTCCATGTCTGTGATCGCTGAAAATCCCATGCGAGTCTCCCTTTCCCGCCCACTTGCTCCGTGTCAATCAGCCCATCGCTCGAGCGTGTGCCAGCGTAGTTGCCCATGGCACTGATCAGTACCTGCTGACTTTGCCTGAACTGCAAGGCGACTGATGCCGAGGGCGAATGGGTTCGAACGCCTGACCAATCCTGTACCTCCTCCCGATACCCCAATGTTGGAGAAATAGTCAGAGTATTCAGAGGGCTAAAGGCCGCCGTGAGCATCTGCATCCTCACCGTGGTCTCCGCTCCGCTACGAAGGAGATCGCTCCCGAGCATATAACTCGATGCGAGACGGGCATTCCAGCCCATGCCGTTAAAGGCGAGCGCGCTTTCCAGTGTGTGGTTGTGGCTCCGCTGGGGAGCGATGCCGAGTGGTTCAAGCGCGCTGTTCAGTGAATTGTGTGCGTAGGTCAAGGTGATGACAGGCCAGGTTGGACGCTTCCAGGCGAGATCGACTCGTCCATAAGTCTGTTCCAGCCGAGAGCGGGTGGAGTCTCCGGCCACATTGTTCCACTGTTCTCCGATCGCGCTTCGCAGCGTGGTCCAGCCGTTCTTCCACTCACCCCACACCTCACGCAACGCCTGGTCCGGCCCATTCAAGAACGCCTGCCCTGCGGATCGGGACCGCATCCCGTAACGGACCGACCCTGCTGTGCCCGTCAAACCGAGTCGGACCATGCGTTGTGACGCATTGCCACCGGTATCACCAGGGATCCTGCTTTGAAGCCAGTCGGCTCCTCCCTCACTCCGGGCCACTTCCGTTTCAGTGACGAAGGTTCCGTTCAGCCATGTGATCGAAGACAGGAGGCCTTGCGTATGAGGTTGATCGGTCTCCGGGGCGAGGTCGCGCAGGCGGGGCGAGGCCGGAGGTGGAGCAAAGAAGGTTGGGATGAGGCTGGTTTGGAAGAGGGAGGAGGTGACCGGTTTCGAATCGGTTAGGGGAGCCGGATCGGAGAATAATCCTGCCCAGCGTTGAGCAACGTAGTTTGAAACCGATTCGTCACCTCCCCAGGCCGGAGGAGCAAGCAGAACCAGCAAAAGCACCAGGGGCAATTTCAAGAATGTGTGCATCGTTCACATGAATGGAGTGGTCCAGATCCATATGAACTTTATCACTCGATGATTAGAGCATAAGCCATTGATAAAGCAGGTCCGCTATGCGATGTGCAGGAGCTTTTCTTTGAGGGGTGTGGGATGAGTCAAATGGGAAGAAGATAAGGGAAACTATGAAGAGGGGATGGAGTCTGATGATCTCCTGTGCTCGCGCAACGCGCGGCCTCAGAAGGATGAGAAGGGAGCCGCCAGACCATCCTTCTTGCTCGCGGAACGCGCACGATAAGAATGTGCTCGTTCGACGCGCGCAATCGAGGATCACCCAGGCTACCCTGCAAGGAAAGAACTAGGCGAGCTTGGAGGGACCATTATAGAAACGTGGTTGTTCGATGCGCGCAATGGAGACCACACCCAGCCGCCTCGGTGGATACGGGGTAACGGGCAGGGAAATCAGACGTTCGATGCGCGCAGCTGGGGATCAAGTCAGGCTTTTTTTCTGAGAGGGAGGACTGAAGGAGTGAGCAGTTGCTGTGGCCAGGTATTCGAGAATAGCGAGCCGCGCATGATTGTCAAGAAATCTGGTACACGTGCCCGACCGAGGGCGGAGCGATGACTTTGCGGAGGAAGTTTTCCCGCACTTGTTCGAGATGTCGCATAGCCTCGGTCGAGTAATAGGCCTCCCCGCATTCGTCGCACACGTCCGCTTCTACTGGCACCATGAGGTGGTCGGTTCCGACTCGAAGCTCCGCCTGGACTGTTCCCAATTTGACCGTGCCTCTCTTGCAGATGACGCAGTGCATTAGCGCTTCCTCCTTCGCAAATCCGGGTCCCATCGGTTTGGGTCCGGCTGGTAGGTCGTGATCACGATTAACCGCTCCTCAGCGAAAACCGGCGCACAGACGAGATGGAGCGGCCTTCCGGTTCGCGTGTATCCCAAAATAAGACAGCTCGCATACGGGGTATCGTCAAGATACTGTTCGATGATCTCACCGGTTTCGATAATCTGCAAGACTTCTTCGACGTGAATACGGCCCAAAGGCTCTTCGTCCATTTCCTTTCGAGCGTGGTCTGTGAATCGGCAATTGGTTGCACATCGACGAACTTCATCCTCATTCATCTATCGGTCGTTCCTGTCCAGGTTCGGAAACGTCAACGGCGTAAGCTTATAAGATAGAGTCCAGACCGAGTCAATGGCAACAGACTTTTAAGAAGGAGTCGTTGCTGAACGTGAGACGGCTGTAGGGCCGATCGTTACAGAGAAGTGGGATGAGTTGGATAGGGGAAACTTTATCAAGCGAGCTTGGAAGGGGAGTGGGGAGACAGCTGCATGGTCTCTGTGCTCGCAGAACGCGCACGATGAAGGGGTGAAATGACACCCATGTTGATCCCTTGCTCCCGGAGCAGAGAAGGGGATGGAGCCTGATGAGCTCCTGTGCTCGCGCAACGCGCGGCCTGAGAAGGCCCTCGTTGGACGCGCGCAGTGGAAGATCAATCAGCCCCCATCCCTGAAGAGATAACGAGCGAGCTTGGAGGGATCATCTGCAACCTTGCTCGACGGCCGCAGTGGGACCCGCGCGGGTGCCATTCCAGGAGAGAAGAACGAGCGAGCTTGGAAGGAAGGTATGGGTCCCTGGTCGTCCTCCTGCTCGCGGAACGCGCACGATAAGAATGTGCTCGTTCGACGCGCGCAATCGAGGATCAACCAGGCTACCCTGTAAGGAAAGAACTAGGCGAGCTTGGAGGGACCATTATAGAAACGTGGTCGTTCGATGCGTGCAATGGAGACCCCACCAGTCGCCTCGCTGGATACGGGTAAAGGGCAGGGAAATCACTCATCCGACGCGTGCAGTTGGGGGCAAAGCCAGGCCACCTACTGTGAGGGGGGAAGCAAGAGACAAGATGGCCGCTTGCCATCAAGCCAGAGAGGCTTGACGGCACGCGATCACTTCCGCAGGTATAGGACGTAACGTTATGGGGCGATCGTCAGGCTTAGTGCCTTGTTCACGTTCGCAGGCGTGCTCGCTGAATCTGTCACTGTGAACGTATGGTCTATGTTAGTTTCGTCAACCGTTGGTGTCCCACTGATCGTACCCGCTGCGTCGATACTCAATCCAGCAGGTAAGGGTGGGGTTACGGTTGTCGACCATATATAAGGCGGTGTCCCACCAGATGCTGTCAACGGGACGGGGCCATAGGCAACGTTAACCTGACCAGCCGGCAGTGAGGTATCGTCAATCGTCAGCGCGGCATTAACATTGAGAGTCAAAGATTTTGTGACCGCTACTCCGTTATCATCCTCGACTCGATAGGTCCTTGTAAAAGAATCAGCGATAGTCGGTGTTTGGCCACTCCCTCCAATTACTCCGTCTAAACTCAAGGTAAGGCCTGGAGCGGCTGTTGATGGGGCTCCAGTACCGGTAATTGACCAAGTATAGGGAGGTGCTCCCCCCGATGCTACAAGTTGCACGGGGGCATAAGGCTGGCCGACCGTGCCGGCTGGCATCGGTGAAATCGTGTCGATCGTCACCGCAGCATTAACAGTGAGGGACAATGTCCGGGTCCCGGTTTGATTGAATGGGGCAGTTGAATCGTTGACAGTAAAAGTAACATTCTGTGTGCCATTACTTGTTGGGCTGCCGCTGATCGTGGCTGTTGCTGCGGTGAACGTCAATCCAAACGGCATCCCGACCGGTTGCCATGTCAGGGGTGGTACGCCTCCCGTGGCTGCTAATTGCTTGGAGTACGCTACATTGACAGTGCCGATTGGGAGCAATGAAGTCGTAATCGTCGGCGGTGGCGGTGCCACAATCTTCAGCGTAAGCGGCTGATCGTCAAACTGCCCAGTGTTGTCGGTAACCCGCACAGTGAAAGTAAAGATGCCTGTCGTGCAGCAATCCGGTGTGAATGAGATTGTGGGGGAGGTGATGGTTAAACCAGCCGGGAGTGTTCCAGATATTACACCCCAGACGAACGGCGGGGTGCCGTTAGAAACGTTAATGGTTTGGTTGTAGGGTACATCAAATATGGCATCAGGGAGAATGGTGGTCGTGATAGTCGGCGCAGCTGGTAGGCCCACCGTAATCGTCAGATCTTTTGTCTTGACCTGAGGCGGTATCGCAGAATCTTCTACCCGATAGGTCCTCGTAAAGGGGCTACCATTCGTTGTGCCTGGTGTTCCACTTATCGCTCCGCCTTGACTCAATGTAAGCCCTGGAGCAGGAGCTATGTTGCCGATTGTTGACCACTTATAAGGAGGCGTCCCTCCTGATGCTCCCAAATTCGCACTATACGGCAGGGTCGTTGTTCCATTGGGAAGTGAGTTGGTGGTGATCGATAATGTTGGTGCAGCCGCGCCGATGGTTAGTAACAAATCCTTGAAAGCTGTCTGATTAGTGGGGAGGGTAGCATCGGAGATGGTGAACCTGTGCGTTTGACTGCTCACGACCGTCGGTATGCCGCTAATCGTGGCTGTTGCTGCGTCAAACGTCAATCCACTAGGCAAGGCCGGGCTCACTATTGGCGACCAAGTTAAAGGTGGTGTGCCTCCTGAGGCAGCCAATGTCGTCGCATTGTAGTTTTGGTTCTGGGTACCTTGCGGGAGTGAGTTGGTCGTGATCGACAGGGGTATTGCGTTGATGGACAATTGTAGAGGTTTTTCAATCGTCAACAACGTCGCATCTGTCAGTGTAAAAGTATGGGTGTCGTTACTGGTAACAGTCGGGGTCCCGCTGATGACTCCATTATTACTTAGCGTGAGGCCACTTGGCAGGAGCGGCGTGCCGGCCTTGAGGCCCCACGTATAGGGCGTCGTGCCACCATTAGGGCTTAAGGCAAACGCGTAGGGTTGATTAATCGAGCCATTTGGGAGTGAGTTTGTCAGAATAGCCAAAGGGGTCGGCGAGATATTGACCGTAATCGAGAGGATTTTTTGGACCGACTTTCCCGTGGAATCCTTCAACTTGAATTCGGTGGGTGTGGTCCCAGTGGCGGTTGGTGTCCCTGAAATATCCCCAGTGGATGCAGCCAACACGAGCCCATTGGGCAATGTTGGCGATCCAGGTGCCAAGCTCCAAGTATAGGGTGGCGTTCCCCCACTAGGTGCGAGCGTGATGTCATAGAACAACGTGGTTGTTGCAGCAGGAAGCGGGGAAGATGTGAGAATCGTCAATGGTCCTGGTGGTGCAGGGGGGGGAGTAGTACTAGCCACATCGTTGACGTTGCCGCAGCCGTTGAGGCCGAAGGTCGCTGCGAAAACAAGCAGGACAGCCCACAACAGACTTCCGAAGGGCTTACGATCACGCATTAGCAGGATTCCTCTGTTCTGGAGGTCATACTGGTCGGTATCAGGATTATTTGCATTGAAGTCCCCCATCATAAGCCATGATCTCGGACCGGTCTACCCCTACGAATGTAAGGGAGGCTGAGAGAGGTTGAGGCAGACGGGGAAGGCTAAGGTTTAGGCTGAGGTTGAGCGGGTAGGTTCAGGTAGTGCAGGTGAGGTCGAGGCCAAGCGGGGAACATCCCAATCCCTGCATCCTCTGCTGAACCTTAACTTTAGCCTCGACCTGAACCTTCCTGAAGCCCAGACCTTAGCCTTCCTCGAGGCCTCGGCCTGAGCCGTTCCCCTTACAGTCGTTCTCCATACTTCTCCCGGTGTAGTCTCTTTGCGCCGGCGACCCAATTCTCCCGCTTGATCCGGTCAGGGACGGTGTAAAGCTTCTTCGCGACCTTGGCGATATCATCCGGCTTCCAGCGCGCAATCTGGACAAAGGTGTGCAATCCCATTTTGTTCAGGGTCCGCGCAAAGACGGGACCGATTCCTGGAATCTTGCTCAGGTCGTCTTTCTGTCCGTCTTTCGCCGCTTTCGCCTGTTCCATCTGGAGGTTCAGCTGGCTTCCATTCTGACGGGTTTGGCGGGGAGCCACGGTCCCCCCATCGGTCTTGATGCGTAGTGCGGCCCGTACTTCGACCAGGCGTTTCCGGAGGAGGGTGATCTCCTCTTGCTTTTCTCCCGCCATCTTCACCTGTCCCGCCAGGTCTTGCTGCTGCGCTTCGAGTTCTTGAATCTGGTGCTGCAGGCCGGCGATCCGTTCGTCTCGCTCGTGCAGGAGTTGTTCATCGAGCAGAAGCTGGGCTCGGAGTTGGTCCTGTGCCGCGAGCTGTTTTTGTAACTTGGCGAGCTGTGCTTCATGTTGCGCGAGGGTGTGGGCATATTTCGTTTCCCACTGTGTCAGTGATGCCTCTCGCTCTTTCAGTTGCGGCTGGAGACGTTCGAGTTCGCCGATGCGCCGGTCTCGTTCAGCCAGTTGGCTGTCGACTTGGTGCAGTGCGGCTCGATGCTCAACATCTTTCTCGGTGAGTTGCACCTCCAGCCAATGCACCCGTCCCTGGGCTGGCTCCAACTCCGCCACCTGGGCGCGGAGCCCTTCGAGTTGTGCGAGGCTTCCTTCGGCCTCTGTCAGCCGGTTCTGCAGGTCGAGAAGCTCCTGTTCCTTCATGTTGAGTTCCTCTTGCGCTGCGATGCGCCCGGCGTCGGCCTGTCGGGCTTCTTGTGCGTAGGCGGCGATCGTCGCGTCGCTGTCGTGATACCGCTGCAGCGAGGCCTGCTGTTCGGATTCCAATGACGCCACGCGCTGCGTGGCTGTACTGAGTTCGTCTTGAACGGCACGGAGCCGATCGGCGCTTGAGGCGAGTTCCTGTCGCACCGATCGTGCGAGCGCTTCCGACGCCGCGAGATCGCTTTCATTGATCTGGATCGTCGAGGCCTTGGCCATCAGCTCCCGCTGGGCCGAGAGCAGCGCTTGTTCTTTGATATGCAAAGCGGTGGTGACGTCGTAGATGTGTTGATTCAGCTTGCTGACCGACAGGTGCCGCAAGAGCCAGCCGATAATTCCGCCGATGCCTGCCGCGACGAGGAGACATCCCACGATCTGGCCGATAAGTATGGTCATAGGTCACCAACTCCTTTCACGCGCAATTCGATGCGACGGTTGTGCTGGAGGCCGGCCCGCGTCTGCGCCACCGACAGCGGTCGCGAGGCGCCATAGCCGACGGCGGTGAACTGGTTGGTCAGGCCGTGGCTGATGAAATAGTGCCGCACGGCTTCTGCGCGGCGGCGGCTGAGTTCAAGGTTATAGTCCGGGTCGCCGATACTTGTCCGTATGACCGCCAATCTCAATGGCCGTGTTGGGAGCACGACGTAATAGGGTAATCAGCTGGTCGAGTGTGGCGCTACCACGGGGGAGCATCGTCGTGCTATTCGATTCAAACTCGATGGAGTCGTGCGAGAGGATCTCATTCAGTTTCTTCTGGAGCGAGGGGGAGGGAGCCGCGAGCTGAGCCGCTAGAATATGATCTTCCAGTGCGAGCCCCGTCTGCGTAAGAGGAGCAATCTCCCGCAGCATGGTGGCTTTGGCACGATCGCTGTCTGACCCGGCCGCTGAGGACAAGCGAGTGCCCGTCGATGATGATGGAGCCTCGTTCCGTCATATACCCTAAGATGGGGAGGACCTTGGGGACATTGCCGGCCCAGGATGCAGGTCCCACTCTCGGATCCACCGCCAACTCATCGACGACGCGGCCAGGCGTTGCACCATAGAGTTCTTGGGCTCGATGAAGGATTGCGGCTTTGCTGGTCTCACTGGGGAGCGAGCCACGGAGGGTCAGGGTTCCGTGCTCTAAACGTGCATGAAAGGTGGCAGGGGTGAGGGGCATCGATGCGGGCGTCGTCGGAAGATGGTGCGGGATGCAGACCACGGCAAGAAGAACAAGTGCGACAGCGCCTGCGCCTAGAATCGCTGTTCGACTCATGAATCAACTCTCGGGCGGAAGATGGCTGATAGGCCCCTGTGACCCTACCATACTGAGTGGACTCATGCCAGACAGGATTTCTGGGCCTGCCACGCATGATCGCCGCGAGAAGGCTCTTCAGCATCCTGCTAGATGCGTGGAGATTTCATCCCTCTTGTAAGGTGGATATTCATTTGTTATTCTTCGCCGCGCCTTCCGACTCACGAAACATCTATCGATCGTCTTCCAAGGAGTTATCTATGGCCGGTATCAAGCGGGCATTAATCAGCGTGTCAGACAAGACCGGCGTGGTGGATATGGCGAAAGGGCTTGAGGCTCTGGGCGCCGAAATCCTTTCAACCGGAGGAACAGCGAAAGCCTTGCGAGAGGCCGGTATAAAGGTGACTGATGTGGCCGCCTACACTGGCTCACCGGAAATTCTCGACGGCCGCGTCAAAACACTACACCCCAAGATTCATGGCGGCTTACTGGGACGGCGTTCGGTACCTGCCCATGTCGAGCAAATGGAGCAGCATGGGATTGGACCCATCGATGTGGTCGTGGTCAACCTCTATCCGTTCGAGGCGACCATCGCGAAATCCCACTGTCCCTTTGAAGAAGCCATTGAAAATATCGATATCGGTGGGCCGTCGATGCTGCGTTCTGCAGCCAAGAACCACGAAGATGTCCTGGTGGTCGTGGACCCGACCGACTACCAGCGCGTGCTCGATGCGGCGAAGGCAGGGGCTGTGTCGCACGAGCTACGGCGCGAGTTGGCGTTGAAGGTGTTTCAACACACGGCGCGCTACGACAGTCTGATCGCCGGGTATCTTGAGAAGCAGGTGCAGGCAGCGAGATCAAGTTCCCCAAAATATTGTCGTTGCAGTTCGAACGGGCAGAGATGCTCCGCTATGGGGAAAACCCGCATCAGCAAGGGGTCTTCTATCGAGAGCTGCATTCGGCCGAGCCATCGGTATCCCGTGGAAAGATCCTGCATGGCAAGGCGATGTCGTACAACAATTTCCTCGATGCCAATTCGGCGCTCGAGCTGGCAAAAGAGTACGACGAGATCGCCGTGGCCATTATCAAGCACAACAATCCCTGCGGCGTGGCACTGGGTGCGACGCCGGTCGAGGCCTATGTGAAAGCCCGGGAGACCGATCCCATCTCGGCGTTCGGGGGCGTGATTGCATTCAATCGACCCGTGGATCTGGCCGCGGCGAAGGAAATCACCTCCACGTTTGTGGAAGTGGTTATTGCGCCGGGATTTGCCGGCGATGCGCTCGCAGAATTAAAGCGCAAAAAGGATCTTCGTTTGCTCGACGTCGGGCCGCTCACGAACGTGAAGCAAGAGGGCTTCGATCTCAAGAAATTGGTTGGGGGTTTGATCGTACAGGATCGGGATCTCGGTGTCTTGACCGATCTGAAAGCGCTCAACGTACCGACCCTGCGTAAACCGACGGAGGAGGAATATGCAGCTTGCGCGTTTGCCTGGAAAGTCTGCAAACACGTGAAGTCGAACGCGATCGTCTATGCAAAGCCGGGGCAGACGGTGGGGATCGGCGCCGGCCAGATGAGTCGGGTCGATTCGGTGAAGCTTGCAGTCATGAAAGCCCAGATGCCGATTAAGGGGTGCGTGATGGCCTCGGATGCGTTCTTTCCCTTCCGAGATGGCTTAGATGCCGCTGCGCAAGCGGGGATCACGGCGGTCATTCAGCCGGGCGGCTCGATTCGCGATGCCGAAATTATCAAAGCCGCAGATGAACAGGGGCTGGCCATGATTCTCACGGGTATGCGCCACTTCCGCCACTGAGCGGCTGCTGAAAATGGCCGCTCGCTTCGTTCTCGGTCGCCCAGCCACGCTCAACGTACCGAAGCGTACGCCTCGGTGACTGGGCTTCCTGCGGCCTTGCGAGAAACCATTTTGAGCAGCCGCTTTTTCTTCATGCAATACAAGCACACATGAAAATTCTTGTCGTCGGGAGCGGAGGACGCGAACACGCCATGGTGTGGAAGCTCGCACAAAGTTCCCGCATGCCCACGCTCTACTGCGCGCCGGGCAATGCGGGGATCGAATCGCTCGCGGCCTGTGTACCGATCAAAGCCGACGATATTGCCGGGCTGAAGACATTCGTACAGTCGGAGAAGATTGATCTGACGGTTGTGGGACCGGAAGCCCCGCTTGCGTTGGGCATTGTCGATGAATTTCGTAAATCCGGGCTTAAAATATTTGGACCGACGAAGGGTGCCGCACGCATCGAAGCCAGCAAAGTCTTCTCCAAAGAGATCATGAGCAGCGCGAACATTCTCACGGCGAGGGCACAAAGTTTCGACCGAGTTGCTTCGGCGTTGGCCTATCTCAATCAACATGAGCTTCCCGTGGTGGTGAAGGCTGACGGACTGGCGCAGGGCAAGGGTGTGATGGTCGCGACCATGCGTGAGGAGGCGAAGCAGGCTGTCCGTGATGCGATGGAACATGAGCGGTTTGGTCAGGCCGGTCAGCGCGTGTTGATCGAGCAGTTTTTAGATGGTGAGGAACTGACGATCATGGCTTTCACGGATGGCCGGACGGTGGTGCCGATGCTGCCGGCGCAAGATCACAAACGAGTCGGGGATGGCGATGCGGGGCCCAACACCGGAGGCATGGGCGCCTATTGTCCTGCGCCGCTTGGCACCAAGGCGCTGCGCGAGCAGGTCACCCGGCAGGTCCTCTATCCCGCCGTCGAGGCCCTGTCACGTATGGGCTGTCCGTTTCAGGGCGTCCTGTATGCCGGCCTCATGGTGGTGAAAGGGACGCCGTACGTCCTGGAGTTCAACGCCCGCATGGGGGATCCGGAAACGCAGGTCGTGCTCCCGTTGCTCAAGACCGATTTGTTGGAGGTGATCGAGGCTGTGGTCGAACATCGGCTCGATCAACTGACCGTGGACTGGCATGATGAAGCCGCCGTGTGTGTCGTCATGACGTCGGGAGGTTATCCCGGGGCCTATCAGACCGGTCACCCGATTCATGGATTGCCGACCGCTGCTGATGCGAAGGCCGTGGTGTTTCATGCAGGCACAAGACGAACAGGTACCGAGCTGGTAACAGCCGGAGGCCGGGTGCTGGGAATTACGGGACGCGGAAAGACCCTGGCAGATGCGCAAGTGGAAGCCTATCGCGTAACCAAGTCGATTGCATTTGAAGGCGCTCACTATCGGACGGATATTGCGCATCGTGCGTTCTCACGTCACGCGTAGCGCAGAAGGGGGCTCACCCGCATTATTCATGAACGCTGCTTCTGCAATCGCCGATCCGCTGCTGCGACGAGCCTTCGGCCGGCGGGCTCGCCCCTCGGACCCTCACCGTACTCTTGGGGATTGGCGCCCTTCTTTTTGGCGCCTGTCCCCTTCTGAGGAGCTGCGGGACAGGCACCGCCGCAGACGGCGGAGCCAGTCCCCTGGGCTCCGCGCGCCGGTCTCGCGACGCGGCTCAGCGATTTCGCCACGAACCGTCATGAATAAGGCGGGCTGATGGTTCCTGCCATGGCTAGGATCGAGCGCTATGCTGCTTCCACCGTCCCGGTGCTTGCTGATCGGATGCGTCGTGTGCTCGACGAGAACGGGCTTATCGCCCTGCCGACGGAAAGTTTCTACGGGCTTGCCGTGGCTCCGTTCGACGAGCAGGCGCTCGCCAGATTGTGGCAGGTCAAAGGCCGGTCGGCGGGAAAACCGATTCTCGTGCTGATCGGAGACGGGTCTCAGCTGGGGCCGTTCGTTCGAAGCATTCCCCATGCAGCACACGTACTCATGAACGCCTTCTGGCCCGGGCCTCTCACAATCGTCTTCCCCGCAGCGGTTGGACTCTCCGATGCGGTGACTGCGGGGACTGGCTCTGTCGGCATCCGTTTCAGTGCCTGGCAGCCACTGGTTGATCTCTTGTGTCGAGTCGGGCCGGTGACCGGCACCAGTGCGAATCGTGAAGGCCTCCCACCGCCCAGGACGGTCGAAGAGGTCCAGCACAGCCTTGGAGACGCGCTCGATCTGATCATTGATGCTGGACCGACTCCCGGAGGGCAGCCGTCCACCGTCATCGACGTTCGGGGCCCGATCCGAATTATCCGCGATGGATCGATCGAACGCGGTGCCATTGCGGCACAGTTGGCCGCGCATGGCCTGCATCTCGACGCAGATAGTCGGTGAAGTCGATTGTATCGTTCACACTGAAAGGAGAATGCCGATGACTCGAACAGTGATGGTGCGTAACCTTGTTGCGGTGGCCGCCATATTGATCGTCTCGGTGGGTCTGTCCGGGTGCGATTACTGGCCCCCGGCACTCCAAACAGAAATAGAACAACTCCGCTCCGAGTTGCAGAGTGTGACAGCGGAAAAGACTCAGCTACAGAATCAATACGCCTCCTTTACGAAGGTGAAAGAGGATTTGCAGGCACAAGTGGATAGCCTCTCGCGGGCAAATCGCGATAAGTCGACCATGATTACCAGTTTGCAAAATAGCTTGGCGGCAGCACAGGAACGGCTGGCGAAGTCGGCGAAAGTCGCAACGCCGAAAGCCGGCACTGGCAAGCCTTCCGCAAAGGTCACGAAGAAGGCTCCGGCCAAGAAGAAAGCACCGGCCAAGGGCACGCACTAGCGCGCCTCAGTCTCCCCCGTCTTTTTGGTGCTGGTAGAAGACGGCGCGGTCGTCGTTGTGCTTGAAGTGCTTGAGGTCGTGCTCGACGGGGTGCTTGCCGGCGCGGACACGGGAGAAGGAGCCGGAGTAGAGGGAGCCGTAGGCGTCGTCTGGTCGGACGTGCCTGGCGCCGTCTCTTTCTTTTCCTCAGTCTTAGCCATTGGCTCTTCACTGCCTGAGGAGGGCTTCATTTTTTCGGAGTAGTCCGTCACGTACCACCCGCTGCCTTTGAACATGATGGCGGGCGATGAAATAAGTCGCTGTACGCGCTTCCCGCATCGCGGGCAGGTGGTGAGGGGGTCGTCCTTCATACTTTGCTTGACCTCAAACTTATCCATGCAGTCTTCACACTGGTACTCGTAGATTGGCACGATTCATTTCCTCCTGCTTGCAGGATGCTGAAAAAGTCTGTCAGCAGCGTTCTCGCATCGTTCAGACCCTCAACGTACCCCAGAGGGTACACCTCGGCCCTTCACTTGCTGCGGCCTTGCTGAACGGCCTTTTTGAGCATCCTGCGGGCATTTTTTAAATCATTATGGACAATTGACCTGTAGGAGCAAACAGAGGTCGAAAATTGTCATTCCGCAATCTGCTAGGTGAGCTGCTTGAATGCGGTATCGAGGCGATCCATTCCCCGGACTATCGTCTCCATGCTGGTCGCATACGACAGTCGAATATGCTGGATGCTTCCAAACGGCTCACCGGGAACCACAGCGACCTTGAATTCCTGCAACAGGTAGTTTGCAAGATCAGTCGGAGTGAGGATCGTTCCGCTTGGGCTTTGCTTTCCGAGCAGCCCACTCACATTCGGGAACGCATAAAATGCTCCGGTGGGCATTCGGCAGCACACGCCGGGCATCGCATTCAGGCGCTCGACCATGACGCGCCGCCGCCGATCGAACTCTTTCACCATCTTTTCTGTGAATGCACCACCTTCGCGCATGGCCACGACGGCAGCCTTCTGCGAAATGGAACAGGGGTTGGACGTACTCTGGCTTTGAATGTTCCCCATGGCGGTCAAGAGGTCTTTTGGCCCAGCTGCATAGCCGATCCGCCAGCCGGTCATCGCATAGGCTTTGGAGACACCGTTGATCACGACAGTACGGGCTGCGACCTCCGGTCCTAACGAGGCAATGCTCGTGTGTATCGCCCCGTCGTAAAGGATTTTTTCATAAATCTCGTCTGAAATCAGAAGGAAATCCTGTCGGAGAGCTAGCTCAGCAAGGCGTTCGAGCGTCATCCGATTGTAGGTCGCTCCCGTTGGATTGCCTGGGCTATTGACGATAATCGCCTTGGTGCGTGGGGTGATAAGCCGTTCCAATTCATGGGCATCTACGGCGTATCCATCCGCTTCACGGGTCGGCAGGAAAATAGGTGTGGCGTCGTTCAGCAGAGTTTGGTCGGCATAGGAGACCCAATAGGGAACGGGAATGATGACTTCGTCGCCCGCTTCAAGGAGCGCTTCGGCAAGGTTGTAGAGCGAATGTTTGGCGCCGCACGAGACCAGCACTTGAGACTTCTCGTACCGGAGCCCTTGCTCCGCCTGCAGCTTGTCGATAATCGCTTGACGCAGTTCATCGATGCCGGATGAGGGCGTGTATTTTGTGAACCCAGCACGAATTGCGGCTTCTGCAGCGGCTTTGACCGGTTCAGGTGTATCAAAGTCCGGTTCTCCCGACGAGAAATCGGCGACGTCGATTCCGCGTGCTGCCATCGCCTTTGCGGTTGCGGCCATGGCCAAGGTAGGGGAGGGGGCAATTCGCCCCGCTCGTGCAGCAAGCTTCATGTTTTCAAACTCCTGATCCGTTCCTGCAGTCGGCGCGCGACCTCGGGGTGCAAAAATTCCGTGAGCGCTCCTCCGTGGGTGGCCACGTCTTTAATGATGGTTGACGATAGATAGGAATATTCTTCGCTGGTCATCAGGAACACGGTCTCAACCTGTTTGGCAATTTTGCGATTGATGAGGGCCATCTGAAATTCATGTTCGAAGTCCGAGATCGCCCGTAGGCCACGGATAATCGCATGGGCACCGTATCGCTGAACATAGTCCACGAGTAAGCCGTCGAAGTGGGTCACTTCGACCTGTTTCATCTCCTTCATCACAATCCGGATCATCTCCAGCCGTTCGGTCAGGCTGAAGAGCGGATGCTTGGCTGGATTCGGCGCGAGGGCCACAACCACTTTATCAAACACGCGCAAGCTTCGGGTGATGATGTCGGTGTGGCCGTGGGTAATGGGATCGAAAGTTCCTGGATAGATGCCAATTTTCATGATGCGGCCAATTCTGAGGTGGTCACACCGTACAGATAGAGTGCCGTATCGCCATACACGTATCGCCGCACAAGCGCGGCATGGTCGATCGCTGCAGGCAATTCGGTGCGTGAGTCTTGCTCGATAATCACGGTGGCACGCTCCGACAACAGCCCAGGCCTCCAGGCATGGATCATGATTTCTATCTCATCCAAAGCGGCATATGGCGGATCTGCAAACAGTACGTCGTAGGGGCCACCCCACCAGTCCTTCTGATCGAGGAAGACGGCGGTCGGTCCTATACGAACCTGAGCGCGGTCGAGCAGCTGACAGGACCGTAGATTTTTCTGTAACAGCTGCACGGCCTTGGGATCTGACTCGACAAAGGTGACGGCTGAGGCTCCGCGGCTCAACGCTTCGATTCCGACGGCTCCTGTACCTGCATACAAATCAAGAAAGCGACCTCCTGACACTTGAGTCCCTAAAATGGAAAAAAGGGCCTCGCGAACCTTGTCGGATGTGGGACGAAGCGCAGTCCCTTGTGGCCCACTTAAGCGGCGACCTCGGTGGGATCCGGCAATAACACGCATAGATTTAAGGTGAGAGACCTTTCAGGAGCAACTGACTCTAACATAGCGTTTTTGAAGGGGTCAAGATGAGTGCTGCCGATTCGCGATGTACCAGTTGTGAAAGGGCGATGGCGTGGGAGTGAGGAAGGTTGGAACGAGAGCAATGGAAGTATTTTGACGACCTTGGAGTCTGTGGCTATAATGCCGTCCGGTGATCTGGCGGCGTAAGGCACGAGAGGCGGGGCATCAGTGCGGGAATGGTCGACCATCCGTGGCGATCAAAACGGCCGACTTGTATAAGCACGAACCGAAATTATGTTAGGGAGTCGCCACTGTCTGGGGCTTGGTCTGGGGCTTGCGCGCGGCCAAGCTCTTCCGCCGATTATTTGAAATGGTGCGATCGATGATCGCGCCGCAATTGATGCATTTCCAGGCGTAGAAAATTAAGAAGAAGTCGGAGAACCGCTCAAGCATCATGAGGCCTTTACACTTCGGACATTCCATCGAATCCTCCCAGGGTGGCTATGAACTGCTGACGCGTTCCAAAGCAATTACTGCACCAATATGTTGCTGTACGTAATTTCAACAGTTTAGGGGGTACGTATTTGTTAGGAAGGGGCTACCGAGGGGTCTGTCGCTAGTACAAAAACGTTCGAAGTGTCATTTTTTTGTGCGGG
The DNA here is from genome assembly GCA_963741245.1 of Nitrospirota bacterium. Lineage (GTDB taxonomy): Bacteria > Nitrospirota > Nitrospiria > Nitrospirales > Nitrospiraceae > Palsa-1315. The sequence goes on along the minus strand of CAVUHR010000004.1, from coordinate 6,813 downwards.
GAGGATGAATGGCCAGCAAAAAAGGAGGGCAAGGCATCGCGCATTGGCCTGAAACAGAACGGCCGCGCGAACGACTGCTGACTCAGGGCCCACAGACACTCACCAATGCCCAACTCCTGGCCATTCTCCTTCGAGTTGGTCGTCACGGGTCTTCGGCGGTGCAAGTCGGGATGGATATCCTGGATCGACTCGGGGATGTGGCCGGACTTGCACAATGCGGGATCGAAGAACTCTGCGCTGTCCCAGGTGTGGGAGAAGCCAAAGCGGCCCAACTGAAGGCGGCCCTTGAATTGGGGAAGCGTGCCCTTGCTGGTCCGCTGTCCAAGGGAACCAAAATCACATCCAGCCGTGACCTCTTTACCCATTACCATCCGACCTTGCGTGACCTGCGTCACGAAGTCTTTAAAGTCATTCTACTGGATGCCAAGCATGCCATTATGCGTGACGCAACTGTATCGGAAGGCAGCTTGACGCTCAGTATTGTCCATCCACGTGAAGTCTTCACATTCGCGGTAAAAGAATCCGCGGCGGCAGTGATCTTCCTGCACAACCATCCCAGTGGTGATCCTACGCCGAGCCAGGAAGATCGTGTCCTGACGGCGCGATTGGTGTCGGCAGGGGAGGTACTGGGCATTCGGGTCCTTGACCATCTCGTCATCGGCGATGGACGCTATGTCAGCTTTGCCGATGAAGGTTGGCTGACAAACCATGGTGCCGACGCATGAGCGAAGGGAGAGTCGCAGCGATGTAATCATATCACCTCCGGAAGACAAGACCGTCTTCCGGTCATCTTGAGGAGGGCCCATGAGCGAGCTACAGCTACAGAGGGAGTCACTCAGAAATGTGGCCATGATCTCCAGTGCCGGTGCCGGGAAGACCTCGCTGGCTGAAGCCATGCTCTTTGCCGCCGGCGCTGTTCCCCACCTCGGGTCGATCGCACAAGGCACGACCGTCTCGGACTTCGAGCCGGAAGAGTTGCACCGGCGCAGTTCCGTCAGTACCAGCCTCCTCCGTTGTTCCTGGAATCACACGACCATCAACCTCGTCGATCCTCCCGGCGCGCTGAACCTGCTCGGGGAGACGGTCATGGCATTGCGAGCAGTGGACGCCGTCATTCTGGTGGTGGGTGCCTCATCAGGGATCCGGAGCGAACTGGTCCGAGCCTGGTCTCGCGTCACAACGCTCGGCTTACCCTGTCTACTGTTCCTCAACGAATTGGATAAAGACGCTGCCTCCCTCGACGGGGTTGTCGCGATGTGTCAACGCGATCTTGGGATCATGCCATTGCCGATGTCCTTGCCCTATGGCAATGGTACCCAGCTTGACGGCGTGCTGGATCTCCTTCAACAGAGTGTCATCACTTCGCGCACGGAGACCTCCACGATTCAGCAGTTGCCGATACCTGAGAATGAGCGGGCGGTGGTGGCGGACGCACGGAAGCGCGTTCAGGAGGGGGTAGCCGAGCGTGATGACCGACTATTGGAACAGTATCTTACCGCGGGTGAGTTGACACAGGAGGACCTGATCAATGAACTTCGCCTTGGCGTCCAAGCCGGCACGATTGTCCCGCTCTACAGCGGTTCCGCTATCAAGAATATCGGGATCGCTCCGCTCCTCAATGCGATCGTCGATTTCCTACCATCGCCGATGGACCGGGCGTCGAGAACCCCGTTGGAAGGCCTGCGTCCTGATACAAGCGAGGCCGTGAGTCGCCGCGCCGTTCAAGAAGACCCATTTTCCGGAGTCGTCTTCAAGACACTGATAGACCCCTTTGTCGGACGACTGTCTTATCTGCGGGTCTTGTCGGGGGTCCTTCATGCAGACTCGACGGTCTTCAACAGTTCTCGTGGCAGCAAAGAGAAAAGCGGGCATCTCTATACATTGTTGGGAAAGAAACATACGGCCGTGTCTTCGGCCGGCGCAGGGGAGATCGTGGCCATTGGAAAACTCAAAGATACGCAAACCGGCGACACGCTCTGTGACGAACATGCTCCTATCTGTTATCCGAAGTCGGTACTCCCGCGGCCTGTGCTGTCCTTTGCGATCGAGCCGAAGTCCAACGCCGATATCGAGAAAATCAGTCTCGGGCTGCATAAGTTGATAGAAGAAGATCCGACTCTCGAATTTTCGCGGCATGCCGACACGAAGGAAATAGTTTTAAGCGGGATGGGCCAGTTGCACATCGATCTTGCGCTCGAAAAATTGCGCCGCAAATACGGTGCGGAAGTGGTGCTGCATATGCCGAAGATTCCGTACCGCGAAACCATTCGCACCACGGCACAGGCGCAGGGGAAATATAAGAAGCAAACCGGCGGGCATGGCCAGTACGGTGATTGCTGGCTGGAACTCGCGCCTCTGCCACGCGGGGAGGGATTCAAGTTTGAGAACAAGGTGGTCGGCGGGGCCATTCCACGCAACTTTATTCCGGCGGTGGAGAAGGGAGTGGTCGAAGCCATGCACCGCGGGAGCTTGGCAGGGTTTCCTGTCGTCGATTGCCGGGTTGCTGTGTACGATGGCTCGTACCATACGGTCGATTCATCTGAGATGGCGTTTAAGGTCGCCGGGTCGATGGGGTTCAAGAGCGCTTTGGAGGCGGCCCATGCCGTCCTGTTAGAGCCGATCATGACGGTGGAGGTTGACGCGCCGGCGGATCACATCGGAGGTGTGATCGGGGACTTGAATGCGCGCCGAGGGCGGATTCTCCACGTGGAGGCGAAAGACCGGATGGAGCAGATCACGGCCCTTGTTCCAATGGCGGAGCTGCTCACGTATGCCACGACACTGAACTCGCTCACGGCAGGACGTGGTAGTTATGCGATGGAATTCGCGCGGTACGACGAAGTGCCGCGCGAGCTTGCGGTTCGAATCATTGAAGCGCACAAGGTGGAGACTCATGCGGCGGCGCATTGAACAATTAGCAGGTGCAGAAAAACCATTTTGGCATAGCAGAACTTCGATAGCCTGCAGGTGTTGGACAACAGGAGAACGTCCCCGCAGGATGCTCAAAAAGACCGTTCAGCAAGGCCGCAGCGAGCGAAGAGGCGAGGCGTACGCTTCGGTACGTTGAGCCTCTGAGCGATGCGAGAACGCCGCTGGCCGACTTTTTCTGCAGCCTGCTAAGGGTCGGTCGATTTGAGCACCACATAGAAGGCGCGGCTTTCTCTCAGCACGCGGAGGAGAAGGGTTTCACCTCGTCGGACCTTGGAGAGCGCGCTGCTGAATTCACCGACCGATCCCACATCGACACGGTTCACTTCCTTGATGAGATCGCCCTCGTGAAGGCCTTCCGATTGGGCGAGGCTTCCGGGCTCCACTTTGCTGATGAGTACGCCCCGGCTTTCCCGCAGCTTGAATTTATCGGCGAGGCCCGGCGTCAGATCTTGCACATCGAGGCCTAGCTTGACTTCAGTGCGTGCCTGGGGGAGCGAGGTAATCACGGCCTGGTCTCGACGTTCTATGAGGGCGACGTCCAGCACCAGGCGTTGCTGATCGCGGACGATCTCAACTTTTGTCGTCGAGCCCGGGAGCAATCCCGCCACGACGCGAGAAAGCCGGTTCGGTGTGTCGATCACGGTGCCGTCGATACGGGTCACGATGTCGCCGGGTTTGATGCCGGCTGCCGCAGCAGGGTCCTTCTCGAAGACTTCGTTGACCAGCACCCCTTCGCCTTCGTTGACGCCGAACTTGCGTGCCAACTCCACCGTGAGCGGTTGGATGCCGATGCCCAGCCAACCTCGTGTCACCCGTCCCTGTGTCAGCAATTGCTGAATCACTTGCGTTGCCATGTTGGAGGGAATCGCGAAACCGATCCCTTGGGCGAAGTTAATGATGGCGGTATTGATGCCAATGATCTCGCCGCGCAGGTTGAAGAGCGGGCCGCCCGAGTTACCGGGATTGATCGACGCGTCCGTCTGAATGAAATTTTCGTAGCGCGAGAGATTGATATTCTCCCGGCCGATCCCGCTGACTACGCCGAGCGTGACCGTCCGATCGAGTCCGAAAGGATTCCCCACGGCGAGCACCCATTGGCCGACGCGGACGGCCGATGAATCCCCGAATCTCGCGCTCGGGAGGGGATGATCGGCGGTCACCTTGAGGACGGCTAAGTCTGTATCCAGATCCTTACCGACGACCTGCGCAATCAGCTTGGACTTATCGGAAAAGCGGACCTCAATTTCCGTCGCGTCGCCAATGACATGGTTGTTCGTGATGATGTGTCCATCAGGATCGATGATGACGCCGGACCCTGATCCTGATGCATTGGGGGCCCGCTCTTGAGGCAGTTCACGCCCTCGTCCTGGTCCTGACAGGGGAATGAGATTGACAACGGAGGGTTTTGCCGATTCGGCCAGATCGGTGATGACAGTTTGCATCTCTTCCAGCAGGCGGAGGGCCGGCGAGTCGCTGGATTGTGGTGCGGCGGACTCAGCGGCGGCGGCCGAGTGGATCTCGAGCCAGGCCAAGAACACAAGGCAGATGAGAACTTGTAGCATGCGCATCACCCTGTACCCCCTCACAAAAGTGTACCTCATAGAAGACAGAGAAGCCTACCCTGCGTGAAGCGTATTTCGTTTCGGAGTCGGACGTTGTATGTTTCGCGCCTGCTTCCAGTGCTTCACGCTTCACGAGACACACTTCACTCTCTGCAGCGCTTCACGCGCAGTTGACTTACACCGGCTTGGCATTCCAAGCTTGGGTAAACTCTGAGGCAACCTGCGCGAGATCTGCCTGCAGCCCGATCATGACCAGGGTATCGCCGACGCGGAGCACAAGGGCATCGTCGGGCGGTACCAGAAATGGTCCACGAAGGACCGTGACAAGACGAACCGACGCAGGCAGCGCCACCTCAGCGAGCGTCCTCCCAATGACCTGTGATCCCTGGACGACAGGGAACCGTTCGATGGCCGCCGCGCGAAGATTCAGGTCCTGCTGCAGGGTCAGGAGCTCGTGGTGGATCGTTTCCAGCTTGAGCTCGCGAATATTGCTGTCGACACTGAGCAGTGTCCGTTTAAGCTGCTGAACGCGGTCGCCGGCCTGACCGAGGACACGTTCCAATTGATCAGATGGCAGGGTTGACTCATGGCTGAATGGTGGGCGCTTGGCACAGAGCGAGGCAATCTGACGTCCGAGTTCGCCGTGAGCCTGTTCGATCTGGCTCAGCAAGCTCGACGCCTGGTTGTGCAAACGGAGGACCTGGACCTTGCGGTTGGCACGTTCGGCAAGCGCAAGGATGGTTTCGTAGATCGCGCTGCCGGTGATTGACAGTTCCTGTTGGATACGACCGAGCAGTTCGAGGGACATAAATGAAAAATCTCTTACGTCTGATAACTAATATTATGTTAACTCATTCCTTTTTATCACATCTTCTCCGTAGTCGAACCTTTACTCTTCTCCTCCACCCTGGTCAATAGGTCAAACCGGGCTTTCTGCAAAGTCGGCGCTGCCCACTCGCCTTTCCACGCTAGCCTGTTGACAGATCGGGGACCAAACGGTACATGCAGGATGTTCATGGTGCCGATTTTCGTACCCGTTGGTCCTACTGGAATGAGACACGAAAACCAATGAAGACCTGTTCTAAATGCGGAACGCCCAGTTCCCCTCTTTATGGTGAACAGTTCTGCAGAGGTTGCTTTCGCACAGAAACTGGTCGAAGTCCTCACTGGTACACGCGGAAAAGCATGAAGCTTAGTGACTCTATGTCAAAGGACGACTTGGAACATCAATATGTCAACGAAGGGATGTCGCTAGAGGACATTGCAACAAGGTGTAAGTGCTCCCGTCAGTACATTCTCAAATTGCTTAGAAGGTACAGGATTCCTCGACGAAACAAGTCGGCAGCTCGAATACTTGCCACCTCCAGAGGAAAAATAACGGTTGCGAGGATGGATGCATCAGGAAACCGCGTGATGGTTCCTCATGTCAGACGAATTGTTGACGAAGATTTCTTCAAGCAGTGGACACCAAAAATGGCGTGGGTATTAGGCCTCATCTATACTGACGGATGTCTTGTGGAGCCACATGGATCAGTCAAAGGTCGTCTCACTCTTTCACAGAAGGAACCGGAACTGATTGAAAAGGTGCTGACGCTACTGAATAGCAATGCAAAGTTGCTATTCACCCCAAAGAGAGGAATCACCGGTGCCGTACATCGCGTTTCTATTAGCAACGATGAAGTATACCAAGATCTTGAGAAATTGGGTGTCACTCCCAGGAAGAGTCTCAGCCTCACCTTCCCCGAAGTACCTGCTCCCCTTGTCAGGCATTTTATCCGAGGCTGCTGGGACGGTGATGGATCGGTTTATTTGGAGAAGAATGCCACCTACAAGCCATGCGCAAGTTACGTAAGTGGCTCCAAGAATTTCATTGAACAGCTCGTACGACATTTAGTCAATCTTGGATTGCCCGATAGGACCATTCATAAATCGACCCGTAGCAAGAACCCTTCGTATTACTTTCGATATAGCGGACCACCCTGCGTCAAACTCTACCACGTGCTCTATGACGGAATTGATGAGAACATGTATTTATCAAGAAAACATGATCGGTTTCGAAAAATTGGTGAATGTTTCAAAGTGACGCTCCCCGCGCTCCCGCTCGGGGCATCCGAATAGGAATGCGGAACTCTCCGTAGCCCTGCCCTCCTTTGCCAAAGCTTCGGCACGCCACCCCTAGGCTCTGGCCGACGAGTTGCAGGGCTCTCCTCGCCATTTATGCCCCGCTCTTCCAAGCGGGGCATTATTCTGACGACGGAGAGTTAATTTATTGACGCGCTGACCCGCACATCGAAAATGCTGACGGTGTCGGTCCAGACAG
>CAVUHR010000003.1:0-186698 GCA_963741245.1 Nitrospirota bacterium | reverse complement strand
CAGGATAGAACGTGGTGCGATCGAGGCAATGGGCCAAGTACTGGCCCCTGAACACCCGCAACGCCTCATCGAAGGTGACCCGACTGCCCTGGCCGACCGACAAGCGCAACAATTGTTTCACCCCATCCCCCACAAACCCAAAGATTTCCTCGATTGGCCGCTGCGGCAGCCCCAGTTCGGCCAAAGTCAGGTTCACCGACTCGGCAATGTCCCATTTGGACTCGATGAGCGTCCCATCCAGATCGAAGATCAACAGCTCGACCGAGGTCTTGCCCATCATTACTTCGCCTTTCGTAACTCGTCCCGCAACGCCCCAAGACGGTCTCGCTTCGCCGGATCGGTTTCCTTCATCCAGGCTTCGCGGACGAGATTCACCATCCGCTTCAATCCCACGTGAGGGGGAAGCATCGGCTCGACAATCCTCCATCGATTCTTCACGGCTTTCACGCGAAACCGTACCTCTTCTGTCTCAACCTCCTGGACGAAACCGGCGGTTTCCAGATATACCGAGCCTATGACCTGAAAGGTGACCGGAATCACGACTTCCAGACTATCGATCACCTCCCATTGGCGATACTGCTCCGCCACCACAAAACCTCGCGTCACGACGACATGCCCCCACACCGGCTCCTCATTCCGACTCGTGTAGGACGTGACCGTCTCGACCGACATGGCATCAAGCCGCGCCCCCTTATAATCAAGCGCCAGATATCGTTTCACCACATCTGCCGGAGAATGCGTGAGGGATCCAGTCTGCGCGAGCCCATCTCCGGCCGACAATACCAGGGCAAGCAACTGACACAGAATACACACTAGCCGCCCCACAATGTTGGGTGTCATCCTGTGCTCTTTTCTTCCAATCTGTACTCCTCCTGAGGGAACTGAGTAAGCCTCACGCCTCTTCGCTCGCTGCGGCCATGCTGGGCGACCTTTTAAAACAGCCTGCATGCGCGCGGGCGGCAATGGAACGCTCAGTCCGCAGGTGCTGTGCGGGCACAGGGCCCACTCTGTCGCTTCAGCTCACCCGACTTTGTGTAACTTCATCAAATTTGTCTCCCCGGGCTGACCAATCCTGGTCCCCGACAGAATCACGATCCGCTGTCCCGTTGTCGCCAGTCCCTCGGTCTTGAGGCGGCGTTCCGCTTCATCGATCCGCTCATCAGTTTGAGTGATCTGCCGCATCGTGTGAGGGATCACACCCCAGTACAGCGCCATCCGCTGCCGTACGGCCTCAAATGGTGTGAATGAAATAATTGACGCGTCAGGTCGCTGTTTCGACAGCAAGCGCGCAGTCGTACCCCGTTCGCTAAATGCCACGATGACGCTCGCCCCGATGGCTGAGGCTGCCGAAGAGGCCGAATGGCAAATGGCTTCCGGGAATGAGCCTTCCCCCTGTGGCGCGTCGGACGAGCGCGTACGCCATGATCGAGTCCCTCCCTCTGCGGCTCGAACGATTCGGTCCATGACACGGACTGTTTCAACCGGGTGCTGCCCGATCGCCGTTTCTGCGGACAGCATGACGGCATCAGTCCCATCGAGCACGGCATTGGCCACATCCGACGCTTCGGCCCTTGTCGGGCGCGTGCGGTACGTCATGGTCTCCAACATCTGAGTGGCCGTGATCACGAGGCGGCGGCGGCGGTTGGCTTCGGCGATGATGCGCTTCTGTAGGAGCGGAACCGCCTCCGGCCCCATCTCCACTCCCAGATCGCCCCGTGCAACCATCACACCGTCCGCCTGATCAAGAATCGCGTCCAAGCACTCAACCGCTTCTGGCCTTTCGATCTTCGCAATAATCGGCACGTCGCCGCCCCAGTCGGCTACTAACTTCCTTGCGGCAACCACGTCATCGGGATCTCTGACAAACGAGAGGGCCACATAGTCCACCCCCTGCGCGATGCCGAACCGGAGATCGTCCCGATCTTTGTCTGTCAGAGTGTGAGCGCTGATGCGAGTATCCGGTAGGTTCATGCCCTTGCGCGAGGTGAGTCGTCCCCCGGTCACGACTCCGCATTCGACGGCGCCGCCGATAATCCGATCAGCAATCAGCTCGATTAACCCATCGTCAATCAGGATGCGGGCGCCTGGCTGGACATCCCGCACCAGGTATTGGTACGTCACCGGGATCTCACGCATGCCGGATGGAGCGATAGACTGTGCGCCGAGTTGACCGCCAGACCGGAGCAGAGTCGTCACGAGCCTCACAGTCTGGCCGGCAACCAAATCGATCCCACCATGATCGACTTCTCCAACACGGATCCTCGGTCCTTGCAGGTCCTGGATGATCGCTACCGCCACGCGCCGACGATCCGCTACCTCGCGAATGGCCTTGATCGCATGCGCGTGCGATTCGTGGGTCCCATGAGAAAAGTTGAGTCGCGCCGCGTCCATGCCGCTTTCAATTAACTGATCCAGCAAGGTGGGCGAATCGCTGGCGGGGCCAATGGTGCACACGATTTTGGCTTTACGCATAGACAATGCTGTTAGATGATGTCCGGGAATGCCATTCTAGCAAACGACCTCTAAGCCCACAACGCAACCGCTGTTTCAGGCGCAGACAGCCTGGTTAATCCTGATCAAGTCGCCCTGCGACGATAGTAGTAGACTGCGGAAAAACTATTCTGGCACGCGAAAACTTCGATAGTCTGCAGGTATGACACAACAGGAGAACACTCCCACAGGATGCTCAAAAAGACCGTCCAGCAAGGCCGCAGCGAGTGAAGGCGCCGAGGCGTACCCTCTGGGGTACGTGGAGGGTCTGAACGATGCGAGAACGCCCTGGTGACAGCATGCTGTAGAGATGGAATCAGGGCACGGCCTTTACGGTAAGATGCCACGCTCCATTCACCCCGCTACGGAAGCTCGCTTCCGTGCATTCGTGCGAAGATTTCCCAGTCGAACTGCTTCGGTGCCACAGCGTGGAGTGGGATTGCCTCGATGGTGCCTGGCCCGCGATAGGCCAACATGCACCCGACCACCCGCTCAGGCTCCTTGACGAGTCGGCGAATCGCTTCATAGGCTAGATCTTGTCCGATGGTCTTGTCCTCGGGGGTCGGGGGTGCCCCCCGTAATGTGTGCCCGAGGATCGTGGCTTTGGTTGCAGGGGCGAGGCGATATTCACCGGGGCGTGCCTGAAACTGTGGCCACGTGCTGAGTGTGCTGGCGACATACTCGACAAGACCGCGCACGCCGCCATCCGGGTGATGGCGATGGGGCGTCTGTTCCGCCACCACAAACAGATGGCTCTTGTTCGGGACGCCCAAGGTGCGTTTGAGCGTGCCCAGGATGAAGTCGTCGATATACGCGTCGGGATCGGGATGCTCGTTGACCAAGAGGCCTTCAGCTCTGGCCTGATATGCACAGGCGAGGGCAAGATGGCCGGACCCCGCCCCCATAATCTCGACGAAAAAGACGCTGCCCATGGCGGAACTGGTGGCTTTCAGCGACTCGATGGATTGATTCGCCAGAGACACGGCCGAATGAAAACCCAGGGAGGTCGTCCCCGCGAGATTATTGTCGATCGTGCCAGGAATCCCTACTGTCTGGACCCCAAATCCTTCGTAGAGTGCCCGCGCGCCTCGAAGACTCCCGTCGCCACCAATGACCACCAAGGCTCCGTCTTCCATATAGGGCCGAAGATGCCGCATGGTGGCCTGCTGCACCTGCTCGTCCTTGAAATCTTCGAAGCGGCTGCTTCCAATCGGACTGCTCGCATGGCTGCCCATACCACGAGTATTGTCCTCGGTCACCGCTTCGATCCAGTTGTTGGCCAGACCTAAGTACCCGTGACGGACGAAGTAGACCTCCAGGCCAAACCGGTGTCCTGTCACGCGCAGTTCTTTCAACGCGGCGCCGGCACCGGCGAAATCGCCACCCGAGACCAATGCCACGATCCGTTTGATTTGTCGGGGCTTGAGCGTGATCCGGTCTCTGCGTTCGCGCTCGACCTTCACCCAGGTCTCCCGCGCCGCCCGTTCCCGCGCTGACAGACCCACGGCGGTGGAATAGCCGGATAAGAGTCCCTGTTCGTAGGTCAGCAGAACGACGTTATCCTGTCCCTCCTTATATTCGCCAAACTCGGTGAAGGCTTCGCGAAAGGGACGAGGATCGAGATAAATCATGAGCGCCCGCAGCGTGGAACTGTGGCTGTACACACACACGGCCTTCCCCTGGTGGGACTGACCTAACCGGCGGAAGCCATCGACAATATCCACATAGACATCGAAGAAGGAATGCCCGCCCGGGTAGCTGTAGAGGGGATGTTTGATCAGGCGCTTGGCCGTCTGCACGTCCACGCCGAATGCCTTTGCGGCCTCCTCGGCTTCCACCTTCTTCTCTAGACCTGTGACCCATCCGAAATCCTGGGAGTCTAAGGCGGGATCGCAGGCGGGTGGGAGTGCCTCAGCGTGATGCGCCTGCGCCTGCATCAGCGCCGCGATCACCCGCTCATACAGTTGCCGCGTATTGGGACTCTGGCTCACCATATGGACGAAGGTGCGCGGATCGAGGTAGTTGTGAATGTGCAGGAAGTCTAACTGTTGCCCGACCACGCCCAGCATCCGAGCCAGGGCTGCACCGACTGCGTCGGCTTTGGGAACACCTCGCTCAGGATCCAGCACGTTTGCGAGGCGGCGCCCGACTCGATAGGTGCCGCTCTCCACGCGTGAGATACCATGACGCATCGTGAACAGGAGCGTGCGACCGGTTAAATCGCGCGGCAAAAGCCAAAACCGATCCTCGCCCAAGTCCAGCACGATACGATCCTCGACCAACTGCGGCGTCAGTTGCGCGCGCGGCACGATCGCCACCGGCCGGCGATGCGCCGGCTTCTGCACTGACCCGATCGGCACGCGGAAGAGCGGAGCCAACTCGCCTGCTGCGAGGAGAGCATTCCAGGCGGCAAAGAACACCAGTTCGTCGCCCCGGCAACCCTCTTCGATCACAGCGCGACGGGTAGCCCGATACTCCTCTGCCCCAGGAAAACCCCCTTGCGCACCCTGCACAAACGCCCTGATCTTCTCCATGGCGTCACGGGTTCGCTGTGGTCGATCGACTGAGGAAGTCGGGATGGGTGGGAGCGAAATTCCCTCACCGGCGGTGCGACGCGCCAGCATCTCTCCGTAGGCTAGGAGCCCTTCGACTGTCACAAACTCAAGCCGGTCCACTGCGGATTCCAATCTATACCTCGTTGACTCGTCCTAGGAGCCTATCCGATCTGCCCGTATGGTGGCCGGGAGATGCTGATCTGGAGAACATCCTCAACAGGATGAATACGTTGGATGCTACGCTGGCGAATGAGCGATAGCAACAATTTCCGGCCTCGAGCGCCCGCTCCTCTCACGCCCGTTGATCCTCCGAGATCGTGCATGCTAGGGTTCGTACCGTCCTGCCTCGCCTCGTGATACGAACGTAACACTATGGATCGAACTTGGAAGATTTATGGACTACTCGTCGTCTGAACCGACTCGATACCGTCTGCCTCTGTCCCATCCGTTCAGTCCGCAGGGCCTACTATACCGGTAACCATTACCGAACGTTTATGCCATTGAGTGAGACACCATGACTCCGAAACACACAATGACATTGACTGCCTATCTCCAATCGACGAAGGCCCCCTGGACCTCATTACTTATGGTCACAGCCGGGCAGCGCGCCAAGTCGCTGGTGCGCCCACCGACCGGGTTGGCGATGAAGGTCATCAATGGCCGTCACTGTAAGACGCCAGCAAGTCTGTTTGCGGAATTCGCACGGGCATTGGAGTTCCCTGACTACTTCGGTCACAACTGGGACGCCTTGGAGGAATGTCTGGCCGATCTGGAATGGCTGCCGGCCAAGGGCTATATTCTGCTCATCACCGATGCGGCCCATGTGTTATCCGACGACGAAGCAGAGTATGAAACCTTTCTTGAAATCTTGCGTGATGCGGGAGAAGCCTGGGGAAACGGACAGGCGGAAATGGGCGCGCAACGAGCAACGCCCTTTCACGTGCTGTTCGCTGTATCGGAGCGAGAGAAAGCCCAGCGGGCCCACTGGGGGATGAACGAAATCAATGCGGAACCGACTCGGGAGCCAGGAGTACGGCGCCGAATTCCTTCAAGACGGACCTAGCAGAATGCGCCTGTCCTACGGGCGCATCTTCTTGGTTACGTTCAGCAAGCCTGTCCAGCGGAAGAGCGTAGAAGATATTCCTGTCGCGACTCCAGAGTGCGAGGCAGTGTGAATCGATGCCTGCCATCGGGCTTCGACAGCGTGGCGATGAACGACGCAAATCCCATGCGTTTCCCGAGCATCGTCGAGAGGCACCTTCTCGCCTACCAGCTCGGGTTTCCCTTCTCGTCGGCACCATGAACAGACAATCTTCATCGTTGATCTCTTAATCGCTGTCTAGACTGCCGAATATTACTCACTTATTAGGCAAGAGTCGAGCCGCACTCGCTTGGTAGCATGAATCGGCACATTTGCAAGGGATTACGAACAGTCCCTGCCTCGCAGCAAAACAGTCTGCACCAATAATGCTGAGAACCGCACCTCTTCAGACATTTTTTGGCCCCGGTCACCTTATCACACAGCATAAACCTCCTCTTTCTTGACCGACGCTCGACTGCGTGGTACTGTGCGCCCCCATTATGAAAACCACTCGTTCCGCCAAGCTGTTTGCCGACGCGCAGCAGTTGATTCCCGGGGGCGTAAATAGTCCGGTGCGCGCCTTTCGCTCCGTCGGAGGCCAACCCCGGTTTATCAAGCGCGCCAAAGGCGCCCGCCTCTACGACGTCGATGGGAACGCCTACATCGACTATGTCCTGTCATGGGGCCCGATGATTTTGGGCCATGCCGCCCCATCGGTCATCCGTACGATCAAGAAGGCTGCCGCAAACGGAACCAGTTACGGCGCGCCGACCGAGCTGGAGGTCATGCTTGCTCGCATGATCCGCGACGCCTTCCCATCGATGGAAAAGGTCCGACTCGTCAGCTCCGGCACCGAGGCGGTCATGAGCGCGATTCGTGTCGCGCGTGGCTTTACGAAGCGAGACAGTATTCTGAAATTTGAAGGGTGCTATCACGGCCACAGCGATTATTTGCTGGCGAAGGCCGGTTCAGGTTTGGCTACGTTGGGGATCCCGGATTCGCTTGGAGTTCCGGCTGACTTTGCGAAGCACACCTTGACCGTCCCGTACAACGACTTCCAAGCGGTCCAACAGATCGTCAAGGAACATCGGGACACGTTGGCCTGCATTATTCTGGAACCGATCGCGGGGAACATGGGCGTCGTGCCGCCGGCGCCGGAATTCCTTGCGTCACTCCGTCGACTCACTGAAGAAAACGACATCCTCCTGATTTTCGACGAGGTGATCTCCGGCTTTCGCGTGACCTACGGGGGAGCCCAAACACTCTACGGCATTACTCCGGATCTGACGGTGCTGGGGAAAATCATCGGCGGAGGATTGCCGGTCGGCGCCTACGGAGGGCGGAAAGAGATCATGGATCTGATCGCGCCGTTGGGGCCGGTCTATCAGGCGGGGACGTTGTCGGGAAATCCGTTGGCCGTGTCCGCCGGCATTGAAACGCTCAAACAGCTCAAAGCCCACGGGGTCTATAAGAAGCTGGAAGAGAAATCAGCAGCCCTGGCCAAAGGGATTGGAGACGCCGCGAAAAAGGCGGATGTGCCGCTCACGCAAACCAGAGTCGGTTCAATGCTAGGGGCCTTCTTTACGTCAGGCCCGGTGGTGGATTGGAATTCCGCAAAAATGTCAGACGCGAAGCGATACGGGCAATTCTTTCACACGATGCTGGAACAGGGGGTGTACTTGGCCCCCTCTCAATTCGAAGCCGCCTTCCTCTCGACCGCTCATTCAACCCGCGATATCGAATACACGATCAAAGCCGCTGCGGTCGCTTTTAAAAAACTCTAACCGCGTCGCTCGTGAAGCGTCGTTCGTATCTCGTTTCATACAATTCTGGATCGTTTCAGATACAGCCGCTGAACCATGCAGGATACTCAAAACGAGTTCGTTGCAGGCCGCAACGAGCGAGAGCCTAAGGCGTAGCCTTCCTTGGAAGCTGTTCAAAACGGCCGGCCAGCAAGGCCGCAGCGAGCGAAAGGCTGAGGCGTACTCTGAGTACGTTGAAGCCTTGAGCGATGCGAGAACGCCGCTGGCGGGCGTTTTCAACAGCTTCCTATTCGTCGTCCTCGTCTTCCGCGTCAAGCACCTCCTGTCGCTTCTGCTCTTCCATTGCGTTATGCAGGAGCATCCGGACAAACATCGAATAGAGCGAGCCTTTTTCCAGCGTCCCGCCTGGAGGAATGGCAATCTTGCCTTCCTTAATCATACGATCCATCCAGACCTTTTGATCAGGTGCGATCAAGATCGGAATCTCGATCAGCCCCACACGTCCCATCATATCCATAAGTAAGCCTCCGTGAATCGCAACTGTGACAAGAGCTTGTGGCGTATGGCGTATCGCTCTGAGACGTAAATCTGGAATCCACCCCGGCCATATGCTCTGATAACGAACCCATTGCAGCATGCGGCTTTTTATATTGTCAACCAAACCGCTCTGGCATG
Organism: Nitrospirota bacterium; assembly: GCA_963741245.1. GTDB lineage: Bacteria > Nitrospirota > Nitrospiria > Nitrospirales > Nitrospiraceae > Palsa-1315. The sequence goes on along the minus strand of CAVUHR010000003.1, from coordinate 178,134 downwards.
GAGTGTGCGTTCTTGCGAGTATCATGGCACTAGGTCGAACCATGTTCGGTGTGCTCATCGCCGTCGGCGTCATCCTGGTCTTCCCCCATCAGGTCCCGGCACAACAATCGACAGCTCCACCCTCATCATTGTCCACAAGGTCCTTGGCTCCCGGGTCAACCGAGTCCGAACTTCGCCCGTCCTGCGACCTCTGCAGGAAACCAGACGCAAGGGCGGGGAGTGACATCAAGCCGCATCGACTTCACCGTGAGAAAGGATTGCGTCCGCACAAGAATGCGAAGGGAACCCATCGCTCAATGGACCAAAGCCTCAAGTCGACGTTGCCTCGTCATCCACTTGTTCCCCCAGAAGTTCAGGGGCAACGGGATTCGCAAACAAGATGGACCTGCTGAGTAACTACGCTGGGCATCGCAGAAGACTCCTTCCGAAGCGTACACACCGCGAAGATGCTTACGATCGCCTCGTGGCCGATGTCTTCGTCGACGGTCAGAATTTGGGCGGTTGGCGATAAGCGTTTCTTCAGTTGACCCGTACGAAGCTTCGCCTTCTCGCGCGCGTCTCCTCTTGCGGCATCCTGTGAACTGCCGTAGGATTATCACGCCATGCCTTGTGGCTGCACAATCGACCTGACACGATCCTTAGTCCTATCCCGCGGATGGGCCGTGCTGACGGATCGCGAACTTCTGGCGATTGCTTTCGGCCCTCTTACAAACGCCTCCGATTCCTGGGCTGAATTAGTGTCGCTGCGGCCGCTCACCGACGACGTTATCCCTCAGTCTCAATCTCGTGAACGCCCTTGAACTCAAAGTCCCGCCGCTAGTTCTGGTACTCGTGCTTGCCGGGGCGATGTGGTTCGCTGCGATGCAGCTACCGTCACTCGCAATTACGTTGCCTTGGCGTCATGGTCTCGCGGTCACTATCTCCGGTGTCGGCATCCTCTTCATCCTTGCGGGGGTTTACGTGTTCCAGAAGACCAAAACCACCGTCAATCCCACCACACCCGCCGCTGCTTCATCTGTCGTAACGTCAGGTGTCTATCGCTTTAGCCGAAATCCCATGTATGTTGGCTTCCTGCTCGCGCTCATCGGTTGGGCGACATTTCTGTCCCATACATTGCCATTCCTGCTCCTGCCAGTCTATGTCGCGTACATGAACCGCTTTCAAATCTCGCCCGAGGAGCGCGCGCTGTCTGCCAAGTTCGGCGATGAATATGAAGCGTACAAGCAAGCCGTACGTAGGTGGCTATGAGGCATAACTCTTCGCTCCAGTCGACCGACTCCGACTGTGAATCGTTGGCCGGATTTACTGCGGGCTGATAGCTGGATAGACTATAGGACTTGCGGGCTACCCAGCCGGTGGAACAGGCCCGCACTATTGAACAAGTGTTGGGCGCTCAAGTAGACTCGCCTTCCATCAGAGTGTTCAGGCCAACGTGCTCTGCTGCACATAGGCAGCTTGTTGCAGACTCGTCCGTTTGGCGTGAGAACGTGAGAAACACATGAACCGGAGGGAAAACTGGCTGGAGTAAAATTCATGGTGATCTACCCTCGTCCGACTGACATTGAAGCATTCGAGAAGGTGTATCAGGACGAGCACGTACCCAAGGCCGTTGAAAAGCTGGCCGGCAAGACTAAGCTCGTGGCGACGAAGGTGCTGGCATCTCCTCAGGGGATCCCACCTTTTACCGTATCGCCGAGATTCACTTCCCGTCGATTGAAGCCCTGGAAGCCTGCGCTGGTTCAGCAGGGGCGAAGGAAACATTGGCCCATGCCGTGTCTATCTCCACCGGAGGAAGCCCGATCTTTTTGATCGCTGAGGAGCGGACTTTCACTTTCTAGCATACGTTAGGGGCTTAACAAGCACCATGTCCCACGAAGCCACACTCATCTACAGCGAGGCGCTGCTGCGTCAAGCGGTGTTCGCATTTTGGCGGCGCTCCGTAGGCGTTGGCTTTTTTGTTGCGCTTCTCGTTGCCGCACTCGGTCTCGGCGTACTCGTTGCGCAAGGCATGGCCTCTTGGATTGTCGGTACGCTTGCGGCCGTGCTGGTGCTGGGCATCGCGTTCGCCACGGTTGTCTACGTCGTTCACTACCGCAACTCGCTGCGCAAGTTCCACCAGATGGACAAACCTCAAGCCACGTTCCGTGCTGACGAGTCCTCGTTCACCATAAGTTCGGACATTGGCCCTATAACGCTTCAGTGGTCCGCCGTCAAAGAGCTGTGGCAGTTCCCTAGTGTGTGGCTTTTGCTGTACTCCAAGGCACAGTTCAGTACGTTGCCGCTCGCTTGCTTGTCGCCCGAAACGCAGGCGTATATTGTGCAGCGCGTTCGTGAATCAGGCGGCAAAGTTGATGGCTAACCCGTCCAGCAATCCGTGAACCGTGAATCGTCAAACGTGAAAGGTTTCGGAAGAAGACCGCGTGGCTTGTTATACGAAACCAGATAATACATAGTTAGGCATCACCGGACGCATCGGGGCATACGAATGACATCGCCAACCGACACACCTTCGAGCAGAAAGGGCAAGATTCCTTGGTATGTCTACCTTGTCGGAGCAGTTATGTATACCGCTCTTGCCGGTTGGCTGTTCTCAGAATCATCCCCTCTGGCATGGATTTGCATTATCAGTGCGCCGGTGGGGTTTTTCTTTGCCTGGGGAGCTTGGAAACAAGAGAAACGAAACAGAGGTGATGCCTAGCCCGCACTATTCATGACAGCTCGTCGCGAAAGCGTGTAGACGCGAAGCGAGATGGGCACTCGGAGGCGTGAAGCCCTGAGGCATACTCGTGTGGTTGCAATCCACGCTCCTCGTGAGCAGGGTCGCTGAGCTCGAACGATAGGCCATTCTCGTGGGTGACACATGCCGGACCTTCCCGAGGAACTGATCCGAGTGAATGCAATCCTTTGCGAGTACGTCACGATTCACGACGCGATCTTTAAGTTTTCTTGGCGCAAGGCACTCCCAATTCCAGGACTTTTCTAGGCTACTGACTTTGGGGCTCACTTTAGAGACCTCGATCGGTTGGCATCCGAACTGGCTGCTATTTCATCAACATTGAAGGCAGAGTCAGGGTCTTTGGAAGGTGCCCACCAGTACACGGCGGCCTTGCTCGAAGCTGTCCAGGCTCTCCAAGAGATCTGCGGACAGTTCTATGAGAAGAGCCAAGGTGATGTCGGCGAGTACCCGATGGCTGAGTACAACGCCAACCTCAAGACCTATGAAGGTCTCATGAATAAGTGCCAAGAGCTCGGCGGAGCGCTAAACCAGCACCTACGCGGTGAAAGTGCCCAACCAGAGGGTTGAACCGGACGGCCCAACATCGTTGCCGTTGCGTACCATCCGCACTGCGCGCTCTGGCGACCGGAGAACCCCGTTACATTGGATGACTCTGGCGATGGCGAAGACCAAGCTGGAGGAGAATACTTATAGTTGGGTTAGGGCTTCTTATTCCTGTCCTTCCTGTCTTGAGCCATCGGGTTTGGCATGAAAAACCACCAGCCGAGTACGACTACACCGATCACCATGCCGGCCATGATGAGCCAGCTTCCCAGCGACATTCCAAATCCCACCCATCCCGTTTCCATTTTATGACTCCGTATTGACGCCGATTATTTTAATACGGCACTCATCGCCTTGTCGAGTCGCTTCACTTTCCCATTTCCATCCGTTGCCGCCAACCTGGCCGATCCTTCAACGACCACACGCCGGCTCTCCCGTTCTCGGACCACGTGCGAAAACGTGAAGGAGGCTGCCGTCATGTCGGAGACGACCGTCTCGATGATCAGCCGGTCGCCATAGCGGGCTGGAGATCGGTAATCCACTTCTGCGTGTACCACGACAAACACCGTGCCTTCTTTCATGAGCCCGGCCACCGATAACCCTCGCTCTTCGAGATACTGTGTCCGCGCCCGCTCGAAATATTTCAGATAATTGCCGTAGTACACCACCCCGCCGCAGTCAGTGTCCTCGTAGTAGATGCGAACTTCCATGGGAGCCCGTCGCTCGTATCTCGTGGAGCGTCGTTCGTTAAAGACGCTTGATGAGGTTTCTTAGCATACGCGATTCGTGATCGAGTTTCTCCAAGAGAGAGTCCCGTCCTTCTAGACCAATGAACTTTAGGTCGCTTGCGATCTCGACCTGAGTTTCAAGCTCCGCGCACGAGCCCAAGGCAATGTAGAGGAATTGGCGATATTCTCGGTTGTGTTTCCGATTGAAGCCCTCGGCCACGTTCGACGGAAGTGACACGGCCGCACGGCGCATTTGTGACACTAACCCATACATCTCGTCCCGAGGAAAGTCTGCTGTCACTTTATACACTTTGATGACTATATCCTTGCCTAGCTTCCATACTTCGAGATCTCTGAAGTTGGTGACCTTCAAACCATCAGCAACACGTTTCTCGTGTCCCGCGAAGTGTCGCTCGCCCTATGAGATACACTGAGATACACTCCGCGATTCACGCAATGCGATCTTCGCATGACACTTCATGTGGCAATATTATTCCAAAACCACGAGACACGCTTCACGAACGACGCTTCACGAGATGTTCAGCACCGGAAACTTTGGCAACAATGTCTCACTGACACCCGATAGTTTGACGACAACATCGTACAGCTGCTGGACTCGCTCGGCTTTGACCGGCTCGAAGCCGTGGCCGAGGACAGCATGGTTGGCGGCGTCGAGCAACGGTTTCATCGTCGGCCACTCGCGCAGAAAGGCTTGGCCCATCTGGTCGCCCAATCCGGCCAGCGCCCGAAACTGCGCCTGCAAGGGCAACTTGTACTTGCCGTCGAGATCTTCCAGCCAACAAGATCGACAGGTTTCTCGTAGCGCCTGCGGCAATTGCTCCAGCTGCACGTCCCAGGTTTTGATCTGGTATTGCTTGAACAGTTGACGCTGGGCAAAGGCTTCGAGCGCACGAACGAGCGATACCATGGCTGCTTCCGGATCGTGCAGGCCATGCAGTCGCCGACCGGCATGGGCCAATAGATCGGGGGCCTGCATGTCTTTCACGGGAGCAGGATCGAGGACGAGCTGTTCCAAGAAACCCGCGTTCGCTTTGATGGCTGGTAACAGCGACGTGAGTCCTGGTGGTCCGCCCCACAGGGACGCCATCTCGAAAGCCTTCACGGCAGTCTTTAGTTTCTCCCAAGCTTGACGATAGTGAAGTCGCTCCCACAGATCGTAGCCATCAGCCAGGTCTCCAAAGGCACGATAGAGCGGTTTCTGCCCGCCGCTCACCCGTGCTTCGATCTCGCGGAACACCTTCGCCGCCGCAGCAAACAATCTCCGGTTGAACAGATCACAGCCCTCGCGACGTGAGACAGACGCCGCCTCATCCCACGGATTCTCCTGCGTCCATACGAACGATTGCCCGGCGATATCAATCCTGTCCCCCTCCTGTCCCTCTCGCGCCGGCACGAGCGACACGATCCGCGAGCTCATCGGCATGGTGACCAACGTCAGTGCACCCGCCATGGCTGGGGTGGCCCCGGTCACATCGACGACGAGCTCGCCTGGCTGCACGTCCCATGTACGCAACATCTCCGGAAGTGTCCGGGCGAGCGTCTGATAACAGCCGACAAATTCGCAGGTCTCCGCTATCACCACCCAATCCCACCGTCTAGGCAAGTGCTCGATCTTCGGCTGAACTTCGGATTCTACGAGCGATTTCGCCGCTTCAGGCAACACGAAACAGAGCGAATCCGGCTGCAGACGATTAATCGAATAGACCGCCGCCGCCACATGGTCGGTGAGCGCGATCACTAAGGCTTTGATTGGTTGGTCGTGCGCCATTGCGCGCGGACTATAACATAGGACGACGTAAAAGCCTTCCGGCTTCGTTCTCGCTTCGCTCCCAGGAACCGTGAACCGTGAAGCGAGGGTCAGCTGCGGAGCTGCGGCATTTCCGGGAAGTCTTTTCTTTCGCCCTATGAGTCATCGCCACATTGAGAGATCAATTCACTCCTGCGAATCACATTTGACAGGTGACAGCAGGTTACCTAGAATCGCTTCCCATGAAAGAACGTGTACTCAGTGCGTTTGCCGAAAGCACGACCGTCAAGCAACAGTTCGCGCATGAGCATGCCGATCGCATCGTGCAGGTCGCAAAGCTGATCGCCACGGCCTTTCGCCAAGGACACAAGATCTTATTGTTCGGCAACGGAGGCAGTGCCACGGATGCGGCCCACCTCGCCGCCGAGTTCGTCGGGCGGTATAAACGGGAGCGTGCCCCGCTCCCGGCCATCGCCCTGGCCACAGACATTGCCGCCATCACCGCCATCGCCAACGACTACGGCTTCGACGAACTCTTTGCCCGCCAGGTTCGCGCCCATGGACAGAAAGGCGACGTCGCCATTGCCATCAGTACCAGCGGCAATTCACCCAACGTGTTGAAGGGTGTGGACGCCGCGCGGGCTTGTGGCCTCACTACTATTGGCTGGACCGGAGGGACCGGCGGGAAACTGGCTGGTCTGGTGGAATATCCGTTTGTCGTGCCCTCAACGGTCACGGCCCGCATTCAAGAAAGTCACATCACGCTCGGCCACGTCCTGTGTGAACTCATCGAGGAACAGCTCCTTGGCAAAGCCTCCTGACCGGCAGCGGCCCCCTGTCACGGCTCCGAGCCTGATCCCTCCGATCAACGTGACGGATCTCACGACGTATCCGCTCAAGAAACGGTACAGCAAAGTCCGCGTCTCCGACTGTGCTCGTCCCTGGCGCCGTGGGGGCAGCTTCGGCCAATTCTATCGCTCGCTGCCGGATATCCTCGGTGTTCAAACTTTGCGTGCGGTCGCCAAAGCCGTCGCGAGGGCCCATCGCAAAGGCCGACCGGTCATCGCCGGAATCGGCGCACACGTCGTCAAAGTCGGATTGAGTCCGATTCTCGTGGATCTCATGCAGCAAGGGATCGTGTCGGCCGTAGCCATGAATGGCGCCGGGATCATTCACGATTTCGAATTGGCGCTCATGGGACACACGTCTGAGGAAGTCGACGCGGAGATTGACGAGGGACGCTTCGGAATGGCGGAAGAAACCGGCCGCATGCTGAATGAGGCGATCGTCCGCGGGGCCCACGATCGCGAGGGACTCGGCGAATCCGTTGGCCACTACATCAACCGACGCCAGGGGCAGTTTCCCCATCGCGACACGAGCATCCTGGCGACCGGAGCGCGGCTCGGTATTCCGGTAACCGTGCACGTCGCCATCGGTACCGACATCATCCATATGCATCCTGCCGCGGACGGAGCCGCCATTGGCGCGACCTCGCTGCTGGACTTTCGACGGCTTGCGGCCGTCGTGTCAGGGATGGAGGGAGGCGTGTATCTCAATCTCGGCTCTGCCGTCATTTTGCCGGAAGTCTTCCTCAAAGCCGTGTCACTGGGGCGCAATCTTGGTCATGATCTGACCGACATTACGACCGTGGACATGGACTTCTTGGCTCACTACCGCCCGCTCACAAACGTGGTGCGTCGGCCGACCCAGAAGGGCGGAAAAGGCTACTCTCTGATCGGCCACCACGAAATCATGGTGCCGTTGCTGGCCGCGGCAATCCACGAAGAATTGGGGTGACCCCTTTCGCATGTCTCGACGCCAATCCCCTCCAGTGACCTCGCAGCATCTGACCCAGATGTGGAGAGAACTGAATGGCCGCTACTTCGCGGGCCTGCTACCCCCGATCGATCTCGTCTGGAGCCGCCGGCTGACCTCCTCGGTCGGCATGTTCGTGAGCCGTCGAGGGCCGCGGCCCCGACTGGATCGGGATGGTCTTCGCCCGCCAACCAGGCGCGAGATTCGCCTGTCCCTTCCCCTGCTACATCAAGTTGTCCAGCGGAGCGAGTATGGCAAGCAAGAGATCGTGAGCACGCTGGCACACGAAATGATTCATCAATGGCAGTTCGACATCCTGAAGCGGCGGCCGAATCATGGGGCGAACTTTCTCCGCAAGATGACCGAGATGAATCGGGACGGCGCCCTAGCGATCACCATCTACCATTCGTTACAGAGGGAAGTCCTCGCTCTGGCGCGATTTGCCTGGCGCTGTCGGCGTTGCGGCCGAGTGTACCGACGCCAGCGACGGACGATTCAGCCGCGTCGGCACCATTGCGGCATCTGTCGGGGATTGTTACAGGAACTGAACCCGTCACACGTCAATCGGCATTCGGCATTCGTGGAAAACAAGGAACAATCCCCCTGTGCCGTAGCGACCAGACAGAACGGACAACTGGAACTGGATTTTTCTCCATCCGAGGTTCTAGTCTCCTCTGTGTCCGAGGCGAGTTCCATCATATCTTCTCTGCAATTGACGAATGACCTTTGACCTGTGACGATGTTCGATGAAGCATTGGTCGCGCCAGATTCTCTTCGGGGACGTCGACGCCATGTTCGCCTCAGCGGCCGTGGTGAAGGACCCGAGCCTCGCCGGTAAACCGGTCGCGGTCGGCGGTCCACCGCCACGTGGGATCATCGCCGCGGCCAGCTACGCCGTGCGGCCATTCGGCATCCACTCGGCGATGCCGACGGCGAAAGCCCTCCAGCTCTGTCCCAACCTCATTCTTCTTCCTCCTGATCGGCCCCTGTATCGACAACTGCATGATGCGATGCGGGCCGTGACCGATCAGTTATTCCCGCTCACCGAATGGAGCAGCATCGACGAGTTTTATGCCGACACGACACAGCTCCAGACCCGCCATCCCGATCCTCGCTCACTCGGACAACTCGTGAAGGATGCGCTGTCCGAGGCCACGGGATTGCGCTGCACCATCGCCGTCGCGACCGGCAAGACCGTCGCAAAAATTGCAGCGGATAGTCATAAGCCGGATGGACTGGTGACGGTCCCACCGGGTACGGAAGAAGCATTCTTAGCGCTGCGGCCTCTGCGCGCACTGCCGGGGATTGGTCCCAAAACCGCCTCGCGCCTGGAACCGCTCGGACTCAAGACAATCGGCGAGCTGTTGGACCAACGCTGGGATCAACCCTTGCGTCATATCTTCGGCACGCGACTCCATTGGGTTCGAGAACTGGCGCGGGGGATCGACCACGAACCGGTGGTGGTCGATCGCGAATCCAAAAGCCTCAGCCACGAGATCACATTCGAACATGATACGCATGATCGCCCGTTTCTTGAGCGAACCCTGCGGGGATTCCTCCGCGACCTGGCGCGGGATCTCCGACAGGAAGGATTGGCCGCCGGATCCTGCACGGTGAAGCTGAAGAACGCCTGTTTCGCCATCACGACCAAGCAGCATCACTTTCCGCACCCGCTGAACTACGATCCCGACATGTGGCCGACCGTCCAACAAGGACTACGGGAAGTCATTCGGCCCGGCATCGAGTACCGCTTGGCCGGGCTCGCGCTCTCCTCCTTGACACCCGCGCCGACCGGGCTGTTCGACCAACGGCGGACGAAAGCCATCGAGACGATGGACGCGCTGATTGCCAAGCACGGGTCGTCGGTGATTGGGTTAGGCGGCGTGAGCCACGACGACACCGAGTAGGCTGCGGGAAAACTGTTTCAGCACAGCTGAACTTCGATGGCCTGGACATATGGCGCAACAGGAGAACGCTTCCGCAGGACGCTCAAAAAGGCCAGACTTCTCACCCGCCCACCCACTGGCACGCCGAGACGTGCCATAATCCCGGGCGAGGGTCTTCCGATTCTCTGTACCTCTGTTTAAGGGAGTGGCCGAGGCTGCCCTTTACTGCGCGCATCGAGCGACCACCGCTTCACCGTGGGGGCTCTGCGAGCAAAAAGGGCACCTGGCCGCTCCCTCTCATTCTTCTGAGACCGCGCGTTGCGCGAGCACAGGGGACTCACCGGGCCATCACTCCCCTGCTGGCGGACTTTTTCAGCGTCCTGCTAGTAGTATTCTGTCTCTTTCCATCCGCGCGCACAGTCGGTATGATGCAGATATGTCCGCGAAAGTTATGACCAGAAACCAGCTCGTCCTACTTCTACAAGCGGCGCGGACCCAAGGGAAACGTATCGTTTTCACGAACGGCTGTTTCGATCTCATGCACGTGGGCCATACGCGCTACCTCCAGGCCGCGAAAGACCTGGGCGACCTGCTTGTCGTCGCCGTCAACAGCGACGCGTCCGTCAGGAATTTGAACAAGGCACCGGATCGGCCGATCGTCTCGGAAGCGCAGCGAGCGGAAGTGGTTGCTGCGCTCGGCTGTGTTGATTATGTGATCCTGTTCGATGAACCGGAGCCCCAAGGCCTGATCGCCGCATTGCAGCCGGATGTCCTCGTCAAAGGCGGAGATTGGGCAGTGGAACGCATCGTCGGCCGCGAGATCGTCGAAGCGCGCGGCGGAGTCGTCCGTTCCATTCCCTTGGTCCCCGGCGTCTCCACCACATCGCTGATCGAACGCATTCGCTCAACCACAACCTAGTCCAAGCAGTGTCCGATACTACCCACACCCATTCAGTGTCCCAGTGGTACACTCCTGTCGCCGCGGCATTGGCAGACGAGACAGGCCGTCCCTCTATCACCGGCTTGTTCGGTTCCACCGCCGGGCTTGCCCTCACCACGCTCCTGCATCCTCAGTCGGGCACATTGGGGAATCGATCGTGGCTGATCGTTACCGGGTCGGACGAGGCGGCTGAACGTCTCTTTGATGACCTACACTTTTTCCATGATCTCATCGGTCTTTCGACGGCTCCCCTCGCCCTGTTCCCGAGATGGGAAACCTTGCCTTATGAGGGCAGCGCGCCCCATGTCGGTCTGATCGCGCGCCGGATGAATGCCCTGCGTCACATCCGCACCGCGCCACAGACCTGCCTGGTCACCTCCATCGCAGCCCTGATGCAACGGCTGTTGCCCGTCACGACCTTCACCAACACTACCCTGCAATTCAAGCTGCGTGGCACGATCGAGCGAGAGGCCCTCACCGGAGGGCTCTTACGTCTCGGTTACCACCGGGTCTCGGTGGTGGAAATCCCAGGCGAGTTTAGTATTCGAGGCGGCATTGTGGATATTTTCTCGACGGCCTATGCCGACCCACTCCGTGTCGAATTTCTTGGCGAAACCGTCGACTCGCTCCGCCTGTTCGATCCTGCCACGCAGAAATCCACCGCGAAGCTGGATCGAGCGGTCGTCCTTCCCGCGCGGGAATATCTCCGTGCAGAGACTTCGCCGGATGCCCTCGCTCCCATTCCGGCGGATGCCGAGTGGCGCGCGCCGGACCTCTATCCCAACATGGACACCCTCTTCGATTATTTCACTGAACAGCCTATATTGGTCCTGGATCAGCCTGCTGCGTTGGCAGGGGCCTGCGCGGACCTTTGGAGCAAAATCGACGACGGCTATCTCCGCCACGCCGATCGGGAGACCAGCGCCCCCTTCCCGTCACCGGAGCGGCTGTTTCTCTCCTGGCCGGAACTCCTGGATCGCACGAACGGCTGGCCCACGCTCGCCCTCGAGCCGCTCACCGCGAGCGATGCGTCCTGGAATCCGATCCAGACCTTTCCCGCTCAGATCCCGGCCAGCGCTGGTCTCGGAGCTCGTGGGATGCCCTTCAGCCAGACCCTGGCCATCATGGATCGCTTGCGAGAAGAGTGCCGCGTGGTGCTCGTCGCAAGAAGTCGCGGCCAAGTGGATCGCTTGCTGGCGCTTTTACGCGAACACGATGTGCCGGCGATGGAATGGACAGTGGGGGCCTGGACTTCTTCCGGTAAAACCAAAGCGCCATTTTACGTCTTGCGCGGCGATTTATCTGCGGGACTCCTCGCACCGGACTTGCGCTTGGTCGTTCTGACGGAAGAAGAACTGTTTGCCAAAGGCGCGCGCCACAAGCCGCAAGCCAAGAGTAAAGCCGCGACCTTCCTCTCCTCGTTGGAAGATCTCAACGTAGGCGACTATGTCGTCCATGTCCAACATGGCATCGCCAAATATCAAGGTCTCAAACGCCTCTCGGTGCAAGACTTCGACAGCGATTATTTGATCCTGGAATTCGCCGGCGGCGACACGCTGTACGTCCCGCTGGAGAGGCTCAACCATGTGCAGCGGTATAGTGGAGCGGAGGGCCATGTGCCGCGCCTTGAACGTTTGGGCGGCACTAGTTGGGCCAAAACGACCGCGCGCGTGAAGCAAGACATCGAGGAGATGGCCCACGAGTTGGTTGACCTCTATGCCAACCGTGAACTTGTGACGCGCCATGCCTATGGGTTCGACAGCACGATGTACCATGAGTTCGAGGCTGCGTTTGAGTACGAAGAAACGGAGGATCAACTCAAAGCGATCGAAGACATTACGCACGACATGGGGTCCAGAAAACCGATGGACCGCCTAGTCTGTGGCGACGTCGGGTACGGAAAAACGGAAGTGGCCATGCGAGCAGCCTTCAAGGCCGTAGAAGACAATCGCCAGGTGGCGGTACTCGTCCCCACAACCCTGTTGGCTCACCAACATTACGACAACTTCTCAGAACGGTTCGCGCCGTTTCCGGCTCGCGTGTCCTTGCTCTCACGATTCCAATCACCCAAGGAGGCCAAAGCTATTCTCAAAGACGTGGCAGCCGGAACCATTGACGTGGTGATCGGAACGCACCGGCTCCTCCAGAAGGATGTGGTGTTCCGCAATCTGGGCCTGGTGGTCATTGACGAAGAACAGTGGTTCGGTGTCAAACACAAGGAGCGATTGAAGCAACTCCGGACTCAAGTCGACGTCTTGACACTTACGGCCACCCCGATTCCTCGCACCTTGCAGATGGCCATGGCGAGCGTGCGTGATCTCTCGATCATCGAGACCCCTCCGGCGGGCCGCTTGTCCATTCGCACACAGGTCGTCCGATCGAGTGACACGCTCATCCGAGAGGCGATGTTGCGCGAACTGGGGCGGGGCGGGCAGGTCTACTTCGTCCATAACCGGGTCGAAACGATGGAGAAGACGGGAGCTTGGCTCCAACAACTGGTGCCCGACGCGCGCATCGTTATGGCCCATGGGCAGATGAATGCCAAACCACTCGAAACCGTGATGTTGAAGTTCTTTCGCCGAGAAGCGGATGTGTTGATCGCCTCGGCCATTATCCAATCGGGCATCGACGTGCCCCATGCCAACACGATCTTCGTCAATCGTGCTGACATGTTCGGCCTCGCGCAGCTGTACCAATTGCGCGGTCGAGTGGGACGAAGCGGCGACCAAGCCTACGCCTACTTCCTGGTCCCCGATGAGGGACGGTTAAGCGAAGACGCCCAGAAACGCCTTACCGCCATTCAGCAATTTACCGAACTGGGCGCCGGCTTCCGCATCGCCGCGGCGGATATGGAAATCCGTGGCGCCGGCAACCTTCTCGGGAAACAACAATCTGGACATATCGCTGCCATCGGACTCGATCTGTACATGCAGATGGTGGAGCATGCCGTCCAGCGCCTCAAAGGCCAAGTGGTGGAAGAAGATCCGGACCCCACCCTCCGTCTCAACGTCTCCGCCTTTATTCCGGATGACTACGTCGCCGATCCCCACCAGCGCCTCTCGTGCTACAAACGACTCGCCTCCTGCACCCAAGTCGGAGATCTCGCCATACTTCATGGTGAACTACAGGATCGGTATGGGCTGGCCCCGGACTCCGTCGAGCGACTGTTCGAAGTCATGCAGGTGCGGCTCCAGGCCAAGGCCTTGCGCCTGAGCACGATCGAACTCAAGACCCACTCCGTCGTCGTCACGCTCGACGCCAAGAGCCGGGTCTCAAGCCAAGCGATTCGTCAGATGATGGACCGGTACAAGAAGCGGATATGCTTCCTGTCTCCGCTCTCGTTCGAGCTCCAGATGCCGCATCAGGACTGGCCTTCCACGTTTCGAGAACTCACCGCAACCTTGCAAAGCCTGGGAGGCTGTGATACCAACACCACGAGGTCCCCGCAATCATCTCGCTAACAAGGTCTCACGCGCCTATGACTCGAGCATCGAATGGATCCGTGAACGTCGTCGCTGTCCGCTTCGTCACTCTGCTCGCCGGCGCCATCGGTGGCACCTTCCTATTACTCACCGGCTGCACGCCACCGCCCGAAGAAGGTGTGCTGGCCCTCGTCAACGGCCGACAGATCACGCAGACCGAATTCGACACCCGCTGGGGAGAACTGGCCGAGGCCACCAGGGCGCGGTACCAGAAAGAAGGGGGAAAACGCCTCTTCCTCGACGAACTTATCACCCGAGAACTGCTCATGCAGGAAGCGCGCAAGCTAGGACTCGACCAGAACGATGCCATCCGCGATCGAGCGCAACGCTACCGGGAACAACTGATCCTCGACGAACTCCTCAAGGATCGGATCAAAGCTAAGGTCGAACTCTCGAAGGAGGAATTGGACGCCTTCTACGAGCAGCATGCCAACGAACTCTTAACACCATTGAAAGTGAATGTGTCGCAGATGCTGCTGCCCAATTTTCCGGCCGCAAAAGATCTCGAAAAGCAGGTCAATCAGGGGGGGGACTTCGCCAAGTTTGCGCAGCGCTATTCCATCGACTTTAAAACGAAAGCGAAAGGAGGCGACCTCGGCCCCTATCACAAGGGATTGGTCATCCCCGAAGTCGACGCAGTCATTCATACCCTCAAGCCCGGGATGGTCAGTGCGCCGATCAAGACGGACGCCGGCTATTACCTCGTTATGATTTCGGCGCTCGACAAGGAAATTATTCAGGCGGACGTGGCCGTTCGGGAACGCCTCCGGCAGGAACTGCTCAACGAGAAGCGCCGAAAACGTTTTGACGGCGTAATCGCAGACATCCGTGCGAAGGCGATCATCCGCCTCGCCGACGCCTCCCGCTACGTCGCCGACGACGTCGGAAGACACTGAATCGTCGCGGATCGAAATTCCCCTTACTTGCCCGGACTATTCATGATTGACTCGTCCGATCCTCTCGCCCGGCGAGGCTTTTCTCGTTCGGCCTCTTCGACGGACTGCCAGTACGCCTACGTCGACCTTACTTTCGAGAAGCCCCGGCGAGCTTCGGTCTCGAACGCCTCGCAACGTCATTCATGAATAATCCGGGCTAGGCTCCTCAAGTCCTCCGCAATTCGTGTACAATCCATCGAACTCTCGCCGACCGGCCGATCCCACAGGCGCGTGGCGAGTCCTATATCCATGATCATGATCCGTCCGTTCATCACGATGGTAACAGCCTGGTTGAGACACGCGGTCTTCTTCGCGCTCGGGCTGATCGCACAGGCGTCCCTTCTTTCAGCCGCGCAGGTGGAAGATGGGATCATCGCGATCGTCAACTCGGACCTCATCATGCTGTCCGAGATGAAACGGGAACTCGCCCCGGAGCGGGAGCGGATTCAGAAAGAGTATCGCGGCGATGTCCTCGCGCGTCGGCTCAAGACGGCGGAGTACATGGCGCTGACCTCGATGATTGAGCGCAAGTTGCAACTTCAGGAAGCCAAGGTACGAGGCATCGCGGTCACCGATCAGGAAGTTCGGCAAGCGGTTAAGCAGATGAAGCAACAGGGGCGAACGATCGACGAAACGAATCCGGCAGACATGAAAAACGTCCGAGAACAGCTGACGCTGCTCAGGATCGTCGACCGCGAGGTGCGGAGTGGGGTGATGGTCGCAGACTCCGACTTGAAACGGTACTTCCAGGAACACCGCGATCGGTTTGCGCTCTCGGAGGAATACACGCTCAGCGAGATTTTCATTCAGCCCCGCTCACCGGACGATACGGCCGACGCGAGGGGAAAAGTTCGTGAGGTGATGGCGCAGCTCAAGCAGGGGGAGTCCTTCGAGGATTTGGCGCTGCGCTTTTCAGACGGCCCGAGCGCCTCGCACGGAGGGCGCCTGGGCTTGGTGCGGCAGGGAGAGCTCTTGCCGGAGATAGAGCGCACCATCGCAAACATGGTGCCCGGCAGCATCTCGGATATGATCGAGACCTCAGAGGGCTTTCACATTGTGCGCCTGGAGGACAAGAAACCCAAACAGTTCCGCCCGTATGAGCAAGTCCGCACTGAAATCCAGGGACTCGTCTTTCAGCAGAAAAGCGAAGATGTCTTCCAAGCGTGGATGGCGGACCTCAAGAACAAGGCCTACATCGAAATCAAGTTCGAATCCGCTCTTTCAGGGCCGCCCACAACCGCTCCCGCCCCTCGCCCGTTACCGACGAGTAAGGAATAACTTCGTCGCCCTCGACCAATCCCAACCCTTCCTGCAGCCGACGAAGCGCACCGACGCGCTCGTTCATTTTTAACTTGTCCACTTTCGTCGCCACCACGATGGGAGGTCGTCCGACGGATAGAAGCCATGCGATCGTCTCCCTGTCCTGTTCGCTCAGCACCCGGCTTTCCACCAACACCACCACCGCGCGCAGCTGTTCACTGCCGTCGAGATACTGCTCGATCAATGGGGCCCACTGAGCCCGCAGCGCTTTCGACACCTTCGCATATCCATACCCGGGTAAATCCACCACCACGAAGCGCGCCAACCCAGGATCGTCGCTGATGATCCGAAAGAGGTTGACCAAGCGGGTCTTTCCCGGCGTGCGGCTCACCTTGGCCAGCCCCTTACGCTGCAAGAGGGAGTTGATGAGAGAGGACTTCCCGACGTTCGACCGCCCGATGAAGGCGACTTCCGGGAGTTCGCTTTTCAGAAACTGTTCTGGCCCCGCACAACTTCTGATAAACTCTGCACTCAGTATTTTCAATGGTTACCCTATGGGCAAGAGCCGAATGCAAGGCCCTTTTCAGCCCCCTTGCCCTTAGCCCACATTATTCATGAAGACTTCTACTGCAACTGCGAATACGCCGCTACGACAAGCCTGGCCGTGGTTTCCTCACGGCCAGGCGGGCGGGCTCTCCCCTCGCGACCTCAACGTACTGTTTCAAGTACGTCTCGGCCTCTCGGGGCTCCACGCGCCCGTCTCGCTTGGCGTCTCCGCAGTTTCGTCACGAAGCTTCATGAATAATGTGGGCTAGTCTCTCGCTTCGTATCTTTCATACCCATCAGACTATGCGGAAGTCAACCGAACAATCCCGATCCCGCGTGAAAGCCATCCTGATCATCGGCCTCTGCCTCCCGGTCGGGGCTGTCCTCTTCCTATGGTTGCTTGCGATGCCCGATGTCTCGGCCTTACGCGCGACCAATCCAACCGTGACGGCCTTGATGGAAGCACGACAGGCTCAGGCTGAGGCACAAGGCCACACCATCGGACGCCATTGGATGTGGGTACCGCTCTCACGTATCTCCCCCTACCTCCACCAGGCGGTCGTGGCGGGGGAAGATGCGTCGTTCTTCACCCACGAAGGATTCGACTGGGAAGGGATCAAGGACGCGGCTCTGTATAACCTCGAAGCGGGCAAACTCAAGCGTGGGGGGAGCACCATTACTCAGCAGCTGGCCAAAAACCTCTATCTGTCATCCGAAC
Organism: Nitrospirota bacterium; assembly: GCA_963741245.1. Taxonomy (GTDB): domain Bacteria; phylum Nitrospirota; class Nitrospiria; order Nitrospirales; family Nitrospiraceae; genus Palsa-1315. The sequence continues at coordinate 160,776 of CAVUHR010000003.1, read as the reverse complement.
GGTCCCTGCTTCGAAAGGCGCGGGAAGCTCTGATAACGCGCTCCCTCGAACATCATCTCACGAAGGAGCGCATTCTCGAGCTGTATCTCAACGTCGCCGAGTGGGGAGAGGGCGTTTATGGGGCTGAAGCCGCGGCCCGTCATCACTTCAAGAAGTCCTCGCGCGACCTGACGGCCGACGAGTCCGCCTGGCTGGCGGCCATCTTGCCGTCACCACGTCGATACGATCCAATGCGAAAAACGACTGCCCTAGCTCGTCGCCACGACCGTATTCTCAATCGGATCGATCAGGGATCTACCCAGCCGGAACCGTAACAACATAGCAGGATGCTGAAAAAGTCCGCCAGCGGCGTTCTCGCTTCGCTCAGAAACTCAACGTACCGAAGCGTACGCCTTCGCCTCTTCGCTCGCTGTGGCCTTGCTGGACGGCCTTTTTGAGCATCCTGCGCGGCGTGTTCCTGTTGTCCTAGACGTGCGGGCCAGTGAATTTTCACCGTGCCACAATAGTTGTTCCGCAGCCTGCTAGAGTGAGGAATCGCCGACCTCACGAGACTCTCGCTCGCCGAAGATCGCCGACTCATTGAGATAGTGTTTGAACTCGAGGAGGTTCCCGGAGGGATCTTCGAGAAAGAACGTGTGGTGCTCGATGCTGGTGCCGGGGAACCGGATGCGGGGCTGTTGATAGAAGGGCAATCTTTTCGCCTGTGCCTGATCCAAGAATTGTTGCCACGAGTCTTTCGACAAGAATACCAAACCGAAATGGTGGGGATAAATGCCTTGTTGCGGTGGTAGGGGTTCCGTCGTCAGATGCGCCACGAGTTGATGCCCCGCGAGTCCGAACGTGACGGCGTGGCTCGACTCCCGACCCAACGTACAACCAAGTCCATCGACATAGAAACGTTTCGCCGCCGCCACATCCTGTGTGGGAAAAGCCAGGTGAAAGAGCACGTCCTTCATGGAAATTGTCCTCGCACGGTCGGCTGGCCGGTCCCGTTCCACCAACCGGCAGCCATATGGGGTGTCACATGCCTGATGGCAAATCGCCCGTCCGGCGAGAGGACTAAGGCCCCAGCCGACCCATGGACCCGAGACACGAGCATATGCAACACCTGTCGAGCGGCGACCGCAGGACTCTTCCCCATACCTAGACGATCGCAGATGCTCTTGGCGATTACAAGACGGACGATACCTTCGCCCATTCCTGTCATCGACACAGCACCACTCTGATTGTCCGCGTAGACTCCACAGCCGATGAGCGGGCTGTCGCCAACTCGCCCTGGCAACATCGAATCGATGCCTCCGGTAGAGGCCCCTGCCGCCACCGTCCCGGACCGATCCAAGGCGACAGCGCCGACGGTCCCGTACCGGTCCTTCTGCGTCCGCTTAAATTTCAGCATCGTTCGATAGAGATGAATCGTCCGCGCTGCGGCCGTTGAAGCACGAGAAGACCGACCGGAACTCCGACGAGACGATCGCGCCTTCGGTAGCTGTTCAAGTTGGCCGTGCTGCGCAAACCGCGTGGCCGGAGGACCCACGAGCAAGACATGACTCGTGTCTTCCATGACCAATCTGGCCGCCGTAATTGGATGCACGATTCCTTCGATCGAGGCGACGGCTCCAGCTTCGAGGTGAGCCCCTTCCATGATCGCGGCATCCATCCGCTGCACCCCATCCAGCTGGCGATTCGCTCCTCGTCCCGCGTTGAACAGCCCCGATTGCTCCAGGAGACCGATCGTACATTCCACGGCAATGACGGCGGAACAGCCCTGCTCCAGGATGGCATAGCCGATGACGAGTGCATTGGCCAGACAGGTGGCCTGCGCCGGCGTCAATCGTCGGAGACCGGCACCTCCGTGGGCAAGAATGAGAGGGCGGGAGATTGTCAATTCAGGAGAAGATCCCGCGCCTGCCGGTACGCCGGATCTTTCATGCGATCCAGATCAGACCGCACGAACCCCAGCCCGGTGACGCAGAGCTCGAAGTTGTCGGAGAGTTTTCTGAACAGAGGAGGTTCGTCCCGTGACGGACCGTCAGCCATTTGCGCGACAATCCCGTAGGAGCGCTTTCCCGTCTTCATGTAGTCCACGAGGAAATCCTTGTGGTAGATCAACCCAGTTGTCTTGAGGCGGCGCAGATATTCCGGAAACAGTCCCGCCATGAAGAGTGTGAAATCACCGATATGCTGATGCACGTCCCGTTCACGATCCATCGACTGCGCTTCGAGCAACACTTCCGACTCGAACAAGAGGTCCACTACCGTATCGACCGGTTGGTCTTGCTGATTTTTGATTTTATACAGGTGGTCGGTGTGTGTAAAGTCGACGAGCAGGTTGGAGACGTAGCTGGTGACGTTGAGGTCGGGCCACCCGAGATGTTCCGTGAAACTTTTCTCGGTCAGGGCGCCGAACAGCTGACGGAGCGGATGCCGTGGAGGAACTTGCGTTCCCATATCCACCTCTCACACATTCCAAACACGTATAAACTCAGTATAGCAGACGATGGTCGAAATGCCGATATCGGCCCCCACGAACCTACTTTCGGTCTTCACGAGACGGACTTGAGTACAGATCGAAACTAGCTCGCACCGCGGCTATCGAGCACAAAGGTCACCGGTCCATCGTTCAGCAACTCGACCTGCATGTGTGCAGCAAAGACCCCAGTTTCCACGTGAGTACCGTGGTCTCGTAGCTCTGTCACGACCTGCTTGTATAGTCGCTCTGCTTCATCCGGGGGCGCCGCCTCGTCAAAGCTCGGGCGACGGCCATTCGCCATCCTGCCCAGTAAGGTAAACTGGGAAATCAGCAAGACCGATCCTCCGATGTCCGTCAGCGAGCGGTTCATCTTTCCCTGTTCATCGGAAAAAATCCGGAGCGTGTGAATCTTCTCGACAAGATACCGGCCATCCGACTCCTCATCGCCTTTCGCCACCCCCAGCAAGACCAGGAGACCAGATTCGATCTGCCCTATGGTCTTGCCCTCAACCTGAACCGAAGCTCTCGTCACCCGCTGAATAACGGCCTTCATGGGTTAGCTCGCATTATTCATGACGGTTCGTCGCGAAATCGCCCGAACGCGCTTTTCTCGTGAAGCGTATCTCGTATCTCGCTTGCGAGGATACAGACATACTCTTTCCGTCCTGCGCTTCACACTTCACGAACGACGCTTCACGGCAAGAACAGCGGATCGGCGATTGCAGCAGAATCGCTCATGAGTAATGCGGGCTAGGATCGTTCCGATCGCAGCTCCGCCAGGGTTCCTTCGAGAGTGAGCAGTTTTCGTTTCGTGGGCAAGCCGCCTGAGAATCCGCCGAGCGACGTATCCTGCGCCACAATTCGATGGCAAGGAATCACGATCGGCATCGGATTCGCCCCCACGGCATTGCCGACGGCACGGGCATACTGTCTACCCCCAACACGGACAGCCACCCATTGATAGGATCGAAGCTGGCCATAGGAGACACGTTGAAGGGCTCGCCAGACCTTCTGCTGAAAACTCGTTCCTCGAGAGAGGTCCAGCGACAGATCGAAAGACCTGCGCGTCCCGGCCAGATAGTCGGTCAGTTGTGTCCGCGCCTCTTGCAATCGTGAAGAGACCTGGGCGTCCAGCAGCGCGGCTGAGGCCGCTTGCAACTCGGACAGCACGGCCTGGCGCGACGACTTCGGCAACACCACCGCGTCGATCCCTTTCGTCGTTTCGGAAATACCCATCCAGCCCCAAGGTGTGCGGAAGACGCAGACCGTGAAGCGTGAGGCGTCAGGCGGGAAGCGTTTGGGTGAGGGTTGTCTCTTGCCCATAGTCTCAGGTCATTCCTCGCTTCAGTTTCCGTCTGACCATCCCCCACACCAGATCGAGTTCTTCTGACCGCAGCAAGGCGTGGACGCCCAGATAACCGCTCACACTCAATCCGATGGCCACGCAGAGCATGACCGATTTCGCCGTCCATTCACCTGGCTGCGTCCAGACCTGCGCCGCTGCCACCCAGGCACATACCACAACCAACGGCACAGATGCGAGCAGCACACGCAGCGATGATCGTCCCACAGAGCCCCATTCCACGCCGCCCAACCGACGGTGCAGCACTGCGACCAAGATACCTCCATTGACCATCGCCGCCAGGGCTGTGGCCAGGGCCAGGCCGGCCGAGCCAAGAGAAGACATCAGCAGGAAAGAGAAGACGAGGTTGGCTGCGACGGCGATTGCCGCAGAGATGGCCGGCGTTTGCGTGTCTTGCAGCGAATAGAAGGCCGAGACAATGATACGGACACCTCCGAAGGCCCAGAGGCCGATGGAATAGCAGAGCACCGCCCGTGCGGTCTCTGCCGTATCGTGCGCTGTAAAGGTCCCGTGCTCAAAGAACAGATGGACAATCGGCTGACGCAAGAGGATCAGGCCCAGCATCGCCGGTAGGATGATAAAGAGGATCATGCGAAGGCCGAATCCCAATGTTGTCCGCAATTCATCCAGCGCCCCGCGCGCGGCCTGCGCCGAGAGTGTCGGTAAAATGGCCGTGGCCAACGCCACACCAAAAATCCCGAGCGGAAACTGAATCAACCTCATGCCGTAGAAGAGATAGGTCGGCCCGCCCGCAAAGAAGGAGGCGAGGATCGTGCTCACGGTAATGTTGACCTGCGTCACGGATAGACCAAGGAGCGATGGCACCATCAGTGCTCCGATCCGCCGCACGCCGGGATGGCTGGGCTTGAACCGGAATCCGAACAGCATGCCGCGCAGACTCAAACCGGGCAATTGCATGGCGAACTGCGCCGCGCCTCCCGCCACGACCCCGATGGCCACACCGAGGATTGGTTCCGCCATCATTGGCGATAGAAAGAGTGCGCAGCCGATGATAAAAATATTAAAGAACACCGGCGAGAACGCCGGCGCCGCGAAGGCGCGCAGGGAATTCAGGATGCCCATCGCCAGCGCGGCCAGGCTGATAAAGATCAGATATGGGAACATGATCCGCGTGAGCAGGATCGTCATGCCCAGCTTCGCTGGATCGTCATGAAACCCTGGCGCCAGAAGCCAGACGATTCCAGACGCGACGATAATACCCAGGATCGTGATACCTATCACGATTGTGAGCAGCGTTGTGAAGACGGCGCTCGCCAGTTCCCAGGCGTCTCGTTTCGACTTGAGCGTCTGATATTCCGTGAAGACCGGAATGAAGGCGGAAGACATCGACCCTTCCGCAAATAACTCACGAAGCAAGTTGGGGACACGATAGGCGACGAAGAAGGCATCTGCTGCAGGCGTTGCGCCAAAAATCCTCGCCAACACCATGTCGCGGACGAAGCCGAGAATCCGGCTGGAGAAGGTGGCCACGCCGATCAAGCCGGCCGCTTTGACCACCGAGCGAGTCTCATCCTGCGCATTCGCTGGAGCTGGGGATACCACGGTAGGATCGGACATGAATCGGGATTCTAGCGGAACAACGCCGGGCAGTCTATCTAGAGGACGGTTAGCCCGCATTATTCATGAAGGTTCGTCGCGAAAGCGTGCAGACGCAAGCGAGACGGGCACTCGGAGACCGGGGACTGGCTCTGCCGTCTGCCGTCTGCGGCAGTGCCTATCCCGCTCCTCAGGCGGGGACAGGTACCAAGAAGAAGGGTACCAGTCCCCAACAGTATGTCGAAGGGCTGAACGGCGAGACTGCCCGTCGCAGCCGCGTGTCCGCGCTTACAGCAGAAGCTCCATGAATAATGCGGGTTAGGGCTCCTGAATCAATTCGTCCGGTAATTCGTTCGGGTTGTCACCCGGACGACCGGGACAGATGTCTGCTAGCAGCAGGCCGCATCGTTCGATTCCCTGGCATAGCCCGCCGACGATATCGCCACACTCTAATCGATCGACAGCAGCCTGGACCACCTGCGCCCAATGGTCACGTGAGGCCAGACCATCCAGCGATCGATCCGGCAACACGTAGATCTGTCGTTCCAGAATCGACAGCATGATGAGCACGCCCGTGCGCTCCCGCGTGTGCGACACGGCATGTTGAGAAAACGCGTGTTCGGCTCTGAGTTTTACTTTGTGCCGCATCCGCTCTACGGAGGCGCAGAGACGAATGATCGGCCACAGGGTCCCGAGCCACACGCCACATCCGTAAGCCACCAGCGTCGAAAGCAGTAGCCAGGCCGCGTTCGAAGCATGCCAACCCCACGGAAGCCAGTGCGATTCAATCGTGAGCAGAATGGTGAGCACCAAGAGCGCGAGTGCGAGACCGACCCAATGCCGGACCTCGCGATACAGCCCTGAGCGCGCCACGATCAGCGGAACGACTTCTGCCTTTGTCCGCCGCTCCGCCTCCTGTACGGCCAGTCGGATCCGCTCTCGTTCTTCAGCGGTCAACTCCAGCCTGTTACCAATTTCCACTGGCGCCTCCTCCTCCGAAATCGCCCCCGCCGCCGCTGAAACCACCCCCCCCACTGCCGAACGAGCCGCCGCCCCATCCGCCACTGCGACTGCTATACCAAACCCAGTCGTCCCCGCCATGCCGTCCGCGACCTCTCCCGCCGGCACCGGTCGCACTGATCAACGTGAGCAGCAAGAGGGTGACGCCACCGGTAATCATGGCAGGGACCAGCCATGGCGCGAGCAATACAGAGAGTCCTGTGCCGACGACTGGACCGAGGAGGCGATGGACTCTCATGAGGCCCAACCCGACGATTAATCCAACAATCGCCGCCACCACGACCTGTCCCATGGCATCGCTGTCTAGGCCGGGAGCTGTCTTGTCGGAGGCCCGATAGGTTCCCTCAATCGTCTTCAGAATCGCGTCGACCCCGGCGGTTACCCCGCCCGGTGCATCACCGGCACGAAACCGCGGGACGATCTCATTTCTGATAATCTGCGCCGATCGTGCATCGGTCAATGCGCCTTCCAATCCATAGCCGACTTCAATGCGAATCTTGCGTTCCTTGATGGCCACCAAGAGCAGGACTCCGTTGTCGGTTCCTTTCTGACCCAGCTTCCATGTCGTCGCGACACGATGGGAGAAGGATTCGAGCGGTTCCTCTTCGAGGGACGGGAGCACGAGCACCGTGACTTGGTTGCTGGTGGTCTCTTCGTGCGCCTTGAGTCGCGCGGTGAGTGATTCGACCGTGTTGGGCGGCAGTACGTGGGCGAGATCGATGACGCGCCCTGTGAGTGGCGGCACGTCGAGCGCAAAGACAAGTGAGGCCAAGGTTAAGGCTGAGGATAAGACGAGGAAGAACACTGCCTTCCAGCTACTCTGGCTCAACCTCAACCTTGCCCTACCTCCTAGAATTTCACCTCTGGCGGCTTCGCCACAGCTTTCTCATCTGCCACGGTGAAATTCGGTTTCTCTTCCATATGGAGGAGGAACTTGGCCGTCAGGTTCGTGGGGAAATAGCGGACACCTTTGTTGTACTCCGCCACTTTCTCGATGTAGCGCTTACGCGCGACGGCAATGCGATTCTCTGTTCCTTCGAGTTGACTTTGGAGATCACGGAAGTTCTGGTCGGCTTTCAGATTAGGGTAATTCTCTGCAATAGCGATGAGGCGGCCCAACGCCGACGTCAATCCGGCTTGTGCTTTCTGGAATTGTTCGAACGCCGCTGGGTCTTTTAACGTCTCGGGCGTCACCTGAATCCCGGTGGCTTTGGCACGCGCCTGCACCACCCCTTCGAGCGTATCCTTCTCATGCGCGGCATAGCCTTTGACGGTGGCAACCAAGTTCGGGATCAGATCAGCCCGCCGCTGGTACTGATTGACCACTTCGCTCCAGGCGGCCTTGGTGTCTTCATCTAATCCCTGGAGATCGTTGTAGCCGCACCCTGAGAGTCCTACGATCAGAACCGTGATGGCGATGGTGGTAAATACCGAAATGCGACGGCTCATGGCGATCCTCCTTCTCGCCCGCGCCGGTCTAGAGCGCAGGGGGTCGCTCATGCTATCATGAGGAAAACCATTATGATACGGAATGATACGGAGGCAAGGCCGTCCGATGTCGCTTGAATCCTCTTCACATTTGCCCGGCGGGTTTCAGATCAAGCACCGTAGCCTCGGCATCTATCAGGGGAGTGCAATTGAACTGGCATTCTGGTATCCCTCATCTGGGATGCCGGAATATGGGCTGTGCCGGTTCGCCACGAAGGAGAAGGCTGAATCGTATCGTACGTACCTCTGTTCCCCTGCCTGCCCGGAACCGCTCAATGAGCACGACCTCACCATTGAACCCTATGATCTCGCCGCACACCAGGAACTGGTCAACAACCATCCGCTTCCTTCTGCCTGGGAAACTCCGATCTAGCAGGATGCTGAAAAAGTCGCTCTTCTCACCCACCCACCCCAGCGCGCCGAGACGCGCCTTTTCCCATGCATCGTTCTCGCATCGTTCAGACCCTCAACGTACCCCAAGGGTACGCTTCGGTCCTTCACTCGCTGCGGCCTTGCTGAACGGCCTTTTTGAGCACCCTGCTAATTGCGTCGAACCCTATTCTGTTGACGATGGTATGGCGAGGCAAGGAATTCGCCGGCCTGCTTAGGCGGCGACACCGGGGTTGTTGAGCGAGGATTTGTCCGGCTGATCTGGTGTCCGGGTCTGGACAAAGGCAAGCAGGCGCTTGTTCTCTTGGGCGGCTCGAAGGAACTTGAAGGCGATGCCGCGAGCGCTCACGGAACGGACCATTGCGGCCACTTCAAGAGGGAGTTCACCTTCACTAATCGACAATTGCAGATAGAAGATGTCGTTCGTATGGACCTGGGTCTCGCTCTTGATGATACAGCCGCCCATCGAGAGATCGAGCACCGTTCCCTCACCACGGACCTTGCCCCCGGAGAACGAGAGATAGAGTCGCACGGGAATCCGGAGGTGTTCGCGGCGATCGATCGGATGCGTGGAATGGTCCAGCCAAAGATGAGACGCTAGAAAACGGTGACTGCACGATGGACAACGGAATGGCGCCACGAAGAGGAAAGAGGCAAGGTGCTCGCGTGCCGATTGCGGGTGACACCGCAAGAGGCCATCCTTCTGGCACCGTGGACAGCTCAGGATGCGCCCCATATCATCTGTTCCTTCTAGCCCGCATGATTCATGAGGCTTCTGCTGCAAGCGCGGATACGCGGCTGTGACGGGCAGTCTCGCCGTTCAGCCCTTCGACATACTGCACGAATATGCCTCAGGGCTTCACGTCTCCGAGTACCCGTCTCGCGGCGCATCTGCACGCTTTCGCAACGAATCTTCATGAATCCTGCGGGCTAGGAGCCCGTCCACAGTGACCTTTCTGCTCAAGATTCCTTTACCGGGAAACCTATGGGCTCGACACCCGTGGAGTGATCCGCTTGACTTGCGGTTCAACCTGATCGGGAGCGTTCGCTCCGGCGATAATCGGATCAAGAGCCATGACGCAATTCCGCCCACCTTCCTTGGCGGCAAAGAGAGCCTTGTCCGCTTGATCGATCAGCTCCAAAGGCGTCCGCGCTCCAACCGCCGTAGATGAAATGCCGCAACTCATTGTGATCACCAAGCGGGATGCCATGCGCATCCTGACCCCAGCCTCTGTTTCGACACGAATCCGAAGACGTTCCGCCAGATCAGCGGCTTCAGCCAGCGTGGTGCGCGGAAACATCAAGCAGAATTCCTCTCCCCCATAGCGGCCGATGGTGTCCATCAATCGCAGCCCGGCGCTCAGGCAGTTGGCTACCGCTTGGATGGCTTGATCCCCCACCCCATGTCCAAACTGGTCGTTAATGCGTTTGAATTTGTCGATGTCCACCATCAGGCAGCTCAGTTCGATGTCATGTTTGCGGCTCTCGGCCAAGGCCGTCTCAAATTGCGCGTAAAAGGCGCGGCGGTTGAGGCAGCCGGTGAGTGGATCTCGAGACGCGAGACGCCCCAGTTCGTCGTTTTGTCGCAAAATTACCGCTTGAGCCTCCTCAAGATCCGCCACGGTTCGCACCAAGGCCGCATTGGATTGTGTCAGTTGCTCGTTCGCGCCCTGGAGTTCTACCGTACGTTCTTCGACCAGCGTGTTCAATTCATCCAGTTGTCCTGCCACCTCATGTGCAAGATCCCATTTACGACAGAGTGCGGTGGCAAGCTGCAACACCTCAATGCCGTTAAACGGTTTGTGGAGGATCACCAACTTGTCGGTTCGGCCGACACGTTCTTTGATTTCGTCCCACGGGTGGTCGGAATATGCCGTGCAGATGACCACCTGAAGCGCTGCGTCCGCTTCCCAGAGGTGTTCGATGGTTTCCAGGCCGTCCCATCCGGGCGGCATCCTCATATCAACAAACGCCACTGCATAGGGTCGGCCTTCATTCCGTGCCAACTGCACCAAGGTGAGAGCGGCTTGCCCCTGATCGGCGCAGTCCAGTTCGAACCGTTCGAGGCCCCGCGAGCGCGGCTGATCGCCGAACATCGCCGCCCGCGCTTGATCGAAACCCTCCTCCCCGGCTTTCGCTTGAAGGATTTTGCGAAAGTCCTCGTGGATGGACGTGTTGTCGTCGATCACCAAGACCGAAGGTTTTGATTATTGGCATCCCTGGTCATTCTTTTCTTTCTGCCCGCGCCGATGGGATAGCCGTCGTCATTGACGACCCCCCGCCCGAGTTTCTTGTCTCCGACCAGCCATGAACCCGTGCATGTCGTTGAGGAGAGCCAGGAGATCCTGCGCGCATCTCTGTATGGTCGTCGCATGCTCTCGCTGCCCAGGACTGAGCGGGCTCTCGAACAACAGATTCACCTTGCCAACCAGTTCATTGATGGGCGTGAGGATTTCATGGCTCATGATCGCCAGAAACTCTTCTTTCTGACGGAACACTGCCGCGGCATCGTCCTGAGGCTGGTCCTTCACAGTCTCCGCGATTGTCTGGGCGATGTTTGCTTGAAGGCGGTCGTTGGCTTCGTGCAATTCGGCCGTCCGCTGGCTCACGCAGGACGCGAGGCATTCAATCTGCAGATTGAGCGAATGTCGTCAGGTTCCATTTCTTCGTAAGCGAATTTGCCAGTTGGACAACCTCGATGCTGTTGAAGGGTTTCAGCAGGATGAGCAGCTTGTCGGTGTTTCCGATTCGGCGACTTACGTCTTCCCATGGATGATCGGCATAGGCCGTACAGATCACGATCTCGAGGTCAGGCGCGACCTGCCACAGATGCTCGATCGTTTCGAGGCCGTCCCATCCCGGCGGCATACGCATGTCCACGAAGGCCATCGCGTAGGGGTGGCCCTCTCGCTGAGCACTCTGGACCAGAGCGACCCCCTCTTGCCCCTGATGCGCGAACTCGAGCTCGTAGTGCTCCTCTGGCGGGAGACTCGGTGTCTCTCCAAACAAGGCCACCCGTGCCTGATCGAGCGAATTAGAATCTTTCGGCGGCACCAAGATCTTACGAAAGTCCTCGTGGATGGACGCGTTGTCGTCGATCACCAGAATGCGTCGATTGTCAGTCGTCATGTCGTTCTTCATGCGGCAGCATCCGCCAAGGTCAATGGGAGATCGAGCATGAAGGTGGCGCCGCGCCCTTCTCCCGCACTCTGGGCTTGTAAGGTTCCGCCAAGATTCTTGGCGGAGATTGCGGCACTGTGAAGACCAAAGCCATGTCCGGCCTTTCTCGTCGTAAAACCCTGAGCAAACAAGCGTGGGAGGTTTTCAGCTTTAATGCCGCCACCGGTATCGGTCACCTCAAATCGCAGGGATCCTCTGCGGTCGGGAGGCAACCCGATTCGGACTGTGAGGCAATGAGCGTTCGCCGGATATTCGACCATGGCGTTCTTGGCATTGGTGATCACATTCACCAGAATCTGGAGGACATAATGTCGATCCGTCATGATTGTCGGAACATGGGCATACTCCCGCACGACTCGGATACCGTACTTCTCCGCATCGGGCATCCCCATCATCAAGGCTTGCTCCATCAGGTCCTCGGCCGACGTCGCCTCGCGAACCTCCCCCGCGTGGGCGATATCCTGCTGCGACACGATCACTTGCTTGATATGGTCGATTTTTTTCACGAGGGAGTCGATTTCACTCTGGATGGTCTGGTGACTCCCGCTCAGAGACTCGGCAACCATGCCCAAATACGAGGGAATCTGCTTGCCCTTCGTATCTTGTGTCAGAAATGCCTGTAAATTGTCCTGATGCTCATGAAACATCGAAGCAATCCGGCAGACATCCCCCACCATCGGCTTCTTGAGGGTCTTCAGCAAAATATCAGTCGACACGTTAATGCTAGTGAGTACATTCCCGACGTTGTGCAGCACGCTCGACGCCACATCCGCCATACCAGCTTGGCGCGACGCCTGCACGAGCTGCTGATGCAGTTCTTCTCTCTCTGCCTGAGCCTTTTTCCGCTCGCTCATCTCGACCTGGAGGCTCGTATTCGTCGTTTCGAGTTCCTGGTTCTTTTCCAGAATTTGGAAGCGAGACGCATCCAACTCGCTGTTCGCCTCCCGGAGGGAAGAATTCGCTCGGTCGAGTTCGGTAATATCGTGGAAGGAGACCAGGGCCCCTCTCACCGTGGACGCGTCGTCCATAATCGGCACGGTATTAACAATGAACTTTCGTGATTCACCATCAGGAAGGCTCAGGAGAAGGGGCGTGCCGTCTTTGGGCTGCTTGTCCATGATCGCCTCTGTCCAGGGATGCACCAACACCTTGGCAGATGACGCAGGAGACTTCCACGATAGGGTGCCGAGGTCGGATCCGATCAACGACGTCACTGGCTTTCCCACAGCATGGCAGAAGGCATCGTTCACCAAGACGACAAAATCCCGCGTATCGATCATGACCACGCCTTGCGTGAGCGCATCGAGCGCGGATTTCACACGAGTTGGAATAATGCCGGAGGGATCGAGCTGACGGAGGGTGCGTTTCATGAAAAGGAGGTAGCCGACGAATCCCGCGACACTGACAAACGCCAGGAAACGCATCCACGGATCCGCGAGCAACCATTGAAGGCCGGTTACGTTCGTTTGGCGAAACGCAACCTGGAGCATGCCCCACGGTTGGTCGCCGGAAAAGATCGGGACTTGGAAAAAGTCAAGGGTAGATTCTTCGCCGGACGGCTGCACCCAAATTCGCGCATGGTCGCCCACCTGCGCCACGACCGTCCCGCTCTTCAGGAGAAGCGCCAGGGACAGGATATCCGGAATTCGCTTGGCCAACGTCTCCATCGCAAATTTCACCGTCTCGATCTGTTCACGCTCGGCCAGCGCCGAGTACTGAACCGCCAACGACTCTGCCAAGTCACGACGATATTCAAAGACCTGGCGATCGTGATCTGGCACCAAATCAAAGAGCGAATTGCCCGCCATTATCACACTGACCGTAAGACTGACCAGCCCAAAACTCACCCATACTAACGGCGTCACTCGCATCATGACTTCGGTCTCCTCACGCGGCCCGTCTCTAGTCGCTTGGCCGGCTTGGCCGACGATTTCAACACCCGATCCAGACCGCGGAACTCCTTGGTCTCCCGTGCCTGTTCCTCGCGCCTTGCGAGTAGGGTGGCGCATGCGTCCGTGGAGGCATGACGGTGCCTTCGCGCTGGCTTCATCGCCGCTATTTTCTTCTGTCTATGTAGGATTCTCATGACATAGGCAGGGAGTCCGTACGTTCTTTATTCTCCATAATGAAATTTAGCAAGGACGATGCCCTTTCACCCAGTAAATTCTTCTTTTATGCAGCCGAGTTACAGTGCTCTTGGTAGGGAGATTCATGAAGAGATTCGGAATGCGTCTCTGGCCGACGCTTTCTGGTCTGACCCTTTGGAGGGGAGCAAGTGAGGGCCGGACGCGACCAGGAGGGCCTGGTAGGATGCTGAAAAAGTCCGTCGGCGTGACGTGATCGGAAGATGAAGGCTGAGGCAGGGCTGATATGAATAAAGTCAGGTCATTGCTCAACCTTGACCTCGACCTCAGCCTGCTAGCGGCTACGCACCGCTTTCACGAATGAAGATGCGTGCGGTTTGCTCCCAGGCTCGTTGGGCGAAGCTGATTCGACGGCCTTTCACCAGCACGGTCCCTCACACGGCTTGGTTCCATTGGGGCGGCGACTCGACGAGGTACAGCGTGACGCTATAGACAACTGACCAGCCCAAAACTCACCCACACTAACGGCGTCACTCGCATCATGACTTCGGTCTCCTCACGCGGCCCGTCTCTAGTCGCTTGGCCGGCTTGGCCGACGATTTCAACACCCGATCCAGACCGCGGAACTCCTTGGTCTCCTGTGCCTGTTCCTCGCGCGCCTTGCGATCACGTTTCCGACGATCTTGTCCGCCCAACCCCAGCACCGGCAGCGGATCGAAGTGGCGCCAGGCCGGCATCGAAACGAGAAAACTTGCTAGCAAGGAGCCGCTGCGCAGAATCCACGCCACGAATCCCGCTGACAAGGCCATCCCTGAGAGCGTTGTCACCCGCCCAAAGAGACGCGTCTGGTTTTCACGCTCTTGCATCACTCGTTCGAGATCGTCGGCCAGCCTGGTCAACCGATCAGCGAGTTTGTGACCCACGTCCAACATCTTCTTGACCGGAAGCGAGAGCGGCTCAAGCGAAAGGGCCAACGGTTCCTGGAGCACGATGTCCGGCTTCTCCACCCTAACGAACGTTCGGCCCGGCAGAGCCACTCGCCGCACTGGTTCGTCGATTGCGCCCACCGCCGTAACCAGCACTGGTGGTGGCTGCAACACAGGGTTTGCAACACCGTCCGGGGGCAGTCCAGTAGGGCCTGGAACAGGAACGGGGACGGGTACGGGACCTGGGCCCGGGGGCGGAGGAGGCGGGGGAGGCGGAGGGATAAACGGCGTCACCGTGAAAGTAAACGTCGTCGCCCCAATCATGCCCCCAACGCCATCACTGACCGTAAAGATGAAACTGTCACTCGTGCTGACGGCTCCGCTGTGGACGAACACGAGTCGCCCCGCATTAATGTCCGCTTGCGTGAAGCTCGTGATCGCCACGCCGGGGGCGGTGGTCAGTTCAAGTCGGCCATTCACGGGCGCGGTCGTCACCGTGTAGGTCAGTTGGGCGGGCGAGTTGTCCACGTCCGTCACTTGCAATTCACTTGGTGTAATGGGATCAGAAAATCCTTGGAGGACGATCGAGCCCGTATTGGCAGCAAGCACCGGCGCATCGTTCTGCGGGGCCACGTTGATCGTCACCAGCGCGCTCGACACATCCCCATCGCCGTCCTGCACCTGGTAGGTGAAGGAGGCCGCCCCGTTGAAGTTCGCGGTCGGGGTGAAGCTGAAGCTGCCGTCGTTGTTGAGCACCACCGCGCCCCCAGTCACCGGGCCCACCACCGAGAGCGTGAGACCCCCGTCGCCCAGCCCCGTGTCGTTCGCCAGCACTCCGGTGAGAGCCGGCACGTTGAGCACCGTGTCCTCGGTCGCCGCGTAGAGGTCGGCGCTCGCCACCGGCAGATCATCCACCGGACTCACCGTGATCGCCACCGTGTCGACATCGGTCACGGCATTGCCGTCCGTGCTCGTCACCGTGAGCGTATCCGGCCCGTTGTAGTTGAGCGTGCCTTGATAGAGGAGAGAGGCCAAGGTCGCGTTGATATCAACCTGACTGCCCGACAAGGTCAGCGTCGACGTGCCGTTGGCCCCCGCCGTGATCGTGGCCCCGCCGCTCAAGGTCACTGTCACCGTGCCGTTCGCCACCGCCAGCTGCACCGTGCTCAAGTTGCCGTCCACATCAGTGACGATGAGCCCGCCAATCGCCTGCGCCGTATCCTCCGGGATCGTCTGCATCCCCGGCACCGTGTTCACCGGCGCATCGTTGACCGCGGTGCCGGTCATGGCCTTGACCCCGGTGATCGCGGGGGCCACGCCGTCGCTCACGCTGGTGGCGATGGTGAAGTTGCTGTTGTAGTCCAGGGCCGGGGTAAAGGTCACGCCCGCGAGCAAGGCGTTGACATCGGCCAGCGCGCCGCTCGCGGTCCACACCCCCCCGACGAACGTCGAGGTCACGGCCCCGGAGGTGGCGGTGTTCAAGCTGCCCGCGGCCACATCCGAGAGGGTCAGGGTGGCGGTAATGTTGGCGCTGTCCACGTCGCTCGCCACGATGTTGATCAGGTTGAGCGCGGTGTCTTCGGTGTAGCTCTCCGCGGCACTCAGGTTGGTGGCGGTGGGCGCATCGTTGACCGGGGTGCCGGTCATGGCCTTGACCCCGGTGATCGCGGGGGCCACGCCGTCGCTCACGCTGGTGGCGATGGTGAAGTTGCTGTTGTAGTCCAGGGCCGGGGTAAAGGTCACGCCCGCGAGCAAGGCGTTGACATCGGCCAGCGCGCCGCTCGCGGTCCACACCCCCCCGACGAACGTCGAGGTCACGGCCCCGGAGGTGGCGGTACTCAGACTGCCCGCGGCCACATCCGAGAGGGTCAGGGTGGCGGTAATGTTGGCGCTGTCCACGTCGCTCGCCACGATGTTGATCAGGTTGAGCGCGGTGTCTTCGGTGTAGCTCTCCGCGGCACTCAGGTTGGTGGCGGTGGGCGCATCGTTGACCGCGGTGCCGGTCATGGCCTTGACCCCGGTGATCGCGGGGGCCACGCCGTCGCTCACGCTGGTGGCGATGGTGAAGTTGCTGTTGTAGTCCAGGGCCGGGGTAAAGGTCACGCCCGCGAGCAAGGCGTTGACATCGGCCAGCGCGCCGCTCGCGGTCCACACCCCCCCGACGAATGTCGAGGTCACGGCCCCGGAGGTGGCGGTATTCAGACTGCCCGCGGCCACATCCGAGAGGGTCAGGGTGGCGGTAATGTTGGCGCTGTCCACGTCGCTCGCCACGATGTTGATCAGGTTGAGCGCGGTGTCTTCGGTGTAGCTCTCCGCGGCACTCAGGTTGGTGGCGGTGGGCGCATCGTTGACCGCGGTGCCGGTCATGGCCTTGACCCCGGTGATCGCGGGGGCCACGCCGTCGCTCACGCTGGTGGCGATGGTGAAGTTGCTGTTGTAGTCCAGGGCCGGGGTAAAGGTCACGCCCGCGAGCAAGGCGTTGACATCGGCCAGCGCGCCGCTCGCGGTCCACACCCCCCCGACGAACGTCGAGGTCACGGCCCCGGAGGTGGCGGTGCTCAAACTGCCCGCGGCCACATCCGAGAGGGTCAGGGTGGCGGTAATGTTGGCGCTGTCCACGTCGCTCGCCACGATGTTGATCAGGTTGAGCGCGGTGTCTTCGGTGTAGCTCTCCGCGGCACTCAGGTTGGTGGCGGTGGGCGCATCGTTGACGGGGATGCCGGTCATGGCCTTGACCCCGGTGATCGCGGGGGCCACGCCGTCGCTCACGCTGGTGGCGATGGTGAAGTTGCTGTTGTAGTCCAGGGCCGGGGTAAAGGTCACGCCCGCGAGCAAGGCGTTGACATCGGCCAGCGCGCCGCTCGCGGTCCACACCCCCCCGACGAATGTCGAGGTCACGGCCCCGGAGGTGGCGGTATTCAAGCTGCCCGCGGCCACATCCGAGAGGGTCAGGGTGGCGGTAATGTTGGCGCTGTCCACGTCGCTCGCCACGATGTTGATCAGGTTGAGCGCGGTGTCTTCGGTGTAGCTCTCCGCGGCACTCAGGTTGGTGGCGGTGGGCGCATCGTTGACCGCGATGCCGGTCATGGCCTTGACCCCGGTGATCGCGGGGGCCACGCCGTCGCTCACGCTGGTGGCGATGGTGAAGTTGCTGTTGTAGTCCAGGGCCGGGGTAAAGGTCACGCCCGCGAGCAAGGCGTTGACATCGGCCAGCGCGCCGCTCGCGGTCCACACCCCCCCGACGAACGTCGAGGTCACGGCCCCGGAGGTGGCGGTATTCAAACTGCCCGCGGCCACATCCGAGAGGGTCAGGGTGGCGGTAATGTTGGCGCTGTCCACGTCGCTCGCCACGATGTTGATCAGGTTGAGCGCGGTGTCTTCGGTGTAGCTCTCCGCGGCACTCAGGTTGGTGGCGGTGGGCGCATCGTTGACCGCGGTGCCGGTCATGGCCTTGACCCCGGTGATCGCGGGGGCCACGCCGTCGCTCACGCTGGTGGCGATGGTGAAGTTGCTGTTGTAGTCCAGGGCCGGGGTAAAGGTCACGCCCGCGAGCAAGGCGTTGACATCGGCCAGCGCGCCGCTCGCGGTCCACACCCCCCCGACGAACGTCGAGGTCACGGCCCCGGAGGTGGCCGTATTCAAACTGCCCGCGGCCACATCCGAGAGGGTCAGGGTGGCGGTAATGTTGGCGCTGTCCACGTCGCTCGCCACGATGTTGATCAGGTTGAGCGCGGTGTCTTCGGTGTAGCTCTCCGCGGCACTCAGGTTGGTGGCGGTGGGCGCATCGTTGACCGGGATGCCGGTCATGGCCTTGACCCCGGTGATCGCGGGGGCCACGCCGTCGCTCACGCTGGTGGCGATGGTGAAGTTGCTGTTGTAGTCCAGGGCCGGGGTAAAGGTCACGCCCGCGAGCAAGGCGTTGACATCGGCCAGCGCGCCGCTCGCGGTCCACACCCCCCCGACGAACGTCGAGGTCACGGCCCCGGAGGTGGCGGTACTCAAGCTGCCCGCGGCCACATCCGAGAGGGTCAGGGTGGCGGTAATGTTGGCGCTGTCCACGTCGCTCGCCACGATGTTGATCAGGTTGAGCGCGGTGTCTTCGGTGTAGCTCTCCGCGGCACTCAGGTTGGTGGCGGTCGGCGCATCGTTCACCGCCGCCACGGTCAGCGTCACCGTCCGCGTCACGCTCGCCGACGTGCCGTCGTTAGTCACGACGTTGATCGTCCGGTTGCTCGTGGTCGGCGTGTTGCTCGTGTCGTTGTAGAGAATCCCCTGCAGAATCGATTGGTACACCGCTTTCGTGGCTGAGCCCGTGATCGAGAGCACCCCGGTCCCGGCCGTGTAGGTCACCGTCAAGCCCGCCCCGGAGGCTGCCGCCGTCGCCGCCGCATTGAGCGAGAGCGACTCCACCGCATTGCCATCGGGCCGCGCCGTCAACGTCACCAGCAACGAGGTCAGGTTGGCCGAATCCACGTCGGTCAGCGTCCCCACCGGCGCGATCAGCACCGGCGTCTGTTCCGTGAACGCGGTGGTCACATTATTGCCCGCCGCGCCCGCGTTCAGATCCACCACTGGCGCATCGTTGACGGGGATGCCGGTCATGGCCTTGACCCCGGTGATCGCGGGGGCCACGCCGTCGCTCACGCTGGTGGCGATGGTGAAGTTGCTGTTGTAGTCCAGGGCCGGGGTAAAGGTCACGCCCGCGAGCAAGGTGTTGACGTTGGCGAGCGCGCCGCTCGCGGTCCACACCCCCCCGACGAATGTCGAGGTCACGGCCCCGGAGGTGCCGGTGCTCAGGCTGCCCGCGGCCACATCCGAGAGGGTCAGGGTGGCGGTAATGTTGGCGCTGTCCACGTCGCTCGCCACGATGTTGATCAGGTTGAGCGCGGTGTCTTCGGTGTAGCTCTCCGCGGCACTCAGGTTGGTGGCGGTCGGCGCGTCGTTCACCGCCGCCACGGTCAGCGTCACCGTCCGCGTCACGCTCGCCGTCGTGCCGTCGTTAGTCACGACGTTGATCGTCCGGTTGCTCGTGGTCGGCGTGTTGCTCGTGTCGTTGTAGAGAATCCCCTGCAGAATCGATTGGTACACCGCTTTCGTGGCTGAGCCCGTGATCGAGAGCACCCCGGTCCCGGCCGTGTAGGTCACCGTCAAGCCCGCCCCGGAGGCTGCCGCCGTCGCCGCCGCATTGAGCGAGAGCGACTCCACCGCATTGCCATCGGGCCGCGCCGTCAGCGTCACCGCAACGAGGTCAGGTTGGCCGAATCCACGTCGGTCATCGTCCCCACCGGCGCGATCAGCACCGGCGTCTGTTCCGTGAACGCGGTGGTCACATTATTGCCCGCCGCGCCCGCGTTCAGATCCACCACTGGCGCATCGTTGACGGGGATGCCGGTCATGGCCTTGACCCCGGTGATCGCGGGGGCCACGCCGTCGCTCACGCTGGTGGCGATGGTGAAGTTGCTGTTGTAGTCCAGGGCCGGGGTAAAGGTCACGCCCGCGAGCAAGGTGTTGACGTTGGCGAGCGCGCCGCTCGCGGTCCACACCCCCCCGACGAACGTCGAGGTCACGGCCCCGGAGGTGGCGGTATTCAAACTGCCCGCGGCCACATCCGAGAGGGTCAGGGTGGCGGTAATGTTGGCGCTGTCCACGTCGCTCGCCACGATGTTGATCAGGTTGAGCGCGGTGTCTTCGGTGTAGCTCTCCGCGGCACTCAGGTTGGTGGCGGTGGGCGCGTCGTTCACCGCGTTGACCACCAGGGAGGCCGTATCGGTCGCGGTGGAGAAAGCCGTCGTGCCGCCGTTGACCGCTGTGCTGACCTTCGTTCCGTTGCTCCCGCTGGTTTGATCCCAGGCCCGGAACGTGATTGCGTTGGCTATCGCCCCGTTGAAGTTGGCGTTGGGCTGGAAATAGAGCCGTGTGCTGGCATCGGCGGCCAGTAGCAGGGCGTTGTTGTTGGCCACCGCGCCCAGTGCGTTCCAATTGCTTCCATTATTGGTCGAGTAGAACCATGTACCGTTGGTCGCATTCGCTCCGGTGATGGCGATGCCCAAGAGCGCCCCGCTATTCCAGTCGGTCACGTTGTCGACCTGACCGGCCGGAACGGCAAGGTCCACCAAGCTCGAGACCAGTGTGCCCACTGCGCCCACCGGCGCGCCCGCGTCTTCGTTGATCGCGGTCAGCACCGGATTCCGAGTGGCGTCAAGAACTGGTGCCGTGTTCGTTGATACGGCATTGAGGGCGAACTCAGATGTGTCGGTGAAGGTCGTAAACGTGGCGTTACTCCTGGTGGCAGTGGCGCTGATAAAGCTGCTGGCGGAAACAGTGGCCGTTAACGTCGTGTTGAAGTTAAAGTTACCGCCCCCATTGGTGGTGACGTTGACAAAGCCCAGATAGACCTGGCCTTCACCCTGGCCGGTTGGGTCCTGAGCAGTGTTGCTGAAGAACTCAATGCGGAATTGGCTGTTGGCCGTGCTGTTGATCGTGCCGACAATGGTCACCTGAGTACTGGACGCCATTACAGCGGATGTGAGCACTGGGAAGTTTTGCAGGTTGTTGGCTCCTGTGTCGCCGTCACCCGCATCGTTGGCCGTGACGCCGTTGTTGTTTAGGTCAATGCCCAGGCCGGTGTTTGCGAAGATTGAGTTACCAAGAATAGCGTTGCCTGTGGAGGTCGCCGGCGCAATCTGGATACCATCGTCGGCGTTGTAAGCAATCGTGTTTCCCTGGCCGGCGGCAGTGCCTCCGATGCGACTGTTGCTTCCTCCATTGATCCATATGCCGGGCCCGCTGTTCGCGATGCCTGCCGTGCCGGCGGCATTGGTGCCGATCAAGTTGCCGTAGACCACGTCGTTTCCGATACCGTCGATGAGGATGCCGTCAATAAGGTTCCCGGACACGAGGTTTCCTTGGCCAGGTAACGAGCCGCCGAAGAGGGTACCGTCCCCTCCCAATAAGACACCGCCCGAATTGGGATTTGCCAGGTCTCCGTTGGGCACCGCCACTGTCCCCATCGCGTTCGTCCCGATATAATTCCCTTGAATCACGATCCCCGTCACCCCGGGATCGACGTCCACTCCCTCGTCATCGTTGCCAGACAACACGTTGCGGTCTGCGACGGCTGAAGTTCCAATCGTGTTGTTGTTCGCGCTGTTGGTGATGCCGTCTACGCCATTGCCGAGATCGAGGGTTCCAGTGTTATCGACACCGATCCAGTTGCCGACAATTAGGTTGCCGGTGCTGTCGATTTGAATGCCATTGCCGCTAAAACGATTGATGACTAGGCCGCGGATCGTGCTGCCGGCGCTGCCCGCGCCAAGCGTGAGTCCATCGACGCTGCCTGCGCCGGTGCCATTGAGTTCAATGGTGAGGACTGCATTATCACCAACCGACAGAGTGTTTACCGATGAGCCAGCCTGCGTGTAACCGTCGATCGTGACCGCACCCGTGATCGTCGGCAGAGCGGAGGCCAGATTGATCGTCTTCACACCGCCGCCGCCTATGTTGAAATTGATCGTGTCGGTGCCTGCAGCCGCGTTGGCTGCAATGATCGCCTCGCGCAGGCTAGTCACCCCGTCACCAGCATTGATCACGTCATTGGTGGTGGTGACGGTGAAAGTCGCCAGCGCATGGTCCCAGGCCGCCTCCGTGCTTGCTCCGATCACAACTGCGGTCTCAATCGATCCGGTGGTGACTTCAAGTTGCCAGTTTGCGTACTCAGCGGCACTGCCTGTACGGTCCGTGCTCGCGGCCACATCGGCACCAGTGAGGTCGGCCAACGTGTTCATTGCCAGTTGCCCGGCCTCGCCATGGCCAAAGTTGCAGCCGTAGATCAGGAGGTCGGCGTCCGCCGACAAGCTCTGACCGATCTGTTGAAACTGTTCGGCGTAGGTCGTGCTGATTGAATCCTGCGTCAGGAAGCTTGCGCCGAGATGCATCTCGGCTTCGGTGCCATCACCAATCAGGTGGACTGCGTCGATGCCCGTACGACCAGCGAGAATCTCCGCCATTTGCGCCACGCCATCGCGGGCCGGGTCGAGCACGTGCACTTCGACGTTGGGACTGATACCGTCGAGCAATTGCTGATATTCGTGAACGCTGGCGGAGACGAAGAGGATTTCTTGACGCATGGTGCCCGCATCGTACACCGCGAGGGCATCGAACAAGGCTTGGTCACCACCGGTGGTGGGTTGCGGTTCGCCCGTCGGCGCAGCGGGCACGGTGTCAGCTGTCGCCGCGTCATGATCTGAGTGAGGTGCATCAGTCTGGCTTTGCGCGATCTGCTCGGTGGTGACTTTGCCCGCTGTCGCAACCGCTGCGCCGTCGAACATGATGCGCGATTCGAGCGAAAGCAATGACCCGCCGAATGTCGACAGAGTGGCGCGCGCGTCCGCGGAGGCATGACGGCGCCCTCGTGCTGGTTTCATTGCCGCTTTCTTATGTCTACGTAGGATTCTCATGGCATAGGAGGAAGTCCATCCGTTCTGTATTCTCCATAAAAGAATCTAGCAAGGACGGTGCCAATTGACGCAGCAAATTCTTCTTTTGCGCAGCCGATTTACAGCGCTCTTGGGAGGGAGGTTCGTCGAGGGGCTGCAGAATGCGCCTTGGGACGACGTTTTCTCGTCTGACGCTTTAGTAGGGGGGTCAACAATGAGGGATGACCCTACGCATATGTCCTAGGCACCGCTTTCACGAATGAAGATGCGGGCGCTATGTTTCCAGACTCGTTGGGCGAGGCTGATACGAGGGCCTTTCACCAGTACGGTCCCTCGCACGGCTTGGTTCCATCGGGGCGGCGACTCGACCAGGTGCAGCGTGACGCGATAGACAGAGGTTTCCGGTTTCAGTCTGTGATTGGCATCTTCACGAACCGGCACGTCGCCGCCATAGACGGAGAAGAGATAGGGCACCGTGAAGCTGCTTTCGTCGATGTCTCGAATCTCGACAACCTCCGCCTCCAAGCTCGGCCGATCCGGACTCTGGGGAATGAATCGAGCTGATTGACCCGCGTGGAGATAGCCGACGTCCGTCTCAGGAGCCAGTGCATGCAGCTCTTCACCTGCTGGATCGATGAGGTACGCGAGCGCCAGCTGTTTGTTGATCCACTGACCCACGTGCAGGGCCTCTGCTCGGTCGGTCACCACTCCCGCAATCGGCGCCGTTAGTGATAGATTCTGCTGCTGTTGCATTAGGCCTTCGAGCTGTGAGAGACGAGCCCTCAGGGTTTCCAACGTCACCTGGTGCTTCGAGAGTTCTTCTCGATCGATGAACTGGCGCTGGACTCTCAATCGCTCGACCTCGATCCGCTTGCTCGTCAATGCCAGATCCTTTTCAAGGGCCGGCGATTCCAACGCAACCAGCCTGTCCCCCACCTCCACCTGCCGCCCTTCGTTCACCGCCAGTTCGACGATCCTCCCGGGCGTCGGCGCATAGATTGTGGCGTGCGTCGTCGATTCCAACACCGCGGGGAGGCTGATGCGATCGGACCAGGGCACGAACAGCAAGGCGATGACACAGGCCAGCACCCCGGCGGAGAGCCACCCCCTGCGACGTTCGACGATCTCTCTGCGCAAGGTCCACCAGATCTTCAGTTCCCCCACGATCGGGAGCACGATGAACCAACCAATCTCAATGGCAAACAGGATCAGGCCCAGGAGTTTGAAAAAATAGTGGTACACCATCAGCGCAATGCCGAGAAACAGCATGAAACGGTATGACCACACTGCCCAGGCGAAACAGACCAAGAATCGGCGTTGGGCTGCGGAGACCGGCTCGGGCATCGGCATATCCAGACCGAGCAGGAGTCGCCGTAGTTGCCACCGCCCGAAGGCAAAAGCTCGATCTTGCAAGTTGGGAATGCCCATCCAGTCGGAGAGCACATAGTACCCATCGAATCGCATGAGCGGGCTCAGATTAATGGCAGCGCCGACCATCAGACTCGTGGTCGCCACGATAAATACCAGGCTCCGCGCCACGCCGTCGTCAAGAAAGTTCCAGGCGAAGATCGCCAGGGCGGCCAACGCGCATTCGACGATCATCCCGGCGGCACCGATGGCGGCACGCTGGCGACGGGAGGTCAGTTTCCACGCATCGGAGGTGTCCGAATACAGCATCGGCACCATCACAACCATGGCAATGCCCATGGTGGGGACCCGACAGCCATAGCGCGTCGCCGTATAGGCATGCCCCAGCTCGTGAAAGACTTTGACGATGGCCAGAGAGAGGGCATAGAGCGCGAGGCCTTGCGGCGTGAAAAAATGCAAAATCGTCGCCGTGAACACGCCCCACTGGCGCGAAACGAGATAAACACCCGCCAGCCCGATGAGCGCGATGATCCAGGCGACCGATTTTGAAAAGAGCCACTCGACGAAGGGAAGGGTCGCACGAAGAAATCGATCCGGCCGGACCAACGGAATCTGGAAGAACAGGTAGTGGTGGACGAGCCATATCAGCCACTGTGGCCGTGCGGCTTCTGCTTGGGCCGCATAGGCTCGGTAGCCCCCCTGCGGCGGTTCCCGCATAAGATGGTTCCCATACAAGAACCGCAGAAGGTCGTCGATATCCTGCGTGGTGGCGCGACAGGTCGTGTCGGCATGGATCTGCGACAGGATAACCTGCGCCGATCGGCCGCTCCAACGCGAAAGAATTTGATACGCTGCCCAGCCGATCTGAAAATATTTCCCGCGGACCGGATCGACGATGACCCATGTCGGCGAACCATCTGCGGCCGAGGCACCATCGATGAGCCGGAGATCTTCACGCAACGGCGGCAGCACGACATCCTGCTTCGGGATCGTGGTCAATTTCATAGGCCGATCCATGGCCGGATGGCGGAAATCGGACGACGGAACAGATAGGTGAACAGCGTGACCTGCTCTCCGTAAATTTTGGCGCTGCCTTGCCAGCCGATGCGGAATTCCGACGACACCTGCTCAAGCTGTGCCGTCACGCGATAGGCCAGCGTATTGTTCGGCAAGACCTCGGCATGGTAACTCGCATGACTGACCGTGGCAGGAACGCTGGAAAAAGGATTGGCATTCAGGAACAGCGTCACCGATGCGCCTTCGCGCAACACAATGGCATCCTCCACCGGCAGATCGATGCGCACCTCCAGCTGTTGCTGGTTCGCCAGTTCCATGATGCGTTGCCCGACCACGACCGGCTTCCCGACCCAATCGGACTTGTCCGTATAGAGCAACAGCCCGGCTTGCTCCGCCTTCACTTCGACCTTCGTCAATCGCTCATGAGCATAATTCCGCTCGGTTTCTCGCAACTCAACCTCGGCTTTCAACAGCGGCACATCGGCTTTTTGCGCGGCTTCCACGAATGAGCCTTGCGCCGCGCGCCGATACTGTGCCATCGCCACGTCGAGGTTCCGTTCCGCGACGTCATACTCGCTTCTGAATGTGGTGTCTTCGTATTTGAACAACACTTGGCCTTCGGACACGACGGTATTGGGGAGGACTAGAATTTCGGCAATGACACCGTCAATCGGCGCGTTCACGATCAGAGGATCCTTTGCGACAATCTTCGCAGGCGCCAGTGTCGACATGGGGACAGGAATGGCCAGTACACCCAGAGTTGCGGCCGCCAGTATCCACGTCGTGGTCCGGCTCAGTCCCCATCGCCACCGACGACTGTTTGATGGACCGACGGCACGCCAGGCGTAGGCATAGGCTTCGCTGAGACGTTGTAAGACCGTTACCTCGTGGTCCGCCCATGGCTGGTCCCGCGTCAGCCACAGGCCGCCGAGTATCTGCCCCCCAGGGTGCTTGAGAGGACACCACAATCCATAGCCTGGAGTAAATTCCTTCCAGTCTGGTATGAGCCCGGCAGGACAATCCGCTTCCGTGACGTGACGAATGTCCGGACTTGTCGAGGACTTGCACAGATCCCGAATCAATCGCTCGGTCCATTGCATCAAGGGCACGGTACGATCCACCACCGGGACGCTCGATGCAGCTCGCACCTGGTAACTCTGCGTAGACAGGGTCGGCGGGATCATTAAAATTGCTTGTTGGTAAGGAACCAACCGGCGCGTTTCATTGACGAAGAAAAATTGCAGTTCTTGCTGGGTCTGGGCGGCGCGAACCATCCCTTCCAGCTGAAGTAGCGTGGAGAGCGCCGTGTTCGGCGGCGGGCTGTGGGGTTTGACTTCTGCTGCGATCATTTCAGCGTGGGAGTTCAGCGAACGAGGCGGTCCCGCTCATCCCCGCCAGCACGTTGTCGGGCTGGGTGCGAAACAGGCCTTTCACCTTCACTGTTTGGCTGGCAGCATCGACATTCGCGCCGATGTCCTGAACCGCGGCGGGGTACCGAAGTCCCGTTTCGTCGACGGCGTACTCGAAGGGCGTGCCGACCTTCAGCCACGCGAGGGATTTCGACGGCAGAATGAGCTCGATCTCCAACAGGCTATCATCCAACAGGCTTATGAGCTGGTCATTGGGAAATACATTTTCGTGTTCGTTCACGATCGTTTTGACGACACGTCCGGGAAACGGTGCAAGCACGGTGCAGCCGTTCACAGTGACTTGCGCGACCTTCACGGCGGCAAACGCTTTTTCGGCTTCGGCTTTGGAGACATCGAGTTCGAGTGTCCCGACGGAATCGTGCTTGGCGAGCCGGAGGTTGTTCTCGTAGGTCTTCTTCTTGCCGCGATGTTCCGCCTGAACGCTCGCCAGTTCCGCCTCATATTTCGAACAGTCGAGGGCGACCAGGAGGGCTCCTTTTTTAAACCGCTGTCCCTCCTTGAAGGGCAGCTGGCTGATCCGGCCCTGGACCTGGCTGGCTAAGGTGGCTTGTGCGGTCGCCTTCACCACCCCCCGGATCGTGCTGAGTTCTGCCGCGCTGCTTGCGGGCTTGGGATCTGACTTGGTGCCGGCCGTCGCGATCAAGATCGGCATCAGGAGCCACAGGCCCATGAGCAAGCCACCGAGCAGTGGACGGCCGATACGGGTCACTTGAGCAACTCCTTGCTCTTCGCCCATCGCGTACGAACTTCGAGGGCAAGGTCGGACACACTCTGTACCTGCGTCAGATCGTTGGGCAGCACGTCTTCTCCGACGGCGGCCAGGAGCGACGCCCAGGCGGCTTGGAGTTCGGCCTCCGCGGCATCGTATCGAAGTTGCGCCGCCACCTGATTGACTCGCTCGCGAAGCACGGCCTGTTCGCTCAACCGGGCCATCCGCCATGCCAGGCGCGTTTGCTCGGTGATTTGGGACTGCGTGTCGTGATAGAGCCTCGTCGTCGAGGTTTCTTTCTTCGCTTGTGCCACCTGCGCCACGCTGACATGCACTTGCGACATGATGGCCATGGTCAGCGCGAGATTCTGCGTGTGCAGAACCTTATCTTGCGCCTCAATGGTCTTCGCCCGGGCCGGATACCGAAATATGTTCAGCAAATTCCAACTGGCCCGTGCGGCATAGGCGGCCCAATTGTTATTGAAGAGAAAGCTGTTGCTGCTGTAGTTCCCGCCAACTTGGAGATTCAGGCTGGGTAGCATTTCGAGGATCGCCGCTTTCGTCTCGCGCGCGTTGATGCGACGCCGGTAATCGATCATCCTCAGCTCCGGGCGTGCTTCCAGAGCCCGATCCTCCAGCACCGTCAGATCGAGCGGGAGGTTCAGCGTTCTGGCCTCTCGCTCCGGAACCATGAGCGCCATCTCTTGCTCTTGGCCGGGGGGAAGGTTCATCAGCGCGGCCAATTGAAGCTTCGCCGTGGAGAGCTCCCGGAACAGCTGTTGAATGTAGCGTTGCGTGTTGAGGAGATCGAGCTTGTATTGCAAGGGAACCAGCGGCGTACTGAGCTTTTCGTCCTGGACGGCTTGGGCCTTCTCGAGCGCGCTCTTTACCCACTCATCCAGCATCTTCAGGGACGGAAGAATCCGCTCCGCGCTGACCGCACGCCAATAGGCACTTCGCACATCTTGCATGACACGATTGGCCACGCGCCGCCGTTCTTCCTCGGCGATCAACACGTCGTCGGCCGCCTGCTTCGCCCGGATGTACGACATTCCGAAATCCAAGACATTCCAACTGAGCGACAGATCGGCCGAGAAAACGTTTTTATCAGACGAGGTAAAGGGTTCGAGAAGCACGTTCCCCGTAATCAAGGACTTCGCAACTCCTCCCGAGAAATTGCTGCGGCCGTCGAATCCTGCATTTGCGGCAAGCCTAGGCAACATTGCATAGTGAGACAGGTCGAGTTGGGTCTGCGCCAGCATCTTGTGCATAAATTCTACGCGCGCGTCGAGGTTATACTTCAGCGCCCGCGCCATCGCTTCGTAGAGATCGATCGGGCCCGAGATCGGCTCTTGATCTTGTGTCAGAACGGCCCGATCTTCTTTCATTCGTGCTCGCACCTCGTCCGTCGTCAACGGTATCGGTTTGATCGCACAGCTGCTCAGACTGATGACGGCAACGGTCACCAGCACCGCCAGCAAAGGGCTGATTATGCCGCGAGATCGTTCAGATGGAGGATTCGGACCGTTCACTACGTCACTCCCTGCTTAGGCATATTCGTTGAGCCCGCCCTGTTTCGCACCGCGCCAGACAACGGAGCTCTACTGCCCGATCACCGATCGGTTCAATGCCTACGTAGATTGTTATCAAGGTACGTGAATGCCGTAATTTGTCATCATTTTTTCGCTTTTGGTACATCGCTTCATCAGTTTGTTCATGGCTAAAACTCTGCGCATGCCTCGCCTCGTGATCGCAATGATCATCTTCGGTGGCACGGAAACAATCGCGCAAACCGTGTTTTTCCTTTTTGTGCGTCACATTTCTTGGTAGCTTGCGTACAAGATGTTGGGAATGTGTCCCTTTCGGCTGAAACAGATCCATCCATCACCAAGGAGATCTTTATGAAAGATGCAGGATCAACGGCGAATGCAGCAGGGATGTCCCCGGCAAGGCCGACAGAGCCAAGCCAGCCCACCAATGCCGCTCCAACGGTCCAGTTTGATGTCTCCAACCTTCAGAGTTCCTACGCCAACGTGTGCAACGTGTCTTCGACCCGTGAAGAAGTGGTGCTGGCCTTTGGCGTCAATAATGTGTGGGAGCGGGGGCAGGCGAATATCCAGGTTCAGCTGACGAATCGTATCGTGCTGAACCCCTATGCGGCGAAGCGGTTGGCTGCCGTGCTCAATCGCGTGGTCGCCGAATATGAGTCCAAGTTTGGGACGTTGAAGGACGACGCCAGACCACAAGCCAATGCGGCATAAGACAAAGGAACCCCACCGGCAGCCTGCTAGTCCGGAAAGAGCGTTTCAGCAACCTTGCGGCGATTTGATCGGCTACAGGGCGCGACCGCCCGGCCAGCCAGAAATCCCGTCGCCCAGGCCCATTGAAAGTTGAAGCCACCAATCCGACCATCGCAATCGAGGATCTCGCCAATCAGATAGAGACCAGGCACCAGCTTGGATTCCATGGTCTGAAAATTGATCTCTTCGAGAGGGACCCCGCCCGCCGTCACTTCTGCGTAGTTCCAGCCGCGATCGTGGGTGACTGGGAGTTTGAACTTGGTCAGCGCAGCGAGCAAACGATCTCGGTCTTTTCGCGGCAGTTGTGCAACCGCCGTCCTGGGATCACATTCAACGTGGGAACAGAGCGCCTCGGCAAACCGCTCTGGTATCTGTTGAGCCCAAGTCTTCAGCAATGATCGCCGGGGATTGTCAGTCGCTTGCTCCATAAACCACGACTTCGCCTGTTCTTGCGTCTGACCGGGCAAGAAGTTTCCGTAGACCTCGACGGTTTCTCCCTGCTCATGCCCGAGTGTCCAGAAGCGGCTCGCGTCCATTACGACTGGGCCACTAATCCCGAAATGCGTCCAGAGCAAGCTTCCTGTTCGGCAATCGACTTTGCGACTCTTCACAACCGTCGTCAGTCCGACCTCCTGCGAGAGGCCGGAGAGGTGCTGGTGGAACATCGTGTCCTCAAGAATGAGCGGCACGAGCGCCGGAACGGTAGCGGTCACGGGGTGACCGAGTCGGTGAGCCATGATATAGCCAAACCCGTCACTCCCCGATTTGGGAATCGATCGGCCCCCGGTCGCCAGAATGACCTTCCTGGCATGCAGAGTTCCGTGAGTATGATGAACTAAGAATCCGGCTTGGGGTCCAGGAAGACGATCGATGCCCGTCACGCGATGGTCAGGATGAATGATGACACCCAGCGCGCGACATCGATCGACAAGTGCGGTCAGGATAGTTCGCGCCTTGTCGGTCACCGGAAAGAGCTTGCCGGTCTCTTCGCGTTTGAGGTCGACACCCAGAGAGGCAAACCAGTCGATCGTGGCCTGAACCGGAAACGCGGCCAGCACGTTCTTAATGATATGGCGATTGCCGAAGAAATCGGTGGGTGTCACGACATCGTGCGTAACGTTACACCGCCCCCCTCCCGACACGAGAATCTTGGCGCCGATCGTCTTCGCGCCATCGAGAAGCACGATGCTCTGTGGACGATCCCCCTTCGCGGCCGTCTCTGCCGCGAAAATCGAGGCCGCCAGCCCGGCGGCGCCTGCACCGATCACCGCAACATCAAACATGTCGTCATGTATAGACATTAGAGAGTTTTAACTGCCAGTTAACACCCTATTAATCTTGCAATGCTAGAGTTTCCCTCGTGTAAGGCCGACTCGTCGGCGCTGAACCACATGAGAGCGGGAGGTGGACACGATGACCTGTCAAAAGTGCAAAGGGCTGATGGTGAAAGAGTGGCGGCCGGAGTTTTCGCAGGAGGCCGCGGTGCTCCGCTGTGTCAATTGCGGGCTGGTCCTCGATCCGTTGATTGCACAGAATCGCGTGACCCTGTTGCGCGTGAAACAGCGGGTCTTGAATGCGGCTTGATGGTTCGTTCGAACTCGTGAGCCAGTTCGGTCGGTGCGGACGATTTGCCGAACCGCCCGAATTGGGCAGGTGTGGACGTTGCGCTCGTGGTTAGACCGAAAACTCCGCCCATAAGAATGTGTGATCTGAGGGGTCTTTCGCTCGCCGCGGCTCGACGTCCACCTCTACCCTGACACAGTGCTCTGCCAACGAGGCTGTCGCGAGAATATGGTCGATGCGCCAGCCTTTATTCGCTTCCAGCGAGCCTGGCGCCCGGTAATCCCAAAACGTATACTGCTGTCGGTCCGGATAGAGTTTCACGAACACGTCCTGAAATCCCCACGCCAACATGTTCTCATACGCCCGCCGCGCATCTTCGTGATAGCAGACATGCTTGAGATGTTTCTCGGGGCTGTGCACGTCCATCGGCCGCGGAGCGACGTTCATGTCACCGCACCAGATAGCCGGTTTGCTCGGCGACATATGCTTTTCGAAATACTTGCGGAGTCGATTGAACCAGCTGAGCTTGTATTGATACTTGGGTGAGTCGATCTCGAACCCCTGCGGCACGTAGGTATTGACGATGGGAATCCCCTTGATCACCACACGCAGGAGCCGCGCGTCCTCCGATTCGCCTCCATCATCAAACCCGTATGCCGCCGCTTCCGGTTTCTCCCTGCTCAATATCGCGACGCCGTTGTAAGACTTCATCCCCCGGTAGGTGATTTCGTACCCGGATTCCGCCAATGCCAGCAGTGGAAACTCGCTGTCCTGGACTTTGGTTTCTTGAAGACAGAGCACATCGGGCTTCTGCTGGGCCAGCCAGTCGAGGACGATCGGCAAACGTTTGCGGAGAGAATTGACGTTGAAGGTGGCGATCTTCATTCAAAGACCCATCGATATTCAGGCCGCCGCATCCTAGCAAAAGGTCCACGGGGGAACAAGGCGAGTGATGGGGGCAATGAAGCGGTTGGCAGAGGAGGCGATTCCGGGCCTCGTCGTGACTGATTCGGCGTAACGTCATGACGGTGAATCGAGCCCCCGAAGAGTTTCTTCCGCGCCCGCCTCGATCCGAGAGGTTCCCCAACATAGAACGGCCCTCAGGAGGAAAGACCTCCCGAAGGCCGGATAATCTACTCACGCGACTGCGAGAACTTATGGCGCGGCAGCAGGAGCGGGGGCTGACATCGGCGCAGGAGCTGCCGGAGCGGCTTTTGCCGTGTCTTTGTGCGTCTTCGTCTTCTCTTTATGTTCCTTCGACTTGCCCTTCGTCTTCTTCTGATCTTTCGTCTTGCCCTTCGCCTTCCCCTGTTCTTTCGACTTACCCTTCGTCTTCTCCTGTTCCTTCGTCTTGCCCTTCATCTCTTCCTTATTCACCTTCATATCGCCCTTCATCGCATCGTTCTCAGTCTTCATCTCGTCCTTCATATTACCCATCTCGCCCTTCATGGCCTCCTCAGCCAGGGCCAGCGAACTGGTCCCTATCAGGCACAGAGCGGCAAAGGCGACGACGATCAATTTCTGCATGCGGCACCTCCTTGTAGGGACATGAGTGTGAGATGAATCACTGGTGTCGTGATCAGGCAAAGCCAGCCACAGCGTTGCACGTCTTTCGGGGCCTGTCAAGGACAGCCAGGACCGGCCTTGCGACGCGCTGCCGAACGCCCGTTCAGCATATGGAGACCAGGTAGCGCAAGAGAATCGCCTGTTCGACGCGCGAGCGACCACGATGGGGGGCAGGAAATCTCAGGACAAATTCACGCGGCCGGCTTTGGGTAGTTGAGTCGTGATCCGAGGATCCGGAGACGGAGCTTCGAGTTGGTGGTCTGCTCCAACAACTTCATCTGACGATCAGAGCATTACTTAGCGTTGAGCGTATCATGGGTTCCCGGCACACATTCTTCGCGTTTCCACTGTTTCAGAATCTTCTGTTCGTCGAAGTTCAGGGTATAGCGGTAGCAATACAACATTTCTTTGGGCCCTTCCCCAGCTTTTCCCATCAACGAGGTGGCTTGCTTCGTGGCATTGGCCAGACCTGCAAAATGCAACGAGCTCAATTCCTTTTCGGCCAAGGGCACGCGATAGGTCCAGACTGAATCCCCCCCGAGAACAGGTGTCTTCGCCGTATGAGGCGGACCCAACATCTCCGTCACCTCGTCTTGCGTGAGTCGATCCACGCCCTTCTTGAAATAGCCGTCGCGCCACGGACCTCCGCAGGCGAGCATCATCCCTGCGAGGAGGAGCATCCCGACCGTGAAAAGATGCTGATACACTCGTCTCATGACTTGGGCTGGTCCTTGTGCTCTTGCCTGCGCTTCACGCGACAATAGAGCGCATAGCCTTGGGCCAACATGCCGGTGGCCAGCAAACCCAACGCCGTCTGCAGCCATGGTGCTCCTGTGTCTTCCAGTCCATAGATCCCGATGACGAACCCGAGCGCAATCGCCACGATCCCCACGAATCGCGCGATCATCCCATTCATGCGCAAATTGATGGGAGTCGGCTCGTTGTGCATCGCCATAGGGGGGTACGCTACACTGGATGGCGCTGCCGGTTCAACTCCGAATCGCGCAAAAGTTTTTGGCACCCGGCTCCAGCGAGACCGCCTCGTCTGCAACCCCTAATTTCCCCAAGGAATTGGCAAGGTCCTCCGGCCTGTCTTGTTTATTTGGTTGCACCAGACTAACCGGATAAACCAGATGAACCAGACAGACCGGGCTTGTCCTAGACGTGCGAACCATTGAATTTCCACCGTGTCACAATAGTTTTTCCACAGCCTGCAAACTCGCCAGAACAGTTATTTCGCGTCTGCTAGTCGGTCAGGTCAACCAGGTCCATTGCGAGAAGGTGGCAGCCTGTCCGACTCTCCGCCCCTCTGCATCCACGACATTCCAGATAAGGGCGTTCTCGACGAGAAAGCGGCGTCCTGTTGAAGCGATTCTCACACCTTGGTAAGTGTCGAGATAGCCGCGTGTTCTGGCTTGCTCCAACATCCATTCGCGTTCGGCCCGATTCGTGGGCTCTGCCGTCAGCCGCGACGGTGTCCGCGTCAGGTCTTCCCAGGTCATTTCCCATAGCTCCAACGCGATCTGATTGCCGTAATTGAGGAGAGGGTCCTCTTCCGTCCCGTGGGAGACGACGACAAAGGGAGACTGGAAGAGCGCGTGGGCCTGGTAGTCCGGATCGCCCGCTCGTTCGAGCAGTTCACGCCCGGTCCAGTGACGGAAACTGTTGAGGAGCAGTTGCGACCACTCAATGATGGTGGGATTGGTCCATATCTGAGAAGTCACAGCACAATCCTCTTGGGCAGCCGCATGGAAGGGGCCTCGTACCCACCGACCAGCAAGATGTTGAAAAAGTCCGCCAGCGTCATGGAAGGTTAAGGCTCAGGCCAAGGCTGAGATGAAGGCGGTCAAATCTTCGCTCAACCTTGACCTCGACCTCAGCCTCAGGCTACCTCGCTCGCTGCGGCCTTGCTTGGGACAAGGTGCGTCTCGGCGCGCCAGGGTTGGGCGGGTGAGAAGGTTAGCCTTTTTGAACATCCTGCCAGGCGGTGGTACCACGTCCGTTCGGTCAACGCAAGAATATGGTGAGCACTCTTGTACAGACCATAGGAGGACTCTGTATAATGTGGCCTCCTCTCGAATGAACCCTTTCGAGTGTGACCGATCATTGAGGAGTCACCATGGCCGCTCAGACCCTCTTCGAAAAAATCTGGGAGTCCCACGTCGTCCGCGCAGAGCCTGACGGGAACACTCTGCTCTATATCGATCGTCAGCTGGTCCACGAAGTGACATCGCCGCAGGCGTTTGAAGGACTCAAGCTCTCGGGCCGCCGGCCTCGACGTCCAGGTGCCACGTTGGCAGTGCCGGATCACAACGTCCCGACCACCGACCGGACCTTGGGCATCACCGATCCCCTCAGTGCGAAACAGATCCAGACGCTGGAGGAGAATTGCCGTGACTTCGGCATCACACTCTTCGGCATGAACGACATCCGCCAAGGCATAGTGCACGTGATCGGACCCGAACAGGGCTTTACCCTGCCTGGGACGACCATCGTGTGCGGCGATTCGCACACTTCGACACATGGAGCGTTCGGCGCGTTGGCCTTCGGCATCGGCACTAGCGAAGTGGAGCATGTGCTGGCCACCCAGTGCTTGGTGCAGAAACGGCCCAAGACCATGGAGATCCGCGTTGAGGGCATGCTCTCGGATCGTTGTTCGGCGAAGGATGTCATTCTAGCAATCATCGGAAAGATCGGAACAGCCGGCGGAACCGGCTATGTCATCGAGTACACGGGCTCGGCGATCCGCGCCTTCAGCATGGAAGGGCGCATGACACTCTGCAACATGTCGATCGAGGGCGGCGCGCGCGCCGGGATGGTCGCACCGGACGAGAATACCATTGCCTATATCAAGGGTCGTCCCTTGGCACCGAAGGGAGTACTATTCCAGCAGGCCATGCAAGCGTGGCAGTACCTCAAGACCGATGTGGGCGCGACGTACGATATGACCGTCGTGATGCGGGCCGAGGACATCGCGCCGCAAGTCAGCTGGGGCACGAGTCCCGGGATGGTGACTGGAATCGATCAACGAGTGCCGGACCCACATACGATCGCCGACGAGAACCAGCGCCAGGCTACTGCGCGGGCTTTGGAATACATGGGCCTCATCCCGAACATGCCCATGACAGATATCAAGATCGATACGGTGTTCATCGGATCCTGCACCAATTCACGCATCGAGGATCTTCGCCTGGCCGCGAGCTTGGCGAAGGGCAAGCATGTCGCGAAGACCGTTCACGCGATGGTGGTGCCCGGTTCCGGTCTCGTGAAACAGCAGGCCGAACAGGAAGGGCTCGACCGACTGTTCAAAGAGGCGGGATTCGAGTGGCGGGAAGCCGGCTGCAGTATGTGCCTGGCGATGAATGCTGACGTGCTTCAGCCGGGAGAGCGCTGCGCCTCGACCAGCAATCGAAATTTCGAAGGGCGCCAGGGGGCCGGCGGCCGGACCCATCTCGTGTCGCCGGCGATGGCAGTAGCCGCGGCGGTCGAAGGCCATTTCGTCGACATTCGCCATTGGTCGTGAGAACCGTAAGGGGTTAGGCGTGAGGGGATTGACGAACGGATTTCAAGAGATTACTCACGCCTCACGTTTCACGCCTCACGTTTCACGAGGATCATGATGCAAGCTTTCAGGCAATTAACTGGTCTGGTCGCGCCACTGGACCGCGTCAATGTCGATACCGATCAAATCATCCCGAAGCAATTTCTGAAGACGATCAAGCGGACCGGGCTCCGCGAAGGCTTGTTCTACGATTGGCGTAAGCAGAAGGACGGTTCACAGGACCCGGCGTTCTTTTTGAATCAACCGCGCTTTCGGGGCGCGACGATTCTCC
Source organism: Nitrospirota bacterium (assembly GCA_963741245.1). Lineage (GTDB taxonomy): Bacteria > Nitrospirota > Nitrospiria > Nitrospirales > Nitrospiraceae > Palsa-1315. Next base: position 124,077 of record CAVUHR010000003.1, on the reverse strand, counting down.
TGACGCGCGATAACTTCGGGTGCGGATCCTCGCGTGAACATGCCCCCTGGGCTCTCCTCGACCAGGGCTTCCGTTGTGTCATCGCCTCGAGCTTTGCCGACATCTTCTACAACAACTGCTTCCAAAACGGCATACTGCCCGTGGAGTTGAAGGCCGACGAGGTTTTGGCGATAATGAAAGACGTCCTCGCGACGCCCGGGTACCAACTGACGGTGGACCTCGGAAATCAGACGGTGACCACACCGGACGGCACCCACACTCGCTTCGAGATCGACCCCTTCCGAAAAGACTGCTTGTATCGGGGTCTCGACGCCATCGGATTGACGTTGCAATACGAGGCAACCATCGCCGCCTACGAAGCCCGACGGAAGGCCGAGGCTCCCTGGCTATTCGCCGATCTCCAATCGAGAACTGAATAGATTCTCCCATGAAGTGGCTGTGGCTCCCGAAATTCATGCTGACGTTGCTCCTGTTTCTGGGAGCGGCCTATCTGCTCGTCGCCTTCAACTACAGCTATTCCGACGGCAGTCGAGCCGGCTACATTCAGAAATTTTCCCACAAAGGCTGGATCTGCAAGACGAACGAAGGGGAGCTGGCCATGACCACGGTGCCGGGTGTTGCCCCGGTATTGTGGGCCTTCTCAATCTGGGATGATAAAGTGGCGTCACAACTTTCGCAGGCCATGGGAAAACGATTGGTCCTGCACTACAAAGAGTATCGCTATCTCCCCACGACTTGTTTCGGAGAGACCGCCTACTTCGTCGATCGCATCGAGGTTACTGAATAAACTCCCGCCTCTCTCGACTTTCCCGCTGAAAGCAGCAGGACATAGCAAGCTCGTTAAGGCGTCTAACATTACTGATCCGGATTCATGCCATCACGAACACACCAGGATTGGACGCTGTGGGCCCAATTGATGAAGGTCGATCCGCCGCCCAATCCGAAATGCACGGCCCACGAACCCCTGGCGTCCACATCGACCCTCGTCGCCGACCAATAGACGGTCGGCTGGATTGTCAAAAATGGATGGCCCGGAGGAAGAGCCAGGCCCGGAGGGACTATAGAGATATCCACCAGACTGGCCAGCTCTTCGAGGTACGGCAGCCGCCAGCCTTTCTGGCCTCCGACACTTTTCTCGATGCAAGTACGGCGGGCCACGCTCCACCTGGCGCTCGTCGTCTGCGGGGACCTCTCCCAGACCAGGCCGGTTTCTTTATCCAACACCGCCTCGCTGTTGAAGGCCGACAGGATGACAAACCGCTGTGTCGCCGGCAAGGCTTTGTCCCGGTTCTGGGTAACGCTCGGCAGATCGGCCGGTACTCCCTGCGCACCCGCCGGCGCGTCTGCACTACCACGGCCTGCCACGAGCAGCCCACCAAGCATCAGCGCGCCCATCGTGACGGTGACAAACCGTCGTCTCTTCATCACTCCCTCTTTGAGCCCGCATTATTCATGCGGCTCGCCGCGAAATTGCCCGATCCCGCGTTCCTCGTGAAGCGTATCTCGTATCTCGCAAGCGACGATACGGACACACTCTTACCGTCCTGCACTTCACGCTTCACGTGCAAGAACAGCGGGTCGGTGTTTGCAGCAGAAACGCTCATGGATAATGCAGGCTAGATCCACTTCTTTCGTTTGAAAAATCCCAGCATGGCGATCGCGATCGCCACCATCAGCCCGAGCACCAGCGGGTAGCCCCATTCCCACTTCAGCTCCGGCATGTACTCGAAATTCATCCCGTAGATACCGACAATGAAGGTCAGCGGCATGAAAATCGTCGTAATGATCGTCAGAACCTTCATCACAGCGTTCAGCCGATTGCTGATGCTCGACAGATAGATATCGAGACTGGCTGAGACCATTTCGCGAAGCGTCTCGATGGTATCCACGATCTGAACCACGTGATCGTACACATCGCGGAAGAATACCTTTGTCGATTCCTGTAAGAAGGGGCATTCCGATCGGGAGAGATTGTTCGTCGCTTCACGGAGTGGCCACACCGCCCGCCGCAGAAACAACAACTGCCGTTTGAGGGCGTGAATCTGGCGCAGCGTCTCAGGCTTAGGATCGCTAACCACCAGATCTTGCAGCGCTTCGATCTTCTCGCCTAAAACCTCCACCACAGCGAAGTATTGATCCACAATCGCGTCGATCAGTGCATAGAGCAGGGAATCGGCCCCGGATTGCCGCAGGCGTCCCTTATTCCCACGTAGGCGATCCCGCACAGGCGTGAAGACATCGGTCCCGTTTTCCTGGAAGGACAGCACAAAGTTCCGTCCGAGGACCAGACTCACCTGTTCGACGATGATATCTTGTCGGTCTGTGACCGAGAGCATCTTCATCACTAGGAACAAGCAGGTCTCATAGTCGTCGAGTTTCGGCCGCTGATCGGTGTTGGCAATGTCTTCGAGGAGCAACGGGTGGAGCTGAAACTGCTTCCCGAACGATTCCAGAATGTCCATCTTGTGGACGCCCCCGACATTCACCCAGGTAACGGACTCATCGGTCGGTGGCGCTAGCACATCGAGCGACAAATCCTGGCGTTCGTCGCAGCGGGTGCCGGCGTAGTTGAAGGCCGTGATCGTGACCTTGTCCGTTTTTATCTCGCCGATATGGACAAGGGTGCCCGGGGGGAGCCCCGTCTTTCTGGATCGCTTCTGGACCAGCTTCATGGTAGAGACCTCGCAAGATCCCCCTGCTTGTACGCAGGTTCTCTGCGATGGTCAAGAGGACCGTCGAGGCGTGTCGCCGGATACCGTCTTTCCGCTTTGCCGATCCAGCGAGACCTGCTACTCTTCCTGTTCCACTCTAAAAGGCATGCAACATGGAACGAGAATTGGCAGCGTTGGTCGAAGCGGTGCGGGATGCCGGCGCAAAGGCGCGTGAACTGGTCAGGGTTGGGTTCGAGGTACAGACGAAGTCAGACCGTTCGCCGGTCACCACTGTGGACCACGAGGTCAACCGCATCCTTCAAGAGATGCAGCGTCGGGAGTTTCCACAGGATGGATGGCTCTCGGAGGAGTCCCCAGACGATCCGTCTCGACTCATCAACACGCGCGTCTGGATTGTGGACCCCATCGACGGCACAAAAGCCTTGGTGAATCGGATGCCTGAGTTCTGCATTTCTGCCGCGTTGGTCAAACGAGGCATACCGGTCGTCGCCGCGATCTTCAATCCCTCGACCGACGAACTCTTCACGGCGGTGCGCGGCGGCGGACTGTTCTTGAACGGCGCACGCGTCACCCTCTCGCCCGCTCCTGACTTCAATCCCGTCATCATGGTCAGTGCGTGGGAATTCCGGAGCGACCGATGGTCGACGCTCGCCGAGACCACTCGGTGCCTCCCCATGTACTCCATCGCTAACGCACTGGCCCTGGTCGCCGCCGGTCGCGTTCAGGCCGTCTTCACCATCGAGCCGCAAAACGAATGGGATCTCGCGGCTGGAGTCCTTCTCATCCAAGAAAGTGGTGGCGCCATCAGCGACGCGGCCGGTAAGTCCTTCATCTTCAATCAGCCGACGCCGAGGTTTCGTGGCGTCATCGCTGTGGCCGCCACGGCCGACAAGGACCTGCGTGCTAACCTCCAGACCCATGCCGAACATGCCTGCTCGCATCTAGAGCGAAAGCGAGCCGCTCCATGACCATCCCACTATTAGCCCGCATGTTCATGGCGGTTCGTCGCAAAATCGCGCACGTCTTGCTTGTCTCGCTCACGACTCCATAGCCTCACCATCCCCCCCACAAGCTTGTTACCGGCTCCTGCGTCCGATAGGCTTGCGAAGGACCGCGTTTCCTTTGTGATATTCGTTGAGAACGACGAAAATACATCTATACTTACCGTTGTGACGAACGGCCAACGGTGCACTGAATCGGACATCGTGCCCCTTCCAGGACCCACGAAATAGGAACAATGCAGAAGCCGGCCCACCGAACCATCGAACCACGTGCCTACGATCCCTTGATCCACGAGGGCTTCATCCGCCAGACGGATCTCGTGAAAGCTGTTCAGGAGTCCCTGGAGGGATGGGTCGACTTGGAAGGCCTGCTGATCGAGAAGTACCGAATCCCGAAAGCGGCGCTCGGCAAAACACTGAGCACGTTCTTCGACTGCCCCTATATTCCGTACGACGATCGGACTCTGGCTGATCCCCAACTCCTCAATAATCTGAGTCACGATTATCTTCGCAAACACCACTGGCTCCCGCTGAAGCAGCAGGGTGACATCCTGGATGTCCTGATCGATAACCCCCATGATCTCGATAGAGGTCATGACATTCAGCGCGCCTTCCCTGGCCTGACAATACGGTATGCCTTGAGCTTGCGGCGTGACATCGAGCGGTTCCTCAACGCCACGATCGGAGAAACCGACAGTGGGTCCATTGCGGACACGCTGGGAGAGCTGGTCAACGACGCTCACCAGGAACAGTCTTTTGACATCGACTCTGACGGAATTGACGAGAACGATTCCGCGATCGTACGGCTCGCGCATCAGATCATTGTCGAGGCATACCGACACGAGGCGTCCGACATCCATATCGAACCGTACTCGGATCGCAAGGAAACAGCCATTCGTTTTCGCGTGGATGGTACATGCTCCACCTATATGCGGATTCCCGCGATCTATCGTCGGGCCTTAGTGTCCCGTATCAAGATCATGTCCAATCTGGATATTTCCGAACGCCGGAAACCTCAGGACGGGAAGATCCGGTTCAAGCTGAACCAGGATAGGGAAATCGAGCTGCGCGTGGCGACGCTGCCGACCGCCGGCAACAATGAGGACATCGTCATGCGGTTGCTCGCGGCGAAGGAGCCCCTCCCTCTCGATGCCATGGAGTTTGCTCCGGCCACGCTCACGACGCTCCTGAGAATCGTGGAGAAACCGCACGGCATCATATTGTGCGTGGGCCCCACCGGATCCGGAAAAACGACGACCCTGCATGCCCTGCTTCGCCATCTCAACACAGACGAACGGAAAATCTGGACGGCAGAAGACCCCATTGAGATCAGCCAGGAAGGCCTCAGACAGGTGCAGGTCCATCCCAAAATCGGGTTTACCTTTGCCGCCGCCATGCGGGCGTTCTTACGAGCCGACCCGGATGTCATCATGATCGGTGAGATGCGGGACAGGGAAACTGCCGATGTAGCCATCGAGGCTTCGCTGACCGGCCACATGGTATTGAGCACATTACACACGAATGGGGCGGTTGAGACTGTGGTCCGCCTCCTCGACCTGGGATGCGATTCCTTCAACTTCGCCGATGCCATGCTAGGGGTGCTCGCTCAACGCCTCTGCAAGCGGATCTGCGTCAAGTGTAAAGACACGTACCATCCAACGGCGCAAGAGTACGATACACTGGTGCGTGAGTACGGTAAAAACGCATGGGAGGCTCTCGCAGTGGGCTATCGCGAGGACTTTCAGCTCTATCGAGGGCGTGGATGTGAAGCCTGCAACCACACAGGTCTCAAAGGTCGAATCGCCTTGCACGAACTCCTAAGCGGATCGGATGAACTGCGAAACATGATCCAGAGCCGCGCCAAAACGACGGAGATGAAGAGCCTGGCCGCGAAGGAAGGGATGATTACACTTTTGCAGGACGGAATTCTGAAAGTGCTCGCCGGCCTGACCACGTATGAACAAGTCCGGGTCGTCGCCATGAAATAGCTGCTCGAATCTCGTTACTGTCGCCTGCGCTCAGGTCGTTGATTCCAACGCCTTGACGAACTTCTTCAGTCGCTCCCCCTCTTCAGGACGAATCTTAATAAACTCAACACCGAACCTCGTCGCGAAAGACCACCGGACCGCTGCCAGATCGACCTGGACCGGCTCCTCTCGCTCCCGGAGTTGCATCGTCAGCTGTAGATATAGTGCAACACCAGCGACGGTTTCCGAAGTGATGGCGCAACCCTCCGCAGACAAATTTAAAATAGTGCCCTCGTGGGAAAGCTGGTCTCCCCTGAATGACACAGGAAGTTGCACCGCGAATCGGGTATGTTTACGTCCTTCCATGAGGCTCCCTGCCGATCATCAGCTAAGGCGTGAGAAGCTTCTCACGGCTGTACCACCAGCGTCCCTCCCCTACTGAAAAATCTGGCGAGAACTCGACCATAAATCCACCATCTCGGTCATTCTCCTTCTGAAGCCACATGCCGTGCCAGGTATGATCGATGAGCGTGTGTGTCTCAAATCGCCCGTCTTTCCAATCATAGTGACCGTTACCCTGCTCGTCGAGTACCAGCGGGACAGAGGCGCCGTCTACAGATACATATGCCCATTCACCGGCGAGGTCATGGCGGTCACCCGGCTGAGACTCCATCGATGGAGGAAGAGAATCCATGGGAATAGGCTGATGAACCGCCGGCTTGGCGCAAGATGCTGCGAGCAATGCGCAGGCGAAAAGAAGAGGGACACCGACGTATCGTAGGAGCATGTTGGTCTGTCAACTCGTATCGGTTCTTTCTCTTATCATTTGGTGAACGGACAGACAAGAGGTCGAGCGAAATGGGCGCACGGCAAAAAGTCTGAGGCCAGTTCCTACCCAAGCCGCGCAAGCCGCCGGCAAGCGTCTTCGATATCGGAATCGATTTTCGCATAGCTGAATCGAATGAACTGCCTCCCCTCAGCCCCGGAAAAGAAGGCTTCACCCGGCACACCGGCCAAGCCGATCGTCTCGAGGAGAAACATCGCCCGCTCTTTTCCCGTTGTGCCAGGCAGGCGCGATGTGTCGGCCAATACATAATAGGCGCCCTGCGGAATGGATGGTGTCAGACCGGCCTTGGCCAAGGCCTGGCAGAACCGATTGCGTTTCCGTTGATAGTCGTGCGCCAGGTCGCGGTAGAACGAGTCCGGAAGTTCCTCGATGCCTACCGCCACCCCCGCCTGCAACGGCGTCGGGGCACAGACATAGAGCAGGTCGTTCATAGCTCCAATCGCCTGTGCCCACCGCGCTGCTGCAACACTGTAGCCGATGCGCCAGCCGGTGATACTAAAGGTTTTGGAGTAACCGCCGATGGTAATCGTTCGGTCGGCCATGCCCGGCAAGGTTGCGAAGCTCACATGTGTCCGACCGTCATACAGAAAGTACTCGTAGATTTCGTCGGTGAACACGAACATATCGTAATGTTGTGCGATCGCTGCAATACTCTCCAGTTCTTGCCGGCTGAATACTTTCCCGGATGGATTGCCCGGCGAATTCACGATGATCGCCTTGGTTCGGGGCGTGATCGCGCGCTCGATATCGGCTACGGAAAAGGTCCAATCGGGAGCCTGCATCTTTACCGTCACCGGAACCGCCTCAACCGCCAGCAGCGCGCTGATGTGATACTGGTAGTAGGGCTCGAAGAGGACGACCTCGTCGCCGGGATTGAGCAGCGCAAGGCAGGCACAATGAAAGGACCCGGTGGCCCCCGCGCTGACCGTCACGTCCGTTTCGGGGTCAGCCACGATACCGTTGTACTGCGTGAGCTTCTTGGAGATCGCCTGCCGCAGTTCGGGCAATCCATCGAATCGCGAGTAAACATTCTTCCCGCGTTCCATCGCCTGCGCCGCGGCTCGAAGCACCACCGGTGGAACCGGCGTGTCGCAGACTCCTTGTGCCATGTTGAGGCCCTTCGTTTGGACACAGGCTTGAGTCATCGCTCGAATCTCCGAATGCGCCAATGCGGCCATTCGTTGGTTGATGTGCTGTTTCATCGTCGCACTCCTCCTTGATCAAAGAGTCTCTCTTGTCGCAGAGCAGTTCCAGATAGGTCAAGCCCTCTTTCTACGCAGACCGTGGAAGAGGTCGGTTCGGATACGATTGCGGATTAAGAGGTTTTTGTTACATGCGTAATCTAATTGGCTATACTGCGATCAGGACCCTGTTGGCCCCTCTTCCGGGTTACTCCCCCTGAGGAAGGCGGCCAACAACTCATTCGGTACAGTAGTTTTACGATCGATTTATTTCTTCTCTGGGTGATTGAGAGGAAGGACATGATCCATGGCCACGGAGGACCCCAGATCCAGCCGAGCTTTAGGCTCTGACCACGAGGCCGCGATGGCGGAACGTCGGGGCCGCCGTCTCAGCCTGAGTTGCCGTCTATTCTTTTTTGGAGAGGATGACTTCGAGGGCGAGGCGACGATCCTGGATCTCTCCACGAACGGCTGTCAGGCGACGTCCCTTACCCAGGTGCGGGTTGGCATGGTGCTCCGCCTGTCCCTGTTCCTTCACGACCAGCAATGGCCTCTGCGCATCGACGAAGCCCTGGTGCGATGGGTCAAAGGCGCAAATTTCGGTCTCGAGTTTACGGGGATCAGGTCGGCCCAACGTGAACGAGTCCGAGGCATTATTATGAAGGCCAAGCTCTAAGAAACCGACCGCCTAGATTTTCCCTCCGCTCCAGCTATCTCCCCTTCTCTCCACCGCGTGAAAGGATGGCTCCTCGCGTGCCCTCTCTCCATTCTTCTTATTCTTGGGAGAAGGCTGCGGGTGAGAACGGAACACCTCATAGTACCGCTGCACTTTCCTTACATAGGCATGGGTTTCTCGAATGCGCGGGACTCTGCGATCTTTGACCCGATGGATCCCTGCATTATAGGCCGCCAAGGCCAAGGGAAGATCGCCTTGATAGAGGTTCAGCAGATGCCGTAGCTGCTTAGCACCTCCGCGGATATTCTGGATGGGATCGTAGACGTCGCTCACACGCAACGTGGCCGCGGTAGCCGGCGTCAGCTGCATCAAGCCGACCGCGCCTTTGCGAGACACGGCATGCTGGAGAAAATCCGATTCGGTCTTGATGACAGCGCGCAGCAGGGCAGGATCAAGACGATATTTCTTGGCGTACCACGCGATGGCCCGATGGATTTCCTGTTTAGAATATCGAGGGTGGGCGCCGTCGTAGTCAGGCCGCGTTGACGTGGGAACGCCGGCAATTAGCAAGCACAACATAACCAGCGCACAGAGGATGCGCAGCAGGCGTGACCAGAGCGGTCCGCTCCTTGTGTTGTCGGTGGCCATGGTGTGCGGTTATATTCCTGTGCACAAGACAACCTTCATAGAGGCCTACAAGGGCTCAAGATCCATGCCGAGATGGGTCTCTACTAACGTGCGGATAGGATAGGGAAATCGACTGCTATGCCACATGACGCACTGTGGCGTGATCTGCACAGAGTGGACGTTTGGGAACTGTTGGCTTGACCGCAGGATAGCCGCGCGAGACACGCGAGACAGGCGGAAAAGCGGGAAGGGTGAGATGGTCTGAAGGCTGAAGTTTTCGGAACTTCGAGTCGCGCCTGTCGCGCACGTCTTGCTTGTCTCGCTCACACTTCACGCGCTAGAGCAGATCGCCGATCAGCCTCACCGCCTCTTCGGGCGAGGCAGCGGCATGGACGAGATGTGGCGCGAGATTTTTGAACAGGCCCACCCCAGCCTTGTCGGCCCCCAACAGAATCACGGTTTTCTTTGCCTTCAATGCCAATGCAACCTCTGAGACCGTTCCAGTACCCCCGAGCCCACAGGCCACAATGACGTCGCTGGACATCACGTTCACGTTGTTGCGCGCCTGGCCCAGGTCCGTAACAATCGCCACGTCCACAAACCGAGACACCCGTGCCTTGCCATCAGGCAGAATCCCGATCGTCAAGCTGCCGGGCACCGACTTCGCCCCCTCGCTGGCTGCGTCCATCACACCGCTCGCACGCCCTCCCGTCAACACCACCCATCCTTGACGTGCGATGAGTTCTCCCAAAATTTTGGCGTCGGCCAATTCTCGGGTACCGGCCTTGGCCGGACCCATGACACCTATCACTGGTTTTCTGTTCGATTGTCGGATCGGACGTTTCACGGACCGCACCTCACCGGGCGAAGGTATTGCACAAGTTGTTCGGGGCAGAAATATACCCCGAAGGCGGGGGACTTGTCGCGCGACTTTTCCGAACTGTCAGGACGATAGGATAAGACGCTCGGCTTACGTTAGGGTTTCCCCCATAACTCTTCCAACCGCTGGGCGCGACCGCAATTGTATTTGTAGAATTTGTAGCGGATGGGATTCTTCTTGTAGAAGTCCTGATGGTACTCCTCGGCGGGGTAGAACTGCGAGGCCATCACTATCTGCGTGACGATCGGCTCTTTGAATCGTTTCGATTGCTCGATCGCCTGTTTGGAGGTGTCCGACGCACGTTTCTCTTCGTCAGTCTGAAAGAAAATGGCGGAGCGGTACTGGCTGCCGTGGTCGCAGAATTGTGCGTTCGGTGTGATCGGGTCGACGTTGCGCCAAAAGGCATCCAGTAACTTCTGGTAGCTCACTTTGGCCGGGTCATAGACCACTTCGACGGATTCCGCATGCCCCGTTCGTCCAGCGGACACCTCTTCATAACTCGGATCGGCGGCCGTGCCCCCCATATATCCCGAGGTCGCAGACAGCACCCCCTCAACCTTTTCGAAGGCTTCTTCCATGCACCAGAAACAGCCCCCCGCGAAGTAGGCCTTGCCAAGAGTCGCATCCGCTGTAGCCTGGCTGGTCGACTGGAGGTTCCAGGTTCCGAATAGGAAAATAGCCACGGTAAGGACTGATAGAGTGACTTGTCTTCTCATGAGACGTTCATCCTCACTGTTTCAGTCGAATAGCCTTGTAATGCTTTACAGTTCCCTACGATCATGGCTTTGATTCGTATATTCCTGAATGATCGGGCCCTATGCGGATCGTGGCCCGTTACCTCGCGTGTTTCTTCCTTGACGACACCGCCGGATACATTTTCTGGTGTATGAGAGACGAACCCCGGAAGTCCTAGCCAAGAGCCCTTCACATTCGAGACGCAGCCGGAATTATATCGGCATGGACCCAGGCCTTCTTGAAACGATCCTCGGCCTCAGCCGCCTGGTCGTCCTTCTGTTGGGCCCGGAGACTCTGGGTTAATCCGATCAGCGCCCAACCGTTTTCGGGATTTCTCGAGAGGTCGGCTCGATACTCGGTTTCAGCGTCAGCCGGTCGACCGGCCATCAACAGCACAGCTCCTAGATACTGACGCACCGGCAGCGGCCAATGCGGAGGTTCGACGTAGGGCAGACTATCCTCCAGCTTGACAGCTTCCTTCAGCGTACGGATCGCGTCGTCGTATTGTTGCCGCCGCGCGGCAATCTCACCGGCCAGCATCCGTTCCGCAATTTTGAGGAGTATCCGCAAGATTTTTTCTTCCTGGCTCCGATCTCGCTTGATCTGCTTGGTGAGGTTGGCCAACGCATAGTGCTCTCCCTCGGCTCCCGGCAATCGACCGGTCGAGGCCAGTGCCAGCCCCCGCCCAAGCCGCCACATGCCGTCCATGAGCCGAAAGCCTTTTGGGGGCGGCGGTTCACGCAACAGCTCGTCCCATCGTCCAAATCGAATCAGTGCGTAGAGCGGCGTCGGGAGATAGAGTTCTTTCCACTTGTCGGTACGTGCTTCATCTTCAGTAATCGTGTTCGTCAGTTCCCGCGCCACCCTCGTGGCCTCCGCACTACGCCCCTCCATCATGAGCGAGGCCCAGAGAAAATGCAGGTTGTGCGAATAATACTCGTCGGCATAATCCCCGCTCGGCGTGCGGGAGGCCAAATAGGCTTGATCGACGTGGGCCGCATGTTCGTTTCGCTCGGCGGCTTCATGGTATTTACCGAGCCGGATGTAGAGGTGGGCCGGCATATGCACCAGATGCCCGGCACCCGGCATTAGGTCTGGCAATCGTTCTGCACAGGCGAGCGCCCGTTCCGGGTACGACGATGCTTCGAGTGCGTGGATGTAGTAGTGGCAGGCCCCCGGGTGATCGGGGTTCCGCGCGAGCACGGACTCGAGCGTGGTGACGATCTCGTCTGTGCCAGGCTGCGGTCGCCCATCCGGATTCCAAAAGTTCCAGGGCCGCAGATCCATCAGTGCCTCCGCAAACAACGTGGCCGCATCATCATCCTCGGGGAATTGCTGCGCCACCGATCGCATGGCCTTCGCATAGGCCTCATCGAGTCCCTTGCGCTTGCTCCCCTTCCGGCTCACGTACCGTGCGACCAACGCGTCGATGTAGGCCTTTTCCCCACGAGTCGTGTGGTCTGCCAGTTGCCGAGCCTTCTGGACCATCTCAATGGCGCGATGTTCGTCTTTCTTCTCCATCGCACTATTAATGTTGGGGCCGAGCGCCAGCGCAATGCCCCAATAGGGCATGGCCGCCTGCGGATCCTGTTGCGCCGCAGCTTCAAACGAGCGGATCGCTTCTTCGTGGTTGAAGGCATAGACGAGTCGGAGCCCCTGATCGAAATAACGTTGGGCCTGTTCCGATGTGGTGGTAATGGGATGGTGGAGGGAACCCAGATTGTCGAAGAGCGGTGGAACGGCAGTCTGGTCGCCAGGATCGGCTTCCGCCAGTGAGAATATCGCAAGCCAACACGACATGCCTACAACCAAGAGCGTAGCGAACATCGATCCTCCCATAGCCCGCTGTTCCTCACAGGACCAATGCAATCTCGGGTTACTGCGATCCTTCGTCTTGATCAATGTTCCGAATAAGGACTGCGCGTCCTTTGTCATCCACGAAGGCTTCGATCCGATCCCCGACATGGGCCGGTCGATCGATTCGCGTATTTTCATCATGCGCCACGCGACGTTCGAGGCCACTGACTTCCTGAAGCACATAGGCCCCACCCTCGACCGCCGTCACCTGGCCTTTTAAAGAAAAGGCATCTGACGGAATTGGGAGCCGCACCTCGCTGCCCGGTTGGGCTCCCAGCGTGCCCCGCACGATCCCTCGTCCAAGATCCTCTTGCGTCGAAGTTCCCGCGATGTTGCAGCCCGCGCTCAGCAGGCTCGCTCCCAGCACCGCCATGAGGCACCAACTTGTCATACGCATCTATATACATCCCTCTCTTGTCTACCCTGGCTCTCCCGTCGAGTCAACACATTGATGGTGGGTGGTCCACTTATGGCAGACAAACTTCAGAATCGGGTAACGCTGGAAAAGTTGAAGTCGCGGAGCGTCATCGCCGGCACGAGAAGTTTGCCGGTTTCGGACGTGATCGCTTCAGCCGGATTGGTGAAGGCCGCGATCCGGTTGAAGACCCGCAGAGGGCTCTCGTGAAACCGAAAGTTCTTCACCGCCGACACGATCGCTCCTTTCTCGACGAGAAACGTGCCGTCTCTCGTCATTCCGGTCAGGGTGAGATCGGTCGGATTGACCGTCCGGATGTACCAGAAGTTCGTCACCAGGATGGCGCGCTCCGTGGCCTTGATCAATTCTTGTAGCGTCGGCAAGGACGATCCTCTTCCTGAGAGGCAGGGGGCGTCGAGCGTGGGGATCTTGTCGATCCCTCGCACCTTCGCTGTAAACCGATCGTACGCAAGCTGTGTGAGCACCCCGTCCGCAATCCAGTCGGATGCCACGGTCGGTAACCCATCAGCGGTGAACCCAATGCCCAAGAGATCCTCGTGCGCCGGCACATTGCGGAGCGTCAGTCGCTTGTCGACGATCAACTGGCCCAGTTTGCCTGAGAATGCACTCGTGCCCTTCTCGTAGGACTTCGCATCGAGCATCCAGAGCAGCGAGGACCACAGCCCCGCGACAGCAGCCGGCTCAAGAATCACGGTATAGCACCCCGGCGGCAGCTCGCGCACCTCCAGGCCCCGCTTGGCCTTATCGATCGCGGTGAGTGTCCGCTCCTGGACCCTCAGATGATCGATGGACCGATGGGCCGCGGCACTCCAGCCGGTGGACTCGCCGGCCTGAGCCGTGAGGCTGAATCGTGCATCGGTCCGTTCTTCGTGGGCGAAGAGTCCCGTACTCGCGGCAACTCCGACCGTCGCAATCGACGAGGACACAATCCCCGCTGCGCCAAGATTTTCCATCCGGCATTGCCCGATCGCCTCGTTCGTATATTCCAGTCGACGGGCCGGGCCAGCCGCAGCAGTTTCAGCGCGCGTCGTAGGAGGCGTCAGATATGGCTGTGGCTCCACCGGCGGGAGGTATTCCGGATCGTCGGGCGACAGGTTCGCGATTTGCGTGGCTCTGGTCACCGTCTCTTGCACCGCCCCCGCGGTAAAGTCTGTCGTGCCGGCGGTGCCGCGACGCCGCCCGAACGCCACCGTCACACTCAAAGACCCGCGCCTCGTATCGACGTTCTGGATGATCTGATTGTTCGCAAACCGTGTCGTCCCGCTATGCTGATCATGCAACGCGACAAGCGTGTGGTCGCCGGTCGAACGTTTCAGGGCCTGCTCCGCGAGGAACCGGAACTCGTCACGGCTCGTCAGCTTCGGCCAGGTCTTGTGGCTGGTCGTACTCATAATCCGGCCTGCCCTCCGATGACGTTCACGTTGCGGAACCGCGCGTGGGACGCCGCGTGGGTCATCCAGCCGGACTGGCCCGGCTGGCCCTTGCCACAGGTGATAAACCCATACCACCGGCGGTGCGACTGATCCGCGACACCGTCGCAGCTGCCCCAAAACTCCGGCGTGATCCCATGGTAGATGACATCACGGACCATGTATGTCCGCTTCCCGTTCTCGATCAGCCAAAATGCGTCGCCTCCGAACTGGAAGTTATACCGTCGTTGATCGATGCTGTAAGACCCGTGGCCTTCAATGTAGATGCCCCGTTTGACATCGGCGAGCAGCTTGTCGAGAGTGGCGGTGCCCGGCTCAAGGCCGATGTTGGCGATGCGGACGATCGGGACACTGCCCCAACTGTCCGCCCGATTGGAGCCGCGTGAGCGCGTCTCGCCGATTATCGGCGCGACCTCTCGGTTCGTGCAATAGCCGACGAAGATGCCGTCGCGCACAATGTCCCATTGCTGGCAGGCCACGCCATCGTCGTCGTAGCCGGTTGCGGCAAGGGTCCTTGGTTCGCAGTTGTCGGCCACGAGATTCACGTGCGGAGAACCGTATCGAAAGGTTCCTCGTTTTTCGGTCGTGAGAAAGCTGGTGCCGGCATAGTTGGCCTCGTACCCGAGCGCGCGGTCGAGCTCACTCGGATGGCCGCAGGACTCATGCATCGTGAGCGACAGATGTTCAGGATCGAGAACGAGATCGTACAGACCTGGCTCGGTGGTGGGCGCCTTCACTTTCTCGACGGCCTGAGACGCGATGCGCGGGGCCTCGGCCAGGAAATTCGCATCCTCGATCAATTCATAACCCATCCGAAGATGAGGCGTATTGAAGCTCCGCGAGGCGAACCGCCCGTCATGAACCGCCGTGGCATCGAAAGCCCCGTTCACGGCAAGGAGGTCGAATTCCAGGCGCGACCCTTCGGTCGACACAAAGAGCTTGCGGTCCTGATGGGCCCACAGGCTTGCGCTGCTCCGCACGATGCCGGGCTGACGATGGACATACTCCATCGTCTCTAGGAGCAGTGCCGTTTTGTTTTCGAGCTCGACGGCAAACGGATCGATCCGCCGTGCCGTGACGACCCGGTCCCGATGGACCGGCTCATCGGCAAGTTTCACCTTTTCACTCGCGAGGGACGCGGAGCCTTTAGCGATCTCGATCGCCAACTCAGCCACACGCGGGGCTTCTTCCAGCGAGAGAATAGAGCTCGCTGCGAAACCCCAGGCTCCGTGATAGAGGACGCGGATCCCAAACCCGCTGTCCTGTGCTTCTCGAATGGAAGCGATGCGGCGATCTTCGCCGCGAATGGTCTGGGTCGTGCTGTCGAGGAGGCGGATATCGCCGTACTCAGCCCCGGAAGCAACCACGCGTTTCAGCGCGAGTTCGGCGAGTTCGTCCTGATGAGGATTCGGATGAGCGGGCATAATGTCCGTATCCTGCCAGAGGCGCCGACGCCGTTCAACTCACCCTAACCCGCATTATTCATGAGCGCTTCTGCTGCAATCGCCGATGTTCAGGCTAGAGGCGAGGGGTGATCGGAAGGAATGTATTCCCTCTCGCCTCGTGCCCCTCGCCCCTCGCCAGGTTTCTCAGGGATTTCGCGACGAACCATCATGAATAATGCGAGCTACATTGAACTTGGTTTTTCTCACGCGATTCCCTACGATGTCGCGTCATGTTGCCTCCCGAACGGACGCCGCGTCAACGGATCATCGACTTGATCACGCGCACCAGGCTGTCGTCTCACCAGTTGGCACAGATGCTGGGCATTCCAGAGCGACAGGTCGAGGAGCATTTGACCCACGTCGTGAAGACCATCGCGCGCGACAAGACAAGGCGGTTCATCCTGGACCCGGCACGCTGTCAGGACTGTGACTTTGTCTTTCGTGACCGCAGCCGTCTGACGAGCCCATGCCGCTGCCCTCACTGTCGAAGCGAAGCCATTGCGTCACCACGTTATGGCATCGATCTATTTGCGCCGCAGCTTGAGTAGCTCTCCGCCTGATACGGTTCGCATTTTCTTTGGCCCCCTCGGCAATTTATTCTAGCGTAGAATAGAAAGCCTTGGCGGGATGTCTCTTAATCAGACGAGACAAACGCCTCGCGACCAACGCTGGTGGCAGAAACTGTGAGAGTGATCGGAGAAACAATGAGACGATGGATCCACATAGGAGCCGTTGTTTTCTGTGTAGTCCTATCCGCCTGCAGCGGGGACAAGCCGAAGGAACTGCTCGAGACAGCCCAGCTGGAAGAGCGGCAACACAATGTTGTCCACGCAAAGCAACTGTACGAAGACCTCGTCCGTCTCTACCCCGACAGTCCACAGGCGGAAACCGCGCGCACGCGCCTCGTCTCACTCAATCAAAGCCAGTAGTTCACCAGGCCTGGTCATCCTCTGGCCCTCTCCCACACTCTTTTCTTCTGATCAAACTGCGGCAAGGTGCCCCTCTCAAGATCACCAATACCCCCTCTTATGAGGCATGGCGACGAAGAGCAGTCCTGCTACGATTCACGCAGACACCTTAGAAGGAAGGACGATTAACAGGGAGGGTGAGATGGCCAGGGCCTATGCCGTTCGAGCGGGACAGCGCATTTCGGTCCGCTGTCCCTTTCTGTACCATGGCGAGGAATTCCACGGAAAAGGGCAGCTGTGGGATCTGTCGGCATCCGGCTGGCGAGCTACAGGAGACCACCCGGTCGCACCAGGCATGATTATGCCGGTCTACCTCGAACTTGCCGATGATGGAGAGTCCAAGTATTTACTGATCGACTCCGCTATCGTCCGGTGGTCGAACGGACGCGATGCTGGATGGGAAATTCGAACGATTGATGCGACATCGCGTGCCAGGCTGATTCGGTTTCTGGAACAGGTGAGAGACGAGTTGTCCTGCCAGTCGGTAGAAGCAAGATCTCGGTAACTCGCTTTTTCTGCATTCACTGCGAGCCCCGAGGAAACCATGGGAAAAATGCGTTCGTCGTCCGCTGGTAGGCTCGATAGTCTTCTCCACGGCTCGCAAGGGCCTGACGCTCCGTTCGGGGAATGCCCGTGACTTTCATGAGTGCCCAACCCATGCCGATCGGTCCGATCCAGGTCAGGAGCCATCCAGGCGTGCTCACTCCCATGACAACGTAGGCCAA
The DNA here is from genome assembly GCA_963741245.1 of Nitrospirota bacterium. Classification (GTDB taxonomy): domain Bacteria; phylum Nitrospirota; class Nitrospiria; order Nitrospirales; family Nitrospiraceae; genus Palsa-1315. The sequence continues at coordinate 106,630 of CAVUHR010000003.1, read as the reverse complement.
CCAGTGTAACCATTCGAAGAAATAATTCGGATGGCGTGAATAGTGCCAGAGTCCATCGCGACAGACCCTGTCGCGATTCCACGGCATGGATCGGAATTGCGCGAGCTGCCGATCCGCCATCGCTTCCCCGGAAACAGCGACGATCCAGATCAGCAACCCGACGAACTCAATCAGCGCAAATGGGGGTCGTGGGTTTTGGATCAGAACCAGAAACGGGAGGGAGAAGGCCGTCACGGCCAGCGCTTGCAGTTGAAAATACCCAAACATCCTGACCGGTTCTGAAGAACCCCATTGCTCGCGCAGGCGGCGATAGCGAGCGTCCTCCGTCTTACCGATCACCCGATTGAAGAAGATGAAGAATCCCAACCTCCCTGCATAGAGCACAGCCAAGGCAGCCACCAGCAATTTTCGTTCTGTCTCGCCGGTGGCCTGCGAGGCGTACCACAGCACGACCGCAATGAGACCCGCACACCAGCCGACGTCTGCGATCGAGGCATTGCGCACGCGAAGTTGCAGGACCCATAGGCCCATCATGACAACAGCCAGGGCCAGATACGCAGTGAGAACGAGGGACAGAGGATCCGATCCCATCATCGCGTCCTCCGATGTCCCGGTTCCTGCGCTTCACGTTTCACGCTTCACGCCTCACGGACTTCCGTCGTGGTAGTCCCACAGATCCGAACCTCGGCGTGAACGTCCGGCGAGCCATTCACGAAACCCCGGAATGCGAAACGAGAGGAGGCTCTGGATCTTGTCGTAGCGGAGCGATAGGTCGGCAGGCCGGGGGCTCCCAACGTGGTTCCGTGCGGAGCCTTTTATCAGGCGGCCTTTCAACTCCGGACACCAAGGCAGCAAGGTTTCACCAATTTCCCAGCGCGAGAGCCGTTCGCTCCCGCCTAAGTGATAAAGACCCCGCTGCTTGCGATCGACTAATTCCCAGACGACTCGGGCGATGACGCCGGCCGGAAGCGGGCATCGGAACTCGTCGGCATAGAGCGTCACGTCCTTGCCAGCCTTGGCGACCTGACACATATCTTCGACAAAACTCCGATCGCTGGTCTCCGAAGTTCCAGCAGTCAAGACAATCCGAACGACTGTATGTCTGGGATTCTGCAGGACGGTCTGTTCAGCTTCGAGCTTGGTCTTGCCATAGACATTGATCGGGTTCGGCTCATCCGTCTCGCCATACCAGCCGGTTCTCCCGTCGAAGACTTCCCCGCTGGACAGGAAGATGAAGGGAATGTCTTGGGACAGCTGCGCGAGGTGCGCCGTGGCCTCCACATTGATGCGGCGGGCTTGTTTAGGATCTTGCTCGCAGTCTTTCGTCCTGCTGAGAGCCGCGCAGTGAATGATCGCCAGGGGCTTCAGCGAACGAACGACGCCGGTCAGGCACGCGGCATCGGTCAGATCGACATCTTGCCTGGTGATGCCACGCACGTCCCACTGCGGCGCCCAGCGTGGCGCCGTCTTGATGAGATAGTGGCCGATGAGCCCTGCCGCACCGGTAATGAGAACGAGCGGTGCCATAAGGAATGACGCGTTATGAGCGCGTCAGTTTGCGGTAGCGAATGCGGTGCGGCTGATCGGCTTCCTTGCCCAACCGCTTCTTCCGATCCGCTTCGTACTCGCTGTAGTTCCCTTCAAACCAGACCACCTTGCTGTCGCCTTCGAACGCCATCATATGAGTCACGATCCGGTCCAGAAACCAGCGATCGTGACTGCTGATGACGGCGCAACCGGCGAAATTTTCCAATCCTTCTTCAAGTGCGCGCAAGGTATTGATGTCAAGATCATTGGTCGGCTCGTCGAGGATGATGAGGTTCGCCCCTTCTTTCAACATACGGGCCAGGTGCACCCGGTTGCGCTCGCCGCCGGAAAGGTCCTTCACTTTCTTTTGCTGATCGGTCCCGGCGAAGTTGAAGCGGGCGCAATAGCCGCGGGCGTTGACTTCGGCCTTGCCGAGCTTGATCGTCTCGTGGCCCTCGGAGATGATGTCGTAGACGGATTTGGTCGCGTCCAAGCTGCGATCCTGGTCCACATAGCCCAGCTTGACCGTCTCACCAACCTTGATCGTTCCGGCATCCGGTTTCTCACTCCCAATGATCATGCGGAACATCGTCGTCTTACCGGCTCCGTTCGGACCGATCACACCGACAATGCCGCCTTTGGGGAGACTGAAGTTCACATTTTCATAGAGGACCTTGTCCCCGTAGGCCTTGCTGACGCCCTTGGCTTCGACGACCACATCGCCCAGCCGGGGGCCCGGCGGGATGTAGATCTCCAACTCTTCGGCCTGCGCGTCCTGTCTCTGATTGACCAATTCCTCATAGCGGTTGAGCCGCGCCTTGCCCTTCGACTGACGGGCTTTCGGCGACATGCGAATCCATTCCAACTCGTGTTCCAAAGACTTGCGGCGCTTCGATTCGGCTTTTTCTTCTTTTTCCAGCCGCACCTGCTTCTGCTCCAACCAGGATGTATAGTTCCCCTGGAATGGAATGCCATGACCGCGATCGAGTTCGAGAATCCAGCCGGCCACGTTGTCGAGAAAGTAGCGGTCGTGCGTGACGGCGATGACCGTGCCTTTGTACTGTTGCAGATGTTGCTCAAGCCATTGTACAGACTCGGCATCGAGATGGTTCGTCGGCTCGTCGAGCAATAAGATATCAGGCTCTTGGATCATGAGGCGGCAGAGGGCCACCCGGCGCTTTTCGCCGCCGGAAAGCACCCCGATCTTCGCATCCGGCTGTGGACAGCGCAGCGCGTCCATGGCCAGTTCGAGCACATTTTCCAATTCCCACCCATTCGCCGCTTCGATCTTCTCTTGCAACTGGGACTGCTTCTCGAGGAGCTTTTCCAATTCATCGGGAGTAGCCTCACCCATCTTGTTGCTGACCGTGTCGTATTCGTGCAGCATGGCCACGAGTTCTTTCTTGCCCTCTTCGACGATTTCTTTCACCGTCTTGTCCGGATCGAGCTGCGGCTCCTGTTCAAGTAGACCCACGCTGTAGCCCTTCGAACGGGTAATCTCTCCCGTGTAGTTCTGATCGACTCCGGCGATGATCCTGAGCAGCGAGCTTTTCCCCGATCCATTAAGACCTAACACGCCGATCTTCGCGCCGTAGTAGAAGCCAAGATAGATCTCACGCAGCACCTGCCTCTTCGGCGGATAGACCTTGCCGACATTGACGAGTGAGAAAATGACTTGCTTATCGTTCGTGGTTGCCATGTATGCCTCTGATTAGTGGGATGGGTCACAAGGGAGCAGCCACGATAACAAAAGCCTATCCTGTTGCACAACCGGCGGGATGGAGTCTGAGTGTGAGGACTCGGCCCGTCACATGCCCAATTCCTCCGAGAGCCTGACCTCCGATTCATCGATAATCTCTTCCAGGCAGGTGAAACAGGAAAAGGGGAAACGGTCGATGGGGATGGCGCAGACTTCGCCGACCGGCGATTCGTCCAGGGCGGGCCCGCCGCATTCTTTATGAATCAAGATGAGCATGTCGCCCTCCTATGCGCTGCGCGAACATGCGGGACAAGCGAAACGCGCGGGACAGGCAAAACCTGGTTCTCCCTGTCGCGCTTTTCACGCTATTCTCGCCTCGCGCGCGTGTCGAGTACAAGACGACGAAATGTGTCCAGCTGCTCGGGACTACTCAGTCGATGATCGCCCGGAATCAAATGGAGTTCGACCGGGAACGCGGGGTCGCGCGAGAGTAGTTGCTCGACGAACTGACTGCTCCCGCCCGGTAGAATCACTGTATCTTGGAGACCGTGGAGGATCGTCGTTTTCACCGGCCTGAGTGGATCGAAGGTGGTCTTCCAATAGGCTTCGCTTTCCTCGACCCATTTCCACGAGAGAGGCCAATCCTTGTGAGCGGGCTCGTCATCCCAAGGCATCCAGCCGGTATCTTTCCAGCGTTTTCGTCGGTCGGCCGAAATTTCCCTGGCTCTGACGCCGATCGCATCGAAGGCCGGGGCGATGAGAATAAGCTTTTCAACTGCTGGGCATTCCTGGGCCATCATCCAGGCAATCCAGCCACCGAATGAATTGCCGATTATTGTGATCGACGGTCCAACTTGCAGCATATTCAACACGAGCCGCGCATCGGCGATCCAATCGGACAACGTGTAGTCGGTAAACGTCCCCTCTGAGTCGCCGAACCCCCGCACGTCGTAGCAGCAAAACCCCCAGCCTTTCTCTTCACACCACTGCGCGAGCGCTTTGCTCTTGTTGCCCCAGCGTTTGGACAGAAATCCGGTAATGAAGAGGATCTGACGACCCTTCCCTTCGGCACGATCGCCACGAATCATTTTGCCGTCGGCGGCTGCGAGTTCGAACGGGTGCAGGCTACTCATGTTTGAGTGACCGCCTTGGTGATGAACGGCCCCAGCCGCTGCAGAACCGCTCTCGGAATCTCATGGCCACCACGGAAGCTATGCCATTCAACCGAAAGTCCCGCGTGAATAAGAGTGTCTCGCAACCTCTCTGCACCAACATACGGCAGAAGTTCGTCCTGCATCCCGTGGCTTTGAAAGACCGGCAGCCCTTTGCGTTTCTGGAGCAGCGGAGTCCATTCCTGTATGGCGAGGAGAGTTCCGGACAGTTGGATCAGCCCGGCATAGGGCTGCGTCGTTCTGAGCATCACATCGCAAGAAAGCATCGCGCCCTGGGAAAATCCCCCGAGGATGGTCTTGCGCGGGTCTGCGCCGAATCTCTGTTCGACTTCCTTGAGGAACGCCAGCATAGTCTCGCGCGCCGGAGCGAGGCCTTTGGGGATCTCGTTCGAGAGATCGCGGATCCGGCCTGCCGCTTGATCCGCTGCAATGCGTGCCATATCGATGAGCCACCAAGCGCGTGCATCCCTCGGCCCAAAACTCAGCGAGAGCGGACCTTCGGGAAAGACAAACCTCGTACTGGCCGGCACGTGCAGGACGTCGGCCAGCGACACAAGATCGTCCCCCGGGGCACCGAAGCCGTGCAGGAGAAGGACGAGAGGGCCGCGACCTCCACCCTTTCCATCTGTGCCGCCTGTGACCCGCGTCCGCAGCCCGCCTATTTGTTCTTCGCGCATGAGCGGCCGTTATCTCAGATACAAATATTGCAGCAACGCGACCACGCCGTAGAGTGAGGATTCAACGACGGGTTGTTGGTAGAAGGGAACGAACGCGCCCTTCTGGTTGGCCTCGACCTGGTCGATGATGTACTGGACTTGCTTCGCACGGATTTCGTGGTCCTTGCCGAGCCCGAGGGCTTGGATCATTTGCTTGCTCAGCCCGGCCAAGACCCCCTGCTTCGCCCGGTCGGCAGATCGATAAAGCAACAACGCGCCGCTCAGCGCCAGGATAACATTTAACGCCCAGGCCAGCAGTAGCAAGAGTGGGTAGTTCCAGATGTCGAAGTAGTCGTTGCGCGCGGCGATCATAATCAGCAAGGCGATGAAGGGGTATCGGATGAGGCGATTGACTGCTTCCGTCCGTCGGCTGATCAGGTCGATGCCGGCTAAGTACTTGAGCTTTTCAAACTCGGCCTTATGGCTCTGGCTCAATCCGTACTCGCGCAAGTACTCCAGCTGCACCTGCTCCGACCACCCGCCGCTCGAAAGGCTCACCCAGCTGATCCACCGACGGCACAACATGACCTCATCGAACACCGCCAGATTGAGCAACACCACCAAAACCATGGTGCTCAGCGCCATGGTCCAGTCCACTTGGCAACTCAGCCAACCCCGACAGGGGTGGATCATCTCTTCGTCAAGGGCCCAGCGATCCAGGGAAAACATGATCGCGCCATACAACAGGGACAGGAGCAGCACGCGCGCGATCCGCTGCAGCGGGCGTGACGCATCGATGTACCAGACCCAGGCTTGATCCACGGTGAGGGCAGTTCTGGTAGCAACCGAATGATAGACCCGTTGCAGATTGGTCCAGAATGTCCTCAAGGTGAATCGGGAGCTATGGCCTTGATCGACACGGAACCGGAACTCTTCGGTGAGTTGGTCGCTGTTCTTGACAAGATCGCGCGATCCTTTGACCAGGAAGACGACGCACAAGATCACCGCGAGAAGCCGGAGGCACTGGCCGGGCCAAATGCTGACGCCTGCAGTCCACGAAAAGGGTTCACCTTCATCATGATTGGCCATGAGAGCCGTCACGCCACCCGTGGTCAAAAAAGCTGCCGACCCGACCAGGATGATGAGGCCGACCACGGCGAACAGACGCCAGGAGCGCGAGACCCGGAGCCAGAGTCGCTGATTGGTCCAGGTCAATACCGTCCCGATCAACAGCCCAACTCCGACCAGCGCCATCACGGTTGCGCTGCTGGGACTGATGCCCTGCTTCAGCTGACCCTGATTGTCCGAATGCTCGAGATCCGCGCGCAAGGGATGGATCGTTCTCACACCTTCGACATCGACGACGCTTAAGTCCACAGCGCCCTCTCGACCCACTTCGAAGATCCGAGGATGTTCAGCCGCGTCGTAGACCCGGTCTTCCGGGGTCAGTGCCACGTGATACACCCCTGTACAGGGAGTCGCCGATTTCTGCCGATCGCCCGCTGTGCGACAGGCGACGTGATTCACCGCCCGGAGCACGGCAAAGTAGGTGGCAGTTTGATAGCTGCTCCGAAACGGCGGGACATCGCGTTGCAAACCGCCGTCCAACTGCAAGCCGAACGGCGAAGCCACGACCATGTTCCTGGTCCACTTGTACTCGCCTGCATGGAGATGGCGTGCGTCGAGATTGACGGTGAAGAAGACGGCGTGCGGGAAGGCCGGCCGGAGCGCTTTGAGAATGAGCAACGCATCGTAGGGATCCGTGCCCAGGATGCCGATAGCTTTAGCCCCTTCTCCTTCGTCTTGGATCCTCGTGGTCAAGGCGCGCACATAATCGAGTTGACTGGTGCCTTCGGGACGTTCCTTCAGCCCACCGGCCAGCGCATCCTTCGCTGTCTCATTGGCTTTGAGTTTCTCTCCACGCCCGGCTTTCATGCTGTCGTCGCCCGGCACTTCGCCATCGAGACCGCTGAGGTAGCTATACCGGTGGATGTTTAAGGTCAGGGATTCGTAGTCCGCCGAGCGTTTAATCTGTAGATCGATCGCGCGCGGGACGGTGGGACACCAGGCCTTGATCGTCGTCGGCACCTGAATCTGCTTCAGCTCGGCCTCCGTGAAGGTCGCCACTTTCGCGCAAGCCGCCGCGCGGAACTCGATGGGCAATGCCCGGCCATAAAACGAATCCCATTCCCCGATGAGGATCACCGCATCCCAGCCGAGCCGCACCTGGCGACGTTCTAATTCCTCGATCAGCGTGTCGAAGAGCCGGTCGTCGGATCCGATCTCGTAGATGAGCCGCACATTCGCGGCCGCCAGCCGATGAAAGAACTCCTGCTCGCAGGTTTCGTACGTCTGGCACGCGGGGCCCTTCCCCTCTTCCTTCTTCAGCCCATAGGCCAAGAGCCCTTTCATCGCGCTGGCCCACGGCGAATAGAGCTCGATGGTCCCGTCCGTATTCGGCCAGACCCCGACCCCTTCATGGGGCTCAGCATACAAGGCTCCGGCCTCATCCAGGAGATGACGCAGGGCGGAGGAACTGCGGGGCCCCACCAGCTTGAACGTGACGGCCTGTTGCAACGTCGGATTCAGATGTACCAGCTTGCGCCGGTCGTCGGTCAGGAGGCATTCGTTTTTCTGTTTCGACTCTTCGCACACCAGGGTCTGCGACAACGAGGTCAGGGTGGCCAAGAACCCTCGGCTGAGGGCATCGTCGGGAATCCAGATCACGAGAGTGCTCTGGGCTCGATCCTGTCCTTCGCCACAGACCCTGGTCTTGCGGAGCCGATACCACTCATACGGCAACGCATGCCCGACACCCTGAATGTCCCCCTCGATGAACGAAAGATGCCCCTCGTCCTCCGGGACATAGCAGGCCACGCCCAGCGCGGTGCCGACCGCATAGCGATCTCGAATGCGGGACTCCGCACTCTCCGTATAGGGATCGCCGCTCATGGCCACCAATAAGACTGTGATCTGCTCACCCTTCTTGACTCGGTCGGCAATCGCGAGCCTCAGTGGTCTCAGACGCTGCGTGAGGGATGATTCAGCTGACTGGCTGGGCGCGGACTTGGGCAATCCAATTGCCGGTGGCAGAGCGTCTCGCATACCCCGCTGCACCGCAGCCACCGGATCTTCCCACAGCCGCGCGCGGATCGATTGCTCACCGGTGGTCTGTTTCACATCTAACCCGGTCCCTACCGGCCGTGAACTGCGCAGAGGTTCTTTCACCAACAACACGCCGGCGAGCGCAACTGCGAGGGTGACCACCCCCACTAGGGCGAGCTTCGATTCTCCAGATCCTTTTGCCATCGAATAGTCCGTTGTCGTGATTAGCAGCTAGAAGATGCTTGAAATATTATCCGACAAGCTCCGCGCCATACAGGAGGCCTGGATGAATCCCCAATGGCGCTCATCCAATGGTCCCACCGAGCTTGCTCGTCTATCTCCGTAGAGGGTTGTCTGGTTGATCCTCAGTTGCGCGAGTCGAACGACATAAATGCTCCCTCCAAGCTCGCTCGTTATCTCTCAGGGATGGGGGCTGATTGATCTTCCACTCCGCGCGTCCAACGAGGGGAGTCCGCGATCGCGCGTTGCGCGAGCACAGAAGATCATCAGGCTCCATCCCCTCCTCTGTTCCGCGAGCAGGAGGACGACTAGGCTGCCCTCAGCCACTCTACAACAGACAGTAAGGGGGACTGCAAGGTGTTAAGTGCGAAGGGGGGGCCGGATTTGTCGATGGAGAGAGGACTACTGCGGGACGACTTTGAAAATCCCACTGGTGTTAGACACATACACGAAACCGTCCGCGCCGAGCATCAGACTGAGCAGACCGCCTTGACCCCCGTTATAGGCGATGCTCTGAGTTCCCAGCTGGGTAAGATTCGCCCCCGTCAGAACCAGGCGACGAATTTGGCCGAAGTTAAAGTCCACGAACAACAAGTTGTTGCGGTAGGCCACTGGATAAGCGGTAGAGTTTTCCGGGATCGCAATGATCCCCGTTGGCGCGATGGTACAGGGATTACAAGGAGGGGCAAAATACACCGCGATCGGGTCGACACAACAAGGATCATTAACGATGCCTCGTCGTTGATTGCTATCCCATCCGTAATTGCCGCCTGAAATAGCGCGATTTATCTCATCGCTATCACCGGGGCCATTTTCTGTCTCCCAGAGATGGTTGGTGTGCGGGTGGAAGGTAAAGCCGTAACTATTGCGGTGACCGAAGCTGAACACTTTCTTCGCGTTGGCGTTGGCATTCGAGAAGTACGGATTGTCCGACGGTGCGCTGCCGTCTGGATTCACGCGCAGAATCTTTCCGGCCAGTGACGTGAGATTCTGCGAGTTCGCCATGTTTCCTGCATCGCCGATGATGACATACAGTTTCCCGTCCGGCCCGAACTGGATGATGCCGCCATTGTGATTCGTGCTGGCCGGCAGGTTGTCGAGGATAATCGTTTCTTGCGTACAGGAGCCGCTGGATTCGGTGTAGCGCACGACACGATTGCGCAAGGGGCTCGAGGCCGTGTGATATACATACACGAACTTGTTGGTCGCAAAATCGGGGTCGAGTGCCAGTCCGAGCAGACCCTGTTCCCCGCTCGTCGCAATCGTGATCTGACAGAACTGCGTCGGGACGAGCTGCCATTGTTGATTAATGATGCGGATCTTGCCGGTCAACCGCTCGTTGAAGAACACGCGGCCATCCGGAGCCAAGGCCAATCCCACGGGGAAGTCCAGCCCGGGGAGGACGGACTGCAGCTGCAAATCTCCTGTCGGCGGTTGGCTGACCGAAAAGTTGAGCGTCTTGGTTGCCTCGGTGTTCGCCAGTTCATTGTGGTTTTGATCGGCTAGAACGAAACGGACGGTGTGGGCGGTGGACGGAAGCCCGAAGATGTCGAACGACGTCGCCGATTTCCAATGAACGAAGTGCGTATGGACGCCGTTGTAGAGGACCCCGTTGTCGTCGTTTATGCCGGTCCCGTTGTAGAACATGTAGGGGGTGGTGTCGGTATCGAGATAGAAGTGCAGATGATTTTGTCCCAGCGTGCCGATGGTGAAGAACTGCGTGGTGAAGGAGACCGTCACCGGCCCGACAGGAACCGTGGCGTTTTGCGCAGGGCTGGTTATTGTGACGGTTGGGGCATTGCCGGAAGGGGCGCCGACTGAAAAGACGATGGTCTTTGTGGCCTCGGAGTTCGTCAGATCGGCATCCGCTGTATTAGCCAACACCAACCGCACTTGATGTGTTACGGCAGACAAGGCGGGAAAATTGATCTGGGTATTGCTCTGCCACTGAGCATTGGCAGCAGAGGCACCCTGATAGGTGATCTGCCCAGGTGCGCCGCTATGGAAGTGATATGGAACGGGATCGCTGTCGAGATAAAAGTGCAAGTGCGGCTGGCTCGCCGCCCCAATCGTGAAATTCTGCAGCGCGAACGTGATCGTGACGGGACCATTGGGCAAAGTGGCGTTGGTGGCAGGACTGCTGATCGTCAGAACGGGCGCGACGCTGGCTGGCAGGTTCGGATTCGCCGGACCGGGAGTCACACCAGACGGTGGAATCTGCGGGGTGGCCTGAGTGCCGACGGTCGTCACATGGCCGAGGTTGATGGAGCCCGCGGCATTGACGGCAAACACGTTGCTGCTCGGATTCCCGAAATACATCGGGTAGACGGTGCCGCCCGTGATGAAGAACAGGCGGAGGTTCGTGCCGATGGGCAGATTGTCAAGCGACCAGGCATATTGACCTTGGGCGTTCGGGGTGCGGCCGGCAGTATCGTCTTGTGCGATAATTTGATCGCTCGCATTCACCGCGACGATGCGGGTACCCGACACAGTTCCGCTGATCGAGACGCCAGTCTGGGCCGTGGGAGTCGTCCCTCCCCCTCCTGAACCACTGTCGATACAGGCGCTGAGGAAAAACGCCAGCCCCGCCACGGCAAGGAATTGTTTGATGATTCTGTGCGGTTTCGTGTGTCTGAGATCTTGCATCGAATCTGAATTCCAACGACGAGAAAAAGCGGGGGGTCACTCTACGAACCCACCTGCACAGTGAGTCGAGCGACCCCCCACAGAGGGAACACTATCCATGAGTCAAAGCATAAAGAATGCCGGAAGATGGTCGTGTTTAAGACGAGCAACTGACCGCTAAATGCTTGCCCCAGTTGGGAGGCGGGGCTGCATAGGCGTCCATGCCTGGCTGGTCACTGTAGGGATTTTGCAGCAGGGTGAGCAACCGATCGATCTCGGAGAAGTCCTTCTGCTGAGCCTTCTCGATGGCTGTCTGCACCAGATAGTTGCGGAGCACGTATTTGGGATTGACGCGGTTCATGCGTACCAGACGGTCGTCGTCTCGACTCCCCTCTTCGCGCAGCCGGTCCTCGTACCGATGAGCCCACTTGTCGAAGGCCTCACGATCTAGGAAGAAGTCGCGGAGCGGCTCGTTCAGCGAAGCGGACCCGGTTTGAAACAGGCCCAATGCACGAAAGAAGATCGTGTAATCGACATGGTGCAGGTGCATGAGTGCCAAGAGGTCTTGGATCAACGAGGCATCCTCCTCCTTCGTCTCGATGAGTCCAACCTTGGCCCGCATCAACTCCATGTACTGTCCTTCGCAGAGGGGGGTGTACCGGTCAAGTGCGGCCTTCAAATCTTCCTTCTCGGCCAACGGGAGCAGCGCCTGCGCCAGACAGCTGAGATTCCAGAGACCGATATAGGGCTGTTGATTAAAGGCATAGCGGCCATTGTGGTCGGAGTGGTTACAGATGAAACCAGGATCATAGTCGTCCATGAACCCGAACGGACCGTAGTCGAGTGTAATGCCATGGATCGACATATTGTCCGTATTCATGACCCCGTGGGCCCAGCCGACGGCCTGCCATTGAGCGATCAGCCTCGCCGTGCGCTCGACGACCTCGGAGAAGAATCGCGCGTACTTGTTCGCATCCACCAGGTGGGGAAAGTGGTTCGCAATGACATAGTCGGCGAGGATTTTGAGCTGCTCATGCTGTTTACGGTAATAGAAGATCTCAAAAGTGCCGAAGCGCACATGGGACGGTGCCATCCGAACGAGCATCGCGCCGGTTTCGACCTGCTCGCGATAGACCTGGTGGTCGCTCCCGACGAGACAGAGCGCATGAGTCGTCGGAATGCCAAGCCCATGCATGGCTTCGCTGCAGAGATACTCCCGGATGGTCGAACGCAGAACCGCACGGCCATCTCCCTCTCGCGAGAACGGCGTAAGCCCCGCACCTTTCAGATGCAGATCCCACTTCTCGCCCCGTTCGTTTCGTACTTCCCCAAGGAGGATTGCGCGCCCGTCTCCCAGCTGCGGGACATAGACCCCAAACTGATGGCCGGAGTAGAGCATCGCCAGCGGTTCCATGCCTGGCACGAGCATGCTCCCGCCAAACACAGCGGCAAACTCCGGGCGCTTGGCTTGCTCCGGATCAAGGTCGATCAGTATGGCCGCCAAGGGATTGAAGCTTACGAGATGGGGAGGCTCGGAAAACGGCGTCGGGTTCAACTTCGAATAGAACGCCTCGGGCAGGCGGGCATAGGTGTTGTCAAAGGAAAGAGTTTCCAATTGAGCCCTGGTCATTGAAGGAGCATGCCAGGACTAGCGCGCCACTTTCAAGCGAGGAGAGGAATCATCCAGCAGAGAGGTGAATTGCTCGGAGTCGAAATCATAGATCCAGACATCGCCGGTCGAGATGGAATAGACCCACCCATGAAGATCCACTTTCTTCTTACGAAGAAGAATGGCGACTGAGCGGTGTGTACGAAGATGGTCGAGCTGGGATCGTACGTTTTCTTGCGTCGTCGTGATCAGACGACCGCTGCCCTTGAGATTGGTATAGTGCTCATGCATCAAGCGGCGTGTGGTTTCGGCCTGCCCAACCCACTCCTTGACGGCCGGCAAGTCTTGAACGTCCTCTGGATGTACGAGGGCTCTCATGACACCGCAATCGGTATGGCCACAGACAATAATGTGTGGGACCTTTAGGACGGCCATCGCGTATTCGATGGTCGCCGTGCTGCCGCCTTGCATTGAGCCATAGGGCGGCACCATATTGATTGCCGGCGTTTCTGAGAATAAAGAGCTCCCCGGGATCAGTTTGTGTGAGGAGGGTGGGGTCGACCCGGGAATCGGAACAGGTAATGAAGAGCGCTCGGGGAGCCTGGTTTTCAGAAAGCCGGGTGAAGAGTTTCTTCTTCTTGCCGAACACTTCGGCCCGAAACTTGAGGAAGCCTTTAACGAGTTTTTTCATCGCGCGGACCCGTCCTATCGACTTTCGTTCTGGATGTCGCGATCGACCGTGAACACAAAAACCCGTTCGCTGAGCTGCACGTCAATGTCCGTAAAGAGCGCGATGGTTTTGGCGCCGGTAATTTCGCTCACTTGCTCGCAGAGTTTGTCGCGACCCTGCGCAATCAAGTTCTGTCGCAATCGCTTCACCATGTCGACACCTTCCACCGTTTTGGCCAGCTGACGTTCGGCCGGCGTGAGCACCCCCTTGAGCCGGACCACGACGAGGTCTCGCACGACGAACGCTTTGACGTCGTCCGGGCCACGCCCCATGAACTCCTGCTCGAATTTGATGATCGCGATCCGAATCGCTCCTTCGATTTCACTTTTGGTTCGTCCACTGTTCATCTCGCAGCTCCTTCCACCGACAACGGTGCCAATTATAGAGGCGGCCCACGAAGCGCCACAAGGACAAAGTCGCTGATGGGTGAGTCTGAAGGGGTCTCCCTGGGCCCAAAGACCCAGTTCGATGGGATTAATGTGCCTTATCTCTTGACTCTTCGAAGGAGGATAGGAGATAAGTGGGCCTGTGGGTACTCGTGCGATCGTGCTTTCTGTCTCTTAGGGGACAGGCGGGACCGTCGAGTTCGGTCTAACATAGGCGGTAGGGTACCTGGCTCCGTGAGGGGCAAGCTACAGTACGAGCCAACCGGGTTCATTCTGGACAGTGATCCAGGAAACCGGTTGGCTTTTTTGTTTTCTGAGGTCATGGAGTGAACGTCAAGAGGTTCCGGTGTCTGCTGTCATCCTAGTTCCTCTGCTCCCGCTCCTCGCGGCGCTCATTGTGCTAGTGGGCGACGAGGGCTCGCGGCATCAGCGCGCCAAAATCGCGGCCTATCCGATCGGCGCGGCCTTTCTCGGCGCCATTGCGACTCTGTGGCTTGTGGCGACACAGGGGCCCATCACCATTCGTTTCTACGACCCCGCTTCTCTCGCAACGCTGGCCTTCCCCATGGGTTTCTATATCGACCGCCTGAGCGCCGTCATGATGGTATTGATCTCCGGTGTCGGCACCATCATCTACACCTATTCCATCGGCTATATGTATCAAGATCTCCACGATCGCCGGTATCTGGCGCTCATCGGATTCACGACCTCTGTGTTGCTCTGTATGGTATCCAGTGCCAACCTCATGATGCTGTTCCTGTTCTGGCAAGTCCTGAGCTACATGCTCTATCTTCTTGCCCACAATCATGCCCATGCGGCGACGCTTGAGGGGGCGTTCAGAACCTTTACCCTCTTGCGGGTCGGCGACGTGGCATTTCTGTCCGGCATCGTTCTCGCCTATCAGCTATACGGCACGTTGGAATTCCAAGCGCTCTTCGCCAAGGCAGCCGAATCGCCCGTCACGCTCACGCCCCTACCAGGCATCGAGATCGGCGGAGCGACTGCGGTCACGCTGCTCCTGTTCATTGGCGCCATGAGCAAATCGGCTCAGTTTCCGATCCATATCTGGCTGCCCCGTTCGCTCTATGCCCCGACGCCGGTGCATGCGTTGCTCCACGCCGGGATCATCAATGCGGGTGGCTTCCTGATCAACCGTTTGGCCCCGCTCTATGGTCTGAGCTCGACCACGCTGCATGTGGCGTTCGTGGTCGGCATGGTCACCGCGGTCCTCGGCGCCACCATGATGCTGGTGCAGAACGACATCAAGAAGACGCTCGGCTTCTCGACGATCGGCCAGATGGGTTACATGATTATGGAATGTGGATTGGGCGCTTTCTCGCTGGCCGTCTTCCATCTCATTGCACACGGACTTTTCAAAGCGACGGTGTTCTTGAGTTGCGGGAACGTCATCCACAAGGCCCGCCAGGAACCGGAATTCCCACATGCAGACCC
Organism: Nitrospirota bacterium; assembly: GCA_963741245.1. Classification (GTDB taxonomy): domain Bacteria; phylum Nitrospirota; class Nitrospiria; order Nitrospirales; family Nitrospiraceae; genus Palsa-1315. Next base: position 91,429 of record CAVUHR010000003.1, on the reverse strand, counting down.
TCGTGCTGAAGAACAGGAGTTCTCACGCCTCACCTGGGCTACCGGATTTCTCACGACACTCCTCATTCCGCTTGTCATCCTCCTGGTGTCCCACGGTGTGCTGCACATCCCGTTGCGGGATTCCCAAGGAACCGTCATCTTCCTGTTCTTCATCTGGGTCACGTCCTCCCAAGCCATCTTGACGCTCATCCGCCTGCGCGCAGTCGCATCATGGAAGGTATCAGCGGCAATGCTGCTGATACTGCTTTTCGTCGTGTTCATCTATTTGTTCGCCGTCGAGTCCTTCACCGCATTCCTCTATCCGAATCCGGAAGAGGTGGCGTCCTACTTCCAGGCGGCGGCGTTTCCCAATTGGCTCTTTGATGGTCTCATCGTCGGAACGGCCCTGGTGATCATTCTGGGGTGGTTCTATATCTATGCCCAAGCCCGTGGACGAATGATGTGGGTGCCGGACTGGGTAGAAGGCTTTCGTCTCCGCTTGTATGTCCTGTTCATGAACCGGCTCTATGCGGATGAGTGCTACCAAGCGCTCGGTCGAGTGGTCATGCGTGTCGTCCATAGAATCGATAAGCGTGACACGGGGTGGTCGAAATGACTGACGTAGTGACCATTCCGTGGCTCTTGTCCGCGGTTCCCATTATCGGAGCGATGCTGGGCCTCGTGGTCTGGACTCAGCCGGAGAAGCTGAGGATCTGGTCGATTATTGTGACCGTGCTGAGTCTGCTGGCTGTGATCGGAACGTCCGGACGTCTGACGGTACCGACTGAAGGGCCGCTCTTCCTTTATCTCCTCCCACTGGCCGCTTGTATCTCTCTGTTGGGACAGCCTGTGCATCGGGATTATCGGCTCGCCTGGGTCATGACCCTGCTGTTCCTTGGATTGGGATTGGGCTTCCTCACGAGCCATCACGTCGTGGGCCAGTTCGCTCTGGTTGTGCTCCTTGGTCTCATCACGTTCCTCCTCAACTGGCATCATGATCCGTTTTGGCCCACCTCGTGGTTGGGTATCGGCACCTTTGGTCTTGGTACACTCTGTGCCGGGCTCGCGGTGATCACCGACCCTCCCGTTTCTTCCGTTGCATCGTTGGTGGCCTGCGCCATCTTGCTACCGCTCCTGCCGTTCCATGACGGCTTCGTTACCGCGCTCACACGATTGCCCGGCAGCCTGCCGCCGTTCATCGTGCTGCTGCTCCCCGCCATCGGACTCCACGGCCTCGCTGCGGTATTGCCGACGGTGCCTGATGTCGCGGTTTCTACGATGACAATCTTGGCGTTGGTGAGCGCCCTGTACGGTTCGGTCAAAGCGCTGGCGCAATCGCGCGTACGATTGCTCCTCGCCTACGGCAGCCTCTCGTTCTTCTCCATGCTCTGGTGGTTTGTGGCCGCTTCGCGTGCCGTCACCCCTCAGGCGGCTATCTTTCTGGGCTCCGTGGCACTTGCAACGAGTGGACTCCTGCTTGCCTGGCAGGTCGTTCGTACGCGGTACGGGGACGACGTAGACCCGCGAGCCATCAGCGGGCTTGCCTCGCCGATGCCGGAATTCGCCGTCCTGTTGTCGCTCTTGGCACTGGCGGCCATGGGTCTGCCCCCGTTCGGGGTCTTCGCCGGATTCATGGGTCTGCTTCTCTCCTCGTCGCTCACATTATCTGCTGCCTTGCTTGTTATTGTAATCGCCTGGCTGGCTGCGTCCTGGTACATCCTCGATATGGTGCAACGGTTGCTCTTTGGCCGGCAGCGATCGGATCTCCGCTATGAAACGCTTCGCCCGGCAGAACTCGCGTCTCTGCTGATGGTTGTTCTGATTGTTATCGCGCTGGGCATCGCGCCGGTCAGCCTGTTTGGAATTCAGACTCAGCCGCCGCGCGCCGGAGCCGTCATGGAATCCGTCACATGGAACCGATAGACCACTCGATCGACATCGAAACCAGACGCATGGAACTCCGAGGCGTGGTCCGCCTCGCAGGTGAGGTCATTGCCCAGTACTGGCCGATGCGGACCTTCGTGCATCACAATCCGCTCCATAGCCTCGAGTATCTTCCCTTTGAAGAAGCCGTCAGGCGCGGCCAACAATTCTTAGGGGGAAACGGCTATCTTCCCAGCCACCTCTATCGCGGCTACCTCCGCTCCGGCAGGATTCAGCTCGGGCATCTCGATGCCGCCCTCACGCCGTTGGTGCATGACAAGCACGTGACTATCGGATCTCGCACGGTCTCTCACGGCGAGGTCCTCCGCGCGTGCCTAGCCGAAGGGCTCTGTACGCCGATCGAAGAACCGCTCGATGCTCAGTGGAATCATGATCCTCATCAGCAGCTGGTCGATTCGCTCGCCGGCCGCCTCGCTTCCGTCCTTACCTCTCCAGATCAGCGTGAGAAGATTCAGGCTATTGCGGAAGGGGACCAGTCCGCGCTCGGCCGTTGGATCACACTCTCGCACTGGTGCGATCAGACACTCGGCACGCAGATCGTCGGCCAGATCAACAGCGAGCTGATCAAGTGGTGCGAGGGCTTCCTGGACGAAGGCCATGCCACATGGCCTATGCCGGGCCGAGAAAAAGGATTGTACGGAGCCTGGAAATCCCTCGCGGCACATGAATGGTCGCCCTGCGGGATTACAGACAGCCGAAGGAAAATCTCGCGGCTGCCCGACCACCCGGAAGATGCGTTGTTGGAGAGCCTTGATGCCCTTGCTATTCCTACGGAACTCCGGCAGGACTACCTGGCTCTCCAACTGACGGCGCTGCCGGGCTGGGCTGGATTCATCAAGTGGCGCGCGGAAGAGCGAGAATACGCGTGGCAACAGGTCTATCCGGTTGGTCTGGTGAAATACCTCGCGATTCGTCTCTGGTATGCGCGCGAGTTGGTTCAGAAGGCCTGCCAGGAGGAGCTGGGCATCGACGGACGGTACCCGGCAGTCACGGACTATATGCGGAGCTATTCAAGCGAGTACTTTCTGAGAAGGGAACGGGTCGCTGGGCGTCTACCGGCTACGTATGCAGAGGAAGTCGACCTCTTGCATCATCAAAAGAGAAACGGCTGGGAAGGGTTAATCGACCGCTACAGGACGGATGTCGTTCCGCGCCAGGAACGAGTCGCTCGGCACGGCGCGGCCAAGCGGTTGTGTTCGCTCGCCCTGGCGTTGCACATCGATCTGGCTGCTTTGCTGGACAGTTCGCCGGTCGATCTCAAGCAGCTCGTGGATTGGATGAAAGCCTTCCCTGAATCGGACCATGGCCCTGTCTGGCTCAAGGCCTTCGAGGCAGGGTATCAGGATCGATTGCTCGGAACGCTGACTCGGTCGAGGACCACGTCAGCCGCACCGGCTCCATCCGAGAATCAAGCATTCCTGCGCCCTCACTCCCAATCGGTCTTCTGCATCGATGTGCGCTCCGAACCGTTCCGCCGTCACCTGGAATCCACCGGCGCAAACGAGACCTACGGGTTTGCCGGCTTCTTCGCCGCTTTTATCCGTTATCGGGCCTGGGGCAAGGAGCATGACACCGAACAATTCCCGGTCATCATGCGCGCAAAGAACGAGGTTCACGAGATCCCCCGCAGCTATCTGGATCACGTCGTGTCGAAACACGAGTCCCGAACCAAGATGGTTCATGCGGGCCATACGCTTCTGCACGACTTGAAAGAAAATGTCGTCACGCCCTACGTCATGGTGGAGTCGTTGGGATGGTTCTACGGCCTTCCGATCTTCGGGAAAACCTTACTGCCCCTGTTGTACCGTCGCTGGACCTCCTGGTTGAGCCGAATCTTCCTCCCGTCGATCGCCACGACTCTTACCGTCCATAAACTGGCACCGGCCGAAACTGCGGAAATGCTGGCGACAGCGCAACAGGCTACAGTACGGCGGGCGTTGCAAGAGCGAACCGGCTTGCGTCGTTCTCAGATCACACCGGAGCTGGTCGAGGCCTTGCGGCAGCGGGCATTGAGCGGAGAGGGTGACCCGGAACCGCCTTTGACCACGTCAGCGACAAACGCAGGGCTCTCGTCTGAAGCCCTGAGCGCATTCGTAGCTGCTTTGCGGCAGCGCTACGAGATCAATCAGCGCTCGGCTTCCAGACAGAAGGAACGGATCACGCGGACCGGTTTCACTCTTGAAGAGCAGGTGCTTACTGTAGGGACGGCTTTGCGCATGATGGGATTGACAACACATCTTGCCCGGCTTGTCCTATTTTGCGCCCACGGGAGTACCTCTGAGAATAATCCGTTCGAATCCGCGTTGGACTGCGGGGCTTGCGGAGGCAATGAAGGCAAAGCTAACGCCCGCGTTCTCGCCATGATGGCCAACAATCAGAAAGTGCGGGAATTGCTGGCGAAGAATGGCCTCGACATTCCTTCCGACACCCACTTTCTCGCCGGACAGGTCGATACCACAACCGATGATGTGCAGCTGTTCGACCTCGAAGATGCGCCGTCGACCCATCGCGCGGATATTGCGCGGTTGCGCGAAGACCTGAAAAACACGACCAGACTAACGAGTCAAGAGCGATGCGCCCGCTTCCCCGATGTCACGACGACTCTGTCGGCGCACAAGGCGGCGGCGCATGTGCGCCAGCGGAGCGTGGACTGGAGCCAGGTGAGACCGGAGTGGGGCCTGTCGGGCAATACGGCGTTTGTCATCGGCCCACGGAATCTCACCAAAGCGCTTGATCTGGACGGGCGCGTCTTCCTGCATTCGTACGACTACCGCGAAGACCCGAGCAATCGGTTGCTCGAAGTCCTGTTAACCGGTCCGCAAGTGGTGGCGCAATGGATCAATATGGAACATTATTTTTCAACGGTGGACAACGACGTGTATGGCGGAGGGAGTAAGATTTACCACAACGTTGTGGGGCGTATCGGCATCATGTCCGGGCCTTGGAGCGATCTCCGGCTCGGACTTGCCCGACAAACGGTGATGAACGGCGACGTGCCGTATCATGAGCCGATGCGGCTACTGACCGTCATCGAGGCGCCGCGAGAACGGATCGAGAAGCTGATTGCGCGCCATGAGATGTTGGAACATTATTATCATAACGAATGGGTCCACCTGGTCGCACTGGAACCGGATGAAGGTATCTTCTATCGCTATCGACCGACGGGCGAATGGGTTAGAATGGGCGATGAAATTGGCCGCGGATAGCGGAGCCATAATGAGACAACTCACCGAGAAAGGAGTTCAATTGTGGGCGCGTTGACCTTGCATCCGATGAAGGAAATACGTGTGATCGTGGCGGGGGAACACCGGGCTTTTGTGACAGAGTTGCTGGATCAGGTTAAAGCGACCGGCTATACGATCATCGGCAATGTGTCGGGGAAAGGCCATCACGGCGCGCGTGAAGCACACTTCATGTTCAGCGAGCAGGAAAGTCTCGAGATGATCATGACGATCGTCCCGGAAGAAAAAGTGGAGCCCATCCTGGCTGGGCTTAGGCCGCTCTTCGAACGCCACTCCGGCATGATGCTAGTCACCGACGTGGCTGTCAGCCGCGAGGAATATTTCGGTAAGACCCCTAAGAAGGCGGGCAGCGCCTGACCAACAGTTCCACTGACCCAATCCATGACGAGATGCTGGCCCTGTCGGCCGTCGACTCCCACACAGATCCGGTCTTGTCTTCCAGGGTCTGCTTGTCTAGAATGAGGCCCTCTTATAGGGCTTGCAGGCTGTTCTATAAGGCCGTCCTTTTCGTTCGTCGTTCGTGAAGCATCAGCCGATGCATGAATCGATTCAACGGACCATTGATTCAATGGTGCAATGGATCAATCATCCATCGTCCGGCGAGATACGCTTCACGGGTGTCGAGAGCGAAGCGAGAACGAAGTTGGCGGTTTTTTCAACATCCTGCCGAGGAGGAGTCGGTGAAGGGTCTAAGGTTCGAGCGCATCGGGAAAAACCGTCACTACAATGTGGTGTTCCACATGGGAAGCAGCTACGTGCCCGTCACCGATGAAATCGTGGAAGAACTCAAGGCCAAGAGTCTCCTCCCGGTTGAACGATTTCTCGACCTCTTGATCGACCGCGTTGGGTACTCCTCCTACCTCAAAGAGCAAATCCGCACAGAACTGAAATCCTCCGGCGATCCGGTGACGCAGATCACGGTTCTTCAAGGCGCGATCCGCGATCTCTAGTCGGCTGCTGAAAATTCCCTCCAGCTTCGTTCTCAGTCGCGTGCCTCCCCGCAACGTACCGCAAGGGTACGCCTCAGTCGTCCCGCTCCCTGCGGCCTTGCTGGCGGAAATTTTGAGCAGCCTCTAAAGTCTCCGAAAAAGACACCCAACAGCGATCTCGGCTCGACAAATCCTCAACGTATCCCACTCGGGGAAAGAGCTGTTCCGACAGCTCGGGGTTGGGCGGGTGAGAATGCTACGCCTCCGGTGTTTTCTCGCCTGCGGTCTCGTTGACCACCTGTTTGAGCAACCGCACCATGCAATTGATGCCCACCGTGGCATACCGCGTAACGCCCCGCGCGAGCTGCTGAGGGGCGCGCCAGCGTCCCCGAGGTCAACTCGACGCGGATGTTAGAATCGCTCACCAACGCCACCATGATTGCACGCTCAATGGATTCGTGTGCTGTGGCACAGTCACTGGTTTTGCACCTTTTGGGATACCACGGCTGGTCCAATAGGCCAACGGTTTCATGAGCTTCGTTGTGCCAGAGACGTTGGAAAGCCTTTTCCAAAACTTGTGATCGTAGGTCAGTACGAAATCCAATCTAAGCTCTTCCGCCTCGGCCAGAATCCGACAGTCACCAGGGTTTGGATGATAGGTCTCGAATTTCGCGGCTCTGGCTTGAACGGCGGCGAGGTCTTGAACGGGATAATCAAGAAACTACGTGCTAATGAAACTCTCATGAAACTCACGGCGATCTATGTTTCGAATTCTACTTACTTCAGAGATAACGGTTTCAGTAAGAACGAAAGTCCCCGGTTTGTAGAACCAGGAACGTAGGAGCGCCTTTTTCTCCTCCGCCAGCAAATCGGTTGGTTCACTAATGCCACCAATGGCGTAAAGTAAGTATGACAGACATTGCGAATCGAGGCCTACGTGTGGTCGGTTGGTACGCTTCATGGCGAATCTAACTACTGAGTATACTGAACGACAGATCCTGCTCCATGAAGACAGCCAGAACTGGCAGGACTTTCTCGGTGAGTTGAGGACTTGTCAACGGTCTCCTCTGTGCAAGCTATCCATACGCGTCCAACGACGGCCTCCCTAGCTCGCCCCTCTTCATACTCCCCACACCTCAAGAGGGCTCGCCATCTCTTCGTACTACCGCGCGCATTGAGCGAGCACCGCCCGTAATGTAGTTATCCCATAGTTCTTGTGTGCGCGCTCAGCGAGCGAGGAACGAGGAGATGGCGGGCCCTCAATCTGCCATCTGTCCTTCTTGAAACAACTGATTGAGGATGGCGTTTTTCTTTTCGGGGTCTTTGTAGTACTTGAGCGCCTTGGCAAAATTGTCCAGTGCGCTCTCTCGCTTTCCCTTTTGGGAATAGTATTCGGCGATGCCGTGGTAGGCCCGAGGATCTTGCTCGTTGGACTTGAGGGCTCGATTGAAGGCTTCGTAGGCGTCCTGCATGTGCTGCTTGCCCAGCGCCAACCAGCCGATCGCGGAATGCGCCGGACCGAAGTTCGGATCGGCGATGAGGGCCGCGTCATACTCCTTCTGTGCCAGGTCCAGGCGTCCCCTCGTTTCGTAAAGACCTCCCAGCGCGAAATGCACTTCTGCGTCCTTGGGGTTCAGGCGTAATGCTTCCTTGTAGGCCTGCAGCGCTGGCTCCATCTTGCCCTGTTCCGCAAGGGCGCAGGCGAGGTTCGCATGGGCGGTCGCATCGTTCGGCGTCAGCTTGATCACTTCCCGATATTGCGGAATCGCCATCTCCAACCGTCCCTGTTCTTGATAGGCCACGCCCAAGTTGGTCCGCGCCGGCGCATAGGAAGGATCGAGTCGCACAGCTTCACGGTATTCCTTGATGGCCTTTTCAATGTGGTTGGCCCGCTCATGAATCTGTGCAAGAAAATAATGAGGGTAGGCGGACTGTGGAGCGAGCTTGGCCGATTCCTTGTAGGACGCGACCGACTGTTCGGATTGGCCTGATTGGGCCAGGAACAATCCCATCACAAGATGTGCATAGGCCTGCTCCGACTGTCGCCCAACGAATCCTTCGATCCACTCTTTGACCCGGGCAATGTCTTCGGGTTCTTGTAGACATTTCGGGTGAGTATTCCAGGCTTCGGCGAACTCCCCGCGGAGCAGGTGGATCACGTTCAGGGCGAAATGGGGTCGAGGATCTCGGTCTGTGCCGGCGGCGGGATGGCGGGCCCAGGCCAGTGCGGCATGCTGCGCCTGTTCCCATTGGCCCTCCGACAGCATCGTTTCACATTGTGCTTGGTAGTCTGCCATCGGGGTCGGTCGTAATTGTTATCTGGTGAGGGTGTCCTCCACGTCCGGCGAGGTGGCCTGAATGCGATCACCGAGTAAAGGATAGCGCGCCGCAAGTTTTTGTTTCATCAGCCAGGCCACAGTCCGGTACGACCAGTGACCTTTCACTCCGGAGCGAAGTTTCGCGATGTACTCGGCTTCGGCATAGTCCATCTTGAACAGGCAACGCACCTTGAATCCAAACGGCGTCGCGTAGAGCGACCCCTCCGCGCTCGTTTTCTTGAGCTGTTCGATGTCCAAACGGACCGCGTCCATCGCCTGTCGATACTCCTGATCCAATCCCGCTTGCACGAGCGGCGGCGGGACCTCGTACCCATGCACCGTCGTAAAGTTCTGTTGAATCTGCTGACAACGCCGATGCCGATGCATGTCGCGCCAGCCCCCGATGTCCATCAGCACGTCGAATGTGAAGGCGTAACCGCTGCGGAACTCTTTGATGAGTTCATCGTAGGGCCCTCGTGCGCTCATCGCCACGTCAACAGCCTCCTGTTTCTGTTTCTCCGCCCAAGCGCGGACGACCGCGAGGAGGCTCCGATAGGGGGCATGGGAGACACGGTACAGCAGGGTGGTGACGATTTCGTCCAATGGATCGTGGGAGTCTATGAGGTCTACCGGCTCCGCTGCACCCCAGGACTCCGGTTGATCTAATCCGGTTCCCCGGAGTGCGTCCTTCGCGTATTTGGCGAGGTCCTGGTAGACCGAAGCTTGATAATCGTTCGACTTGGCATGGCGAGCGAGCGTCGGCGCAAGGGGCTCGTGTGCTCCGGCAGGCTGCCCACAGAGTTCGCCCCAGAGGTTCACCGGTGACCGTTGGCAGGCATCCTTGAGTTCGTCTCCGATCGCGCGCAATTCTGGTAGTTGTGATGACAACAGTCTGGTGATTTGCTTCTCCAACGTCCTGATACTGACGACTTGCCCTACGTTCGTCCTGGCCCCGAGGGGTAGGAGATACCGTGTCACGTCGAACGCGCGAGCGGCAATCGTCCGTTGGTAATCGACCGGTTTCATCGACTCGGGGCGCGGCTCACGCTCCGAAAGAAATTGGGTCAAGGGTTGGTGTAAGAGCCGGTAGATCTCGGCGAGACTGCGGAGAATACCGTGGTAGGTGCCTTCCGTCTCCGACCCTCGAATGGAATCCGGCACGAACCACCCGCCGGACGCAAAGTTCTGATACCGGCTCGATTTCGCCTGGCCATCCCACAAGGGCTCGTCTTCGAGTCGAATCGCGGCGAGTTCGGAGATGTCCTCGAAACAGACGATGACATGGCCTAGATCGGCGATCGACGCATGGCCGTAGTCGAAGTAGAACTGATCCCAGAATTTTTCAGCCGAATGTCCATGCACCCAGCGGAGGCTGCTCTCGATAGAGTCGGGTGAGCGGCTGTAGCGCGCCAGGGCGTAGGCAGATTTCTCGGGTGGCATTGGTGCGAGCGCGATGACGCGGCGGGTCGGCTGATCTACACTCATGAGGCCTCCCAGAGCGGCAGGTAGGCCGCGAACTATACGCCCGCGGGAATGCCTGCGCAAGAACCTAATTCATTGCCCCTTGACCACTGACGATTGACGCTTCTGTGCGCGTTGACTTGCCTGCCACCCATCGCTATAGTCCCGCATCTTTCACGATGGTTGCTGAATATGGACACGATCAAGGGCGTCAAGGGCGTCAAGGATATCCTTCCGGAGGAGACGCCTCGGTGGCGTCTCATTGAGGATGCGGCGAGGCGCTGGGCGCTCAGTTATGGGTATCAGGAGATCCGTATCCCCATCTTCGAACTCACCGCGCTCTTTACTCGGAGTATCGGCTCGGCGACGGATATCGTCGAGAAGGAGATGTATACTTTTCCCGACCGAGATGGGACCTCGTTGACCTTGCGCCCGGAAGGTACAGCTGGCAGCGTCCGCGCCTTCATCGAGCACAATCGGGCGGCCGATCCGCTCCCACAGAAGTATTTCTACATCGGTCCGATGTTCCGCCACGAGCGTCCACAGGCAGGACGCCTCCGGCAGTTCCATCAATTCGGTGTCGAATTCTTTGGCACGGCGGACCCTCGTGCAGACATCGAGGTCATTGCACTGCTGTGGCGCCTGCTATCGGATCTGGTGCTGCCTGATCTGACACTTGAGATCAATAGCCTGGGAAGCTCCGGCGACCGCGCTGCTTACAAGCCTATCTTGCTTTCGTTCCTCTCACAGCAGGAATCCCGCCTCTGCGCAAACTGTCGGCGCCGCATGGAAACGAATCCCTTGCGGGTGCTGGATTGTAAGGTGCCGGACTGTCGAGCTGCGACCGAATCAGCGCCCAGGCTGATGGACCATCTCTCTCCTGAAGCCCGTACACATTTTGACCAGGTTCTCGCAGGTCTTGTTGCCATTGGGATCCCGTATCGACTCAACCATCGGTTAGTCCGAGGGCTCGACTACTATTGTTTGACGAGTTTTGAAATTACGTCGAGTCATTTGGGAGCTCAGAACGCGGTTGGAGCCGGTGGCCGCTACGATGGCTTGGTAGAAATGCTTGGTGGTCCATCTGTTCCGGCTGTAGGATTCGCGGTCGGGCTTGAGCGTGTATCGTTGATGCTCCCGGAGATATCATCTTACTCGTTAAACGAGTGTCTCTATTATGTTGCGGCTTTCGGAGAGGAAGGGACGAAGCGTGGGCTCGTGCTTCTCGACGAGCTCCGCAGAGTCGGACTTTCGGCCCAATGTGACTATCGTGCCATCACGCTCAAGGCCCACCTTCGCCAAGCCGATCGTTCGAAGTGCCGTTACGCCATTCTTTTAGGTGATGATGAGGTAGCTCGTGGCTCCGTGATTCTCCGCAACCTTCAATCGAAGGCTCAAGAGGAACTCCCTCTGGCAGGTCTCATTTCCCTTCTAGAAACTCGTACATTCTCTTCATAAAATATTCAATTTTTTGATGTTGACTTTGTCTTGAAAACCTCGTAGGCTCGCTCTTAATTTATTTCATAAGCAATTGATTGTATTGAAGTCTTTGGTTTGTAATTATGACGGCTCGGAAGTTGGGTCTCTTGTTATCCACACCCCCTTCTCATCCCAGTGTTGAGACTGTTGTCCAGTTGGCTCAGGCTGCTTTGCGCAGAGGGGTTGAGGTCTATCTCTATCTCATCGATGAAGGGGTAAAGACGGCTGTGGATCAACGCTATCTTGGTTTGATTGATGCTGGGGTGAAGATGTCTGTCTGTGCTTATGGCTGTCAACGACATGGTGTTCTAACGACTACTGTCGATTCGCGGGTTTCTTTGTCTGGGTTGGTTGTGCTTTCGGGAATTATAGATGGTTGTGATCGCTTTCTCGCATTTACATAAGATATTGTTGTTACTTTCCTTAGCGTTCTATGTCGAAACGCATCGCTGTTGTGATTTCAGAAGATCCTTTTGTGACGGCTCGTCCCGTTGAAGCACTTCGTATTGCGTTGGGGCTCTGTGCCGGAGACCATGAGACGACGGTCATTCTCCTAGGACTCTCTACCCGTCTCTTGATGCAGGATACAGAAGAGATAGTAGATGTCGATATTCTTGAAAAATATCTTCCTTCCTTTAAACATTTATCTGTCCCCTTTATCGTCGAGCCGGAGACGGTGACGGATGTTTGGTCTGATGATTTTTCTGTGACATCTCAAACGGCAGATGAAATCAGAGAATTAGTTCGAACGGTTGACAGAAGTCTCGTTTTTTAAGGAATTGTTCGGTATTATCATGGGCACGACTCTCTATATTCTTCGACAACATCCCGACCTTATCTCTTCAGCGCTCTTTCGAGCTAGTGATGCAGATATGGATATCGTCTTCATTGAACAAACATCATCAATAGTCCCTTCTTCTGTGAAGGGAGTTGTAGTTGCTACTGAGGAAATAACAGGTAGCCTTCCACATCCGACAATCACATATGACAACCTTATCGATAAAATTTTCACATCCGAACACGTCATTGTTGTATAGGTGTATTACAAACTCTCTTCCTAAAATATTATCTATTAGAGAAAGATAGTCGTCGGAGGAGGAGTAAGAGTAGGCACAGTGGATATTGTGGATAGAGATAAAGGAGATGAATTTTATAGTTTTATAGACCTCTGTCTTTATGTAGAGAGTTGGGGGTTGACTCTGAATAACCCCTGCAAGAACAGTTTATAATCTGTGGAAATTCGCGTGAAGGCCATTACCGTGATCTATTCAGAGTCTGATAATGAGCGAGTTTAAAAAGAGAAGACCGCACGAAAAACCAGGTTATCCACAGGTGTGAATAAGTCTGTGTATGAAGAATGATACAGGAATTATGACTATCGCAAATGAATGGCAGGAGGCCTTGGCTTATATTCAAGGTAAAGTACCAAAACAGGTCTATGACACGTGGTTTACACCGATTCACTTCGAACGGATTGAGGACTCCACAGCCCAACTAGGCGTACCGAATAAGTTTTTTGGCGACTGGTTAAGCCAGCACTATGGCACCCTCCTAGCTGAAGCCGTCTCTGCTGCCCGAGGTGGGGAAGAGACCGCGATCACGTTCGTCATCTTTCATAAACAGGCGACAAGGCAGACTGAGAATAGTGGGAGTACCGCTGCAACTAGTCGCCAAAACACCGTGGTGCGAGCGAAACGGGGAATACAGCTCAACCCAAAGTATACATTCAAGAATTTCGTAGTGGGGGCGGGCAACCAATTTTCCCATGCTGCCTGTATGGCGGTCGCCGAACAGCCGGCGAAGGCCTATAACCCACTCTTTATCTACGGGGAGACCGGACTGGGGAAGACGCACCTCTTGAATGCCATTGGAAATTATGTGGCGGAGCGGACTGATCTCCGGATTGCCTATTTGACGACCGAGCAGTTTACAAACGAGGTCATCAACTCCATTCGATACGACAAAATGATGGATCTGCGGAAGCGGTATCGTCATATCGACATGCTGATGATCGACGACATTCAATTTTTGGCGGGCAAGGAACGCACACAGGAGGAATTCTTCCACACGTTCAATGCCCTCTATGAAGCGCATAAGCAGCTCGTACTCTCGAGCGATCGCTTTCCGAAAGACATGCCCGATATCGAAGAACGATTGCGGTCACGGTTTGAATGGGGACTGATTGCGGATCTCCAGCCGCCGGACGTTGAAACACGGATTGCCATCTTGCGGAAAAAGTCCGAGGACGAGGGCGTCACATTGCCGGAAGATGTCATCCAGTTTCTTGCCACGACAATGAAGAGCAATATCCGCGAGCTCGAGGGCTCGCTGGTGCGCCTCGGCGCCTATGCCTCGCTCACCGGCCAAACGATCACGCTGGAGATGGCCAAGAGCGTGCTCCGGGATCTGATCGGCACCAAGAAAAAGATCGTGTCGATGGATGATATTCAGGAAACGGTGGGCGCGCGCTTCCACGTGAAGATCGCCGACCTGAAATCCCGTCGCCGGAGCAAGACGCTGGTGCACCCGAGACAGATCGCCATGTATCTCTGTCGGGAGCTCACGGACTCCTCGTACCCTGAGATCGGGCGGCAGTTCGGAGGCAAAGACCACACGACAATCATTCATGCCTGCAAGCAGGTCATAAAAGCGAAAGACAGCGACAGCGCATTGAGTGCCACATTGGACAGCTTGAGGGAGCAGATCCTGCGAGCGTGAGTGGCGTCGCTGAAGGGAAAGAGATGATGAAACTGCGTATGGGGCGAGTTGAACTCTTGACGGGTCTCCAGCGGGTCCAAGGTGTCGTCGAGAAGCGCAACACGATGCCGATCCTTTCGAATATCTTGATTGAGGCGAAGCAGGAGGGAGTGGAAATTGTCGCCACCGACCTCGAAATCGGCATGCGCGGGCTCTACAAGGCGACCGTGGAGAAGCCCGGAGGGATCACGGTCTCGGCTCGGAAGCTCTATGAGATCATCAAGGAACTGGCGGTGGGTGAAATCGAAATCACCTCGGGTGACAATAATTGGACGACGATTCATGCCGGCAAGAGTCAATTTAAAATCGTCGGCCTCCCAAGCACCGACTATCCCGCGTTGCCCACGATCGAACGGGAAGGGCTCATTCCCCTCGCCGGAGCCGGCTTCTTAGAGCTGATTCGGAAGACCCTCTTCGCCGCCGGAGACAATGACGCGCGTTACATCCTCAACGGTCTGCTGGTGACCCTCATCACGTCGGAGAAGAAAACGATCTTGCGGCTGGTCGGCACCGATGGACATCGGTTGGCCGTTGCCGAGCAGGAGGTCGGAAAAGCCGGCGCCAAAGGCGCTCCGCAAGAGATCAAAGCCATCATTCCGAAGAAAGCGGCGCATGAGATGCAGCGTCTTCTGGAAGAAGGCGGCGAGGGCGAGCCATTGATCGGGTTCACCAAAAATCTCATGATTTTCCGGAAGAGCGGGCTGCTGCTGACCTCGCGGCTTATGGAAGGGAACTACCCGAATTATCAGCAAGTAATTCCGAAAGAGAGCGGCGTGAAAATCGGAGTCAATCGCAGCGAGCTTGAAAGTGCGCTGCGGCGTGTCTCCGTGCTGTCCCGTGAAAAGGCGAGCGCGGTGAAGGTGTCGTTCGCCTCCGGACAGATGACGCTGTTCTCCAGCAATCCTGATTTTGGGGAAGCGACCGAAGAGCTTGCGGCACGGTACGAGGGAGAGGCCTTGAACACGGGGTTCAACGCCCGTTATTTGTTGGACGTCCTCGGGGTGATGGACGGAGAGACGATCTCCCTGCAAATGGATAATCCTCTGAGCCCCTGTTTGATCCAGGAGTCAGACAGTCCCGGATTCAAGTGCGTGGTCATGCCGATCAAGATTTGAGATTCAAGAGTCAATGGTCACTAGTCAATAGAAGAAGAGAGGAGCCTGGTAGCAGTAGGTGTCCTTTTTCACGAATGACTAATGACCGTTGACCATAGGAGACTGATGGCCAGTAACGACTCCGAGACCACACCAAAATCCGACAGTTACGGCGCGGATCAAATCAAAGTGTTGGAAGGGCTGGACGCCGTGCGGAAGCGTCCAGCGATGTACATCGGCAGCACCGGTGTGGACGGCCTCCATCACCTCGTCTATGAAGTCGTCGACAACAGTGTCGATGAACATATGGCGGGATTCGGTGAAACCATCGAGGTGACGATCCACATCGACGACAGCGTCACGGTCGTGGATAACGGCCGCGGCATTCCCACCGGGATGCATTCCACGCAAAAGAAGTCTGCCGCCGAAGTGGCGCTGACGGTCTTGCACGCGGGCGGCAAATTCGAGCAGGGCGCCTATACGGTGTCCGGCGGGCTCCATGGCGTCGGGATCTCGGTGGTCAACGCTCTCTCTGAATGGCTCGAGCTGGAGATTTGGCAGGACGGCCAGGTGTTCGAGCAGCGCTACGAGCGCGGCAAGGCGACGGCCCCGCTAAAGATGACGGGTAAAACCAAGCGCCGTGGCACGACCGTCACGTTCAAGTCCGACGGGCAGATCTTCGAGACACTCGACTTCAGCTTCGATGTGCTGGCGCAGCGACTGCGCGAGCTCGCCTTTTTGAACAAGGGACTCGAGATCACACTCAAGGATGAGAGGAAAGAACCGATCAAAGAGCAAGTATTCAAGTACAAGGGCGGAATCGTGTCGTTCGTCGAGCACCTGAACGAAGCCAAGATGCCGCTTCACAAGCCTATTTACGTGCAGGTTGAGAAACAGGAGATGGTGTTGGAGGTCGCGCTTCAATACAACGACAGCTACTCCGAAAACCTGTTTTCCTTTGCGAACAACATCAACACCAAGGAAGGCGGCACCCACTTGGTGGGCTTCAAGGCCGCGCTCACCCGTACGATTAACACCTACGCGAATGCCAACGACCTGCTCAAGAAAGACACCGAATCGCTCACCGGTGACGACGTCCGTGAAGGGCTCACAGCCGTCGTCAGTGTCAAGGTCCGGAATCCTCAGTTCGAAGGGCAGACAAAAGCCAAACTGGGCAACAGTGAGGTGAAGGGCATCGTTGAGTCCGCGGTCAACGACGCACTCGGGACCTATTTCGAAGAGAACCCGACGGTGGCCCGAAAGGTCATCGGGAAAGCGATCGATGCGGCTCGTGCTCGGGAAGCGGCGCGAAAAGCGAAAGAGCTCATCCGGCGCAAGAGCGCGCTTGATGGGGGGTCGCTTCCCGGCAAGCTAGCCGATTGTGCGGAGAAAGATCCGGCGTTGAGCGAGCTGTATATTGTCGAGGGTGATTCGGCCGGCGGTTCTGCGAAGCAGGGACGCGACCGCAAGTTTCAAGCGATTCTGCCGCTCAAGGGCAAGATCCTCAACGTCGAGAAGGCGCGTTTCGACAAGATGCTCTCCAGCGACGAGATCCGGACCTTGATCATGGCGCTCGGAACCGGCATTGGCCGCACGCGCGAAGAGAGCGAAAAGGCCGACAAGGACTCATTCGACATCAGCAAGGCCCGGTACCATAAGATCATCCTCATGACGGACGCCGACGTGGACGGCAGCCATATCCGGACTCTGCTCCTCACGTTCTTTTTCAGGCAGATGCCGGAGTTGCTCGAGCGAGGCTATGTCTATATTGCGCAGCCGCCGCTCTTCAAAGTGAAGAAGGGCAAGACGGAACGGTATCTCAAAGATGAAATGGCATTAAACGAGCATCTGGCCGATATTGCCGTCGAGGATGTGGAAATGTACGTGGAGGGGGTCCAAGGATATGTCACGGGACGGCGGCTCCTGCCCATCCTCAAGAAGCTGATCGCCTTCGAGACGTTGCTTGGCCGGCTCAACAAGAAACCGCACGAGGCCAGCATGGTGCGGGCGTTTGTGAACGAGCCGGGACTCGATCGCGAGCATCTCAAGGATCAGGCGGCTCTCAAGAAGGTTGTGGCCAACGTGAAGAAAACTCTCGCGGTGGTCTATCCGAAGCTCACATCGGCGCTGGATATCGTCGAGGACGAAGAACATCAATCGAACAAAGTCACCTGCCAGCTGCATTCCAATGGGGTCACTCATAGCTTTGCCGTGACGCACGAGCTGGTCGGCTCCGCCGAATTTCGCGAGCTGCAGAAGCTCTCACCGTCGGCGATCGGCTTGGGCCGGGCGCCGTACAAACTCAAAGCCGACGGTCAGGAACAGCTCCAGCCAGCGACGGCTGAATTGGTCAAGGCAATCCTCGATAAAGGCAAGCAAGGGCTCAGTATCCAGCGCTACAAAGGTCTCGGGGAAATGAATCCGAATCAGCTCTGGGAAACGACGATGAATCCGGAAGTCCGGACGCTGTTGAAAGTCAAACTGGAAGATGTGCCCGGCGTTGACGAGATTTTCACGATTCTGATGGGTGATGAGGTCGAACCCCGACGAAACTTCATTCAAGCCCACGCATTGGAAGTGCGCAATCTCGACGTGTAGCAGACAAGCTGTTGGCCTTCGACAATCAGAATGTAGGATGCTCAAAATGGTCAGCAGCGAGGCCACAGGCGACGCCAAGACTGTGCCCTCCGGGCTACATTGAGGATGTTGGCGAGCCGAGAACGAAGGTGAGGAAGGGCGCGTCTTGGCGCGCCGGGGCAGGGCCGGGTGAAAACCGAATCATTTTCAGCATCCGTGGAGAAATTTGATGCCACCTGATGAAAGATTAGGACAGATCGCCATCGAAGACGAGATGCGCTCGTCGTACCTGAGTTATGCGATGAGCGTCATCGTCGGCCGGGCGCTCCCCGACGTGCGTGACGGCCTCAAGCCGGTCCATCGCCGTATTCTCCACGGCATGAACGAAATGGGCCTGGCGTCGAACCGGGCCTACCGCAAGTCCGCCAAAATTGTCGGCGAGATCATGGGGAACTACCATCCACACGGGGACAGCGCGATCTACGATACGCTCGTTCGGATGGCGCAACCCTTCAACATGCGTTATATGCTCGTGGATGGTCAGGGCAATTATGGATCGGTCGACGGCGATCCGCCGGCGGCCATGCGGTATACCGAAGCCCGCCTGACCAGGGTCGCCGAGGACATGCTCGCCGATATCGACAAGGAGACGGTCGATTTCGGGCCGAACTACGACGAGTCGCTGGTCGAACCACTGGTGCTCCCGTCTAAGATCCCGAATCTGCTTGTCAACGGCGCCGGCGGCATTGCGGTGGGCTATGCCACCAACATTCCGACCCACAATATCGGCGAAGTGATCGAGGCGCTCCTCCTTTTCTTGGATAACCCGCAAATCACAATTGCCCAGTTGATGAAAAAGATTCCAGGCCCCGACTTTCCGACGGCCGGATTCATCTATGGAACGTCCGGCATCAAGTCCGCCTACGAGAGCGGACGGGGTCTCCTCACGTTACGCGCGAAAGTGATGATCGAATCGGATGAACGCACGGATCGCGAACGGTTGATCGTCACGGAGCTGCCCTATCAGGTCAATAAGTCCAAGCTGATCGAAAAGATTGCCGAGTTGATCAGGGACGAACGGATCAAAGGGATTTCCGATCTGCGCGATGAATCCGATCGGGAGGGCATCCGCGTCGTCATCGAGCTCAAGCGCGGGGAAATCCCGCTCATCACCTTGAACAATCTGTATAAGCTCACGCAACTCCAGACGACCTTCGGGGTCATCATGCTTGCGCTGGTGAACAACCGGCCGGAAGTGTTGAACCTCAAGCAGATCCTGCATCATTTCATCGAACACCGGCGCGAGGTCATCGTACGACGGACCGCCTTCGAACTGCGCAAGGCGGAAGAACGGGCCCATATTCTCGAGGGCCTCAAGATCGCGCTCGATAACCTGGATGCGGTGATTACCTTGATCCGACGGGCGCAATCGCCCGATGCAGCCCGAGTCGGCCTGATGCGGCAATTTGCGCTGAGCGAAATCCAGGCGAATGCGATTTTGGAGATGCGGCTCCAGCGGCTCACGCAATTGGAGCGCAACAAACTCATCGAGGAATATAAAGAGATCTTGAAGCAAATTGAGCGACTCAAGTCTGTCCTAAGCAGCGAAGCGCTGGTTCGCACGATCGTCAAGGATGAGTTGATCGAGGTGCGAGAGGCCTACAAGGACGACCGCCGCACGAAGATCGTGAAAGAAGAAGCGGAGATCACTCTGGAAGACATGATCGCGAACGAAGAAGTGGTGGTCACGATCTCGCACGCCGGCTACATCAAGCGCAACCCGGTCACCCTGTATCGGGCGCAGCGGCGAGGCGGCAAGGGTAAGATCGGGATGGGGGTCAAGGATGAGGATTTTGTCGTGACCCTGTTCACCGCGTCCACGCACGAGTCGCTCCTGTTCTTCACGGACGCCGGGAAGGTCTATTGGCTGAAAGTCCATGAGATTCCGGACGCCGGGCGGGCTGCCAAGGGCAAAGCGCTCGTGAATCTTCTGGCCCTTTCCGGCGATGAGAAGGTCACCGCGACCGTGCCGGTCAAAGAGTTCCGCGAAGACCGGTTCGTCGTGATGGCGACCGCGCAGGGCATCATCAAGAAGACCGAACTCTCGGCCTACGGCAATCCCCGCCAGGGAGGCATCATCGCGCTGTCGTTGGATAGCGGGGATCGGCTCATCAGCGTGCATGTCACCGACGGCGAGCGGGAAATTCTTTTGGGTACGAAGAAGGGAATCACGATCCGCTTCAAGGAAGACGACGCCCGCCCGATGGGACGCACGGCGCACGGGGTGCGCGGCATTACGCTTGAGGAAGGCAACGAAGTCATCGGCATGGAAACCATCACCCCCGACTCCACCACCCAAATCCTCACGGTCACGGAGGGCGGCTACGGAAAGCGCACGCCGGTGAACGAGTATCGCGTCCAGGGACGAGGGGGAAAGGGTATCATCAGCGTGAAGACCAATGAGCGCAACGGACTCGCCGTCGGGTTTCTTCAAGTCCGAGACGGCGATGAGATCATGCTGATGGCCGCTCACGGCAAGGTGCTTCGATGCAAGGTGGATGAATTCCGTGAGATCGGCCGTAACACCCAGGGGGTTCGGATTCTCGAACTCGAGGGCGCGGGCGACCGGGTCGTGGCCGTCGCGCGTTTGGCGGAAAGTGCCGAGGTGCTCCCCGAGGAAGGCGGCGGGTAACGGATACGTGCGACATCCGCATTCTTCGTTTATCCTGGCCCGCATTATTCATGAGCGCTTCTGCTGCAATCGCCGATCCGCTGCTGCAACAGGCCTTCGGCCAGCGGGCTTGCCCCTCGGACCCTCACCATACTGCACGAGTACGCATCGGGTCCTCATGGCTCCGCGCGCTGGTCTCGCGACGCGACTCAGCGATTTCGCGACGAACCGTCATGAATAATGCGGGCTAGGCCTTCCATGCACGAGCAGGATTCTTCTCCAACGCCACTTCCCGAATCCAAGCTGAAGAAGCAGAAGAAGCCTCTGGATACTGTTGTCAAACTGGCCCTCGGCGTACTCATCGGGTCCTTCACTCTGATTTGGGGCGGGATGTATCTGAGCCGTCCCGATCGATCGATCCCTCCCTATACTGTCGGCTCTCAAGTCGGCCACATCGTCGCGACGCATGTGCCTTCGGACACAACCGACCAGGGGATTGAAACCTTGGTGAAGCGTTTTCGTAAGGTCGGTCGCCAGACGCACCATTTTGCTTCGATGAAGATTCAACCTACGACGCCGGGCGATCCGGGCGGATGGTACAGGCGGATCGTGGTGTATGTGTTCGATGATGACGGGTGGGCTGAGGCCGAGATGCTAGATAAATATGTGGCGGGAGACGCTGCGGTGGCCAAGAATTATAAGAAGGCGATGAGGGGGTACTATCGGCTGCAGGATCAGGAAGAAGAAGGAGGGCTCGGCCCCATGCCCAGGGCCGACGAGGTCTCCGATGCCACGCGCATTCTGTTCAAGGGACGCGTGACGGACCCCATCCCGGCGGAGTTGGAGCCTGAGGATATCTCGATATCACCTCTGTAAACCGCAAGCGGAGATCCGGATCTTGTATGGCTGAGACAGGGGACGATGCCTCAGCCAGTGCGACCTCGGAGACAGTGAAGTCGCTATCAATGACGGGTGTCGTGGCAGAAACGACTACACGTGACGGGATCTCGCCCACGCGCAACACGATGTCGGTGATGAGTTCCCCGGCGGCTACCGTGTTGATCTTGTGAAGGAGTGTCGGCTTGAGGAACGTGAGCTGGTGCAGCCAGACACTGTTGTGGACCAGGAGATAGAGCTTCTTGTAGCGAATCTGGTCAGGCCAGGTATTCGACGCGATAGGCTCTCCGACGATAGAGACCCAGTTCCGGCGCAAGCGGTTTTCGAGCAATTTGGATTCGAGTCCCAGGCGACGAGCCAACCCTGCGAGGACGATGGAGACAGAATCGATGGAACCAAGTCTGCGCATGGCAGCAGCATAGCAAAAACTGCTGTGGTAATCAGTAGCTGGCCTCTGAAAGTGAAAGTCTGACGCCTGATGCGGAAAGAGAAGGACAGCTTTGCAAAAGCGGTGGTCACGAATCGCAAGGCCTACCACGACTATTTCATTGAAGAGAAGTTCGAGGCAGGCATCATGCTCCAGGGTACGGAGGTCAAATCCCTGCGAGAGGGGCGCGTGAACCTACAAGATAGTTACGCCAGCGTGAAAGACAGCGAGGTCTTTCTCCACCACTGCCACATCAGTCCCTACAGCCACGGCAACATCATGAATCACCAGCCGCTCCGTACTCGGAAACTGCTCCTCCACCGCAAGGAGATCAATAAACTCCTCGGCAAGACGCAACAGCAAGGTCTCACGCTCATCCCGCTCCGCATCTATTTCTCCAAGCGGGGCCTTGCCAAAGTCGAACTCGGGTTGGCCAAAGGCAAGAAGCAGCATGACCGCCGGGAAACCATCAAGACGCGCGAAGCCAGCCGCGAAATGGAACGGGCTATGAAGGGGTCTCGGCGAGGAGATCGAAGCTGACTCACTCCCAACTCTGTGGTTGGGCTACTCTCAACGTCGAAAGAAGCACATCCGCTCTGGGGTCGGCACAAAGCCGTCTCGATTGGGCATCCCCACTGTCAGACGTGTTCAGGTTTTGATTACGGCATGTCTTTCTGCCCATATGTCAGAATTTCAATGCCTTACTCAGACAAAGCGACTGTCAATTCAAATCTCGCCCCCTTCGCCATATTTCCCCACGTAATTCGAGGTATTGAGGCGGGGGCTATGGTCAACCTATGGCTAAAGTCTGTCACGCTCCCACACAGCTGCATCTTTTCTCTCAATGACTCCTCCAGGACCGGGAGCTTCAGCAATTTACCTTCACCATAGCTCACATGTTGCCACGGCTAAATAGCATTTCTCCATTTCGGGCCTGACAATCGGCGAACTCCTGCCTGAGTCGCGGGGAGGGAGGATAAAGAGTTCAAGAAACTGACGCCTTGCGATTATTAACTGCCATCGCTTCGATCGGCTAGAATCGCCAGAAGAAGGAGAGTTGTATTCGGTGATTCTCGGCGTTGGCTCTATCCGCATAGGTGGTGCGAACCCAGTTCGTCATCAGCGCCGCCCGAATTTCCTGGGTGAAATCGTGGAACACGTACGCATAGTAGGTGGAATCGCGGACATAGATACTCTGTGACGTTCGCACCGCCCCGCCGCAGAACGCCGCACTCACCGTACAGGTCATTTCACTGGCGTTGGAGGAGTAGATCGTCCCGTAACCTCCTCCGATCCATGTCTTCCCCTGATCGGGGAGATAATACGTCGCATGCACCATCATCGAAGTCGTTCGAATCGCTTCGAACTTGCCAGTCTGACTGCTCACGGCTCCGAGACCGGCATCGATGTTGGTTTGGCCGAAGGCCGCGCCGCCAAACCCACTGTTCGTGGATGAATATCCGCACACCGGATTGCAGATTCCCCAACTTAATCCGTTAAACATGTCAGAAATCCCAGCGCCCGTGACACCTTCCATCACGACGTGCGCAGTATTGCCCATCTCTCCATCCCGTGATGGAAGCACAGGAACAAACAAACCGGTGGACACCCCCCATCCGGTCACATACGTCTGACTGCTCAGATTTGGCTGCCCGCCGGACGGATTTGTCGGTCCTCCAGAATTGGCTTCGAGCCTTCGACCGACTCCGCTGACTTGGAGACTCAGTGGTTTGAGCGAGATCTCGCCTGTCGAAGAACCGGTATACGGCGCTCGCAAGCCATGATGCGCGACCTGAACCCCCGCAACAAACGAGGGAAGGGTAGCAGAGGCCTGTGGCGGCCGCTCCACGGAGAAGACGGGAGTCAGGGTCAGCGTGTCCGTGAGAGTGAGCTGCTTGGACAGACTGGCCTGAATCCACCGATTAAACAAATTCGCCGGAATTGCCGAGACCGACACTTGCCCTCTCGAATATTCAGACATGAATCCAAATCGAGACCAATCCTGCCCAACCTTCACATCGACCGTTGGACTTTCCACCAGGAAGTACAGCTGAAAGACGCGCGGAACCGGGTTGGTCTGCCACGATAACTCAGACACTCCGGAGGTGCCGATTGCCGGTTGGTTTCCCAGAAAATCTATCGCGCCATAAAAGCGGCTCTTGATGCCATTCTGCTCCGGGGCTCGCACATCGAGTGAGATCCGGCTGCTCCGTAGGCTGACTTGATACAAGCTGTTCGCCCCTCCCACCGTATTGCTTCGCAGGACTGGACGATTGCCGATGATTTCCTGAAAACTTTGCGTATTGTCCCCGATGAAATCGATTTCGGCAAAGCCTCCCAGTTTGACCTGTAGCCCGTTCTTCGTGACCTCGTTCGCTTGCTTCTCACGTTGTTCCTCGCGTTCTTCCTCTTTGACGGCTTGGTCATACTCCTCTTGCGTGATGATGCTTTTATCCAGCAGGAGCCGTAGCGTGCGGTGTTCGTCTCCCCCCGCCAGACTAAGTTGAGTGAACAAAAGAATGGTGAGGATAGCAACTATTCCTGCTAGACCCTGTCCCATAATGATTCGTCCCGCAGAACTATCGTCCCCATCGTGTTTGAACGGTTCTTTCCCTGCCTCTGACTCCTCTGTAAGTGATTGAGAACGAAACGATGAAGTGAGATCAGGCCCTATAGTCTCTAGGGCTTCAGGCTTTTCATATTGCACGTCTTCACGATCACCCTCGTTCTTCAAAGATTCTTCCGCAACCGTACGACTCGGCCCCAGATGCGCTGTTGTTTCGTCACGGGGAGGTCTTCATACCGCCGATTGAGCGGATGAAGGGTGACCTGCCCGCCGATTTCCTTGAGCTGCCGGAAGAGTGCCCCCTCAGGGCGACCGTCCTCACCCTCGACCAGCACGTAATGACCAGGTTCACTGGGAAGATCAGGATTGATAAAAATGATCTCGCCTTCGCTGAAGAGAGGCTGCATGGAATTGTCTCTCACCTGCATGGCGAAGGTACGCTTCCCTGGAACGTCTGTTTCGAGCATCGCTTCAGCGTGGATGACATGAGGCGGCCCGTTGCTCTTGACCATTTGGTTAATCTGATCCCACTTCAGGAGCGGCACCTTCCTCATCGGGCCGAGGGGGGAGGGATGGGTGTTCTCTGTGAGTTCGAACAGTCCCTCTGAGTGTGGCGGGCCACCGGATCGCAGAAAATCAGCATGAATGCGAAAATACCGCGCAAATGTTTCCCAGATTGCCGGATCTTGCGGGAGTTCGTCGGCTAGAATGTTGGCGATCGTCCGCACGGAGACCCCAACTGCAGAGGCCAGATCCTCTTCGGTCAGCCCCTCACCGAGCTCTCGATGAATAAGACCTTTCAGATTCATCACGGGATTCCTTCTCTAACCGTTGGCGACTTGTGGAGTTGAGCTTTCCAGTCCGCGAGAAACTTTTTCACACTCAGATCGGTCAGCGGGTGTTTGACCAGCTGCTGGAAAATCGAAAAGGGCATGGTACAGATATCGCCGCCTGCCAGCACAATCGACCACAAGTTCCCTCGTTCAGCTTCATCCTTCATCTCACCCTGCTTTCACGACGTCCCGTGCCCATTTGTTCTATGTACGTTGTAGTGGGTCATACTAGTTCGCTCAACATGACGTCCTCGTGGAGTACCGTTGCCGCACCTGTCTTACTTGTTGGTTTTCGGCCAACGGCCGGATTTGGTTCTGCAAGATCACGGAATCGACGCGGTGCCCGCATTGCACGCAACGGAGGGTCTCGATGCTGTGTTCGCCGGTGTTATTTAAGTCGTAGTACCACTCGTTCACGAGCAGGCCCGCGCAACGAGCGCAGGATCTTGTGTAGAACTGTTCGCTCGTGGGAAGGGGCCGAACAGTTTCGTCTCGCATTGCTTCTCTTGACTCCATCATTCGTGCCATGATTCAGCCCCCCGGTTATTAGTTCGACGCGATGTGCGCTTGGCTTCAGAACGACAATGTGACTTCAGCTGTTAGCGGTACTCTAGCTCCGTCACATGATCGATTCATGAACGGATCATGAAGAATTCTTCATCAAACTCTGAATTACTTGGAGATACACAGTCACGGCCTGGTCATTTCTAACAATTTAAAGTGGCACCCTGAGTAATAGTCTCCATGGCCTTCCTTCGATATTCGAAAGACTGTGAGTGGCGCGTCATCGAGGAGGTCAAGACGGGCGAGTCCTAGAATCGTCTTGCCGTGTGGCACAAGGATCACGAGGCTCAAGGTGTGTCGTATACTGTGAGCATGATTCAAAAGGTGCTGGAGTTGGAAGATTACCCCAGCATTCCCGGGTACCGACCGAACCATAAACGCATGCTCCGTGATGCGTTCAAAGTCTGGCTGAGTGAGCAATCAAGTACAGAGATATAGTAGCGGCTCTGTCTCATCAACTCGGCGGCGCGCATGTCAACATGGACCAAACCGGTCCTGAAAAAGTAGAATAGTTCCGTTTCTTTCTCTCCCGTGACGTACCAGGCAGTTTGGTTCAACGGGTGGCACAAGAGCGATGCAACGTAGTATGGGTAAATAGGGAATCCTGGCTCTACGGAGCAGCGGTCATATCCGGCGTGAGCAGATTCGCCATGTCAGGTTGAGGAGATGTCTTGCATGAAGGCGGCAGAGCTGCTGATTCGTTGCCTTGAAAATGAAGGTGTCCAACTGGTATTCGGTTTGCCGGGCGAGGAAACCCTGGAACTGATGGATGCTCTGCTGGACTCTCGCATTCGATTTATCGAGACGCGGCACGAACAGGGAGCGGCGTTCATGGCGGATGTCTATGGACGACTCAGCGGGAAGGCGGGGGTCTGCCTGTCCACGCTTGGCCCCGGCGCAACTAATCTATTGACCGGCGTCGTGGATGCTCATCTGGATCGTGTCCCGTTGGTTGCCATCAGCGGGCAAGTCTCGATGAATCGCCGACACAAGGAATCGCATCAGTACATCGACGTCATTTCGATGTTCAAGCCCGTGACCAAGTGGAATACCTCGATTCCGAAGGCGGAGGTCATTCCCGAGGCGGTTCGGAAGGCGTTCAAGATCGCGCAGACGGAGAAGCCGGGCGCGACCCATATTGAACTGCCGGAAGATGTCGCGGAAGAACAGATCGGCAATGAACGCAAGTTGGAGCCGCTCTTCGTTCAGGCGCCGGTTACGCCTGAGCCGTCGCAGGGTCAAGTTGCTCGGGCAATCCAGGCGATCGCCGGGGCGCAACATCCTGTGATTCTGGCCGGGAACGGTGTGATTCGAGGTCATGCGCATGAAGCGGTCAGAACTTTTGCACGGCAGTTGGAGATTCCCGTCCTGCATACGTTCATGGCCAAGGGGATCCTTCCGGATAGCGATCCGCTGTCTCTCTATACGATCGGCCTGCAGGCTCGTGATTATGCGGCGGTCGTCATGGAACAGGCCGATGCAGTCATTGTGATCGGTTATGATTTCGTGGAATACGCACCCTGTTTCTGGAATCCACGCCGCGACAAGCGCATCGTGCACATCGATGCGTCGCCGGCAGAAGTTGACGAGCACTATATTGTCGAGGTGGGTGTCTTGGGAGATATCCGCCTTTCATTGGAAGACATTGCCGAGGGACTTGCGCCGTTCAGTTCGCCATGGGCCAGACGGGCCCGCAAGACCGTCATCGAGGGGTTCGAAGCCGAACTTGCCGGCACGCCTTCCTGGCCTCTGCGACCGCAGCACGTGATCCGGGACATGCATGCAGTGCTCAATCCTGACGATCTTGTGCTCTGTGACGTCGGTGCCCATAAGCTCTGGATGGCCCGGATGTTTCCGTGCGAGGTTCCTAACTCCTGCATTATTTCGAATGGCTTCGCCGCGATGGGAATCGCCGTGCCCGGCGCCATTGCCGCTAAGTTGTGGAGTCCCGAACGACGCGTAATTGCGGTTACCGGGGACGGCGGCTTTCTCATGAACTCCCAGGAACTTGAGACGGCTGTTCGTTTGGGATTGCCGTTGGTCATCTTGGTCTGGCGGGACGATGGGTACGGAGTGATTCGCTGGAAACAACAGGTGCGTTTCGGCCGGACCTCTTCCGTGGATTTCGGCAATCCTGATCTCGTGCGCTATGCGAGCAGTTTCGGAGCCGTCGGCTATCGAGTGACGGAGCCTTCGGAGCTTCGGCCGATCCTCGCCGACGCGCTGAACAGCAAGGTGCCGGCGGTCATCGATTGCCCGGTCGACTATTCGGAGAATCTCCGACTGACGGAACGCCTGAAATCTCTTCCATACTGAATCGTCACTCGCGGATGAACCAGTGTCGGGAGCCATTGCGTGGATCTCGTCGGCATGCGAGTCTTGTAAATGAAACGGTGCCAGTCCCGGTCTCAAGCGAGGCCGTGTACTGTTCTGTGTTCTTCCCTCTGAATCGTCGCATGCGACGTCGTCATGCACCAGTCATGCAAACTTGCTCGGAAACTGCTTTACCAGCGCCATCGTCAGAGTATCTGCAATGACATAGACGTGTTGTCGCATCATCGGCCAGGTTGCCCCCAGGTGCGCATACTCCTTAGCCTTGTACTGGTTGATTTGCAGGACATGGTGCGCTCCATGCGTCGCGATCAGGCTCCGAACGGTGTCTTTCTGCAGATAGGGATTGAGATGGCTAAGGAAAACGGCGATCTCGTCGGCATTGGATGCCAAGCGGGCGAGCGCGGCATCCTGCTGCCGCTTATCCCCTGCGACGGTGGCCTCCGAGTAATCTCTAACTGCGCCAATGTTGATGTCCAGCAAGTTATAGAGTTTCTCCGACGCGGCTTCACCGTAAAACGTCGTCATCGTACTTGCAATCTGTTTTGTATTGGCCACGACTTCCTTCTCGGCGGCATCCCGCTCCTCCGGATCGTTCGTCGCGATATTCGACACGACGTGCCGCACCCAAAAGATGTGCCCGACCCAGAGATCGCGAAGGGTCTGTTTCATCTCCTCTACACGGGCTGGATTCGTATCCCCGACTGCTCGCGGTTCGAAGCCACAGCCCGCCAGGCCAACGAGCGCGAGGACCAACGCTGACACAGACTGATGTATCTTGTTCATAAAGCCCTCCATCGATGTACGGTTGAACGCTAGCTCTCCGATTCCTAAAAGAGGATGACTCTTTGTGTCTGTTCTGTCCTCCTCAAACTTCATGCGAATAAATTCGTTCGCTCACGTCTTGGCCGTATCCTTTTCGACGCGGCCCGCGGCGCTCATGCCCCACATGATCACCAGTACCATCCCCAAAATGATTAGCGGAAAGTAGATTGCCAAAATTACGGTATCGCCCATGTTTGTACCCTTCCTTTCTTCTCGCTCATCCTCAAGCGAGTCTTGTTCCAAGTCGGTGTTGAATCCCGTTAGCTCGAAATCCACGAGATGGAATTCGGGATCCCGTGGGTTACACTGCGAATGTAACAGCCTCACATGAACGGATCGTGAACGGATGATGAAGACTTCTTCATCATCCTGAAGCGTCTTGCGCACAGACACACTCGGTGTGGGATCGCATCCAGCGATCTGACTCGGCGCCCTGGACAACAACATGAATATGAAAGAGAGTTGGGGATCTGGAGTACTTGCGAGTTAGGCAGGAATCGTCTGGTGAGTTGGGACCGGCAAACGCAGGGTAAAGACCGAGCCCTTGTCGACTTGGCTTGTGACCGAAATTGTTCCGCCGTGGGCCTCCGCGATTTCCTTGACGATAGGCAGCCCAAGTCCGGTACCACCGGCATCCTTCGCCCGTGCCCAATCGGTCCGATAGAACCGCTCGAAGAGATGAGGAAGATGTTCCGGCTCGATCCCATGGCCCGTATCCTCGACAGCCACAGCAACCCCTTCCCCGACCGCCCGCAAGCGGACGGTCACGGCTCCACCAGACGGCGTGTAGTGAAGCGCGTTGTCGAGAAGATTGATCAATGCTTGCTTGAGCCACTGTGCATCGCCGAGGACAGGTGGGACCGATTGGGATTCAAACGACAATGTGATTCGGCGGTCATCGGCAAGCAGGGTCAGTTCATCCACCATATCTTGAATCATGGGTTCCAGGGCGAGTGGCACGAGGTGAACGGGAGGCTTGCCGCTCGTGAACTTCGCGAGGGTCAACAGGGAACGAGTCAGGGCGATGAGTCGTCCCACCTGTTCAAGATTGTTGATGAGGGCTTCGCGATATTCTTCAGAGGTCCTGGCTTTCAGGAGCGCGACCTCCAGGTTGCCCTGCAGAATGGTCAAGGGAGTTTTCATTTCGTGGGCGGCGATGTCGCAAAAATTCCGTTGACTTTCACCGCTCAGTTGGAACCGGTCCATCACGGAGTTGAAAGCCTGGGTGAGTCGACGAAATTCCTGATAGGGTGAATCCAGAGTTAATCGTTTCCCCAGGTCGGCTTCGGACATCGTTTCGGCGCCAGTACTCAACGCCTCGATCGGAGTCAGCACTTTCTTGGCCAGCCACCCACTGCCTACCCAAGCGACGAGAAAGATGGTCCCGGATCCAGTGGTGAGTAAGATCACGAGGGCCTTGAGGGTTTCTCGGTACAAGAGCATAGATGCTTCCGCATGCAGAACATACCGCACCTGACCCTGCCGAGGGACAGGGAGGAACAGATGTCGAATGGGCGTGCCATCGGCCGACTCAACGGTTTCAAACACCGTGTTCCCCTGACGAACTCGTTCGAACACCGTATCGTCTGGAACCGGATGCTGTGCGACCGCCCCGGGACCTTTCCAGACCACCCGACCATCCGGCGAGAAGACCAGAAGAGAATGAGTAACCTCCTGTAATTCATGCTGTGCGTTCTCGCTTCGACTTACCTCGGCAGCGAGCGCAAGGTCCTCGTCAGAACTCTCGATGATGTTGGGGTGCTGCTCAACGATCTTGGCCAGCGTCTCCGCCAACCCTAACAGCCGGCCATCCACAAAGCGGCGCAACAAGGCGTCGCCCCCGACGTAAATTAGAACAGAAAAGACCAGGAGGAGTCCTGCCATCAGGATGAGCACAGACTGGCGGATCAAACTACTCAGGGACTTCATACGCCCGATTCCGGCTCCTCCAGCATATACCCGGCGCCGCGTACCGTGGCGATCAGCGAGGGTGAAAACCCTCGGTCAATCTTCGCGCGCAGAGCCCGAATGTGGGCATCAACGATGTTCGTCATCGGGTCATAACTGATGTCCCACACGTGTTCGATGATCGCCGTTCGCGTCAACACCCGATTCTTGTTTCGCAAGAGGAACTCAAGCAGAGCATACTCTTTATTGGTAAGCGGGATTTCTTGCCCCGCCCGCCAGACGCGGTGAGAAGCCGGATCCAGCTCCAGGTTTGCTGCTTTCAGATGGACCAATTGTTGCGGACCTCCTCGGCGCAGCAAGGCCCGGATTCGAGCCAGCAGTTCGGCGAAGGCGAAAGGCTTCGGCAAAAATTGGTCCGCGCCGGTATCGAAGCCTGACACCTTGGCCTCCACAGTGTTGCGCGCTGTCAACAGCAACACCGGAGTCACGTTTCCCTTGGCCCGGACACGGCGGCAGAGCGTGAGGCCATCGAGCTTGGGTAACATGATGTCGAGAATCAAGAGATCATAAGGATTCCCCAAAGCCAACTCCAGTCCTTCTTCACCATCGGCTGCGAAGTCCACCGCATACTGCTCTTCCTTCAACCCTTTGCGGATGAACTGAGCGAGATCCAGATCGTCCTCAACCAGCAGTATTCGCATGATCTCCCTTGTTCCCAAATCCTGAGCGGCCCTCAAGGACAACGATCCGGTGTCGACTGAGTGGTTCCCTTGACCGACGCTATTATGACACCTCTCGACTAACTGGTCACTCCACCGCGAGTCGGTCGAAATACCGTCGGATTCCTGGAAACAGTTTTGTACGGCAGCCACCCTCATCCCTGATCTATCCATCCAAGCTCCTCCGAAAAGAAGGCAAGCCGTTCGCTCGCAGCAAGCCTCGTTGAGGAATCATCTCTGTAAAACCATCTCCATGCTCATTCCCAAGATTCCAATCATACAGAAGATCCAGATTCCCACGTAGTACATGGCATCAATCGAGGCGACAGTCATCATGATATTGCTCCTTCCGCGAGAATCCCTCGGCCGCTTGGACCGATGGAATGGTTGCATTCAATTTCTCGAGGGCAGTTTCAGTTCCCGTCCCCTGCAACCTCTTGATGTCGTGACCTTAATGTATTGATTGAGCATGAACCGATGATGAAGCCACCGTGAAGAAGCTCTAATGGTTCGCGTCAACAACCGTCAGTGGATTGCCTATCAGGTGGTCAACGTCCTCTCGGTAGAGTCGAGTGCCGCATTTCCTCATGTCAGAGCTCCGACCGCGAGGGTTCGAAGTGGTCTTGATAAAGAGTGGAAAGCGATGTGAGTAAAGAGAAGGAGCGGGGCTAATCTTGGGCGCGTTCGATCCAGAGCGCGAAGGATTCCAGCGAACCTCCGAGTCCGACCGTTCCCCCAACAACTTGGACTAACAGATCGACGCGATCGCCGGCGGCAAGCATCGGCGCTCGCACCGCGCTGGTATTCCTGCCACAGGCTCCCCGATCAAGGACATCTACCACCCCACTCTCATCTTCCAGTGAGATGACGGTCAGCTCGTAGGGTTTCCCGCAACCCCTCGTCATAAGCCGCGTCTCAACGGTGCGGACGGTGCCGGCTATCCTTATTTCTCGCAGGTGGTAGCTGGTGGGATTGGAGAGAAGCTTCCCGACGGGAATGCGTTCGTATGAGCGAAGAGGAGTCCCCAACGATCCTACTCGAGGAGAGCGAGGAGGAGGGTCGAGTGCGAAACTCGATTCAGGGCCTCCGACCATCAGCGTGACGATTATGGCAAGAAGCCAGAGCGTGAAGAAACACAATCGTGTGGTGAGAAGAGGCATTGTGAGAGGATTCCTATCCAGGGGTCTACTTGCTTCACGGGAAGAATCTATGCCTTACCCTACCATAGCAACGCAGGCCCGGAACTCTGCCCTCGTATCCATCTTCAAAGGTCGGGCAGACTGGAAGCTGTACCGAATCGGGCCTGTCCCCGCCAGTCAACTCTCTCCCCTGGGCGAATTTCACACTTGACTTAGTTCTAACTAGAACTATGATATAGGGGTCAGCAGCGGATTCTTCATGAACTGGTTCGGCAAGCAACAGGGTGAAGGTTACGAGTATCATCTTTTGGTGATCGGCATGAGTCTCGCGCTCCTTGTCACTGGCGCGGGGAAGTGGTCGGTTGATAAGGTGATTGCGGAGCAGGTGCGCGCGTGATTTGCAAACGATGAATTTTACGGAACAGAGCATGGCCATGACACAGATGTTTCGATTGGTCGCGAACGATGAACACATGATCAACGGCGACGTCCCACATCATTCAGTGGCGACCGACAACGACCTGTTGGATGCCTATTCTCAGGCGGTGATCACCGCATCCGGAAAAGTCAGTCCGGCTGTCGTGAACATTGAAGTCCGTCATCGATCGGGGAGGTCGGCCGGGGATGCGAGGACTTCCCCGGGTGTCACCGGCAGCGGCTCCGGCTTCATTTTTACGCCGGACGGCTTTGCTCTCACGAACAGCCATGTCGTGCAAGGCGCGGAGCAGATCGATGTCACCCTGTCGGATGGTCGTCGGCACTCCGCCCACCTCATTGGTGAAGATCCCGATACTGATCTGGCTGTGATTCGAGTCGAGGCGCCGCTGCTCAACCACACAGAGCTTGGTGACTCGCACAGGATCCACGTGGGACAACTGGCCATCGCCGTCGGCAATCCCTATGGATTCCAATGCACGGTCACAGCCGGCGTGATCAGCGCGCTCGGGCGCTCATTGCGTTCGACATCCGGCCGGTTGATCGACAACGTCATTCAGACGGATGCAGCGTTGAATCCGGGCAACTCGGGCGGGCCGCTCGTCAACTCGCGCGGCGAAGTCATCGGCGTCAACACAGCCATTATCCGATCGGCCCAAGGCATCTGCTTCGCCATCGGCATCAATACGGCCAAGTTCATCGCGGGCCGGCTGATCAAGGATGGGAAAATCCGCCGCGGCTTCCTCGGGATCTCGGGCCAGAACGTGGAGCTGCCGCGGCGAGTCGTCCGTTATCATGACCTGGATACTGAGAGCGGGATTCTCGTCGTGGCGGTCGAGCCAGGCAGTCCCTTGCAGCGAGCGAGTCTCGCCGAAGGCGATGTGATCATCGGCTACGGCGACCAGATTGTCCGGGACATCGATGATCTGCACCGATTGTTGGTCGAGGAGAAGGTCGGCATCCCAATGACCTTGACATTTCTGCGACGCGGCGAGAGGAGGACCATCTCGGTGATCGCAGAGGAATCACGAATTCAGGATCAGAGGAGCGCCCCATAAGCAGGGCGATCACGAACCCCAATGCCAGGTCGCCGAGGCTGCACTTGGCGAGAGGCGGAGAAAGGGAGGCTCACAATGAGAGACACGATGCCGGCAGCCAACGTGGAGAAGACGAATCAGGTGAAGGTCTATCAACCGGGGTCTCAGCACGTCGTCGGTGACGGGTTTCATGTGCGGAATCTGTTTCCAAGCAACGACCTAGATCGTGAGTTGAGCCCGTTTATCATGTTGGATTACGCGGGCCCCACGTTCTATCCGGCGACGGACACCCCACGAGGGGTCGGCGAACACCCGCACAGAGGCTTTGAAACTGTCACGATCGTCTATCAGGGCATCGTGGCGCATCGAGATTCAGCTGGGAATTCCGGCGTCATTGGTCCAGGCGATGTGCAATGGATGACCGCCGCGTCGGGCATCGTCCATGAAGAGATGCACGAGCGCGAATGGGCGAAGCGCGGTGGGACGCTGCAGGCGATTCAGTTGTGGGTGAATTTGCCCAAATCGTCCAAGATGTCCGCGCCGGGCTATCAAACGATCGTGAACGATCAGATTCCTGTCGTGCAGTTGGACCGGGGAGCCGGTTCGCTACGTGTGATTGCTGGGTCGGTGGGAGGGGCAAAAGGCCCGGCCAGGACCTTCACGCCCATCGAATTGTACGATTTGCGCCTGCGCGCGGGGCATTCGATGCCGTTGCGGATCCCTAACTGTTATAACGTCGGTCTGTTGATCCTCAGTGGTCAGGCATCCGTCGAGGGATCGCACAGGTTAACGGAGGCCGAACTCGCTGTCTTTACCTCGACAGGAGAGCCGGTGACGATCATTGCAGAGGAGGACGCCACGATTCTGGTGATGGCGGGCGAAGCAATCGATGAACCGGTAGCTCGTTATGGACCGTTCGTGATGAATACGAAAGCAGAACTGGTCCAAGCCGTGAACGATTATCAGGCAGGCAAAATGGGTCATTTGAGTTGAGCAGTAACAGAATGCAAAGGAATACACGATGCAGATCGAGATTTACTCCGATGTCATCTGCCCCTGGTGCTTCATCGGGAAGCGCCGATTGGAACAGGCGCTCGAGACTGCCGGGTACGCGCAACAGGCGCACATTGCGTGGCGACCGTTCCAACTGAACCCGACGATGCCGAAGGAAGGCATGGGCCGGCACGTCTATCTTGACGCGAAGTTCGGCGGCGCAGAGGCCCGGCGGGCGATCGAAGAGCGCGTAGCCAAAGCCGGTGAGGCAGATGGGATTGTCTTTGCCTTCGATCGAATCGAGCGGACGCCGAATACCTTCGATGCCCATCGCCTCATCTGGTTCGCGGGGCAACAGGGCTGTCAGGATGAAGTAGTCGAGGCCCTCTTTCACTCGTACTTCACGAAGGGGCGCGAGATCGGGAGTCTCAATTCGTTGGCTGAAATCGCGTCCGACTGTGGACTCAATCGTGAGGAGGTCGAGCGGTTGCTGGTCAGTGACCGGGCGGTTCAAGAAGTCCGCGCCGAAGAGGCGACCGGGCATCGGTTGGGCATTCGCGGGGTGCCCTATTTCGTCCTCAACGGCAGTATCTCGATCTCTGGCGCGCAGCCTCCCGATATATTTGTGTCTGCCCTTCAGCAGACCGAGGACACAGTCATGATGAGAAAGTCGGGGTCATGATGGCAGTCCAAGTCTATGGATGTAACCATATCGTCATTGAGGTCACCGATGCCAAGAAGGCGGTGAAATTCTATTCTGATGTCTTCGGCTTGAAGATGCTCCGCGGCGGCGAAGGCGCCGCCTGGTGCAAGCTGGGCGAGCACCAATTCATGGCGATCTTTGAAGTGGACAAGCTGCAACCGGATCGCACGAAGCATTTCGGACTCATGGTCCGTGACGAGAAACAGATCAAGGAAGTGCGGAAGAAACTCATCAACAAGTACAAACTTACACTGGCGCCCGGCTTTCGTTGCGATTTTCGCGATCCCTGGGGAAACCGAATTCAGGTCGGCGATCTCAGCGATGAATCGCTCGTCTGGCTCCTCCCCTACCAGGAAGTCCAGAAGGCCGGTATCAAGTTCGGAAGGTGAACTCATGAAGGCTCATTATCTCGGCCACGTGGTGTTCTATGTGAAGAACCTACAACAGTCCCTGTCGTTCTATCGCGACCTGTTGGGCTTCAAGGAAATCGGACGGGTCTTCAATGGTACGGCAGCAGCCTTGACCTCCGGCCGGACCCATCATGAGCTGTTGCTTATCCAGGTCGGTGATGCTCCTGGGCCGCCACAGGGCCGCCGCCGCGGGCTCTATCATATCGGTATCAAAGTCGGCAATAATTTGGATGAACTGCGGGCCGCCAAACGAGAATTGGAGCAAGCGGCTGTCACGATCGACGGCATGAGCGATCACACCGTCAGTCAAAGCCTCTACCTGCGTGATCCTGACGGCAACGAAGTGGAACTGTACGTGGATGCGGATGAGTCGGTGTGGGACAATAATCCCGCTGCCGTCCTCGCGCCCATCAAGCCGTTACATTTATAACCTACAAAAGGAGGATTATTCATGGAGAAACCACGCATTGCAGCCAAGCAACCGGCAGTGCTGTCGTTGGACCCGGGAACCTACCATTGGTGTCAATGTGGACGCTCGAGGGACCAACCGTTTTGTGACGGGTCCCACCAAGGAACCGGGATCGAGCCGGTCGAGTTTTCATTAAATGAAAAGAAAGAAGTCGCCTTGTGCCAGTGCAAGCAGACGAAGACCCCGCCGTTCTGCGATGGCACGCACAGGACGCTCTGATCTCGCCGGAAGGCTTGCAGACCTTCCATATGTTTCGCAGCGGGTAAGGCACAGAGATCAATTGTGCATATCCGATCGTGATCGCTGTTCAAGGGACAGATCTGCCATATCCCGCCGCTTGATTCGAGAGGAGCTGCACCATGAAGATCGCATTAATCGGCGCGACAGGGTTTGTCGGTTCGGCCATTTTGCAGGAAGCGTTGCAGCGAGGCCATGAGGTCACGGCCATCGTGCGAAATCCGGAGAAGGTAAAGCCGCATCCGAAGCTTCGTCCGCACAAAGCAGATGTCCAGAAAGGAGACGAGGTGACCCGGTCGGTTGCTGGTCATGATGCAGTAATCAGTGCCTTCAATCCTGGATGGACTAATCCCAATATGTATGATTTACAAGTTAGGGGCACGCGAGCCATTATTGACGGTGTGAAGAAAGCCGGCGTCAAGCGACTGCTGTTCGTCGGGGGAGCAGGCAGCTTGGAAATCAAGCCGGGCGTCCAGTCAGTGGATCTCCCAGAGTTCCCTGCGGAATATAAGCAAGGGGCTCTCGCGACAAGGGAAACCCTGAACCTGCTCCGCAGAGAGCCGACCTTGGATTGGTCCTTCCTTTCTCCTTCAGCCGATCTTTTCCCGGGTCAGCGAACCGGAAAATTCCGCTTG
The DNA here is from genome assembly GCA_963741245.1 of Nitrospirota bacterium. Lineage (GTDB taxonomy): Bacteria > Nitrospirota > Nitrospiria > Nitrospirales > Nitrospiraceae > Palsa-1315. The sequence goes on along the minus strand of CAVUHR010000003.1, from coordinate 53,850 downwards.
GGAACGGATCAGCTGCTCGCGGATGCGAAGGGAGAAAGCCGAATCTCGGTCGAGGACTATGCGACGGCGATGATCGACGAGGTGGAGAAGCCTAAGCATATCCGCCGGCGCTTTACTGTGGGTTATTGAGTTGGCATGATCGGACGCAGCAGCACAATAACCATTGTGTCATCGCACGTGGATGCGAACGAAAGTCTGGGACTTGCTCAGCTTTGATTTCCCGGCACTCCTCGCGGGCAGTGAGGGCCTCACCACCAATAGAAGGACATGTGCGATGCGGATCACCTGCAGGACCCTGTCCTCTTGGACATGATGTAGGAGGTGAAATCATGAAACGAACAGCTTCAGCGGTATGGAAGGGCGACCTGAAGAGTGGCAAAGGCACCGTCTCAACAGAGAGTGCAGTGCTCTCCCAGGCCCAGTATTCATTCGGCACGCGGTTTGAGAATGGGAAGGGCACGAATCCGGAAGAACTGATTGCCGCGGCGCATGCGGGCTGCTTCACAATGGCGCTGTCGGGGCAGCTTGGAAGCGCCGGACTGATACCCGACAAACTGGAGACAACGGCAACGGTGAGTTTTGAGAAACTCGAGGCAGGCTGGACGGTTACGCAAATCCATCTCGACGTGAAGGGCAAGGTTCCCAAAGCGGACCAAGCCGCCTGGGAGAAGGCGACAGCCGCCGCCAAGGCCGGCTGCCCCATTTCGCGGTTGCTGAACACCACCATCACGATGGATGCGAAGTTAGGAAGATAACGTCTCGAACAGGAGAACAACCATGGCGACCAAGCTCAAAATTCCCAGCGCCGCGAAAGCCAAGAAGTATTTCCAGGACAAGATGGCCTTTACGACCGGTCCGGTCGAACTAGAGCGCTGGTTCAAGCAGGGAGAGCCAGTGAACATCGTGGATGTGCGTGCGGCAGAAGATTATGCGGAGGGGCATATCCCTGGCGCACTCAATCTGCCGAAGGATCAGTGGGACAACGCGAAGGTCGTGAAGGCACGTCTCCACAAAAACAGGATCAACGCGCTGTACTGCTATTCACACGTCTGCCACCTGGCTGGGACTGCAGCGGTCCTGTTTGCGAGCAAGGGCTATCCAGTGATGGAGCTCGAGGGCGGCTGGCGTTGGTGGAAGAACGACGGGTTCGACATCGAGAAGTAACCAATGCTTGCTCTGATTGAAAGCCTGTGACGACACTTCACAGGCAACGAGATCTTCAGCATTCATATCAAACCGCTTCTGCCACAGGAGCTGCGTGAAGCTCTTGAGCAGCGACAATCAATAGGCCATACTGGCGTCTATGGATAGGCAATCCGCATCCCCCTGTGAGACTCTCGCAGAGCGGTATCAGGCCCTGCTGGAGGTTGCGGAGACGATCTCCGCCCACCGCGATCTCCACGAACTCTTTCGAGACCTCGCCCAGCGTCTCCCTCGCGTGGTTCATGTGAATTTTGTCGCCCTGTCTTTGCACGATCCTGTTCGAAACACGATGCGACTGCACGCCATTCAGGCGAACGTGCCGGCCGATCTCGTGGGCGGCCATGAGGGGCCGGTCGAAGAGAGTCCTGCCGGATTGGTCTGGCAGACGCAGGAACCCATCATCGTGCCGGATCTTGCCGAAGAACGTCGCTGGCCGCAGGTCACTGAACACATGAGCGAGGACGGCGTGAACTCGTTTTGCGTTGTTCCCCTGACGACCGCGGTGCGGCGGTTGGGCGCGATGGGACTTTTGAGTTTGCAGAAAGAAGCCTATGGTGAAACGGACCTGGAATTTCTCCAGCAAGTCGCCAAACAAATCGCCGTGGCGGTGGACAATGTCCTTCATCATCAAGACTTGATCCATGGACGAGAGCGGTTACGTCTCCTGCTGGAGGTATCCGAATCCATTGCATCACACCGCGACCTTGAAGAGTTGTTTCGTGATCTAGCTCAACGGCTCCCTCAGATCGTCCCGTTCGATTACATCAACGCGGTTTTGCATGAGCCAGCGCGCGATGTCATGCGCCTGTGGCTCTTGGTGACCACGACACCCAGCACGATCAGCCCCGGTCTGGAGCTATCCATCGATGAGTCTCCTGGGGGATTGGTGTGGAAAACCCAACAGCCTTTGACCGTGAACGATGTCACGAAAGAGCAGCGTTTTCCGAAGCTGATGGCCATGCTGCACGAGAACGGCATCCAATCCTTCGGTGTAGTTCCTCTCACAACGGCGCAGCGTCGTCTAGGGGCGATGGGATTTGGGAGCTATCAGCGGAGAACCTATCAGGAGGCAGAGATCAACTTCATGCAGCAAGTGGCGAATCAGGTTGCTGTTGCCGTGGACAATGTATTGCACGCGGCAAGCGCCCAATCTGCCCAGCAGCAGCTGAAGTACGAACGAGATCGGCTACGCCTGGTGTTGGAGATCAACAACGCCGTCGTGTCGCACCTCGAATTGCCAAAACTTCTGAAAGCGATCTCCGGCTGCCTCGGACGTGTGATCCCGCACGATCTCGCGTGGTTTTGTCTCTACGATCCCGCTACTCACCAGTTGCAGACTCATGCGCTGGACTTCCCTAGCCATCAAGACTTTGCCGAAGCGGGAGATCCCATTCCGTTGGAAGGAACTCCGGAAGGGTTGGCGTTCACGACTCAGCAGCCAGTTCTGATCAGAAATCTCAGCCTCACCGAGTTTCCCGCGGAGATCATCAAGCGGGGGGCCGCCGCAGGCCTGAAATCCGGTTGCGCCGTTCCACTGATCTCGCACGGGCGAGCACTGGGCACCCTGAGCGTCGCCAGTACACGTGCGGAGGCTTTCAGCGACGACGATGCGAAATTGTTCAGCTGGATCGGCGCGCAGGTTGCGCTTGCCGCTGCGAATTCAATGGCCTATCAGGAAATATCATCGCTGAAGGACAAGCTGGCGAAGGAAAAGCTATACCTGGAGGAGGAAATCCAGACAGAGTATAACTTCGAGGAAATCATCGGGGACAGCCGAGCCCTCAAACTGGTTCTCAAAGAGGTTCAGACCGTGGCTGCGACTGACTCCACAGTCCTCATCTTGGGCGAGACAGGCAGCGGGAAGGAGCTGGTTGCCCGGGCGCTCCACAATCGCAGCAATAGGCGGGAGCGAACATTCGTGAAGCTCAATTGTGCCGCGATTCCGACGGGGCTGTTAGAAAGCGAACTCTTCGGACATGAAAGAGGCGCATTCACCGGCGCTATTGCCACCAAGATCGGCCGGTTTGAGCTGGCCGACCGCGGGACGATCTTCCTCGACGAGGTGGGGGAAATTCCGTTGGAATTACAAGTCAAGTTGCTCCGAGTGCTCCAAGAGCAGGAGTTCGAACGCCTGGGCAGCACCAGGACGATTCATGTCAATGTCCGCGTCATCGCCGCGACCAACCGCGACCTCAGTCGGATGGTGGAGGAACAGGAGTTTCGCAGCGATCTCTATTACCGGCTCAAGGTCTTTCCAGTTAACGTCCCTCCCCTGCGCGATCGAGTGGAAGATATTCCTTTGTTGGCCCGACACTTTACTCAGAAACTCGCCCTACGGATGAAGAAACGCATTGAGACGATCCCTTCGGAGGCCATGAAAGCGCTCCAAACTTATCACTGGCCTGGCAACGTGCGTGAGCTTGAAAACTTCATAGAGCGAGCGGTAATTCTTACTCAAGGACCGGATCTATTTGTGTCGCTCGCAGAATTGAAGCGGACAACGAGTCATACAACAAACCAAGGGACTACGACCCTTGAACAAGCCGAGCGCGAGCACATTCTCAAGTCACTTCGCGAGACGAACTGGACTATCGGTGGTCCCGCTGGTGCCGCTGCCAGGCTCGGGATGAAGCGAACGACGCTGCAATCCAAGATGCAGAAGCTCGGTATCTCTCGCCCATCTTAGCCAGCCTTCTTACCCAGCCTCGATGAATATCCCAGCCTCGTGCCGACCTTTCGGCACCGTGCCGTCACTTCGGCAGATCGTCCTCGGCGCTTCAATTGTTTAGCGACAAAGGTTTCCGAAAGAAGTCGCTCAATCTCCTGTAGTTTCAATGATATCGATGATCCAGGTCGTGCGGGAGCTCTCCTGGAACGCGAGTTGCCATTGAACCTCGTTATGAATGGCGTGAGGTACACAGGTGGTTCGCTGAGGGAGGTATCGATGGGTACGGCGCTTGCGGTGACACAACAACAATCGATTGAGGCGGCGGCTCGAAGCTGGGCAAGAATCCACAGCACGAATGGTTGTCCGCGATGCGGCGGACTCATGGTCGCCGAGTGGTGCCAGGATCTGTCGGACTACTCCGCCCAACGCTGCGTGCAATGCGGAGAGCTGATCGATCCAGTAATCTTGGAAAATCGCCGACTGTAATTTGGCTAGACCTTCGGTCCAGGCCAGAAGTGAGAGCACACACTACAGGAGAACGCTTCAGGGATCGTGAGCCGCAACCGTTGAGATGTTGTATGAGTTTACAAAAGTAATAAATGCGGGTAAGGCGCGGACGTGCAATTCTAACTTTTATATATTCAGCAAAGGAGAAAACCTATGACATCAGCGAATCGTTATTTGACATCCTGGGAGGGTTACTGGAGTACCGCGACTGGCGCACCAGGCGAAATCTTTTGGGATGCCGATCCTGTTCATGCGGCCCAACAAGATTTGGTGATGTTCCAAGACTATGCCGACCCACAGCTCCCGTTGATAGATCTGGGGTGTGGCAACGGAACGCAAACGCGTTTTCTTGCAGATCATTTTGCAAGGGTAATTGGCACTGAAATTTCGCCCGCCGCGATTGAAATTGCCCACACGAAGAATAGTGCCTCGAACATCTCGTACCGTATTCTTGACGTGCTTTGTCCTGCTGATGCCCAAACCCTCCAGGAGGAAATTGGCGATGCCAATCTCTATATGCGGACGGTTTTGCATCAACTTTCGCCCACGGATCATGCGACGGCGATACAGAGTATCGAGCGGCTACTGGGGATGAAAGGAATATTGTATTTGATCGAACTGTCATCAGCTGCTGAACCCTACTTTACCCAACTGATTACAGAATATGGACCGCCTCCCGGCCTTGCACGGGTACTCCAGCATGAGATTACTCCAGGCATGTTGAATGAAAATAACTTAGAAGCGCTGTTTCCACCGGATCGATTTACGCTTCTTCGTACCGGCAAGAGTCGTATTCACACCGTGCATACTCTCCCGACGGGTGAAGTAGCGAAAGTACCGGCATTCTACGCCATCCTTCGGCGACGGCCAGGCTCGGTCGGTTGGGTAGGCGATGTGAACACGAACCAGTAGCTACGTCGGGACTGCCACAGGAGGGAGACATGAGATCGGAGACGAAGCCATTCAACTCAGTCGCACTCGACTTTTTGCAACGGAAGAATCAGATCGCGTGCCGGTACTGTTATGACACTGTCATCGGTGGAACGGGTCGGACCGTACTGGACGACAGCGGGACTTTAGCGATCACAGCCTGGACTTGCACGGGGTGCGGCGGAGTCATCGAAGAGATCCGCATCATGGTGCAAGACGGAAAGGCCCAGCCACGTCCGATTCGGTATGCCGTGGCACCACCTCACTCGACCGGACGACCAGCGGCGGTTGCGCAACGCGCCATCAGGAACTGAAGCGGAACGGTGGCGTTAGTCGGAATCGGCGGTGGGGTGTGAACATGACGCTCAGCCAATCGGATGAATCGATTGCAAATACCGGCGGCCATCAGCAGACCGTCCGGACGGTTGACTACCAACCGTCCGGACGGTATTCTTCGCCCATGGAACGGACAACCCCGAAGCTACAAGACACGCTCCTCGACGCCGCCGAGGCCGTGGTCGCCCGCCAGGGCATCGCGAACCTGACGCTCGACGCCGTCGCCGCCGAGGCGCGCATGAGCAAGGGCGGTCTGCTGCATTACTTCCCGGCGAAGGACCGGCTCGTCGAAGCACTGGTCATCCGCTGCGCCGAAGGCTGGCGATCCTGCTACACAGAAGCGTACGAGCGCACCCCGGATGGACCGGGGCGCATGGCGCGCGCGCTCTTGAACCACTGTCTTTCGGACGCCAAGTGCTGGACGGAGGAGCTGCGGCGCAGTTCCTCCGCGGTGTTTGCGGCGCTCGCTCAGAACCCCGCGCTTATCGAACCCATGCGCGCGGTCTATGCCGACCTCCACCGGCGGATCGCGGAGGATGGCTTGCCGCCAGGCGTCGGCGAAGCGGTCGCCGCCGCGATTGACGGACTCTGGCTCGACTGGGTGCTGGGAATCGTTCCACTTGAACAAGACCGCGTCGTTCGGGTGCGCCTCGCGCTCGAGGACATGCTCGCGCGCGCGTGGCCGGCTCGCCGTTCACCCAAGGTTAAGGGTTCCTCCGGGAAGCGGTCGGGAGGGCGTCGCGTATGAATCGTCGTAGTTGGATCGGATCTTTTCTACTACTCATCACGGTTGTCTCGGTTGGCGTTGGCCTGGCAGTGTGGAAGTATACGTCCATACAGGAAACCCAGGCGGCCTCCGCGAACCAGCCTGAGCCGATGGAGTCGGTGACGGTCGCCGTCGTGAAGGAGGTTGAGCACCGCCAAACCGCCACGTCCATCGGGACGGTTCTGGCGCTGCGGTCGATCACCTTGCGCAACGAACTCCCCGGCACTGTCCGTCATGTCAGTCTCACACCCGGGCAAATCGTCGACGCGGGCATGGTGCTCGTCGCGCTCGACGTGTCCGTCGAGGAGGCTGAGTTGAAAGCGCAGGAAGCGCAGGCCGCCCTCGCGAAGGCGGTGCTCGCCCGCAGGAAGAACTTGAGTTATGACCGTGCCACGACCCAGGAGGAAGTGGATCGTGCGCGCGCAGACCGGGATATCGCGCTGGCTCAGATCGCGCGTACCAAGGCGATCATCGCCCGCAAGACCATTCGGGCGCCGTTCCGCGCGCGAGTGGGCATGGCGGACTTGCACCCTGGCCAGTATCTGATCGAAGGCACCGAACTCACGACGCTGCAGGGTATTGACGACGCAGCGCATGTGGACTTCACGGTCGCGCAGCAGGTCGCCGCGGGTTTGCGGGAAGGCGACAGCGTCGACGTATCCGTTGGCGGCCAATCGTCCCCGATCGCAGCCAAAATCGTCGCGGTGGACGCGCGTATCGATCCCATGACACGCAATGCCACGGTGCGCGCAAGAATCGAGGGTGCTGCCAACGCACCGTCCCCCGGCGCTTCGGTGCGCGTCCGGGTTCCGATCGGCCTGCCACGCAAGGCCGTCGCGGTTCCCGTGAGCGCAGTGCGGAAGGGTCCGGGTGGTGATCAGGTGTTCGTGATCGAGTTGGACAAGAATGGGAAGACTCGTGCGCACGTGCGGCAGGTCGAGAGCGGTGCGATGCTCGGCGACGAAGTCGTGATTCATGCCGGGCTGTCCGCCGGCGAACGAGTGGCTGTCTCGGGGTCGTTCAAACTGCGAGAAGCAGCGCTCGTCGCGATCGCCGGCAGCCCCGAGGATGGGAGCGGATCGGGTCAGGTGATCGTCGGCGAACACTGAGGGAGCCGGAACAACAGGAGAAGGATATCCGCATGCGTTCGTTCACCGACATCTTCATCAAGCACCCAGTGCTGGCGGTGGTCGTCAACCTCGTGATCGTCCTCGTGGGTTGGCGGGCGCTGACGACCCTGCCGTTGCAGCAGTACCCGAAGATCGAGAGTTCATCCGTGATCATCACAACGGTCTACTACGGCGCCAGCGCCGAAACCGTTCGCGGCTTCCTCAGCACGCCGATCGAGCGGGTCGTTTCCGCGATCAGCGGCGTCGACTACGTCGAGTCAACCAGCCGAGCTGGTGCCAGCACCGTCACGGTGCACTTGAAGCTGAACCACAGCAGCACGGCGGCCCTGGCCGAGGTCACAGCGCGGCTCCAACAGGTACGATCCGAGCTGCCGGCGGAAGCCGAGCCACCTGCAATCGAAGTGCAGCGCGCCGATCGCCCGTACGCGTCATTCTATCTCAGCTTCACCTCTACGGAACGGAGCGTCCCGGCCGTCACGGATTGGCTGTTGCGCACGCTGCAGCCCCAACTCTCGACGTTGGCCGGTGTCCAGCGGGTCACCTTCGAGGGCGGTCGTCAGATCGCCATGCGCGTCTGGATCGACCCTGATCGGCTCGCCGCGCTCAACCTCTCCCCTGGAGACGTGCAGGCGGCGCTCAAGCGCAACAACTTCCTGGCGGCCGTCGGTCGAACAAAGGGTAACCTGGTGCAGATCAACCTGCTCGCGAACACCGATCTGCGCTCTGCTCCGGAGTTCGAAAACCTGATTGTCGCCGACCGGGGAGGTGCGATCGTGCGGCTGAGAGATGTGGCTCAGGTGGAACGTGAGGCCGAAGAAGCCGACATGGTCGCGAAGTACAACGAGAAAGAGGGTGTCTACCTTGGGATCTGGGCGCTGGTCGGTTCGAACGAGATTGAGGTCGCGCACCGGCTGCGCGGTGAGATGGAGCGCATCAGGCCAACGCTGCCGAAGGACATCGATATGCAGCTCGTCTGGGACGGCACGATGTTCATGCGGAACGCGCTAACGGAGATCAGCAAGACGTTATCGGAGACGATCCTGATCGTGGCACTGGTCGTGTTTCTCTTCATGGGTTCGGTGCGCACCGCGCTCGTTCCGCTCGTGGCCATGCCGGTTTCGCTGGTCGGAGCGGCGATCTTCATGTTCGCGTTCGGCTTCAGCCTCAATCTCTTGACGCTGCTCGCCATCGTGTTGTCGGTCGGGCTGGTCGTGGACGATGCGATCGTCGTCGTTGAGAACGTCGAGCGGCACGTACGCCTGGGCAAGTCGCGGATTGAGGCGGCGCTGGCCGGTGCGCGCGAGCTGATCGGCCCGATCATCGCCATGACGATCACGCTGGCCGTGGTCTACACTCCGATCGGCTTCCAGGGCGGCTTGACCGGCTCGCTGTTCCTGGAGTTCGCGATGACGCTCGCCGTGGCGGTCGTGCTGTCGGGCATCGTCGCGGTCACGCTGTCTCCGGTCATGAGCTCACGGTTTGTGCACCAGCAGGGCAAAGAAGGTAAGCTGACCGCCTTCGTCAACCGAAGGTTCGAAGAGGTGCGCCGTGTCTACGCCTGGCTGCTCGACCGTGCGCTGGAGATGCGTTGGGCAATCGTAGCGTCTTCACTGCTCATCATGATGGCGGTGTGGCCGTTGTACATGTTTTCGCGGCAAGAACTTGCTCCCGTGGAGGATCAGAGCCACATCAGCCTGTTTTTCGAAGCGTCGCCGGACTCCACAGTGGCCGCCACCAACCGCGAGCATCTGCAGATCGTGAGGACCATTACGTCCTTTCCCGAGACGGAATTCACCTGGTCGTTGACGACGGCATGGGGTGGATTTGGAGGCCTGGTTGCGAAGGACTGGCACGGACGGGCACGATCGACCGAGGAGATGTATGGCGAGGTGTTTGGCGCGGTGTCGAAGGTGCCGGGCCTACGCGTGTTTCCACGCTTAGATCCGCCGCTGCCCACCCCCGGCCAGTACGACGTCGAACTCGTGCTGCAGAGCGACGTGCCGCCCGAGCAGATGCTCGAAACGGTCGGCGCCGTGCTCGGCGCCGGTTGGCAAAGCGGCAAGTTCTTATATGTGGACACAGATCTCAAGATTGACCTCCCTGAGGCACGTGTTGTGCTGGACCGTGAGCGTCTCGCCGACTTAGGGCTCGACCTGGCGGGGGTCGGCCGGGAGCTCGGAACACTCCTCGGCGGCGCGTATGTGAACCGGTTCAACTATTTCGACCGCAGCTACAAGGTCATTCCCCAGATTGGCGACAAAGACCGCGCGACGGTCGATCCGCTCCTCGATCTCAAGATCAAGACCCCGAGTGGTCAGCTTGTGCCGGTTTCGACATTCACGCACATTGAAACAAGCACGGCGCCGCGCACCTTGAACCGCTTCCAGCAGCGCAACGCGGTACGAATATTCGGCGGCGTTAAGCCTGGCGTCACCAAGGAAGAAGGGCTGCGCGTTCTCGAAGCCGCAGCCGCTTCAGCGAGCGGACCCGGCGTCGCCCTCGACTACGCGGGCGAGTCAAGACAGATCCGTCATGAGGGATCTGCGCTCATCGTCACGCTCGGGTTTGCGGTCGTGCTCATCTATCTGGTACTCGCGGCGCAGTTCCAGAGCTTTCGCGATCCGCTGATCGTCCTGTTCGGCTCGGTCCCGCTCGCAATTTCTGGAGCGCTGATCTTTACCTTCCTGGACCTGACTACAATCAACATCTACTCCCAGGTCGGGCTGATTACGCTGGTCGGACTGATCGCGAAGAACGGCATCCTCATCGTGGAGTTCGCCAACACGCTGCAGGCCCGCGGTCTCTCGAAGGCCGCCGCGTTACGCGAGGCGTCGTTGACGCGACTGCGACCGGTGCTGATGACCTCGGCGGCCACAGTTTTCGGGCATCTCCCTCTGGTGCTGGCCTCGGGACCGGGAGCGGCTGCCCGCAACAGCATCGGCATGGTGCTGGTCACTGGCATGACTGTGGGCACGGTATTCACTCTCTTCATCGTGCCGGTCTTCTACTCGCTGATCGCGGCCCGACACCAACCGAGCCCGGCGTACGAGGAAACAGAGCGCAACGAGCTGCTGACGGAAGGGAACGGGCGGTCGCTCGAGCAGACAGCATCCGTTGGGTGAATGGCTGGCCTACGCCGTCCCCTTCGAGGGCCCTAGCGGCAGTCAGCGTGAGGTGTGTTACCGCGAAAGCAAAGCGACCCCCGTAATTGATAGCGTTTCACCGCCCTGGTTACCCCGGACTAATTCAACATAGGGGGCTCGTCGACAGTGATCGAAACTGCAACCAAGCAGGTGCGCGAGTTGGTGAAGGCCTTCGCCTGTGTCGATCGGCTGGCGGTGAGAAAGTTGGTTAGACTGCTCATTGATAGCCTGTGCTTTCAGTTTCTGCCGATGGCTCGGCGAGTGCCGGGATACCGGCAGAACACCATTGTCAGTTAGACGTGTCTACGATACTGATATCGAAACATTTCACGAAACAACAACGTGTTATGTAGATGAACTTGCTCTTGACCGCTGGAATGTTCCTTGCCATTCCGTACGGGTGAGGGAGAGAATCCATGCTGAAAATTACGACACTCATGAATGCAGAATCGACTGTTCTCAGGCTTGAGGGACGTTTGGCCGGACCTTGGGTGCAGGAGTTGGAACGGTGTTGGGACTCTACCGTAGGCACGCCGACGCGGCACCCTCTGTCTGTAGACCTGTCAGCCGTGACCTATGTTGACTCAGATGGGAAGGATCTGCTGAAGAAGGTCCATCGACAGGGGGCCAAGCTCATCGCCTCCGGTTGTCTGACAAGCTGTATCGTGAATGAGATTGTGCAAGTGGCTCGAAGGGGTGAACGTGCGAAGTGACTGGATGATTCCCGAAAAACGATTGATGGCAACATGACGACACAAAATCGAGTACACAGACTCATGTTCAGTAGGCTCGGTTTTCTGCTCGTACTCGTCCTTACCGGGCTATCTGGCTGCAAGCAGGAGGCGGCCTCCACGCCGGCTCGTCCCGTTCCGGAAGTGCCGGTGGTGACGGTATCGTCTGTCACGATGCCGGACGAACCGGAATTCATTGGTCAGACCGAAGCGTCGCGGCCGGTCGAAATCCGTTCCCAGGTGACGGGTATCCTCAAAGAGCGGTTTTTTACTGAGGGGCGTGACGTCAAGCGAGGCGACCGGCTGTATCAAATCGATCCGATCCCGTTCAAAGCGGCTATGAGCAGCGCCAATGCCAGGGTGGCGCAGGCAGAGGCAAGGCTGGTGCAAGCCAAGCAAAATTCTGCTCGTGTGAAACCGCTGCTGGCGGAACAGGCCGTCAGCCAAAAAGATGTGGACGACGCGGTGGCGGAGGAAATGGCTGCCAAGGCGGCACTGGAGGGAGCCAAGGGCGATCAGATGAAGGCCAAGTTCGATCTCGACAACTCGCTCATCACTGCGCCTATCAGCGGTCGGATCGAGCGGAGTCGGCTCTACGAAGGGCGCCTCATCTCCGCGCAGACCGATCTGCTGACTACGATCCACCAGTTAGACCCCATGTATGTGAACGCGAGCGCTCCGGAAACGTTTGTCCTCAAACGCTTCAGGGACCGCGCGACTCATCGAATCCAAGGCGCGACACTCTATGAACTGCGGGGTGTCATCACATTTACGGACGGCAGCACCTATGCTCATGAAGGCAAGTTTGATTTGCTCGAAGTCGGCGTCCGCTCGGCCACCGGCACCAGGGACTTTCGCGTGATCTTCCCAAATCCGGATAGCGTCCTGTTCCCAGGACAGTTCGTGAAAGTCCGCATTTTAGGCGCCGTGAGAACTGGCGTTATCCTTGTCCCCCAGAGCGCCGTCCAGCAGGGACCCAAGGGACCCATCGTCTTTGTCGTCGGCCCAGACAATAAGGTGGAGATCCGCCCTGTTCGGGCCACGTCCTGGCGCGGCAATCAATGGTCCATCGAAGACGGATTACGCGAGGGAGAGCGCGTGATCATCGCGGGGTTCCACATGATTGCGCCGGGCGCGCCGGTGAAAACCGTTCCGTATAATCAATCCGACCCAGCCGCTTCCGGCCAGCCGGCAGATGCGAAGTCGGAGCAGGCAAAATGATCCCGCACTTTTTTATCGATCGCCCGATCTTCGCTTCGGTCCTGTCCGTCGTGATTGTCGTTCTGGGGCTGGTCTCCTTACAAGGCTTGCCGATCGCCCAGTTTCCGGAAATCACGCCGCCCGTCATCCAGATCGACGCGGACTATCCAGGCGCGAGCGCGGAAGTTATCGCAGATTCAGTTGCGCGCCCGATCGAAGTGCAGCTTCCCGGCATCGACAACCTTCTTTACTACGATTCCACCAGCACCAATGACGGACACATGACCATCAAGCTCACGTTCGAGATTGGGACGAACGTGGACATTGCTCAGGTGCAGACCCAGAACCGCCAGAAACTGGCGGAGCCCCAGTTGCCGCCCGAAGTTGTCCGTCAAGGCATTTCGGTCAAGAAAGTGTCGCCGGACCTGCTGGCGGTCGTCGCGCTCAGTTCCAGCGACCCCACGAAAGATACGGTCTTCGTCTCCAACTACGCGCTCCTCAACGTAATCGATAATCTCAAACGAATACGTGGCGTCGGTGACGCATTAGTTTTCGGCGGACAGAATTACTCCATGCGCCTGATCTTGGATCCGACCAGGATGGCGCAACTCAGCCTCACGCCCACCGACATTGCCAATGTTGTCCGCGAACAAAATCGGGACTTTCCAGCCGGGACAATCGGGCGGGAACCGGCGCCGAAAGGTACCGAACTGACGATCCCGGTGATCACACAAGGCCGTCTCACGGACGTGAAGGATTTCGAGGAGATGATCGTGCGGGCGCTCCCCGACGGGTCGATGATCCGCTTAAAAGATGTCGCGAAGATCGAGCTGGGCGCTCAATCCTATAGTCTCGAGGGTCGGTGGAACGGCAAACCCAATGTGTTTCTCTTGACCTTCCTGTCGCCGGGTGCCAATGCCCTCGACACGGTGAAGCGAGTTCGGAAGGAAATGGAGGCGGTATCGAAGAGCTTTCCCCACGGGGTCTCGTACGATATTCCGTACGATACGACCAAATTTATCGAAGTGTCCATCAAAGAAGTGGTCAAAACTCTGGCGCAAGCAATGGTGCTGGTCATCCTCGTCGTGTATCTGTTTCTCCAAAGTTGGCGCGCAACACTGATCCCAGGCGTGGCTGTGCCGGTTTCCCTCATCGGTACCTTTGCCGGCATGCAGGCACTCGGCTTTTCGATCAACACCCTCACCCTCTTTGGGATGGTCCTTGCCATCGGGATGGTGGTCGACGACGCCATCGTGGTGGTGGAGAACGTCGAGCGCCACATCAGAGAGGGACTCTCGCCGAAGGATGCCGCCAAGAAGGCGATGGATGAGGTCAGTGGACCGGTGATCGCGATCGTACTTGTTCTCTGCGCCGTATTCGTGCCGGTGGGTTTCTTGGGTGGCATCACGGGCGAGCTATACAAGCAATTTGCCATCACCATCGCCATCTCCGTCATCATCTCCGGGATCACTGCCCTCACGCTCAGCCCAGCCCTCTGCTCCCTGGTGCTGAAGCCGGGCCACAGCCAGCGTAGAGGTTTTTTCGGTGTCTTCAATCGATTCTTCGGTTGGACGCAGGCTCGTTATGCAGTCGTCGTGGGGACGCTCCTCAACCGCTCGGTCTTATCCTTGGTTCTCTTTGGCATCGTCGGCCTCTCTGCTGCCGGGCTGTTTAAGACGATTCCATTCAGCTTCTTGCCGGAAGAAGATCAGGGCTACTTCATCACGATCGTCCAGCTGCCGGATGGTGCGTCTAAGCAACGGACCGATGCAGTGCTGAGTAAAATTGAAAACTATTTTCTTTCAGTTCCCGCGATCCATTCGACCGATGCGTTAGCCGGCCAGAACTTCGTCTTCGGGACCAGAGGGCCGAACGCGGCGACGATGTTTCTGCCGTTGCATCACTGGGACGAACGGCAGGGACCGCAGAATCACGTGAAGGCCCTGATCGGCGCCGCGTATGGAGAGTTCGCGAAAATTCCTGAGGCGCTGATCTTGGCATTTAACGCCCCGTCGATCCGGGGACTCGGCGCCACGGGCGGATTTTCCCTCCAGCTTCAAGATCCCAGCAGCGGGGACTTCAACAAGTTTGCCGACGTGATCCAAGAGTTCCTCGTCAAGGCCAGACAGCATCCGGCGATCGGAGCGGTCGGCTCCAGTTTTCGCGTGAGCGCCCCACGAATCTTTGCCCATGTGGACCGAGAACGAGCCAAATCGTTGGGCGTCCCGATCTCCGAAGTGTTCGACACGCTGCAGGCCTATTTCGGCAATCTCTACATCAATGATTTCCTCAAATTCGGCCGTGTCTATCGGGTGCAGACGGAAGCCGAGGCACAATTTCGATCCTCGCCTGAGGACATTGCCAAGATCTACGTGCGCGCCGTGACTGGACAGAGATCCACAATGATTCCACTCGATACAGTGGTGACGACGGAATTCACGAGTGGACCGGATCCGGTCACCCATTTCAACGGATATAACACGGCCCTGGTTTTGGGAGCAGCGGCTCCTGGGTACAGTTCCGGGCAGGTGCTCGATGCGCTGGATCAGGTGGCCAAGGAGGTATTGGTTCCCCAAGGATACGGAATCGATTGGAGCGGGATCTCCTACCAGGAACGCATGGTCGGGCGGCAATCGCTTTTTGCCTTTGCCTTTGGTTTGCTGATGGTGTTTCTTGTGCTGGCCGCGCAATATGAGAGTTGGGCCGTGCCTTTTGCCGTGCTCCTCGCCGTGCCCTTTGGTATTTTCGGAGCCTTGTCCGCCGTGTGGGTGATGGGGATGAGCAACGACATCTACTTTCAAATCGGATTGATCACGCTGATAGGACTCTCCGCCAAAAACGCCATTCTGATCGTCGAGTTCGCGAACAAACGCTATGAAGCCGGATACTCCCTGGTCGATGCCGCGATGGAAGCAGCCAAGATTCGGTACCGGCCGATCGTGATGACCTCGATGGCCTTTATTCTGGGCGTCGTGCCATTAGTGATCGCCACCGGCGCGGGCGCAGCCAGTCGTAATTCCATCGGCACCGGCGTGTTCGGTGGCATGTTGGCTGCCACGTTCCTTGCCATAAACTTCGTGCCGTTCTTTTTTGTGCTCGTGCGGAAACTCAGTCGGCGTGGTGCCGGTCAAGCGGGTCCTCGTCCCGGGACCAGCGCAATTCCGTTAGGGATAGAAGGAGGAGAGTGATATGCGAAGTCTCGTCCTCGCAGTCTTTTCGATGCTCCTGCTCGCGTGCGCGATGGGGCCCAACTATTCTCGTCCCGACATTTCCACCTCCGATTCTTTTCGTATGGCTGAAGAGCCGAAAGATCTGCCTTCGCTGGCGAATATGCCGTGGTGGGAACTCTACCAGGACGAAGAACTCCAGCGGCTGATCCGGATCGCACTCGAAGAGAACAAAGATCTGAAACAAGCGGTCGCCAGTATCGACGAATTCCAGGCCCGCCTGTACACGGCTCGCATCGACTTTGCCCCTCAACTCAGCGCGACGGGCAATGTTCCCGTCGCTCGCCACGGTGGCGTGAGGTTCCCTGGATTTGCTAGCCCCTTTAACTACTATGTGCAAGGCTCTCTGTCCTGGGAGATGGATATCTGGGGGCGTATCCGCAGGGCGAGTGAGGCGAGCTTGGCGGAACTCTTAGCCCGGGAGGAGACTCGACGAGCCGTCACGCTGCAAATCGTGGGCGGCGTGGCGCAGTCGTATTTCGATCTTCGGCAATTCGACATGCAGTTGGAGATCGCCAATCGCACGTTGCTGGCATGGGAGGAGTCGGTGAGAATCGGTCAAGCACGGCTTCGACAGGGGCTGATCAACAAGCTGGATGTTGACCAATTTGAAGCGGAGCGGGAGAATGCCGCCGCTCGTATTGCGGAGCTGAAGCGTCATATGATTCAGAAAGAAAACGAGCTCAGCGTGCTGCTGGGGAGGAATCCCAGTCAAATCGCCAGGGGACGATCACTGACCGAACAAATAATGCCGCCTGTGGTGCCAGCCGGTCTTCCCTCAGAACTGCTCCAACGCCGTCCAGATGTCGTGGCGGCGGAGCAACAACTGGTTGCAGCCACAGCCAGGATCGGGGTGGCGAAAGCCGAACGGTTTCCCAAACTGTCGCTCACGGGCATCCTCGGCGTGGCGAGTCCGACTCTGACGAATTTTGTGTCGCCGGAAACCAGTTTCGGAGTCCTCGCCCCGGTACTGACCGGCCCCTTGTTGAATGCCCAAACGTTAGGGTTTCAACAGCAAGCCGTCGAAGCCCAAGCCA
Organism: Nitrospirota bacterium; assembly: GCA_963741245.1. GTDB lineage: Bacteria > Nitrospirota > Nitrospiria > Nitrospirales > Nitrospiraceae > Palsa-1315. The sequence goes on along the minus strand of CAVUHR010000003.1, from coordinate 36,972 downwards.
AACAGGCTGTGGCCCGGTACGAACAAACGGTTCTCGTCGCGTTCAGAGAGGTTGAAGACGCGTTGGTGGGGGTCAGCACGGCCCGTGAGCAGGCGGCCGCCCAGGAAAGGCAGGTCAATTCCCTGCGGTCGGCCTTGCATCTTGCCAATCTGAGGTACAAAGGCGGCTTGGCAAACTATTTGGATGTTCTCATTGCGCAGCGGAGCCTTTTTGTGACGGAATTGGCACTTGCCGACACCCATCGGCTCCATCTGGTGTCGGTCGTGCAGCTCTACAAGGCGCTGGGTGGCGGATGGTCGCCGGGTGAAGCGGGTCGCGAGCGCCCAGGTTCGTCTGTGCCACCGGGAGGCCGGGGATGAGGTGATGCACAGGGCAGGGAGTTTCCACCGATGGTCGATTTACGACCCTCACAAAGGAGGTAGCCATGCCGAAACGCACGACACAAAAAGATGACACACCGAAAATGAGGCGCATCATCTTCGGGAAAAGAGGGTCTGCTTCTCGCGGGCCATCGCAAGATGAGATTGAGCGGCGCGCCTACCAGATTTTCCTCGAACGCGGCGGTACCGACGGCCATGCCGAAGAGGATTGGCTGCAGGCAGAATATGAGCTTCGGCGAGAGAAAGGACAGGCATGAGGGACGACGATGGAAAAATCGGCTGACACGCAGCATCCCATTCATGACCTGCTCAAGCGGCGATGGAGCCCGCGCGCCTTTTCCGACCAACCGGTCGAAGCGGAGAAACTCCGCATTCTCTTCGAGGCCGCCCGGTGGGCGCCGTCCTCCAACAACGAGCAACCCTGGCGATTCGTCGTCGCAAATAAGGACAATGAGACGGAGTGGAGCCGGCTCCTGGCTTGTCTGGTAGAAGGTAATCGCAAATGGGCCTACCGGGCACCGGTCCTGATCTTGTCCGTGGCGAGCCTGAACTTCGAGGATGATTCCACACCGAATCGGCACGCCTTTCACGACACCGGCATGGCGGTCGAGAATCTCGTGCTCCAAGCGACCGCGCTTGGACTTGCGGCGCATCAGATGGCGGGCTTCGACGTGGAGAAGGCGCGCGCTGACCTCAAGATCCCATCGGGCTATGAGCCGGTGGCCATGATTGCGGTCGGTTATCCAGGCGATCCTGCCCAGCTGTCGGACCGCCTGCGTGCACGGGAAGCTCAACCAAGAGTCCGCAAGCCATTGACAGATTTCGTGTACTCAGCAACCTGGGAACAGCCGTCGCCCCTTCTCCGATAATGGACATCAGTCACACAGAGGAAAGGCAAAGGAAACATCATGGCGTCACTCAGTGGAAAAGTCTCGATCGTCACCGGGTCATCCAGCGGGATTGGACGGGCGATCGCAGAGCGATTGGCCGAAGACGGAGCGATTGTGGTGGTAAATTACGGAACAAGTGCGGAGAAGGCCCGGCAAGTCGTGACGGGCATTCAGGCCAAGGGTGGGAAAGCCGTCGCTGTCCAATCTGACATGAGCCTGGTGGCCGATGCGCGCCGCCTCGTGATCGAGACGGTGGAGCAATTCGGCCGGCTCGACATTCTCGTCAACAATGCAGGGCGGTTTATGCCTAAGCCACTCATGGAGACAACCGAGGCTGACTTCGATCAGATCATCGCCTTGAACGCCAAGGGTCCCTACTTCGCAATGCAGGAAGCGGCCAAGGTACTCAAAGAGGGCGGCCGCATCGTGAACATTTCGACCGATGGAACCCATTTGAGCTTTTCCGGTGCTACGGCCTATCTTGGCAGCAAAGGAGCACTGGAACAGTACACAAAAGGACTGGCGCAGGAACTCGCTCCACGAGGCATTACCGTCAATACGGTCTCGCCAGGCTTTACCGAGACGGGCATGATAACCGACCAGTTCCGCCAGATTGGCATACAGATGTCGCCGTTGAAGCGGCTTGGTCTCCCCAAGGATATTGCCGACGTGGTGGCGTTCGTCGTCAGTGAAGAAGCGCGGTGGTTGACGGGCCAAAATATTCATGCCGGCGGCGGCATTGTCATGTAGCAGGATGCTGAAAAAGTCCGCCAGCTTCGTTCTCGCGTCGCTCAGAGGCTCAACGTACCGAAGCGTACGCCTCGCCTCTTCGCTCGCTGCGGCCTTGCTGGACAGCCTTTTTGAGCATCCTGCGGCTTTGTTGCCATCGGCGCCAATATGGAAGATTCCAATAGTATATTGTGTGTAAACTGAGTTTTTCCGCAGCCTGGTAGGAGGGAACAAATGGGGCGGCAGAATATTTCCACTGGTGGTCCTTGGGAGGCCAAGCTTGGGTACTCGCGAGCGGTGCGAGTCGGTGCCTCAATACAGGTATCTGGCTCGACGGCCATGACGCCTTCCGGCCTTGTCGGCAAGGGGGATCCCTATGCACAGACGATTCAGACGTTGAAGAAGATTGAAGCGGCGCTCCAGCAGGCCGGCGCCTCGCTTGCCGATGTGGTCCGAACGCGCGTGTACGTGGTGAACATTGATCAATGGCAGGACGTCGGCCGGGCCCATGGCGAAGTGTTCGGGACTATCAGGCCTGCGACGACGATGGTGGAAGTGCAACGGCTGATCGATCCGGACATGTTGGTCGAGATCGAGGCCGATGCCATTCTGACCCAGGAAGAGTCATAGGGACAGGCGCGTGGGTGCTCAGATGGATCAACAGGCAGCACAAACCAGGCATCTGTCCAAGACGGATCCGGTCATGCGCCGGTTGATCCGTGAGGTGGGCCCCTTCACCTTGACTCCCCGATCGAAGCGGTCGCCCTTTGAATCGTTGGCACGAGCGATTGCCTATCAACAACTGCACGAGAAAGCGGCGGAAAGTATTTTGCGCCGGTTCGTGGCCTTGTTTCCGACAGGACGGTTCCCTCAACCAGACGATCTGCTCGCGATGAACGAACAGGCGATTCGTGGTGCCGGCTTTTCACAAGCCAAGGTTGCGGCGCTTCGCGATCTGGCCGCCAAGACGCTCGATGGTACCGTGCCGACAGGCGCCATCGTTCGGAAGCTCGACGACGAGGCGATTATCGAGCGGCTCATTGCGGTCCGTGGGATTGGCCGTTGGACGGTCGAAATGCTGCTGATCTTCCAACTGGGGCGACCGGACGTCCTGCCGGTCGACGACTTCGGTGTACGCAACGGGTTCCGTATCGCCTATGGTCGGCGTTCGATGCCGATGCCGAAAGAGGTGCTACGATACGGGGAGCGCTGGAAACCCTATCGCACTGCGGCCGCCTGGTATCTCTGGCGTGCGGCCGATCGGGCGAAGGAAGCCAAGAAGGCTCCAGGCGTCAACGTCTAGAGGCTGCGCAATGGCTGATCAGAAAAAACGACTCGACTCCAATGTCGCAGGTAACTTCTACGTCGATGCGACCTGTATTAATTGCGATACCTGCAGACAGTTGGCGCCGACGAGCTTCGAGGAGGTCGGTGAGTTCTCCGCGGTCACCCAACAGCCGACCGAGGAGGGTCATACTCGTCAGGCCTATCAAGCGCTCCTCGCCTGCCCGGTCGGCTCGATCGGCACCGAGCACAGCGACAAGTTGCGGATGAAAGAAGCAATGGCAAGCTTTCCGCTCCAACTTGAAGACGAGGTGTCTTACTGCGGTTTTAATTCGGAGAAGTCGTTCGGCGCGAATAGCTTCTTCATCGAACATCCGGACGGCAACTGGCTCGTCGATTCACCGCGTTATCTCAAACATCTCGTCGAGGCCTTCGAACAAAATGGCGGCATCGCATACATCTTCCTCACGCATAAAGACGATGTGGCCGATGCTGAGAAGTATGCCGCACACTTCGGCGCGAAACGGATAATTCATCGGGCGGACGTCGAAGCGGCTCCGGATGCGGAATGGATCATTGAAGGTGCTGACAGTATACAAGTCATGCCGCAGTTTCAGATCATTCCTGTGCCGGGCCACACGGCAGGCAGCATGGCCCTTCTCTACAAGAACCGGTTCCTCTTCACGGGGGACCATCTCTGGTGGGACTCCGCGCAGAAGATGCTCGGTGCTCCGAGCCGGCTGGTTTGGAGGAAGTATGTATTGGTGAACTCCATCCAGAAACTTCTCGACTACCCCTTCGAATGGGTGCTGGCCGGGCATGGGGAACGGACGCGCTTGCCGGCTGGCGAGATGCGCGCACAGCTCCAGGCGCTGATCGAGCGCCGCCAGACTACCAGAGTGTTGCCCTAGCGATGTTCAGGTGTCTCGCCTGGTGGATCGACCGCAACATTCTTTCTCTCGGCCGTGAGATGCGGCTCTCCTATCTGCCGCCGCTGATGGTCTACATGGCCTACGGGATTTCTGGTCTCACCGGGATAGTCGGAACCTTTTTCGTCAAGGACTACCTCGGTCTCTCTGCCTCGTTCCTCGCCGCGCTGGGATTTTGGGCCGGCATTCCATGGGCACTCAAGATGCCGATCGGACATCTCGTCGATCTCTTGTGGCGCTGGAAAGGCTGGCTCGTTGGCCTCGGAGCCGGACTGCTGGCCGCTAGTCTTGGGATCATGGCGGCATTGATCGGAAGTCGAGAAGCAATGACCTCCATCATGCCGGCGGAAGCCTGGTATGTGGTCAGCACATTGCTTGGGCCGATCGGCTACGTAGTGCAAGACGCGGTTGCGGATGCGATGACAGTCGATGCCGTGCCACGAGTGGATGAGCGGGGGCAACCGTTCGACCAGCCGACGCTCAAGCTCATGCATACCACCATGCAGACGCTCGGACGCGTAGCCATCGTCGGTGGCGGGATTCTGGTGGCGCTGATCAACGTGTATGTCTTCACAGGGGTCGAAGGGCTCCCACAGGCGGAGATCGTTCGGCTATACAAGCAGGTCTACCTCATGGCACTGATCATCCCGTTCGTGTCAGTTCTCGGCGTCGGCATGGCCTGGATTCTGCCACGTCAGCAGAAACGCAATCTACTCCGGCAAGGCTTCTCTCCTGATCACGCAGAACAGATGGTGAATGTGCGTGATGAAAAGCAAAAGCCGACCAAGCCTAACTGGTGGATTTTGGGCGGGAGCCTCGCCTTTGTCCTGTTCACGCTGACCGTCGGGTTCGGTGGCTTCTCTTATAGCGAAGAAATTGTCTTTGTCGGCTCAATGGCAATCGTCTTGTTCTTGATGGCCCGGCTAGTGCGAGAGCTGGAGCCAGACAAACGATTCACCCTGGTCGGGACAGCGATCGTGGTCTTTATCTTCCGCGCGATTCCGGGGACCGGGCCCGGGGCGACCTGGTGGATGATCGATCAGCTGAAGTTCGATCAGCAGTTTCTCTCCGTGCTCTCGCTGATCGGCAGCACGTTAACCTTGGCGGGCATGTTCGTCTTTCGCCGCTTCATGGCCGAGCGGTCGATTGCCTATGTCGTGGGATTTCTTACGGTGATCGGAACCATTCTGACCCTCCCGATCGTGAGCATGTTCTACGGCTTGCACGAATGGACAGCAAAAATCACGGGAGGGCTTGTCGATGCACGATTCATCGCGCTGATCGATACGGCATTGGAATCGCCGCTTGGTCAGATCTCTATGATTCCGATGCTGGCCTGGATTGCCAATTCTGCGCCCGCGAACTTGAAAGCCACCTTCTTTGCCGTGATGGCATCGTTTACGAATCTGGCCTTGTCGTTGAGCCAGCTCGGCACCAAATACATGAACGAAATCTATGTGGTCAGTCGGGAAGTGCGCGATCAGGCCGCGGGCGTCATTCAGACGCCTGCCGACTACAGTCAGCTCGGCCCGTTGCTCATAGCACAATTAATTTTGGGACTGGCCCTTCCCTTCGCGGCGATCATGTTTGCCAAGGTCACTCGCTTCAAAAGCGCGTAACGATTCTGTTGCAATCGCAGATCCGCTGCTTCGACAAGCCTGGCCGGCAATCTCTACGAATGGGTGGCCGACTGGTACGACGACGCGTTCTACCAGACGCCGCCGACCCGTAATCCGCGCGGCCCCGTCGTGGGGAGCACGAAAGTGCAACGGGGCGGCTCGTATATCAATAGTCCCTATCGGCTCCGGGCTGCCTTTCGGACCAAGGCCGATCCCACCGAGCATGACCCCCACGTCGGCTTTCGCTGTGCCCAAGACGCGCCCCCGCACCCGTAGGCGGGGTTAGCGTGGCGGGCTGCTGGGTGGGGGGCCCGCAATGAGGGGATAGATCACGCCGGCCACGGCCCCGCCCAGGATCGGGGCCACCCAGAAGAGCCAGAGTTGTTGCAGGGCCCAGCCGTCCGCAAAGACGGCGGTGGCGGTGCTGCGCGCCGGGTTGAGGGAGAGATTGGTGACCGGGATCCCGGCCCAATTGATCAGGGCCACGGCCAAACCGATGGCCAGCGGCGCGAAGCCCTGCGGCGCCCGGCTGTCCGTCGCGCCCAGAATGATCAGGAGGAAAAAAAAGGCAAACACCGTTTCGGCGCAGAAGCCGGCCAAGAGGGAATAGCCCCCGGGGGAGTGGTCGCCGTAGCCGTTGGAGGCGAAGCCGCCGGGGACGAAGCCGGCCCGCCCGGTGGCGATGAGATAGAGCACCCCGGCGCCGAGGATCCCCCCGATCACTTGGGCGGCAATGTAGCCGGGGACCTCGTGCGCGGGGAACCGCTTGCTGAGCAGGAGGCCCACGGTGACGGCGGGGTTGATATGGCAGCCTGAGATATGGCCCAGGGCATAGACCATCGTGACCACGGCGACCCCGAAGGCGAAGGCGATCCCGAAGACCCCAATGCCGAGCTGCGGAAGGCCGGCGCTCAGGAGCGCGCTCCCGCAGCCGGCGAAGACCAACCAGAACGTGCCGAGCGCTTCTGCCACCAGTCGATTGGCCATGTCGCCTCCCCGGAATGTGTGGTCCTGCCCCGCACTATGCCCGTCGGACCCAAAAAGCGCAAGCTGCCCGATGCCCCAGGCCGAGGCGGATCGCGGTATTCATTGCGGCTCACGGTCTGGCTTCCAACACCAGGTTGAACGGTGTCTGCGTCGCGCGGCGGAATCGTGTGAGCCCACCTTTCATGACCACATCTCGCAACCGTGCCTCCCCCGCTTGGGCACCGAGGGCTGGGCCATTGTACGCAAGGGAAGCGGGGACGCAGATCATCGTCGACGCGGCGTAGAAGACTCTGCCCACCTGATTCAGGTTATCTTCCACACGGTCATTTGCGAACGGCTCCACAATCATCCAAGTACCATTCTGTGCGAGCGTCTTCTTCACATGTTTCGCAGCACCGACAGGATCGCCCATGTCATGCAGACAATCGAAGTGGGTGACGAAGTCGTATTCCTTGCCGGGATAGTCTGTGGACTTCGCCGCTGCGAAAGTCACGTTTTTCAGGCCTGCTTCCTTGGCCCGTTTTCGTGCCATCAGGATCGAGGCTTTATGGTAATCGAAACCGATAAAAGTGGATGTGGGGTAGGCCTTCGCCATGATGATGGTGGATGCCCCGAACCCGCAGCCGACATCCGCAACTTTCGCACCCCTCTTGAGCTTTGCCTCCACACCGTCGAGGGACGGAATCCAATTCGCCACAAGGTTGCCTAGGTAGTTCGGACGGAAGAATCTCTCCGTGCCTTCAAACAGTCGGTGATCGTGTTGATCCCACCCGAGGCCCTTGCCGGTCTTGAACCGCTGCTCGATCTTTGGGTTGGCAGAAAATGTGGCTGCGATGACCTGAAACGCACCGGGGAGAAAACAAGGACTGCTTTCATCGGCGAGTGCCATCGCCTGTTCTTCAGGGAGCTGGTACCGACCGGTTTCGGCGTCATAGGTCACGTATTCACCTGCTGCCTGATTGCCTAGCCACTCACGGACATACCGCTCGGCTGTCTTTGTCGCCTTTGCGAGTTCAGCCGGTGTAACGGGACCCGCCTTCGCCATGGCTTTGTAGAGACCGAGCTTATCGCCAAGGAGCACCATGTTGGCGCTCATCGCGGCCCCAATGTCACCGACTGCCTTCCCCATGAATGCGTTCAGCTTGTCTGTATTGACTGCCATGATGCGCCTCCCTTGGAATAATTCGCCGCATTCTTTGCCAGTTGTTCGCGGCTGTCAAGCTGGAACGAATGGAGTAGAATACCGCCGTGAACACGATCTCGAAGGGGTGAAGGAGGGACCGAGCATGAAAGAGTATCGCGTCAAGCCGGACTCACAACTCAACTTGGATACGTGTAACCCTGACGACACCGGTGAGTATAAGAATACGGATCAAGGCAAAGAGAAGGCGAAGGCCGTCACGGTTCAGTTGATCGGCAAGCTTGGGGAGCTACAGGAACGCCTCTATGCCAACGGCAACCGTGCGGTGCTCATCGTGTTGCAGGGGATGGATACCAGCGGCAAGGACGGGACGATCAAGCACGTCATGTCTGGTGTGAATCCGCAGGGCTGCAGGGTAGCGACCTTCAAGGCCCCTTCCAATAGCGAACTCGCCCATGACTTTCTCTGGCGCGTTCATCATGAGGTGCCAGCCAAGGGCCAGATCGGGATCTTCAACCGATCGCACTACGAAGATGTGCTTATCACGCTGGTCCACAAGATGATCTCAGCCAAAGTGGAGGCCCAACGATTAAACCAGATCAAAGAGTTTGAAGAATTGCTGGCTGAAAACGGGACCACCATCCTCAAGTTCTTTCTACACATTTCCAAAAACGAGCAGAAAGCGCGGTTGGAAGCGCGCATCCGCGATCCGGAAAAGCGTTGGAAGTTCAGCGAAGGGGATTTGGAAGAACGGAAGCTCTGGGCCGACTATATGAAGGTGTTTGAAGAGGTACTCTCGGCCACCAGCACGAAGCATGCGCCCTGGTACATCGTGCCGGCTAATCGGAAATGGTATCGCAATCTCGTGGTTGCCGATCGTGTTGTTGACGCGTTGGAAGACATGAAGCTGAAGACACCGCCCGCTCCCGCAGGGGTCAACTTCGATACATTGAAAATTGTATAACGAGCCAGTCGCCGCAAGAGTTGCGGACATGAAGCTGTTAGGTGATGTCAGGGTGGATCATGAAGCATTCCTCGTTGGAAATGCGATTCGCCTTCAGACCCATTTTATAGTGGAAGAGGAGGCTGTTTCTTGACACGTTGGGCAGGGCTATATTAGCATGCGCCTCGGACTGATAGGCGCGTAGCTCAGGGGGAGAGCGCTACCTTGACACGGTAGAGGTCGACGGTTCAATACCGTCCGCGCCTACCACCCAGCTGAGGGCATCCGCTTGCCTCTCGTAGGCGGGGTGCCTTTGTTGTTTCTAGTGCTTGGTCGATTTAATGTATATCATGAAAATTACGCTCAAAAATGGTAGCAGTCGGGATATTCCAGCGGGGCAGACCGTTGGGTTTGCCCTGTCGGCTCTCGGCCTGACGCTTGGCCCGGACATCCTTGCTGCGAAGGTGAATGGTCAGACCGTAGACCTCTCAAGCACTTTGACGGAAGATGCTGAGGTGGCCCCACTGCAGTTCGACAGTGCAGAAGGCCGTGAGGTCTACCGCCATAGCAGTACTCATATTATGGCGCAGGCCGTCAAAGAGCTCTTCCCCACCGCACAACTGACGATCGGCCCGGCCATCGAGGATGGGTTCTTCTATGACTTTGCTTTTGAGCGCCCATTTACCCCGGAAGATCTCGAGAAAATTGAAGCGCGAGCGAAAGACATCATCAAACGAGCTCTTCCTGTGAAACGGGCAGAATTGTCGAAACAAGAAGCGGTAAAATTTTTCCAGAATGGCGGGGAAACCTACAAGGTTGAGTTGATTCAAGGACTGGCAGATGGGCAGGCCATCTCAGTCTACCGCCAGGGGGAGTTCACCGACCTCTGCCGCGGCCCGCATCTCCCGACGACAGGTCATGTCGGGGCATTCAAGCTCCTGAACACGGCCGGAGCGTACTGGCGCGGCGACGAACGCAATCCCATGCTGCAGCGGATCTATGGGACATCCTTCCCCACCCAGGCGGAACTCGATGCGCATCTCGCGCGGTTAGAAGAGATTAAGCGACGAGACCACCGAAAGGTCGGTAAGGAACTCGACTTGATCTCGATCCAGGATGACATCGGCCCCGGCCTGGTGCTCTGGCATCCGAAGGGCGCGACGATCCGCCTGTTGATTGAAAACTTTTGGCGCGACCAGCATATACGAAACGGGTACGAACTAGTGTACTCCCCCCATATCGCCCGGTTAGATCTCTGGAAAACCAGCGGGCACGTCGACTATTACCGTGACAACATGTTCGCGCCCATGAAGGTTGAAAACAGCGAGTACCAGCTCAAGCCGATGAATTGCCCGTTCCACATCATGATCTACAAGTCGCATCTGCGCAGTTACCGAGACCTCCCCATCCGCTATGGCGAACTCGGAACTGTCTACCGGTACGAACGGACAGGCGTCCTCCACGGTTTGCTGCGGGTTCGTGGCTTCACACAGGACGATGCGCACCTGTTCTGCCGGCCGGATCAGATTGAAAGCGAAGTCAGCCAGGTCCTAGACTTCACGTTCTTTATTCTCGGAACCTTCGGGTTCACCGAATTTGAAGTGTATCTCTCGACGAAGCCGGAAAAGTCCGTCGGCTCGGAAGAACGGTGGACCCAAGCCACAAGCGCACTCGAAGCTGCATTGAAGGGACGAGGAGTCGCCTACCAGATTGATCCGGGCGAAGGCGTCTTCTACGGACCCAAGATCGACATCAAAATCAAAGATGCCTTGGGACGATCCTGGCAATGTTCGACCATTCAAGTCGATTTCAATAATCCCGAACGGTTCGAATTAGGCTATATTGGGGATGACGGTAAAGTTCACCAGCCGATCATGATCCATCGGGCTCTGATGGGATCGATCGAACGGTTCTTTGGCATTCTGATTGAGCATTTCGGCGGCGCCTTCCCAACCTGGCTATCCCCGGTTCAGGCGATGGTCATGTCCATCACGGACAACCAGGGGCCCTACGTCGCCGAGGTCGTGACCCAATTAAGGGCTGCGGGGTTCCGCGCTGAGGCAGACCTTCGGAATGAAAAAATTGGGCTCAAAATTCGAGAAGCGGAGAAGGCGAAGGTTCCATTTATGTTTGTGGTTGGCGACCGAGAAGTGCAGAGTGGGACTTTGGCCATACGGGGCCGAAGCGGAGCCAACCTTGGCAGTATGACCGTCGCAGGAGCGCTCGACCTGCTCCGTGCGGACCTCAAGCCGGCAGGTCACCAACATTCACTAACACAATAAGAGGTGTCTTATCGTCCCCAAACTACGAGTTAACCGGGAAATAAGAGTGCGCGAAGTCCGGGTGATCGGTCCAGAGAGCGAACAGCTCGGCATTCTCCTCACGGCGGATGCGTTCAAACAGGCACAAGAAAATGGCTACGACCTTGTTGAAGTCGCGCCCACGTCAGTGCCTCCCGTGTGCCGCATTATGGACTACGGGAAATACAAGTTCGAGCTGAGCAAAAAGGACCACCAGAACCGGCGTCATCAAAAGTCGACACAGGTGAAGGAAATTAAGTTGCGTCCTCGGACAGATAAACATGACTTGGAGATCAAGATTCGACAGATTAAGGGGTTTCTGGCCGATGGTAACAAGACCAAAGTCCTCTTGACGTACCGCGGTCGTGAGATGGCGAATCAGGAGATGGGCCGAACACTCATGAATACGGTCATCGCAGAGTTGGGGGAGATAGGCACGATCGAATACGCCCCCCGTATGGAGGGGCGGAGCTTGATCATGATCGTGGCGCCGAAGTAAGTGGGTCGGCCCTAACGCTATTAACCAAAGGATTCACCGATCATGAAAAAAAGGAAAATGAAAACTCATAGTGGTGCCAAAAAGCGGTTTGCCCGCACCGGCTCTGGAAAATTGGTCAGGCGAAAGGCGGGGAGACGCCATATCCTCACCAGCAAGACACAGAATCGAAAGCGCCGATTAAGCGGCACGGTTCTGGTGGATAAGACCAAGATTCAAGCACTGAATCGCTTATTGCCCTACAACTAAATTAGAATGTACGAATCGCGTTAACTAGAAGGAGTACTGACTCATGCCTCGCGCAAAAGGTGGCCCCAAAACAAGACATCGGCGGAAGAAGCGGCTGAAACTGGCCAAAGGACAGTATGGAGGGAAGAGCCGGCTGTTCCGCACCGCAACAGAATCAGTCGATAAGGGTCAGGCATACGCCTATACCGGACGGAAAAATCGGAAACGGGATTTCCGTGTGTTGTGGATTGCGCGCATCAACGCGGCAGTTCGGGCGCATGGACTGACCTATGGCCGGTTTATTAACGCCCTGAAGAAGGCCAATATCCTCTTGGACCGGAAGGTCTTATCCGATATGGCGATCAAGGATGCCACGGGGTTTGAGCAATTGGTCGGTCTTGCCAAACAGCACCTCACCCCTGCCGAGGCGTAATGCGTGAGTCGTCGTTCGTGAAGCGTGAAGCGGAAGCGCAGGACGGAAAGAATGTGTCTCTATCGTTGCATGCGAGATACGCTTCACGAGGAACGCGCTAGGGTGCGCCTCAAGTGCGTTCGGCCAGTTCTGTCAGATCGACTTCGAACGCAACAGCCGGAACACCGATCTGCCAGCGTTCAAGAACTTCGGGGTGCAGCTCCCCAATCACACCGACCTGTTTCCCTTCAGACACAATACTCCCCACTCGTCCAGCGAGAAATGAAGGATGCTGGATCGGTTCCAGGCTGTAGGCTTGGTTCACATAGTAAAACAACGTGTCCAGGCAGGAGTGGGCTTCGGAGAAATGCGCATCGGCATGGGCGATCATCCCCCCGAGCACTGTCACAGTGCGCGACCCGATGGACTCCGTGGGATCGGGACATGCCACTTCGCCGGCCTCGAATATCCGATGGGGATAAAATGTCCGGTTCGATGCAGCTTCCACACGAAGCAACGACGGAAGCATCCATTGTCGAAGGGCGGAGAAGTTCTGGGACATCACATTATCCACCTCGACAAGGTTTCCCCACTCGGTCCCTTCCAATCGCATCGCATCACGCAGATCCTGGGGCGAACCGAGAATGTTGGAAATGATTTCTTGGAAACCCATGCCGACCATGAGGGCTCTCACACGGTCGGAGACCTCCTCGATGCGCGATAATCCACCGACCGTGAACTGCGAGGGCATCACCGGCAAAAAGTCGCTGTACCCACGGCTGATCGCGACATCTTCGACGACGTCCATCGCGTGCATCAGATCCTGTCGATAGAGCGGAAGCGTCACCGTCACCGCTTTACCTCTGGTCATCACCTCATAGCCGTAAGCTGTTAGGGCCTTCGCTACTTCGTGGACGCCGAGTTCCTGCCCAAGGGCCTGTTCGATCGTGCTGACTGGAAGCTTCCATGACTTCCCTAGATCTTGGGGAGTCATGACCGCCTTGCCGAGAGCTGTCTTGTAGGGATACCGTACTTCGATCGGCTCAATAACAGCGCCACGATCCGCTAGATTCGCTGCAAAGATGTTGAGGGTCAGGACGACCATCGTGAGGTCAGTGCCCGTCACCTCGACGAATAGGGAGTCGTCTCCCACCCGCACTTCCCCGACTTCACGGCTATTGATGATCGGCGGAAAGGAGAGGGCCTGTCGTTTCGCATCGCGCAGGAAGGGTAGGCGATCATGTCCCACGAGAATCCCGCCGAACTCCAAACCCTTGGGATGGACGAGCAGCATCTCCCCCAGCGTCATGACCGTATCCATGCCCAACGGCGTGAAAGTGACTTCGTCCGGCTTCACCAAATCATAGGTGACAGGAAACTCGATCGCCGCGAGCCGATAAAGTCCGATCGACACGGTCCGGCGTTTACGGCCGAACATCTCGGCGAGTTTTTCTTGTGTCTGAATCAGCTGAGCGAGGCCCTCCTGGGTCACGCGGTAACCTGTCGCAGTACAGGCCGCCACGTAGGGCCTGATCTCCTCCAGGCCGGGAGCCACGTTCAATCGCTTTAGCGATTTCGATGGGGTCGTGAGAAAGTTGTACTTCGCGAGGGAACCCTGCCGCTTCACCCGAATCTGTCGGGCGATCCCTTCGCAGCACCAGAGATCGGGACGATTGCTATCTTGCAGCTCAATTCGCAGTTCGCCGGTGTCGAGATTCTGCCCCCTCAACTCACCCTTCACGAGCATCAACGACTCTTCGAATTGCTCCATGGTGATTGATTGGGGAGCCTCGCCTGGTGCTGCGAGCAATCCCTCGAGATCCTGTTTGAAAATGGTAATCGTGGGCATGTGAAACCTAGAAGGCCCCCCTGGTGGAGCGAATGAGATCAAGATTGTCGGTGAACAACTCACGAATATCGTGAATGCCGAGCGCCACCATCGCCATGCGATCGAGTCCCAATCCCCACGCAATCACTGGAACGGTCACGCCCAGCGGAAGGGTAACTTCCGGCCGGAATAACCCGGCTCCGCCAAGTTCCATCCATCCGAGCTTCGGATGGCGCACATGCAGCTCGACCGACGGTTCGGTGAAAGGAAAGTAGGCTGGGAGAAATTTGACTTCCTTCGCCTGCGCCACTTCACGGGCAAAGAGATTCAGCAGGCCGAGCAACGTGCGAAAGTTGATGTCTTCGCCGAGCACGATCCCTTCCACCTGGAAGAAATCGGTCGCGTGCGTCGCATCCACTTGATCGTATCGGAAACAGCGGGCGATGGAAAAATACTTTCCCGGCACCGCTGGTTGTGCCGCCAACGTACGGGCCGAGACGGCCGTCCCCTGGCTCCGCAAGACCAGCCGGCGCGCGCGCTCCGCATTGAATTGATAGTTCCAACCGGTTGAACCGGTTTCACCGCCATTCTGGTGCGCTTGCGTGACTCGGGACAAGAACGGTTCCGCAATCGACGAGGCATGAGTCGGTTCCTTGACGAAGTAGACATCATGGATGTCACGCGCCGGATGGAATTGCGGCATGAAGAGGGCGTCCATGTTCCAGAATTCTGTCTCTACAAGCGAGCCCCGCATTTCCTGGAATCCCATGCTCACGAGTTTCGTCTTCACGGTATCGAGAAACTCGCGATAGGGATGGCGCTTGCCCGGCGCAATCCTTGGCGCACGAAGACTGATCGTGTATCTACGGAAGCGCTTCATCCGCCAGTTCCCGTCTTTCAACAGTTCGGGCGTCAACTGGGAGACCTCTTCCGCTGTCCCCTGCCGAGAAAGCTGCTGGGCGGCCTCGATACCGGTTACGGAAAGCTTGAGCCCCCTGGCCACCCGATCATCAATGCGGAAAGGTTCCCGTGCATTCCCGCGTTTGACGGAGTGGTCTTGAATGACTTGCCGTAGTGGCTCGGAAAACGCCTGCAGCTCACGAGGAGCCCCATGAAGCTGCTGCAGCAATCCCCGCATCGCTTCCGCCGTCTGGCTTGGTCGGCCAGTCGATTCGATACAGCCGCCTTGAATGATGAGGAGCGCGCCCTCTTTCTTGAGCCGTCCGATCGCACCGCTCACCTCCGCCGGTTCGAGTCCCTCCCGCGATTGAATGTCCTGAATGGTCAGACGCTTGCCGGTTTTCGCCGCATCGCGAGCAGCAGACAGCACCCGTTCGATCGGCGAGTACTTTTCAAAATAGAGTTCGCCGATTTTTGTGAGCGAGACATTGGGCGTCACGGTCTCGGTATCGACCGCGAGCAACGACTTGGCGAGCAACCATTCGACCGCCATACTTAGCTGCGAGGGCTCTAACCCGGTGGACTGCGCGAGCTGTTCCGTCTGAAGCACCGCGGAGGGATTCGCTTCAAAGGTCGACAGGACTTTGACTTCGAGAGGATGGAGGCTATCGATGAGGGAAGAAATGTCCACCCGCGAGGCCTATCGGTGAGCGGAGACGCGCTGTGGCGTCGTGGAAGGAGGTTGGCCGGCTGCGCGCATCGCAGCAATCGTCGCGGCATAATCCCGACTAGAGAAAATGGCCGACCCGGCGACCAATACATCAGCTCCCGCAGCCAGCACCTGGGCCGTATTGTCGATCTTGACGCCGCCGTCCACTTCGAGCAACGCGCGACTTCCGACCCGCTCGATCATGGCACGAGCCGAGGAAATCTTCTGCAGACTGGAGGTGATAAACTGTTGACCGCCGAAGCCTGGATTGACTGACATAATCAGGACTAAATCGACATCAGGGAGGATTTCCTCGATCGTACTGAGCGAGGTAGCCGGATTCAGGGTCACCCCGGCCTTGACGCCGTGTTCCTTGATCGATTGCACCGTGCGATGGAGGTGCGGACAGGCTTCCACGTGAACCGTCAGATAGTCTGCTCCAGCCTCGGCGAACTCGGCGATAAAGGCGTCGGCGTTTGTGATCATGAGGTGGACGTCGAGCGGCAGCTTGGTGACTTTTCTGAGCGCCGCCACAATCGGTGGACCGATGGTCAAATTCGGCACGAAATGGCCGTCCATGACATCGATATGGAGGAGGTCGGCCCCAGCTCGTTCCACGGCTGCCACTTCGTCGGCCAGTCGGGCAAAGTCAGCAGCTAAGATCGAGGGCGCAATAAGAATAGGGCGTGCCATCACAAAACCTTCCTCAGTCGTGCGGCGTAGAATCCGTCCATCGAGTATCGGTTACCCACTGTCGAGAGGGCACCCTGTTCGGTGACGAACCCCTGCGCTGCAGGCGGGAGCCAGGGGGCGACGGACTCACGCTGGAACTCCGCATGGGCACGACAGAATCGCTCGATGACGTCTTCGTTTTCCTCCGGTTCCGTCGAACACGTACTATAGACCAGCACCCCGCCAGGCCGCAAGCATGGGGCAACCGCCTCGAGGATCTGACACTGGAGTGCCTGATGTCGAGGAAGCGCCTGCTCACCTTTCCGCCACTTCGCTTCCGGATGTCGCCGCAACACACCAAGCCCACTGCAGGGCGCGTCCACCAAAATCCGATCAACAGATGGTTTGCCCACTCTGGCCTTCTTCACAGAGGGAGGCCCTGCTGTCTCGATCATGTGAAACCATTCACGTGGCTGTCGAATATCGCCGACGATCGGCACGACAATCTGGACCCCGAGTCGATGACAATTGCTTCGCACCAGATCTAGGCGGGCACCTTTCCGATCGACGGCGTAGATCGTCCCCTTATTATGCATCAGGTCAGCCAAATGAGTCGATTTTCCTCCCGGCGCCGCACAGGCATCGAGCACGATGTCACCAGGCTGAGGATCGAGCAGGGGAGGAATCAATTGCGCTGCTTCATCTTCCACATAAAAAGCGCCCTCGTGAAACCCCGGGAGCGAGGGCACAGAGCCTCCTTCTTCAATCAGAATGCCGTACGGGCCCACGCTGGTCGGCTTGGCCGCAATACCCGCCTGTGCAAATTTTTCGAGGAGCGCTTCCCTGGTCGTGATCAGCTGGTTCACCCGAAGCGTTAGCGGAGGCGCGACGCTGACCCCCTCGCAGGCCGCTTCCGCAGAGGCCACGCCTAGGCGTTCCACCCATCGACGGCTGAGCCACCCTGGAACCGAGTACCGCACGGAGAGGGCCTGCGCGGCATCGGGATCCATGCTGGGCCAGGGCTGAGGCGGATGGCGCAACAGCGCGCGCAACACCGCATTGACGAAGCCACTCCAATCTCTGCCAAGTGTGCCGGCAAAGGCCCTGGCTAGGTTGACAGATTCATTGACCGCGGCAGACTGCGGAATACGATCTAGAAACAGAAGTTGGTAGGCACCAAGCCTGAGCACCATCTGCACGGCGACGGGAAGGCGAGGAAGCGGTTTTTCCAAGACCGGTTCAAGCCGCCAATCGATAGTCGCAAGACGCCGCAAAACGCCATAGGTGAGCTCCATCGTGAGGGCTTGTTCCCTGCTGTCGAACGAGTATTGCGCGAGCGCGCGATCTAACAAGACATCGACCCCTTCCTCGCTCTTGACGGACTCCACCAACAACGAGAGGGCAATCGCACGCGCTGACGGTGCGGTCTGGGTTGTGAATAACGAGCGAGAGCCAGAAGCCATAGGGGATTTAGCCCGCATTATTCATGACGGTACGTCGCAAAATCGCCCGAAAGCGCGTTCCTCGTGAAGCGTATCTCGTGTCTCGCATGCGACGATACAGACACGCTCATTCTGTCCTGCGCTTCACGCTTCACGAGATACACTTCACGGGCTTCGAGAACGCCGCTGGCGGGCTTTTTCAGCATCCTGCTAGGAAAGAGCTGGTCCACCTAACTGCATTCCAACAGCAATGGGATGGCCTGCCAAGTATTGAGAGACGGCCATACGACGGCTATTAGCCGGCTGCAACTCCATCACGGCAAGAATTCCCTCCCCGGTCGCAACATGAATCGCTTCGTTTGTGACGGCGACGATCACCCCCGGAGGCTTCATCATGGGTCCTGGGCGCGCCAGGGCACGCCAGATCGTCCATCGGTCACCTCCCGCCACGGTTGTGTAGGCCCCGGGCCAAGGAGAGAGTCCGCGGACCCGGTTGGCCAAAGCAGTGGCAGGCAAGGCCCAATCGATCACACCATCTTCCTTTTTCAGCAACGGCGCCAAGGTCGCCTGTGAAGCATCTTGCTGCCGCGGTATGAGGGTGCCGGCCTTGAGTCGCGCAATCGTTTCGACCAGCAGTCTGCCTCCGAGCTCAGCCAAACGTGACGCGAGTGTGCCGCCGGTATCGTCCAGCGTGATAGGGACGGCCACTTGAAGCAACATCGCGCCGGTATCCATTCCCTCATCCATCAGCATGGTTGTAATTCCTGTTTCCGTCTCGCCGTTGATGATGGCCCACTGAATCGGACCAGCGCCGCGATACTTTGGAAGAAGGGAACCATGCACATTGATACAGCCACGGGGGGGAAGCGAGAGGATTGCCGGAGGCAAAATACGCCCGAACGCCGCGACCACAATCAGATCCGGTTTCCACCCAGCCAGAGCGTGGAGAAATTCAGGATCCTTCATCTTGAGCGGTTGCAGCAGAGGAATCTGCTCTCGTTGGGCCAGAAGTTTCACCGGTGACGGCGTAAGGATTTGCCCGCGTCCTTTCGGACGATCCGGTTGAGTGACAACGCCGACAACGGAATCGTCCGATCTCAACAAGGCCTCAAGAGAAGCCGCCGCAAAATCTGGTGTGCCCATGAACACGAGACGCATGTTATCGCTTTAGCATTGCAGGTGTGCGAAAGCAACTCGGATGCGTGCACGTTGGCTTGACTTGCCGTTGAGCGCTTTGCTAGCATCGGCCCGCGGGGTGGAGCAGCCCGGTAGCTCGTTGGGCTCATAACCCAAAGGTCGAAGGTTCAAATCCTTCCCCCGCAACCATTCTAGTCAGGCCTTACTTCTGCTTCATCGTCGCTCCTAACCAACTCGCCCTGTCCAACTTTCAAGTGGCAGCCATGCTCTTGTCTTTAGATAGACGGGCGGCTATCGTGCGGGACACCGACTAGGAGGTGTCCGATGCGTCTGAGCGTGCTTATTCTGTTGGGTCTGACGTTGTGTTGGCCGACCGGAGGATTTGCCTTTACCGCTGACAAACGTGAGACGCTGCGAGGACTCGGAGAGGTCTCGGTGCTCGTTGAGTATCTCCCTGACGATGTTGAACGAGAAGGGGTGAGCCGAGAGCAGCTCACCCGCGACATCGAAGGGCGACTGCGCCAGGCAGGCCTGCGCGTCCTGACCATCTCGGAGATCGCGAATTCACCCGGGGCTCCATATCTCTACGTTGCCGTCTACCCGATTACGGGTCCCTCAGCGAATTCCACCGCGTACGCGATCGGTCTTACGTTGAAACAACTTGTTCAACTCTCACGGGACCCACCCACAGAATTCTTTGCGACCACATGGGAAGGCCCTGCGCATCCGAGTTGGCTCAGTGCCTCTAGAGTGCTCGACATTCGCACGAGAATCTCAGAGGCTGTCGGACGGTTCATCATTGACTATCAGGCGGTGAACCCGAAATAAGGGGAGTCGTCATGCCGAATATTTTGAAGAAAGAGACCGCCTGCGCGTCCTGATCAGTACACTCATTCCAATCGGCGAAGTAACCTTGTGCAGTGGCCTTGTAACCGGGAGCGGGTCTCCCCTTTACTTAACGATAATAGGTTGAGGATACCTGGCGGATTGCTCGTACGTCGGCCGAGCCGTGCTTGATCATGGCTGGTTGACACGTGCCCGGCGAGGTTCTCATCGCCCGCCTAGTTTGCCCCGCATTTCCTTGATCATATCCTCAAGATCCGCCTCGGCGCGGTTCCGTTCACTAACGAGGCGGTCCAGATTGTAGGGGCGAGGCGAGGGCACGGTTTGTACCGTGAGCTCAGAGGGAAGAGAAGGAGAGGCGATCCTGGGAGCGACCAGGGAATTCCCAAGCTGGGTCGTTTGCCTGCGAGGCAGAAGGAGAGAACGATCAGCGGATTTGTCTAGCCCCGGGGTGTCGGAGTGAGCCAGCGCCTCCCGGGCCGAAACACCCTGATCACGCAACCACTGCTTGGCCACGTTGGACTTCAAGGAGAAGCTGATACTGGTAATCGGCAGCCCATCAGGCGCGACGCGGGCGATTGCCGTATTGACCCCGATCATGCGGCCGTCGGTATCAAGCAACGGTCCTCCGGAGTTGCCGCGGTTCAATCCCGTTTCCGTCTGAAACACAGACTTGCCGTTCGTGTCGTTAAAGTTCTCGAATTCCGCACTAATGGTGCCGGTGGTCAAGGTCCAGAGTCCGCCCTGTTCTGGATGCCCGATCGCCACCACTCGATCGCCGATCTCGGCCCGATCGGAGTCGTCTAGTTCGAGAACCGGAAACGGTCCGGGCGGCCCATCGAGCTTGAGCAGCGCCAGATCCAACGGCTGTGAGAAGGCCACCACACGAGCCTTGCCACTCCGTGACAAATCCACCTTCCGGTCGCCGGTCACACGATCTGGCTTCAAGTAAATTGTCAAGCGGGGATAGGGCTGGCCTGTGTGTTCCTCGATCACGACATGCGCGTTCGTCAAGACGAGCCCATCCTGTTGGATGATGGAGCCGGTGCCACCGCTGCCCTGTTGGCCGCTGTGGGAATACCCGATGATCAGCACGACGGCTGGCGAGCAGCCCTCGTAGATTTCGCGCGGCGTCAGATCTCCCGCCAAGCCGACTCCCGGCCCCAATCCCAGAACTGTCGCGAGTCCGAGCCGCAGGAGTCTTGCCATGATGCGCTCCTCTCTCACCGAGTCCCGCTTCGGTTCAGTTACCAACATCCTGACTGAGTACCAGATCCTTCTATGACGCGAAGGATGTCACGCGTGAGGAAACTGGAATTCCATGTAGATTTTCCTGCTGGTCAACAGCATACCCCTCACTACGTCGGCCCGCAAGACTCCGGCCCAGGTTTCAGACCACCTGTTTCAAACGGCTTCTTTGATCATCCAGCGCTCGCCGATTGAATGGACACCCGAATCGTCGGGTAAAATAAAGACGATTAGATCGCTTGCCCTCCACCAAACTTATTTACACCCTCCAACCAGCCGTAGTAGCCCCTTCCAACGCGAGCGAAGCCGTTGATGAACCTACTGCAACCGGATGCGAATCGACGGGGTTAAATAATGACTAAATCCCTCCCCCGCAACCAACCTTCTCTCTTTTCTCTCAACAGCTAACAGCGGATTCGCTCCCGGCCCTGGCCACAGCGTGATTGGCCCAAATGGATATGCTAATTTTGTGCTAAAAAGCTTCACAAACGACCGAATTAGGTAGAAGCAATGGAATCAGTAGAAAGCCAGCAAGCTTATGATTTTCAACGATAAACGGGGAAACCTTCGCAACATCGAGCTGTTCGAATCATTGGCCTTCTGCCACTCTTAATCAGCGGGCCTTGGCGTAGATATGAAGAGGGTTGCCCCCACAGGTCACGGCCCCAACCTGTGATTATTCTTCGCGGTCTGATCGGCCGCCCATGGCCCTGTGCTCGTTCTGTGCTAGGGCATGCCGCACAGGCACCGCCCGTCCATAAACCAGATGGTTACGGGACAGCATTCCCGGTGCCGGCGGTAGGCGCAACCACTTTTCATCCTGCCGTGTTAACAGCATGGCCCGCTGATGAAGAGTCGCGACGTCAGATCACGGTGATCGATTCGGTACAGGTTTTGCGGTGCCGGGGGTAGTGCGAACTGACGAGGGGCGTCACTGCTTGTCGCTGACCCGCAGGACCGCGATCGACCGGGCTGCCAGCTCAAACCACGTCCCTCCTTTGAGGATGGCAACCGATTTTTTTCTGCTAGCTGCGACGCTGGTATCGAGGATCGGCTGCCAGCGAACGCCGCGCTTGTGAGCCGGTAGGGTGAAGGTTCGTGGCTCATGGTGGGCGTTGAGTAATATCAGCAACGTGTCGTCGACGATCGACCGTCCCTTCTCATCCGTCTCGCCGATCGCGTCTCCGGCGAGTCGCAGTGCGAGCGATTTCGTATAGCCCGCATTCCAGTCCTTGTCGTTCATTTCCTTACCATCCGGCCTGAACCACGCAATGTCCTTCACCTCCGATCCTCGGATGTGGCGGCCTTGGAAGAACCGGCGACGCCTCAGGACCGGATGTCGCTTGCGAAACGCGATCAGGCTTCGCGTGAATTCCAGTAAATGACGTTGCGCGCGATCGAGCTTCCAATCGAACCAACTGATCTTGTTATCTTGACAATAGGCGTTATTGTTGCCTTTCTGGGTGCGACCGATTTCGTCGCCGCCGCAGAGCATCGGCACGCCTTGCGAGAAGAACAGTACAGTCAGGAGGTTGCGTTTCTGACGCTCACGGAGGTCAACAAGTGCGGGGTTGGCTGTCGGTCCCTCCGCGCCGCAGTTCCAACTGGCATTGTCATCGGTGCCGTCGCGGTTCTGCTCGCCGTTGGCCTCATTATGTTTCTCGTTGTACGAGACGAGGTCGTGGAGGGTGAACCCATCATGGGCCGTGATGAAATTGATGCTGGCATACGGACGGCGGCCACTCATGCCGTAGAGGTCACTGCTGCCGGTCAGCCGATATGCCAGCTCCGCCACCTGGCCTCCGTCGCCCTTCACGTATCGACGGATCGTGTCCCGATACTTGCCGTTCCATTCGGCCCAGCCGACTGGAAAATTCCCGACCTGATACCCGCCTTCACCGACGTCCCACGGTTCCGCGATCAACTTGACTTGGGACAGGATCGGATCTTGATGGAGAATATCGAAGAAGGCGCTCAACCGATCTACCGCGTGCAGTTCCCGTGCAAGGGCGGAGGCCAGATCAAACCGAAATCCGTCCACGTGCATCTCCGTCACCCAATAACGCAGACTGTCCATGATCAGTTGAAGGGTGCGCGGATGAGTCGCGTTGAGCGTGTTGCCGCAGCCCGTATAGTCCATGTAGTACCGTTTATCGTCGTCGAGCAACCGGTAGTAGGACACGTTATCGATGCCTCTGAACGAGAGGGTGGGACCGAGGTGGTTCCCCTCCGCCGTATGGTTGTAGACGACGTCGAGGATGACTTCGATCCCCGCGCTATGCAGCGTCTTGACCATCGTCTTAAATTCCCGTACGACACGGCCGCGGACCGGGGAGGTAGCATAGCGCATATCGGGTGCGAAAAAGCCGATGGAGTTGTAGCCCCAGTAGTTGGTGAGGTCGCGGTCGAGGAGATGCTTGTCGCTGACAAAGTGATGGACGGGCATTAACTCAATGGCGGTGACCCCCAGTGCGAGCAAGTAGTCGATCACGGCAGGCGTCGTGAGTCCCGCATAGGTACCCCGCATCTGTTCCGGGACCTCCGGATGTCGAGCCGTGAAACCCTTGACGTGGACTTCATAGATGATCGTTTTATCCCACGGCGTTTTGAGCAAATGGTCGCCGCCCCACGTGAAGGCGTGATCGATCACGACACACTTGGGAATGTTGCCGGCATTGTTTCTGGAGTCGAAGGAGAGATCGGCCTTGGGATCGCCGATGCGATAGCCGAACATGGCATCGGACCATTCGATGGTGCCGGCAACGGCTTTCGCATAGGGATCAATCAAGAGCTTGTGTGGATTGAAGCGGTGCCCGGCTTCGGGATCATAGGGGCCATGCACGCGATAACCATAATGTTGGCTCGGCCACAAACCCGGCAGATAGACGTGCCAGATTTGGTCCGTGCGCTCTTCGACGCGGAGACAGTACGACTCCTTCGCAGAGTCTGGTCCGTCGAAGAGACAGAGTTCCACCGCCGTGGCGTTCTCGGAAAACAGCGCAAAGTTGACGCCTTCGCCGTCCCAAGTGGCGCCGAGCGGATAGGGTTTCCCCGGCCACACTCTCATGCTTCCTCCTTCTACGTTCGTTCTGCCGGATCGCGCACCAGCGTGAGCGCCGGGGACGCGATTTCGACCCAGGCGCCTGCCAAGGCCTTGAGCGTCTGTACCTGTAATTGATGCTTCAGGGTGCATCTCGACTTGGCATGGACCAGATAGCGCACCATGCAAGCGATCCTGTATTCCGTGAGCGACAGATAGACCTGCGCATGTGTATCCGGCGATCCGATGAGGGACAATAAGCCAGGCAATTGCTGGAATGCGTTTGTGGCGGAAGCCGCGACCGCGTTTTATCGTCGGCTACTGCTTCAAGGATCGTCGACCGCGCCCGTTCCCACTGAGATCCGTACGAGATCAACACAGTGCTCTCATCTCATATAACATAAAAGGATCCTCCGGCGTGAAATTGAATACGGGATCATTGTGAGGTGATTGTCGACAGGGCCGGGCCGTCAGGGGCTCGTTGATTTCGAGGAGAGCATGATTATATATAAGTTGAGAGAGGTGAAAAGCTCAGACAGGTCAGCAGCCTGGTTCCAGTTTGACCCGCTCTTGTGCAGCCAGCGTGCAAAGGGCGCCGCTCCTGCTTCAGTGGCGGGGTGATGGTTCAAGGGACGCGCTCTCGATGTCGGTGCCACTAGGCACGGCCGTAAATGCGAGCCAGAACGAAGATTGAGGCGCGGGGCAATCAGCGAGGGCGACTGAAGGATTGCTGGACATCACCCGGTTTGGATAGCAGCCCCGGTGTTCCACACAAGGGCGGGCCGTTTTTTTATAGCCCCGTCCTCTCCGTGCTTCTCAACCCTCCACCGCACGCGCAGCCCTTCACAGATAAAACACCACGACCCATAGGTCTCATAAATCCAACACACTATACTTTGGACGTTCATCAATGGGGAGAAGTGCGCGAGGAAGAGGGCGAGACATACAACGAAGCGGAGGCGGGTCTGAGAGCTCTTGTTTGTTTTGTGGAGGTCTTGGAGGAGCTTTAGGCTTCCCACTCGTCAGTGGGCCTGCACACCGCCCCTACGCTTGACCTCAGTGCCTGTGAATGTTCCTCTCACCGAGGCCTCCGCTCATTTAAAAGATAACCGTCTTTCGCGCGAGGTCAATCGGTGGCGCGGGGGAGGGAAAGCCGCCCGCCAGTCTCCGAGGAACAGGGGCAGCGCAGAGCCTGTCGAGAAATCTGGGGCGTACACCGCATCCACGTTCGTCGTCATCGGCGGTTGTGGCGCAGTGACAACACCTGACACATCTGTACGCATCTCTC
Source organism: Nitrospirota bacterium (assembly GCA_963741245.1). GTDB lineage: Bacteria > Nitrospirota > Nitrospiria > Nitrospirales > Nitrospiraceae > Palsa-1315. Next base: position 11,527 of record CAVUHR010000003.1, on the reverse strand, counting down.
AGCTATGGGTACAAAAACCACGGTCAGGGACTCCCCAGTGGTTCCTGCTCTGTCATCGAACGACGAGCACGGAACAGGTCGCGTGCTGCACCACCCGCGTCGACACGCTCCCGAGGAGAAATCGGGCAATGGCGCCCAGCCCTTTGGCCCCCATCACGATCAGATCGGCATGGTGTTTGGAGGCGATCTTCATGATCTCTTCAGCAGGCTTCCCACGCAAACACACCGCCTCGGCCGTAAATCCCGCCTGGATCAGCGTCCGTACGCTCTGTTCGAGTAATTTCCTGGCCTCCTTCAGCTCCTGGTAATTGCTGAACGGCATCACATGAATTACGCTCACCTGAATCGGCACGCGCCCGCCTTTACCGGTCGAACGATCCGGCTGAAACTTGGTCCGCACAAACTCCAATGTTTTGGCCGATGCGTCCGACCCATCGGTGGCCAAGGTGATCCGCCGCACCGGTGCCGCCTCGTCCTTGACGACCAGCACAGGGCACGTCGCATGATGGATGAGATTCGTCGACACACTACCGAGCATGAAGCGGTCAAGGGCGTCGAGACCTTTACTTCCCACCACCAGGAGCCCGTCCTGTTTCGGCGTGCGTTTCAAGATCACGGGGGCGATCGCCCCTTGCTCCTTGCGGACCGTGCCCTTGAGCTTCAACGCCGCCAACTGCTTCTTGGTGTGTGTGATAGTCATGGCCGAGCGCGTTTCCATGCGCTGGATTTCTTCCTGAATGTACCGCTCGCTCCCGGCCATCGCTGGCTGCGAACGAAACGGTGCGCGGACCGCGCCGATATCCAGCACATGCAGCGCCGTCACCTGCGGCGGCTCCACGAACGGCAGTTGGGCCACCCAGTTCAACGCCCATCGCCCATACTTCGATCCATCTGTCGCCACGAGCACGTTCATGTTGCGCCTCCTTGCGATTACGTTCCCCCCACCTTCGGACCGACAGGCTAAAACTGGTTGTGATGTTGTGCCCCACTTGAATTGTGGATAAACATCTTAGATAGATGGATGCAGGAAACCCACTGAATTTATTCAAAACCCATTGGAGCGGAAGACAGTCGAGGCCCTCTCAACCGAGTAACGAGCGAATGCAACCGGATGTCCCTTGAGAAATGGAGCATCGAAGAGGGCTGGATGCTCTGCAAAATGGATAGTTTGCAATGTTCAACAAACTGCTCAGAAATTAAGTGGGGCACAACAACACGGCCCACCACAAATCAACCACTTACCGCTTCAACTTCCCTGCCACCTGAGCCGACTGTGATAAAGTGTGATTCGGCTTGAGCCGGTCCTTCTTTGTGGTGTCATGGGACAGGTCTATTGAAGGACGCTGATCTAGCTTGGGGAAATACACACATTTTCCCACACCCCGCCTTGCGATTTCATCGCTCCCCTCTTAGACTGAGCCTCCCTGCGAGGCTCTCATGCCCTTCACGATTCGCCCCCACCGTCGCTTCCCTGTGCAATGCTCTGTGACCTACAAAGCGGGCACTTTCCAGGGCCAAGGCACGGTCCGGAATCTTTCGCTGTACGGGTGGAAACTCTCGGGCGAAGTTCCCCTGCAAATTGGGCAGACGTGTTCCTTGACCGTCAATTTGCCGAACGAAGAAAGCATCTTTGTGGCTGCTGCGATCGTGCGCTGGATCCGGGGCCAGGAGTTCGGCCTGGAAACCTTGGCGGTTGAGAAGCAGACGCATAGTCGGGTGGAGCAATTTCTCAACCGACTCATACAGGAATCCGGTGAGAACTTCCCATGAGCAACGACCGCCCCATACCGCTCCGATTCACCATCGTCCTCGTGCTCTCGTTCGTGAGTCTCGCCTTGCCAGCATGGGCGGATGGTCAAGTAGGTATGGATGCCTACCAGCGTGGCGACTACGCAACAGCCCTGCATGAGTGGCGACCACTGGCCGAGCAGGGAGATGCAGGCGCTCAGTTCTACCTCGGGACGCTATATGCCTTCGGGCGCGGCGTGCCCCAGGATTATGCGAAGGCGCGGCAGTGGTACAGGCAAGCCGCAGCCCAGGGCGACGTGAGGGCACAGAACAATCTCGGGACGCTGTATCGTGACGGACAGGGCGGGCCGCAGGACTATGCGACGGCGAGACAATGGTTCGAGAAGGCGGCTGCCCAAGGTGCTGCGGAGCCGCAGTACAACCTTGGGTTGCTGTATGTCGAAGGACAGGGTGGGCCGCAGGACTATACAAAGGCGCGACAGTGGTTCGAGAACGCCGCCGCCCAAGGGCACGCCGGGGCGCAGTACAACCTCGGGGCACTGTATCGCGACGGACAGGGTGGGCCGCAGGACTATACAAAGGCGCGGCAGTGGTTCGAGAACGCCGCCGCCCAAGGGGTTGCGCCGGCACAGAACAATCTCGGGTTGCTGTATTACAACGGGCAGGGCGTGCCGCAGGACTATACAAAGGCGCGACAGTGGTTCGAGAAATCCGCAGTCCAGGGCCACGCGAGGGCGCAATACAACCTCGGGGTGCTGTATGACTTCGGAAAAGGCGTCCCCCAGGATTTTGCGACGGCGCGGCAGTGGTATGAGAAAGCCGCTGCGCAGGGGCACGCGGGTGCGCAGAACAACCTCGGAGGGCTCTATGAATTCGGGCATGGTGTGACGCAGGATTATGTGCGTGCATACATGTGGTACGACGTCGCAGCAGCCAACTCGACGGGTGACGCACACAAGGACGTAGCAGCAGAAAATCGAGATGAGATCGCAGGTCGCATGACTTCCTCACAGATTGCCGAAGCGCAAAAACTGGCGCGGGAGTGGAAGCCGTTAAAGAAATAAGCGACCATGGCTCACTGAGGGATTCACTTGAAACGACCGCTCATTTTCGCACTCCTGGTGCTGAGTAGTGGACCTGCGTATGCGGATTGGGTGGTGGTTGGTGGCAACGAGGAAGCAGGAATGACTGTATACGCCGATCCAGGCACCATTCGCCGCAAAGGAAATCTGGTGAAGGTGTGGCATTTGAACGACTTCAAGACTGTTCAAATCGCACAGGGCAACTCGTACCTGTCTGTCAAGGCGCAACACCAGTATGACTGCACAGGAGACCGTGAGCGGATACTTGCGCTGACGAAGTTCTCTGGTAATATGGGGCGTGGTAAGGTGGTTTATAAGGACTCACGTGAACGAAAGTGGAAACCTGTTGAACCAGGGAGCGTGTCTCACGATCTAGGGAAACTTGCTTGCAGCAAGAAGTGATCGCGCAGTCAATTCCTCACGATTTAGGGTAAGGCTGATCAATCACCACGCACGAGTCCATCAACTTGCTCAAACGGTTGGAACGAATCCTTGAGATGGGACAGCGAGTGGCGAAGGGGACGACGTACTAGCGATGTCGCACCGGCTACACTTTCGCAAATGCGGGAAACCTCACGTTCATCTGGGAGGACGTGACGACCTCTTCGCCAGCGTGGCACCCCTATCTCGGGCCTGCGGCCTTCTATCGGTGTCCTTCAATTGTTCTTCCCGATGCACAGGCACCAGTCGAGGAGGAGCAGTGAAAAATATGCAAAGAAAGATCAAGGAAAATCGTCACAAAACCCTCTCCCCAGCTTCTGTGAATAAGTCTGTTGATAAGGTCGCCTGCCCATTCAAATTTCATTACTTTCTCCATCGTCAAATGCTCTTTGCCTAAATAATAGGCATTGATGAAAATGATCCCGTTGCCACAACATATGGGTGTATTTCGATAAAAATAAGTCTAAGACAACAACTCTTTGATAATGCAGCAAATTCACGCATCATTTTTTTGGATTGCCTTACTGGGCAGAGGCGTTCGCACTCATGTTATACACAGATACCCTTACAGAACTGTGTTTTCTGATTAATTTTCGGGGTCAATGGGATCTTGGTTGCTCGCCATTTATAGACGTAGACTGCCGATTCTCTCTGTCTCCACTTTAGGCTTTTTCATTTCCATCTTGTCAGCCGTACTCGCGTTGGACTTCATCGCTCCCCTGGTGAGCCTTTCCGATCGGAGTGCTATTTAGTGGGATGACGTGCTCGTTTCAGAACTCTTAGTCTTCACGTTGAACTGCGCAATCTTCTCGCGCAGCATTTGGACTAAATGCTCGTAGGATGATGCGCGGAGTATCGCTGCAAACTGTCCCCGATAATTCTGGACCAGGCTGATTCCATCAATCAGCACATCGTACGCTTTCCAGTCATCACCTTTCTTTATAAGCCTGTAGTCCATCGAGACCTCCGTTTTCTTCCCGACCATGAGGCTCTTGACCTCCGCATGGTTCCCTTCACGCCGTTCGGTGAGGAATGTCACCTCTTCGCCAGAGTAGGAGTGCATCTGTTCCACATAGGTTGCCGTCAAAAACTCGGTGAACAGGTCGACAAACTCTTGTCGCTCCCTCTCTTCTAATTTATCCCACTGGCCCCCAAGCGACCGCTTGGCCATTTCTCCATAGTCAAAGCGTGCATCAGCAATCTTCTTCAGCCGAGTGATACGCTCGTCCGTGCGCTCTGGTTTCTTGAGCTCTTGATCCTGCAAGACTTCGAGGGCTTGACTGATTGTGGTCCTCATCGCTTCCGTTGGAGCACCTTGAGCCGGCGATGGTTTTGATTCATGAATACACGAAGTCCCCAAGAGGATCGAAGTTGCGCACATGAGCCAGAGAGAGGGGGGGCCGAAGATCTTGAGTCCTCTCCTCGCGCGCAACGGAAACCCAACGTCCCCTGAGGCTATCCGATGTGTAGTGCTCATGCGTGAACTGCCTCACTGAAATGTTGGACAGCGTGTTGCTCGTTCTTAACCATCCATTTCACAGAGAATCGACCATGGTTAAGGCTCCTCTTCCAAATGGGCATCTGGGCAGCACCCACCAGCTTCTGTGTGGAGCACCACCGACACTTCCTAACATGACCATGCTACCGGAGTCACGCCTGTTTCTCTCATCCTACCTGGCCAACTCTTTCTGCTCTATTCTAAAGTGGGGCACAACCGTTGTGCCCCACTTAAAATGTGGACAGGGAGCTTAGTCAGGCGGAAAGCAGGAAACTCAATGAAATCTGTTCAACACTATCGTGGTGGGAGATAGCGGGAAACATCCGAGCAAACGATCAGACTGATGCTAGTCAAACGTTCCCTTGGACACGAAGCCTCAAAGACGCCAGAATTTGCTGCAAGCTGGATGGTCAACGAGGAGAAACAAGCTGTGCAGTAATTAATCGGGGCAGTACACCGCCCTTTTCTTCACAGTAACTGAACTGCTGCTCTGGCACCATTCGGTGTAGTGGCCCGGCTTTGAAGCAATCTTTCAAAACAAAACCTTTCATGGCCGCAACGGAATTCGTACGGGAGCGGTTAAATAACGCCTAAATCCCTCCCCCGCAACCAACCTTCTCTTTCTAACCGATCCACCCCACAGGAGTCTCAACCTACTTCAAGTCCTCGCTCGTTCGTGCCTGCGAGATCTTGCCAGAAAATACGGTAAGCGTTTGACGGAAGGCTATGCAGTGATATAGTCGGCGAGGAGTTGGCGCAGGGCAAGGAGACGCTATGCACTTCGTTCGTATTGGCAAGAAAGCCTTAAACCTCGATAGTGTGTGCTACTGCGAAGCACAGATTTGGCAAGATGCTATGTCGCTCAAGGTCTATTTCTCCGGATCCGCTAACAATACCCCGCTCGTATTCTCCGAAGAGGATGCCAAGGAACTGTGGAAATACTTGGAGTACGTCGCTGAAAAACCCGTCTAACGGTTCCACTTCTGCAACTCTCTGATTGCACGTTTCGCTTCGCTTCTTGATCCCTGCAGACGATTGATGGCCCTGTCTCTTCAGATGGATCCCTCATCTGAATCGCTGCGTCCTCATGACCACACGAGATCACGGGCGCTCACTTAGGACGGTCGGCCTGCGTGAAGAGACGGAGCGGTCATCACGGCCGGCATGACCCAACCGTCTTTCTTGTAGCTACGATAGTAGACGAGCACCCTTTTTACATAATCCTGTGTTTCCTTATAGGGTGGGATCTGTCCATATCGATCCACCCTGCGTTCGCCCGCGTTATAGGCAGCCAAGGCTAACCGGATGTTCCCGTGGAACCGGTCCAGGAGGTAGCGCAGGTGCTTGGCTCCACCGGTGATGTTGTCGTTCGCATCGTAGAGGTTACGCACGCCATGCCGGATGGCGGTTTCCGGAATCAGCTGCATGAGTCCTACCGCTCCCGCCTTTGAGATTGCGATCGGATTAAAGGAAGACTCGGCCTTCATCACTGCCAAAAGCAAGGCTGGTTGAACGTGGTGCTGCAGAGCCGCACGGCTGACCGCTTGCTCAAGTTCTCGATCCGTCACACCACTGTGATACCGGGCCCTGTAGCGAGCTGCTGCGACAGGCTCATCTGTCGGTACATGCGTGAGACTCACCAGACCCGTGGGATCGATGTCTCCATAGAGCTGCGGATCGGCGAGAACAGAGGGTGCCGATGTCGCCAGAAGGAGCACGACTACGCAGGCAAGCAATCTGGCGGAGCCCATGAGGACGAATGTCCGGCGTCTTGAGTCATCTCGATATGGTTCATTGTGAAGCTCGACTGTGTTCATCTTTGTTTCCTCCCTGTGCCGAAACCTGTGTCACCCTGCGGCGCGTGGTTCCTGTTACTCGGGAGCCGACCCTGTCTTGTGATGCTGTAAGCGCAGGTTCTATACCGTCTGGCAGGGAGGACAAAATGCTTGGCTATGTTATAATTCCAATAACTTATGGTTACTCATGATTCCCAACTTTCGTAGGGAGATGCGGGTGGGGGCTTTCCCTTTTTTGGCCCTCCCTGCCGCACTTTGGGGTTCGTTGGAGGATGCTGCGGAGGCCCAATCTCTCTTGTGTCATATCCCACAAACGAGGGGGCCTCTCGCGTGCTGAAGGAAGACTGTGGTACTCTCTGCACTCCTCATCGTCTGACCGAGAAGGAAGCAACTGTCATGACGAAACTTCGGAATTGTAAACGAGTCCACACCTACTTCCCCGTGGTGTTTGCCGGTGAGGCCTATGTGGGGGAGGGAACCGTGCTCAACGTGTCTGTACCTGGCTGCGCCGTCCACAGTCGAAAACGCGTCAAGCCCGGCTCCTATCTTGAGATGAGGATGCTCGTCCCTGACGTCACGTCTCCGCTCCGAGTCGGATTAGCCAAGGTACGCTGGTGCGAGGGACGACGATTCGGTGTCGAATTTATTCAAATGCCTGGTGAAGACCAAGTCCGCTTAGGTCGGCTCGTCAAAAATGAGGTCCCTCTCGCACTGCCACCTCGATCCAGCGTGTGGCAAGATGCACATTCCTGAAAATAATCACCCCAGTTAGTGAGGGTAAAGGCGCATGACGAGAGGTTCTATACTCATCATGATACTGCTCCTGGCAGGCTGCGCTGAGTCCTATACCGTATTCCATAGCCAGACGGGCAACCCGATCATACTGGGTCGGCGCGCCTATTCCTACGAAGGCTGCCTGTCCACAATGCGCGAGGAGGCGGATCGACTTGGGGTCTCGTTGAGTACGGTCCAAGTGAGAGGTTCTTGGCAAGGTCGATCCCTCCTCTGGCCCTTCGAACCAGGGTATGCCTGCGAAGGGGCAATTGGCCCCGAACGTCTCCCACGCGGAATCTATCCGAACGTTCCGCCCCGCTCGCCTCAAGGATAGTCACCGTCCACTTCCTGCTCTTTTTGACACCATCCGCAGGCCGAAGAATCCGGTGAAGATTTCTCTTCATCAATCTCCCAAGAGACCTGTTGACAATACCACTGCTGGCGCAGTATTACTCGACCAACTACTATCGGATGTTGCCTACGGGGTGCCCTCTCTTGGAATTGCTCTCCGTTTTTCGTCAAAGGCCAGACATAAGAAAGGAGGTGGCTCGCGTTGATCTCGCTACGTTGTTCGCTTTTCATGGGCCGGTAAGAGAAAACTTCAATGGCAATTTGGCAGAAGTCTTTCGTTCGTCTGCCGCACACTATTCGAAATAATTTTCTTCACAAGGAGTTGTAATGGAAGACCTGGTTATCGAAGAAGAAGGCGCTTCATCCGCACTTAAAATTACGCTTGGTGATTTTCTCGTCTTCATCAATTGGATGAATCAAACTGAAAAATCTCTCGATCGCGCCGAAGCCTTGCCGCCCCTCCCTGACTTGGATTCCGGCAAGGTCAGAGGCTGGATCCAACTCGTACAGCGGCTTGAGGAACGCTTCCGCCGGAGTGAAGAAAAGAAACTAGCGCTCGAAGCGAATGTGATCGCACAGGAAGCACAGTTGGGACAACTCTTGTCGCACTTGCATGCGAATATCGCCTCACTCTACGACAACCTCGGACAATCGCAAAAAGCCGAAGAGGTTCGTCGCCGAGCTGAAGCACTCCATGTAGGCTAAAACCAGGTGGCCTTAATCCCAGATCGTCCGCCGTGGTTCCTCTTGACTGTCCTAGCCCGCATTATTCATGACGGTTCGTCGCGAAAGCGTGCGGACGCGAAGCGAGACGGGCACTCGGAAGCCGGGGACTGGCTCTGCCGTCTGCGGCGGTGCCTGTCCCGCTCCTCAGACGGGGACAGGTACCAAGAAGAAGGGTACCTGTCCCCAACAGTATGTCGCTGAACGGCGAGTCTGCTCGTCGCAGTCGCGTATCCGCGCTTGAAGCAGAAGCGCTCATGAATAACGCGGACCAGGTAGTTTTCTCGTTGGCTTGCTTCTGCTTACAAGGGGCGGTCATGGTCTTCACCGGGGAGAGTGGTAGCGTGAGCCTTATGCCGTCACACTTGTCCATGGCGTGGCACCCCCTTCGAGTTTCACGCCCTTCCTTACCGTATTCTCACATTTTCTTTGTCCTCCCTCGTTTCTTGGCTATAATCAATCTCTCATGGTGGCCGGCGGCGGCGTTCGTGAAAGGTGAAAGTTAAAACGTGAAACATTTCGGAGGGAAAGCACTCGGCAATCCTACGTTTTACCTTTCACGTCTAACGTTTCACGGTTCCTGGGAACGACTTTTTCAGCATCCTGCTAGGAACTAGGAACCGAACTCAGGGTTCACGCGATAGCGAGGCGGTCTGATGATCAAAGTGCTCCTCGTCGAAGACAATGACGTCGACGCTCAGCTCACGCAGGATCTTCTTTCTGAATGGAGCATCGAGGAGTTCCAGATTGCCCGTGCGAAAACATTGGGAGAAGGGCTCACGCTTCTGAGCCGTGAACAATTCGATGCCGTGCTCTTGGACCTGTCTCTCCCGGATGCGTTCGGTCTCCCGACAGTCAAACAGGTCCATGCCACCAGTCCAACGATCCCCGTTGTCGTCCTGAGTGGCGTGAGCGACCAAAACCTGGCTCTTCAAGCCGTTCAACAAGGGGCGCAGGATTACCTTGTCAAAGGTCAAGGACATCCCGAGCTTTTAGCTCGTGCCGTTCGCTACGCCATTGAGCGGAAACGCTCTGAAGAACGCCTGACCTACCTCGCACAGTACGATCACTTGACCGGACTGGTGAATCGTACCCTCTTTCGTGATCGGCTGGTTCACGCCATGGCTCGAAGCAAGCGTATGCAACAACCGATCGGTCTCATGCTCCTCGATCTCGATCGATTCAAAGCGGTGAATGATACCTTCGGCCACGACATGGGTGACGAACTACTCAAGGCCGTATCTGAACGACTCAAGACCTGTGTGCGGGAAGTCGATACCGTGGCCCGGATGGGCGGGGACGAGTTCACGATTATTCTAGAAGGGGCCTCTTCCGAACAGAACATCCTCGTGGTGGCAAAACGCATCACGGAATCCATTGCCACGGCGTTCGAGTTAAAGGGGCACCACATCACCATCGGAGTCAGCATCGGAATAACGATCTATCCTCACGACGATCATCTTGTCGACGAATTACTGAAGCATGCCGACACAGCCATGTATCGAGCGAAACAGCAAGGCGGCAGTGCGTTCCACCTTCACGAGTCCTCTGGGACTCACTCGGCCAATCTCCTTCCGTAGCAAGCGTGCACTACCGACGTTGCGGAATCAAGACCGGAGACGTGCTCTGACTCCTCCCCGATCTCGCCTTCTTTATTCTACGCACTGATTCTCAGATCGCTGGTGTCCTCAATACTCTGTCTACTCACCGGCCAATGTCACCTAACGGCTGATCCGTCACGATCAAGGCCCCGCGCGGATTGGGGACAAGAATGTTTGAGGTGTCGAGCGCCTCCCGACCGGGAGTAGGGTGGCAGTCTGGACTGATCACCATCCCCCAATGCTGATTATCGCTGCATGTATTGTCGACGAGGAGGGCTTCCGCGTGATGGAAGAGGAGAATCCCGCTTAGCATATTCTCCCGGCACCGGTTCCTGACGAGCTCCGGATGGCTCCCAGGATCCCGCACCGCGATACCGAAATGGTGGTTGCCTCTGCAGACATTGTCGGCGATCCTCGGCTGTGCCCCGGCAAACACAAAAATCCCCGATTCGCGGTTGCCACAGACTTCATTCTCGACAAATGTCGGCCGCGATTGCGGGCCATAAATCACCACGCCGGACAGAATTCCCTCCGTGGCACGGCACTGTGTCACAGCACAAGAGGAATCGAGCAGATTCATCGCGGAATTCTGGTCGCTTCCGACATACCGAAACGTGATGCCGGAGATGCGACCGCTTGGGACCTGTTGGAGATAGAGGGGCCCTCCACGACGGGAAAAGATCTGCACCTCGTCTCGACCGGCCCCCACCAAATGAATTGGTCGCCCCGTGATAAAGACTTTATCCTCATAGATCCCGGGACGAACAAAGACCTGGTCATGCTCTCCTGCATCGAGTAGTGCCGCACTGGGTCGCGGGTACGAGTCGCCGTCCTTCGCGTCGACGATCAAGGTCTTTCCGCCGAGTGGATTCGGTGGAGGATCAGTCATCATGTCCAACTTCCTTCACCGTTCCTTTCTAGTTCATTTGGTTTGTTTGGTTTGTCTTGTTTATTTGGTTGAACCAGACCGACAAAATAAACGAAACAAACCAGATAGACCAGAGAAACCAGATGAACCAGACAGACCGAGCGGCATTATTTCTGCCACAAGCAACCAAGTCAAGTTCCCCACAAACCGTTTACTGAAGCCACTTCGCTGAGTGTGGGCTCCATTCTGTCAAGGAGGAGACTCCCGCACAGATCGTACAAATCTGTCGCTCAGGCGAGGGCAGTCACTCGGCATTTCTTGGCATCGAAGAGGGCCAAGCTCGTGGATTCTCGTTGGTTTTAGCCACACCGGATAGTGCCATGGTGGCACGGCGATTGCGATATCACGAGAGGAAGGGTACCGAGACCTCGCTGAGCAGTACGGAGGCATTACGATGAAGCTGCTGATGATCGTGCTCCCAGGAATGATTGCGGTGCTGTTTTCTCTCAATCTCGCTGTCGCCGCCCCCTCCAACATGCAGGATTCGTCTCGACACCTCTACGATCGAGTGATGGAGGAGTTCAAGCATAGGGATTACGTGGCCGCGCTGGCTGGTTTTCGATTCTTTCTCGAACTCCACGGGC
>CAVUHR010000002.1:0-114902 GCA_963741245.1 Nitrospirota bacterium | reverse complement strand
CCCGTGGCAGAATGATCAAAACATCCCTGCCGCAAACCCCAGTAGATCGATTCCCGTCATCATAAGTCACCCTTCCGCAGGCCTTAGGCTCCCGTGCTACGCCGGCCTAACCCATTAAACCTGCTTGTGAAGACTCATGACCCTATGGTACATTTCACCGGTCGACATCCTATATCGATTGGACTAGCAGGATCCGAAAAGCTCTGTGGGCACGCCGGAGTTTCATTACTCTATACGTCAGGGACAACAAGAGTACACCACGCAGGATGCTCAAAAAGGCCGCCCAGCAAGGCCGTAGCAAGCGAAGAGGCGAGGCGTACGCTTCGGTACGTTGAGCCTCTAAACGAAGCGAGAACGCCGCTGGAGGACTTTTTCAGCATCCTGCTAGATGAAGGAGTGCACCCGTGGCATTTACATGCGATCTCTGTAGCAAACGTCGCCAATCTGGCCATAACGTCAGTCACGCTAATAACAAGACCAAGCGGACCTTCAAGCCCAACCTCCAGCCGGTTCGGGCACTGATCGACGGTCAGCCGAAACGCATTCGAGTCTGCACACGCTGCTTGCGTAGCGGCAAAGTCCAAAAAGCTGTTTAGCGTAATTTCTCCCCAGCCTCCTACGGGGCCAGGTTCGTCCACGAGATACAAAGATACAAAAAAGGACTTGGAATCGCAGGCCTCTCAAGTCCTCCATCTCTAACGTGTGACGTTTCACGCATTACGTTTCACTTATTACGTTGGAGCGGGCGATGGGATTTGAACCCACGACAACTAGCTTGGGAAGCTAGGACTCTACCACTGAGCTACGCCCGCTCACTGAGTCGAATCCTACGCTGGCCTAGGAGCCAAGTCAAACGTCAATGATCATTGGGCAATCGGGCAGAAGAAACGGCGGCAGCTCTCATAAGCGCACTTCACCATTGACTACTGACGAAGACATTTCTAAGGCCGCAGTTCAACCAGCGCGAATTTTCGTCGGCCGACCCTCAGGTGATAGGCTCTCCCGGCCACAATCGGTAACAGGGCATTCGCATCGCTCTGTTTATGTTCATCGACCTCTAGGCCCCCCTGAATAATCAGACGCCGGGCCTCGCTCTTACTCGGCACAAGCCCCGTCTTGGTCACCAGATCGACAAGACTGATCGTCTGCCCTTCGCGCAGATCGGCCAGAGTCAAGGTCAAGCGCACATCCGGTTCGCTCGGAAATTCCCGCTCTTGAAATTTCTGCTGAAAGGCCGCCCTCGCCTGCTGACCGGCGTCCGCCCCGTGATACCGAGCAACGATCAAAGCCGCGAGCGCTTGCTTTGCCTCCATCGGATGAGCGGCCTTGACTACAGATAAATCCTCCGTCGTGAGCAACTCGTAGTATCGGAGCATCAACGCGTCACTGATCGACATCAGCTTGCCGAACATGTCGTTCGGATTGTCTTCCAGCGCGATGTAGTTGCCGAAGCTCTTACTCATCTTGCGTACGCCATCGGTCCCTTCCAACAACGGCATCGTGATGACCACCTGCGCCTCTTGGCCGTAACCCCGTTGCAAGTCGCGCCCGACCAAGAGGTTGAACTTCTGATCGGTGCCGCCCACTTCGATATCGGACTTGAGCGCTACGGAATCGTAGCCCTGCACAAGGGGATACATGAACTCATGGATACTGATCGGTTTCTGTTCGTGGTACCGCTTATGGAAATCGTCCCGTTCGAGCATCCGCGCGACACTGTAATGCGCACTCAGATGGATCAACGCTTCCGCCGTCATCGCATTCATCCACCGGCTGTTGAATTCCACCAGGGTCTTCGCAGGATCGAGAATTTTGAAGATCTGTTTTTCGTAGGTTTTGGCATTCTCTAATACTTTTTGTTTCGAAAGCGCGACGCGCGTCTCCGATTGGCCGCTCGGATCGCCGATCATGCCGGTGAAATCGCCGATCAAGAAGATCACTTGATGTCCGAGCTCCTGAAAGTGCTTGAGTTTGTGGATCAAGACCGTATGGCCTAGATGCAGATCCGGTGCGGTCGGATCGAAGCCTGCTTTCACACGCAGCGGCCGATTCTCTTTCAAGGAACGTGTCAGCTTCGATTCAAGTTCGGCCCGTTGAATGACCTCCACGACTCCGCGGAGAATCAACTCGAGTTGACGGGAGAGTTCGCTCATGTCGCCTTCTTCCCTCTGACTGATGGCCCGGCATCCCGCGTCACCGTGACCAATGGACGGATCCGCTCAAATTTCTTTTTCCCAATCCCTTTGACAGCGCGCAATTCATCAAGAGAGTGAAAGGCTCCCACCGATTGCCGATACTCCATGATCCGTTCGGCCAACCGGGGGCCGATTCCAGGCAGAGCGTCAAAATCCTGGTCCGTCGCCCGATTCAGATCGAGTAGGCCCTTGTGAGATTGCTTCGGAGCAGCAGCGGACGGATGATCTGACAACAAGGCAACAGGGGATGGACTCACCGTGGTTACGCGTCTACTGTCGGAAACAATTTCAGCCTTCGGCCCCTCAACCGATTCGGTGGCAAAATCGTGCGCTCGATCGAATGAGGTCGGCAGGGTCCACCCGATCCAGAAGACGACTCCCATAGTCGCCGCGAACATCCCGAGCTTGAGGAGGAGCGATTGCCACATTATTGTGTCCGCTTTCTCGCCTGGTGAATCGCTTTCCCTGCGACATCTTCAGCTGCTTCCATCAGGCCTTCAGTCAGCGTCGGATGGGCATGGATCATTTCCGCCATTTGTGTCACTGTCGCCCCGACTTGCATCGCCATGGCCGCTTCATGCACCAGGTCGGCTGCGTGGGCCCCGACGATATGCACGCCCAAAATTTTGCCGCTCGATGACTCGGCAATGACCTTGAAGAACCCCGTCGTGTCCCCTGTCGCTTGCGCCTTCCCCAACCCGGCAAATCGAAAACGTCCCACCGTGAGTGCCTGGTCGGGATTCTGACCGGTAGCCTGGACTCGTTCGCGGGCTTGCTGTTCCGTCACGCCGACACGGCCGATCTCCGGCAGGGTAAAAATTCCGGCAGGGATGACGTCGTAGCGGACCGTCGCCTGACGCCCCATGATATTCTCGGCCGCGACTTTGCCCTGCGCCGAAGCCACGTGCGCCAACATGGCCTTGCCGACCACGTCGCCGATCGCGTAAATCCCTGGCACAGTGGTTTCCATCCGCTCGTTGACAAGAATCTCCCCTCGCTGTCCCGTCTGCACCCCCACCTGGTCCAATCCAATGCCGCTGCTATTCAATCCCCGCCCCACGGACACTAGTAACTTCTCAGCCGCCACCTGCGTGCCATCTTTGAGATGCGCTGTGATGGTCGTCGGTAACTCGCTCCAGTCTCTCGACGGTGGTCCCGGTCAGGACTGTCACGCCGCGTTTCTTCAACTCCCGCTCCATTGTCGATGAGATGTCGTCATCCTCCAAAGGAAGCACACGCGCCATCAATTCAACAATCGTGACCTCCGTCCCTAGACCGCTATAGAGCGCCGCGAACTCGCATCCTTCGACTCCCGCGCCGACGATCAGCAGACTGGCAGGAATGCGATCGAGATCCAGGAGATGCTGGCTTGTGAGCAGCTGCTGTCCGTCGATCGGAAACTGCGGCAGGTTCGGCCAGGATGACCCAGTGGCAATCACGATTGCGTCAGCCTGAACGTACCGCGGCGCACCATCAGATCTGGTCACCGTGATCGTCTGACGATCTCGCAGTGATCCGGTTCCCTGTACATGCTCGATATTCCACGCCTTGAAGAGTGTGGCAATGCCCTTCACGAGAGTCGCCACCACCGTATTCTTTCGGGTGACCATCCGAGCGAGATCGTACGTGACTGGTCCTTGGACGAGCAACCCCAAGACCTCGGCTTTTTTGACCTTGTCGCCGAGTTCGACGACCGACAGGAGGGCCTTACTGGGAATGCAGCCCCAATTCAAGCAGACGCCGCCAAGCGCGTGGGACTCAATGACGGTGACACGGGCGCCAAGCTGGGCTGCCCGAATCGCGGCGACATAGCCACCGGGTCCAGCGCCGAGAACGGCGATGTGCTTCTGGGAAGTCATTGAGTCATCGGCTCATTGCTGATTGATTCATTGCGAGAACTCACCAATGATCCAATCACACAATGGTTCAATGATTCAATGCACAAATGTTTCAATGTTTCTGGCTGGCAAGAAATGCTTCATACTGTGCTGAGGTCATCAGCGTATCGACTTCAGCGACGTTCGACAGATCAATTACCACCATCCAGCCTTTACCATAGGGATCGGAGTTCACCACTTCCGGGTGGTCTTTCAAGTCGGCATTGACCTTGGCAATGGTGCCGCTTACGGGCGTGTAGATCGTGGAGGTCGTCTTGGTCGATTCGACCTCACCGATCTGCTGCCCTGCCTTGACAACGGCACCAAGCTTCGGCATGTCGATGAAGACGATATCGCCCAACGCATCTTGGGCAAAATGACTGATGCCAACAGTAGCCTGCGTGCCGTTCACTCGCACCCATTCATGCTCTTGGTGGTAATGGAGGTGTTTCGGAATCATGCGCGCTTCCTTTTGTGGAGGTCGAGGTTGAGGTTAAGGTCAAGCTGAGCCTCGACCTCCAAGATTTTTCGGGATCGTAGTGGTCCGGCCCTCCTTTGTCAAGGAATCGCTGGCCCGTTCATCAGCAACAGATGTGGCCCGACTTGCCCAACTTTCGTCGCGAGTATGGCTCTCACAGCCGTCACCTGAGATGATAAATCCGCCGCGCCCAAGGCCATGCCCAGCCAGAGTTGCCGTTCATCCCCAGCCGTCGGCGCCAATCGTTGTCGCACCGTTTCTATCCCCGCCCCTTGCTCATCCGATCGTTCGGGCATGCCTGAACCTGGCGGGACGACCAGGTGGAGCCCACGTTGCTTCGTCTCGAGCACGTCTTCTCCATACTCCGTCAAGGCATCTACTGGAAAGAAGACCGCATGCTCATGAACAACTACGGCAACCAGAAATCCCTGCCGCGTCTGTCGCAACTGCTGGGCTAATCGTGCCACAAACCCAAGATAGGCCCTCGTCTTCCACCCGACCCAGCGCCATGCGTCTGGTGAGACAGACTGATCGTGGCTATCGAATGAAGGCCCAAAAAGCCCTTCGAACATCCGTCGCGACGTCGGGCTCCATTCCTCGGCAAATCCCTTGGCTCTCCTGGCCCCAACCACCAACCCATCGATGTCTGTCCGCAACAAATCCTGTGCCACCTCACTGACGAGACGCTGATAGTCAGGATGGAGCACATCTACATGACCGACCGGCTGGAACACCTGGTCTGTCCGGTTGTCCATGGCGATACCCCACTCAGGATTCACCGTCGTCCACCCAGGCTCATGCAGATTGAGCGACGCCAACACCGCCATCCCTTTGGCATGGGCTGCCGGCACGATCACCGTAAAACGATCCTCGATGACTGGGACTTTTGCCGTCTGAAAGTACACCCCGATGGGGTCTGACTGCATCGTTTCACGAGAAGGAGATCCAGCCTCGACAATCAACGATGTCACTCCTGCGTCAGCGAGTTGCGCAATCCATAGCCCGACATCAGGAATCGTGAGCCAGTCCGCGCTCGTCAGCCAGAGAGCAATCTGCCTGTGTTCCAGCAAGGACGATGGGCCGAGACTCCGGCGAAATGCATCCAGCCGATTGAGGGCGTGAAATTCATAACTGTCGACGAGCGGGGTGGATCGCGGTGCCTCCCCGACCACGGCGCGATAGGCAGACAGCGCGGCCGGGAGGTCCCCGCGCTCCTCATACGAGCGCGCGAGCCACCAACGAGCTTCACTCAGCCTGGGAGAAGCCGGATTGGAATCAACAAATCGTTGGAAGAGTGCACTGGCGAGTGGATAGCGTTCTTGCACAAAGGCACGATAGGCGGACTCAATGAGCCGCGTCTGAGCATCCAGTGCCGGATCGACACCCGACGTGGCAGGCGGCATCGAAGGAGGAAACTGGTGCACCAGACTGGCGCACCCTGGAAGGACTACGAGCAGCACACATGAAATCCATCTCACAACATCCGGCCAACAATGAACGGAAAAGCGCACAGCCGTTCACGCCTGCCGACAGGCGTCCTTATCCAGCGAGTTCCATTTCGGGAAAGAAATATCCGATCTCGAACTTGGCGGTCTCCGGCGAATCAGATCCATGCACGGCGTTAAATTCGATATTCGTCCCATGTGCCTTGCGAATCGTGCCCGCCTCCGCCTTGGCCGGATCGGTCGAACCCATCAGCTCCCGATTCTTCTTGATCGCGTTGTCACCTTGCAGGACCAGCACCACGACCGGACCGGACGACATAAATCTACAGAGGCTATCGAAAAACGGACGAGCCTTATGCACGGCATAAAACCCCTCCGCTGTCGATTTGGAGAACTGCATCATGCGAATGGCCACTGGCTTCAGGCCGGCTTTGTCATAGCGGGCAATAATATCCCCAATCGCGTTCTTCTTCACCGCATCAGGCTTGATGATGGCTAATGTTCGTTCACTCATTACTTGAAGTCTTCCACCAGTCTAATTTGGAAATTTGGCAAAAATGACGGGCATATTATAAGGATGGGCTACATGCCTTGCAAGGGAGCGCCGGCCTTAGGAGGCGAATTGTGCGGCCAGGTCCTGCGGACGAAACACACCCCGCTCAGTAATAATCCCTGAAATCAATTCCGCCGGCGTCACGTCGAATGCTGGATTGTAGACTGCGACCCCTTTAGGTGCGACGGGATGGCTGCCATGAATGGTAGTGACTTCTAAGGAATTCCGTTGTTCAATTGGAATGTCCGCTCCTGTTTTTGTCTTCAAATCAATCGTGGAATAGGGCGCGGCCACGTAGAAGGGAATCCCATGGGCTTTCGCCAGCACTGCGACTGAGTAGGTACCGATCTTGTTAGCCACGTCCCCATTTGCCGCAATCCGATCAGCCCCCACAATACAGAGGTGAATTTTTCCCTGCCGCATGAGTGCGCCGACCATATTGTCGGTGATGAGCGTCACTGGAATCTTGTCCTGCATCAACTCCCAGGCCGTGAGCCGCGCGCCTTGCAAGACCGGCCTAGTTTCGCCTGCTATGACCTGAATCTGCTTCCCCTGCTCCCAAGCTGCACGAATGACACCCAATGCCGTTCCATAGCCGGCTGTCGCCAAGGCACCGGCATTGCAATGGGTCAGGACCGTTTGACCGTTCGCAATGAGTCGAGCTCCGTGCTGTCCCATCGCCTTACAGAGCGCGATATCTTCATTGAGAATCACTTGTGACTCTTTCAACAGCGCGGCTTTGATTGACACAATTGGCTGCGTGCGTAACGATTCGAGCAGGCGTTTCATCCGTTCGATGGCCCAAAACAGGTTGACCGCCGTCGGTCTGGTCGCCGCAAGGTGATCGCAGATCACGTGCACCGCCTTGGCGAAGGACTCGTAATCGGATGCGACGACGGTCTGGGCAGCGAGTGCGACCCCCATCGCCGCAGTCACGCCGATCGCCGGCGCGCCCCTGACCTTGAGGTTGCGAATTGCGTCGGCGACGGCCTGATAGTCCTGGCAGTCCAGAAACTCGACGGACTCCGGCAACCGGCTCTGGTCGAGTAGCCGTACTACGCCGTCTTTCCATTCAACTGTGGGAACCATGGAGGAATCTTGTAGCGGGAACTGAGATGCAGTGCAAGGGGGAGTAGTGGCTACCGGCTATTCACTCGTTTCCCAACTGGAAAGGCCGTCACAGGTTTCTCCTCCCTTTTGGCAAACTCTCGTTCCAACATGGCCCTGATGAAGCCACTGGTCGTGTATCCCTGCTGTTTCAGGTTATCGAGCTGGGTCTTGAGATGGATTGGTAACTGAATCACGATTCGTACGAGATTTGGCATACCCTTGCTCCCTTAATAATTAGAAACACATATGCTAGCCAGCACGAATGAAAGCACATGCTATGCCTTGCTAGCATGTGATGAAAGATAAACAAAATTAAAGTCTTAGGCTATTAAACCTTCACTGTTGCTGGAGGCAGAGACGAATTTCGCCTTGCCAAGACGTGAAATGTGCACTCTCTCATTCACGTGGACTGACCTGAGAATCAGCGCCAGCAGGCTGTTGAAAAAGTCCTCCAGCTTCGTTCTCGCGGCGCTCAGAGGCTCAACGTACCAGAACAGAGTCTCTCGGATATCGGAATCAATAGAAGGATCTTCTCCGTTCGCCAAGATCCATGTAAAGGGCGAACGGCTCACACGAAGTGCGGTATGTACCTCATCGCCTCTTCGCTTGCTGCGGCCTTGCTGGACGGCCTTTTTGAACAGCCTGCAAGTGGTCCTATGACGTGGGTCAACACCATGACGCCCAAACGGTGGTCAATAAGGGTCACGCCATTGTTTCCAAATCCGCGCCCAGTTCGCCTGTTCGCAGGCCCACAGGCAGGAAGCTCTGTTTGTCGGCTGCCACACCAACTCTCTCGCTCGATGCAGGTGAAGCGCCGCGTCGGAGACTCGTCCGGTAAACCACACCCCGCCGTCACGGTCGGTTCGCAACACCGTACTACCTTCCGACCCATACGCATCGAGAACGGCAACGGCCGGGTGTTTGTAGGGATTATGGCGGCCTGCCGAAAATACGGCATACTGGGGACGCAACGATGCCAACCAGTCACGATTCAACGAACTCACCGCCCCGTGATGAGGCACCTTGAGGACCTCGATCGGACCATGAGAGGGTGAGCGCGTCATCCGCGACAAGCCATCTCGCTCGACATCCGCAGCGAAGAGCATCGTATGGTTGCCACAGGTCAGACGCGTCACCACTGAACGATTATTCAACACATGCCCACCCACATGGCTATCGTGGAGCGGCACATCAAGATGTTCGTCCGCTGGTGGGTTGAGGACCACCATCCGACAGGGGCCGGATGACACGATCTCCTGTCCTTCGCTTGCCACCCCTTCTTGGAGTCCTTGAGAAGTCAATGACTGCTGCAGTCGTCGATAGAACAGTTCTTCGCGGGTCTCTCCCGACCCCCAGTAGTTCTTCACGAGAAAATGTCGGACCACCCAGGCGAGGCCTCCGACATGATCAAGTTGAGGATGCGTGCCAATAACCTGGTCGATGGTGCGAATCCCCCGGTTCCAGAGAAACGGAGCCACTACTGCACGGCCCATGTCGAATCGCTCATACGTCGCCCCTCCATCGATCAACACCACCTGTCCATCAGGCAGCTCAACGACCGCGCTATCACCTTGCCCGACGTCCAGGAACGTGACTCGGAAGTGATCCCCATCAAGGAACGTCCGTGGGGACCAGGCCCACCACAGTAATACCAATAATACTCCGGCCCCTGCTGCCAACCGGAACGGCGCGCTGCCCACTCGCTGCCACAGTAATACGAGACAGCCATAAAACAACAACATGGTAAGAACCGAAGGGGCCGCAACATGCCATTCCCCTCCCGGCAGCATCGACACCAGCCGGATCGCAGCCACAAAGTGTTCGAGGAGCCACTGATTCAGCGAAGCCATGGGCAGCATGGTTCCCCCAACCACGATCTGCCAGATTCCGGCACCAAGTCCAATCGGAACCAGCAGAATCCCCACCACGGGAACGGCCACCACATTGGTAAAAAGACCGAGCCAGGGCAATTGATTAAAATAGTACGCAACAAGCGGTACGGTCACCACTGTAACCACTCCGCTCATGACCACAGAGTCTCTCCCCCATCGAGTGCAGGTTCTCAGGAACGACGGCTTGTTCGGTAGCTCCTCCACTTCAGCCGCGGACGGCCATGAGAGCCACCCGGCAATGGCAATTACGGACAAAAATGAGAGCTGAAAGGAGATATCGAACAGCGCCTGAGGATCGTGCAACAAAATCCCCACCGCGGCGGCAGAGAGTGCATGGAACAGACGGCGCTCCTGCCCGAGCCAGATCGCACTCAGCCCCACAGTCACCATCAGCAACGACCGCATCGTAGCCAGTTCCGCCCCGGCCAGGCAGGCGTAGCCTGCGACAGGAAAGAGCGTACAGACAGCGGCAATGCGAGTCGGCGTGATTCTCCGAGACAGCGCAAGAAGCCAATCCGCAGGCAACAGAATCATTGCCCATCTGACGACCGCGAAGATGAGCAGCGCGACGAGGCCCAAGTGGCTCCCTGAAATAGAAAGGAGATGGACCGTACCGGTCACCATGAACTGATCACGCAGATCCGGATCCAAATACCCTCGATCACCGATGATGATGCCCGCATAGAGCCCCAGCGCAGGCTGGGGAAGGGTTTGCAGCGCGGCGAGACGGATACTGCCTCTCCACCGATCGAATTGATTCCAGATCGCCCACCAGGCATGCGCACGCCCAGACTCAAGAAACTGCACCGCCTCGGATCCGGTCACCGTAGCGATCGCATCAATTCCTTGCCGTTCAAGATAGAACGCATAGTCGAATCCACCAGGATTCAATGACCCGCTCGGACGGCGCAACATCGCCCGAAAGCCGACCCGATCGCCTTGAAAGAATATTCGATCCGGTGTGCGCCAGGTCAGACGAACATGTCTGCTCACTCCCGACGCATCGATTGGATCATCCGACCTGATGATCATGACCAGTCGATCTGGCGCCTGTTGCACGGGTGCCACAATACGACCGGTCATCTCGATCGCCGTATCGGACGAGTGCTCGACCATCGGGTCATGGGCAGCCAGGTTGACAGCCACCGCCCAATAGACGACCCCCACTAAGAGTGCTCCGTAGAGCCAAGTCGCCTGGCGGACGGAGGACCATTTGAGTCGTTCGAGGACGAAGGTGCCTAGCGCAGCGAGGAGGAGCAGGAACGAGGCGGACAGGGGGAAATAGGGAATCTGTGATCCGATGAGGAGCCCGGCAATGAAGGCAACGGTGAGGGACGGCAGCATGAGCATCCCTCAATGGGGAGCGACAACCCTATCAGGATGCTGAAAAAGTCCGCCAGCAGCGTTCTCGCATCGTTCAGACCCTCAACGTACCCCAGAGAGTACGCTTTCGGCTCTTCACTCGCTGCGGCCTTGCTGGACGGCCTTTTTGAGCATCCTTCGGCAGTATTCTCCTGCTGTGCCACACGTGCAGCCAATAGAAACTCTAGCGTGCCGACATAGTTTTCCGCAGCATGCTAACCTAGATGAGTTTTGACGACGTCGACAAGTCGATTGGCCACTTCGCGAATCGTATCATCGCACTCACCCTCGACCATCACCCGCAAGAGCGGTTCGGTCCCGGAGTAGCGCACCAACACGCGTCCGCTGCTGTTGAGACGCTGTTCACTTTCATGGATCGCGCGTTGCAGTTCGGGAACCGTGTCGAGGTTCGGCTTCTTCGTCACATTCACATTGAGTAATACTTGTGGCACCGCCGTCATAGCTTGGGCCAACTCGGACAAGGGTTTCTCCGTGCGCTTCATCAGCGACAAGACTTGCAATGCCGAAATCAAGCCATCCCCGGTCGTATTGTGGTCCAGGAAAATGAAATGACCCGACTGCTCCCCTCCAAAGTTATACCCCTCGGCCGACATCCGTTCGAGTAGATATCTGTCACCGACGGCAGTCCGCGCGAGGGCGATACCCGCTTTTGTCATGGCAAGCTCCAATCCGAAGTTGCTCATGACGGTCCCCACCACTGTCTGCCTTGCCAATCGTCCCTGGCGATGAAGATCGAGCGCCAACATCGCCATAATATGATCGCCGTCCACGACGCGTCCCTGTTCGCAGACGAAGATGGCTCGATCAGCGTCCCCGTCCAGCGCCACTCCGAGATGGGCCCCCTGCTCGCGAACCGCCTTCTGCAACAGCTCGGGATGGACCGCGCCACAGCCGGCATTGATATTCATCCCGTCCGGCTTATTGCCGATCACTTCAACCTTCGCCCCGAGTTCGCGCAACACCGTTGGCGCGACTTTATAGGCTGCGCCATTGGCACAATCGACCACCACATTGATCCCCTGGAAGTCCAGCTCCTTCGGGAGAGACCTCTTGACGAACTCGATATACCGCCCCTCGGCATCGTCGATTCGATAAGCTTTCCCAATAGCATCAGCCGTCGGCCGTAGATGGGCAATCTCGTTCGAGACGATGAGACTCTCAATGCGAGCTTCCATCTCATCGGGCAGCTTGAACCCATCGTTGGAAAAAAACTTGATGCCGTTATCCTGGTAGGGATTGTGCGAGGCCGAGATCATCACCCCCGCATCGGCACGGAGGCTCCTCGTTAAGAATGCAATTGCCGGCGTCGGCAGCGGACCGACCAGCAATACATCAACACCCATCGAACAAATCCCAGAGGTCAACGCAGACTCCAACATATAGCCAGAGATGCGGGTGTCCTTGCCGATCACGATCTGATGGCGTCCAGCTCGGCGCATAAACAAATGTGCCGCGGCTCGCCCCAGCTGCATCGCCACTTCGCTGGTCATTGGATCGAGATTGGCGACGCCTCGGACCCCATCGGTACCGAACAATTTACGCATGTTGTGCTTTCATGGAAACGGTCGTCTGTCGATTAATTGCCGCTGCTACCTGAACCACATCCTTCATGGCTCTCACGTCGTGGACGCGAAGGATTCCAGCCCCACGATCCACTGCCATTGCCACCGCCGCCGCCGTACCCCACTGGCGCTCCTGAAGCGGACGATCCATGAGCTGCCCAAGGAACGCCTTCTGTGAGACACCGACCAGCAATGGACACTCAAACTGCACGAAACGGCGCAACTGGGCTAACAGCGTAAGGTTATGTACCAGCAGCTTACCAAATCCGATACCTGGATCAAGAATGATTTGTCTCCGTACAATGCCATGTGTCATCGCGAAACGGATTCGTTCCTCGAAAAAATCGGAGATCTCGCCGACCACATCGTCGTAGCGGGGGGCCTGCTGCATTGTACGCGGCGTACCGTACATATGCATTAGGACGATTCCGGCTCCCGTTCGGGCAACCACATCGACCATGGCGGAGTCGCCTCGTAAAGCCGTGACATCGTTCACGAGAACCGCCCCCGCGTCTAGGGCCGCGTGTGCAACAGCAGCCTTTGAAGTATCAATTGAGATTGGAACGGCAACAGCTTTTGCAACTGCGGTCACAACGGGAATTGCACGACGACGCTCTTCTGCCTCATTCACGACATCAGCACCGGGACGCGTCGACTCTCCGCCGATGTCCAACAGATCCGCCCCTTCTTCTACCAACTGAACGGCATGGGCCACGGCGGCTTCTGCATCCAAATAGCGGCCACCGTCGAAGAACGAATCCGGCGTCACATTCACAACGCCCATAATTAACGGTCGGTCGGGGAATTCGATCAGCCGATCTTTCGCCTGTCGAGTCAATGTCTTCGATTCTAATACCAAACCACGGGCCTCCGAATAATGGATCCGTCACCCAACCCAAGACCGCCACCTATCGTGGCCGTATAGGGTACAGGTCACAACACACCGCTTGCAAGACGGACTCCCTTCCGCCTATCGTCTTTCAGATGTACTGCCCGGGACTCCAATGCCCTGAAATGGCGTCCCGGAATCAGCGATGCAGGATTTAGGCAGGAACCGCCTGGGATGTGGATTGCATGAGAATGTTATCGATATCGGACCCGTCGAGCACTTCTTTCTCCAAAAGTGCTTCCGCCAAACGCTTCAGACTGGCCATGTTTTCAGTAAGCAAGCGCTTTGCCCGCTCATAGTTTTCCGTCACAAGTCGCTTGACTTCCTGGTCGATCTCCATGGCTATTGATTCGCTGAAGTCGCGCTGACTCCCGAGCTCTCGCCCAAGAAAAACCTGTTCGTTTTGTTTGCCGAATGTCAGGGGGCCCATCTTTTCGCTCATGCCCCATTCACAGACCATCTTCCTCGCGAGATCCGTCGCCCGCTCAAGATCGTTCCCCGCTCCGGTCGTCATTTCCTTCAATACCAGCTCTTCTGCCACACGCCCTCCCATGAGAATGGCAAGCTGGTTGAGCAAGTACACCTTCGAATAACCGTGCCGGTCATCGACGGGGAGCTGCATCGTCACGCCCAAGGCACGGCCTCGAGGAATAATCGTCACTTTATGCACGGGATCCGTTCCAGGAATCAGTTTGGCAATCAGCGCGTGCCCGGCTTCATGATAGGCCGTCGTCCGTTTCTCCTCGTCGCTCAAGATCAGACTTTTCCGTTCAGCCCCCATCAGCACTTTGTCTTTGGCCATCTCGAAGTCGACGACTTCCACTTCCTTCTTGTTGAGTCGCGCGGCCCAGAGTGCTGCTTCGTTGACCAAGTTTTCCAGGTCGGCCCCTGAAAACCCCGGCGTGCCGCGCGCGATTTTTTCCAGCTCCACGTTCGTCGCGATCGGAACTTTCTTCGTGTGCACCTTGAGAATTTCAGTACGGCCACGCAAGTCCGGTCGATTAACCACGACTTGCCGATCAAACCGGCCTGGTCTGAGCAAGGCGGGGTCGAGGACATCCGGCCGGTTGGTCGCAGCGACCAGGATCACACCTTCTGTCGTATCAAATCCATCCATCTCGACGAGCAATTGATTGAGTGTCTGTTCACGTTCGTCATGACCTCCGCCCAACCCTGCTCCACGAAGCCGACCAACGGCATCAATTTCGTCGATAAAGATAATGCAGGGAGCATGTTTTTTCCCCTGCTCGAAGAGATCGCGAACACGGGACGCTCCGACGCCGACAAACATTTCCACGAAATCCGATCCGCTGATACTAAAGAACGGCACACTGGCTTCACCGGCAATGGCCTTGGCCAGCAGCGTCTTCCCTGTACCGGGAGGACCGACGATCAAGACACCCTTGGGAATGCGGCCGCCGAGCTTTTGGAACTTGCGCGGATCCTTGAGAAATTCGATGATCTCGAGCACTTCGTCCTTGGCTTCATCGACACCTGCAACGTCGGAGAACATCACCTTCTTCCGCTCTTCCGTCAGCAGACGAGCGCGGCTCTTCCCGAATGAGAGAGCCTTATTGCCCCCCATCTGCATTTGCCGCATCAAGAAGAACCACAAACCCAGGAACAGCACAAACGGCCCCCAGGTCACAAGAAACGTAATGTACCAAGGGCTTTCATCCGGTGGCTTCGCCTCAATCTGCACGCCCCGATCCCGCAAGACCTGCACCAATTCAGGATATTCCACCGAGTAGGTTCGAATCCGAGTCTTGTCTTTCAGGACGGCGCTGATGTGGCTGGCTTTGATGATGACCCGCTCGACCTCTCCCTTGTCGAGTTTGGTCATGAACTCACTAAAAATCACATCTTCTTCAGGCTCATGATGCGGCACGCTGAACAGGTTAAACAGCAAAATCATGAAGAGGCCGACGACGACCCAGAAAAGTATATTCTTTGTCCTGGAATTCATCCAGATCTCCTTGTGGATGGCACGCTCAAACGGTCAGAAAAACCACGACCATGGGTGATGTTACCACAGGCGCATTCATACTGACAACCGTGTGACCAAACCCTTACTCTTGATCTCCCTCCATATCCAAGACAGCCAGATAGGGAAGGTTCCGGTACTTCTGTTGATAGTCGAGCCCATACCCGACCACATACTTATTCGGAATCTTGAACCCCACATAGTCGATGGCGACATTGATGGTCCGACGATCTGGCTTACTCAGCAAGGTGCAGACTTTAATCGACCGGGGCTTCTTTTTCGCCAAGGTCCTGACCAAGTATTGGGCCGTCAGTCCGGAATCGACGATGTCTTCCACCAGCAAGACGTCTTTACCCTTGATGTCCTCGGTCAGCTCGGTCACCATTTTAACCTTGCCGGATGTTTTTGCCCGAGATCCGTCACTCCTCACCATAAGAAAGTCCACCCGCATGGGAATTCTGATTGCGCGAGCCAAATCGGCATAGAAGGCATAGGCTCCCTTCAACACCCCCACCAAGACGAAATCCTTCCCTGTATAATCGGTTGTGATCTGCTTGCCCAGCTCACGAATTCGGGCACGCATTTGTTCCTGCGTCACGATCGGCCGACCGAAGATCCGTTCCATACTCCTTTACTCCTTCTCTGACGTTCGGTTGCTGACCGAGACAACTAAACAACGTGTTGTCCCACCACGAACGACGAAGCGCTCATCCTGCCGCATTCCCACCACCCAGAGAACTCCCTCTGGCGCCACCAATAACGGAACCTTCCCACGTTCCTGTCGAGCAACCTTCCTATCGGTAAAGAAGTCTTGTAGCTTCTTGCTCTTCCCCTTCATCCCATGGGGAGCGAATCGATCGCCGACTTGCCACGCCCGAACCAACAAGGGCTCCGAAAACCGGTCAGCATCGAACAATACGAGTTCTTGAGAAGGAGCCCTGCCCATCTCCTCAGCAGCACGACGAGTCATGAGTTGTACCTGAATATGCTGATTCGTTCTAGCCCAATAAACCGTTGAAGGTACTGAAAGCGGCAGGGCCTCCCTCTTCCCTTGCCCTGAATCAGTCTCATGCCCATGATCTTTTCCTATCGATGGACTAAATCGCACCGCCCCCTGATCCAGAATCACGAGGGTCTGCTTCAAAGACAGCCGGGCCCCGCTCCTTCCCTTGAGGAAGACACGCCGAACTGACTCCACTACGCGAAGGCTGCTGGCACGCCCCACTTCGTCGTAGGTCTGTAGGATTGCCCGAAGGAGACGCCGCTGAAGCGCAACCGGCATCTCGATGAAGGCCTGGCGATCGACTCGTTGCACGCCTTTAGAATCATGGCTGACGAGTGTGCGCATCAGCTCATGTGTAACCCCCGCCAGATATCGTTCGTCCTCGCGAAATAAGTCTGCCTGCCGTTGCAACACACGGACGGCAGCCGGGGCCAACCGTGTGATGACAGGAAGGAGTTCCTTCCTGATCCGATTGCGATGGTAGAGCGGCTTCTCATTGCTCGAATCACGACGATAGGTCAGCCCTTCATGATCCAAGTATGCCACCACCTCTTCGCGGGTGGCTGCGAGAAGAGGACGAATAATCCTATCTTCACGAGCGTACGGCATTCCCGCTAACCCGGCCATGCCCGCCCCACGCAATAGCCACATGAGCACCGTTTCCGCTTGGTCATTGGCGGTATGACCGACCGCAATGTGGTCAGCCCCTAACTCGTGCGCCAATTGCTTCATGAAGTCATAGCGTGCGTCGCGCGCCGCGGCTTGAAGCGATGAGCGCTGTCGTCGCTTGACCAGTATGGGTCGATGGATGACAAGAGACAGTTGTCGTTCCCGGCAAAAGGTTTTGATAAACGATTCGTCACCGTCGGACTCCGCTCCGCGCAACCCATAGTTACAATGAACCGCCGTCAGCGTGAGCCGCCAGGACCGGACCAGGCGATGGAGGAGAGACAACAACGCGACCGAGTCAGGCCCGCCCGACACCGCCACGAGCAAGTGCTGACCAGGAACGAACAGCTGTTGCTGACGCACCGTTCGAACAAGATGGGACAACAGTGCCGGTCGTGCGGCGGACCTGGATGACGGCTTCATGATCGTCGTCTCAGCGGCCATGATAACTAAACTCCCTGCGGAATACGCCGCAAGCTGATGCGCGCCTGCTCAACATCCCGGGTAATTTGCTTCGACAGCTCATCGGCAGATGCAAAGGTGTGATCGCCGCGTACCCGTGCCACAAACTGCACGGTGATCTCCTGGCCATAGAGATCGCTGATCTGATCTAAAAGATTAACTTCGATCAGCCGCTCGCCCGCTCCAAAGGTCGGCCTGGTCCCAATGTAGGCGATCGCATCATAGGTCTGAGTACCGTGGACCGTCCGCGCGGCATAGACCCCATCGGGCGGCACGACGCGATCAGCCGGGACGCGCAGATTAGCCGTAGGCCAGCCCATCGCCTGTCCCTGTTGCATCCCCTGTACCACGGTACCTCGAATCCCATAGATGCGTCCAAGCAACGTGGCAGCCCGCTCCATATTCCCTGCCTGAATTAGCTGGCGAATCCTGCTTGAACTCACCACGTCCCCCTCAATCATCACGGGAGTTACGGGATGCACGCGGAAGCCGTACTGTCCACCGAGACGCACGAGGTCATCGATACGCCCTGCCCGGCCCTTCCCAAACGCAAAATGATTGCCCACGAACAGTTCAGACAGGGTGAGAAACCGATGCAGGATGTCTTCGGCAAATTGATCCGGGCTCATCGCCGCGAAGGCGGGGGTAAAGTCCAGGAAGACCACTTCATCGATCCCCGCGGCTTCGAGGTGCGCAAGCTTTTCCTCCGGACTGGTGAGAAACCGAAGATCGACGCGGGGTGCGAGGATTCTTACGGGATGCGGTTCGAAGGTCAGCACGAGCGCCGTCCCCTGTGCATTCCGGGCTGTCTCGACCACCGTCTGCAGCAGCGCTCGATGGCCCAGGTGGTGGCCGTCGAAATTGCCGATCGTGGCGACCGGATAGGCACGCAGACTTTCGCCGGACCGCCCACGCGTCACTTTCAGCATAATCGTCAGCGGAGGAGACGCGCTGCGTCTTTGGCAAAGTAGGTCAGAATGAGACTCGCGCCGGCCCGTTTAATCGAGAGCAACGATTCCATCATGGCCCGCGATTCATCGAGCCAGCCGGCGTTGGCGGCCGCTTTGATCATGCTGTACTCCCCGCTCACTTGATAGGCCGCAACCGGCAACAACATCTGCGCTCTGGCTGCGGCAATGATATCGAGATACGGCAGTGCCGGTTTCACCATGATGATGTCGGCCCCTTCTTCGACATCGAGGGTGATCTCCCGAAGCGCTTCCCGGCGGTTGGCGGGATCCATCTGGTATGACTGCCGATCGCCGAATTGCGGACTCGAAAACGCCGCATCTCGAAACGGTGCATAAAAGCAGGACGCGAATTTGGCGGCATAGGCCATGATCGGCAGCTCTGGAAAACCAGCCTGATCCAGTTCCGCCCGGATCGCCGCCACCCGCCCATCCATCATATCGGACGGCGCCACCATGTCGGCCCCAGCTTGCGCGTGGGTCCTGGCCATCGCACGGAGACACTCCAACGTTTCATCGTTGAGAATGCGACCGTCCTTGACGATTCCGCAATGGCCGTGATCGGTGTATTCGTCGATGCAGACGTCGGTCACGACCATCAGCCCCGGGACCTGGTCCTTCACCGCTTTGACGGCCCGCTGCACGATGCCGTTCGGATCAAACCCCGAACTTCCCCGCGCATCTTTCCGGTCAGGAATCCCAAAAAGGATGATGGCGGGAATCCCCAAGGCCGCAATCTCACATGCCTCCTTCACCAAGAGATCGACCGAGAAACGGAACTGGCCTGGCATCGAGCCAATCTCCTCCCGCCGATTCCGCCCTTCGACGACGAACAGCGGATAAATAAAGTCGGACGGGGCCAGGCTTGTCTCCCGTACCATGCGACGAAATGCCTCATGCTGCCGCAGCCGCCGGAGCCGTTGTATCGGAAAGGCCATTGGATTACTTCCTCGGGAGATTCGTCAAGAACACCACGAGGTCGCGCACGGAAATCATGCCGACCAATTTGCCATCCTGAGTCACACCGAGATGGCGTATATGCGTTTGAGCCATCAGATCGTTGGCATCCAACACTGTCTTATTCTGCTCGATCGTCAAGATCGGGGCCGACATAATCTGTTCGGCCGTCGTCTTGCGGGTGTCGGCTCCAGCCGCGACCACGCGCCGGACCATATCGGTATCCGTCAGAATGCCGACGATCTCCTTCCCGTTCGTCACGAACAGACTGCCGATTCCGCGATCCCGCATGATTCGTGCCGCCGTCTGTGCATCCGTATCCCGCTCAATCGTAATAAACTTCTCTCTCGGAACCATGAACGACTTGACTGGAACCATACAATGCCCTCCCTTGGCTAACTCAGTCCATCACCCTGCCGTCTACTTCGGCCTATCCGCGCGAAGAAACGGCGGCTCGAGCCCCTTCCTTGAAATGCCTCACGATCGCTTCTGCCAGCGCCGGCACAGTATTTTCATCCGGCATGACCGAGACCGTCAACCCATATTCTTCCGCCGTGCGTGCCGTAATGGGTCCGATGCAGGCAATGACCACCCGGGCGACGAGTGGTCTCACCGCGTCCCGCCCTCCAAAGAGTTCCACAAAATTGCGGACGGTGGAGGAACTCGTGAACGTCACCACCGCCACCTGCCCATCGTGAAACTGTTGCGTCAAGGACGCGACGTCCACCGCTGGGGCGATCGTGCGATAGACAGGAATCACCTCGACGGTTGCCCCTAACTCACGCAACTGTTGCGGCAAGATTTCGCGCGCGACTTCGGCGCGTGGGATCAATACGCGGCTCCCACGGATTCCCACATGGGCCAATGCGGCGATCACACCCTCTGCCTGAAACTCGGTTGGAACAATATCCGGGGTCAGCCCATAGGTTCCCAGTTCCTGCGCAGTTCTTGGTCCAATCGCGCACAGGCAAAGGTTCGCCAACGCGCGCGCATCCTTCCCTGCCGCATGAAGTCGGTCCATGAAGGGCCTCACCCCGTTCACACTGGTAAAAATGAGCCATTGATAGGTACTGAGACGAGTCACCGCGTCATCGATCGCCTGCCAACTGGGCGGAGGCACGATCTGAATCGTCGGAACTTCAACCGGCTCCGCGCCATAGGCTGCCAGGAGCTGGGAGAATTCTCTCGCCTGCTCCTGTGCGCGGGTCAGCACGACTCGTTTCCCAAAGAGGGGCTTGGTTTCAAACCAATTCAGCTGTCCTCGCAATCGCACGACCTCACCCACGACAATCACCGTCGGCGGTTCGAGATGCGCAGCTTCCGTTTTCGAGACAATATCAATCAATGTCCCCACGATGGTCTGTTGATCGGCTTTACTTCCCCAACGGATCGCCGCGACCGGCGTGTCGGGCAATCGTCCCTCCGACAGTAACTGTCTGACGATCGAAGGAAGATTCTTCATGCCCATCATGAACACCAGCGTCCCTGTTGTACTGGCCAATTTGGGCCATTCCAACAACGCCGCCGGCTTGGTAGGATCTTCTTGTCCGGCCACAAACGTGACCGTGGAAGCCAACGTTCGGTGGGTCACCGGAATGCCTGCATAGGCAGGGACCGCGACCGCTGCCGTCACACCAGGCACAATCTCGAAGTCGACCCCTGCAGCAGCCACCGCTTCCGCCTCTTCTCCACCGCGTCCGAAGACAAATGGGTCGCCCCCTTTGAGCCGAACCACCACGTTCCCTTCCTTGGCGCATTCAATGAGCAGTCGATTGATATCGGTTTGGTCTTGATACTGCCCGCGTCCCCGCCGACCGACATAGATGCGCTGTGCCGTGGCTGGAGCATACTTCAGTAAGACCGGATTGGCGAGATAGTCGTAGAGGACGACATCGGCCGCCTCAAGGCATTCCTTCCCTTTCAACGTCAAAAGTCCAGGATCGCCTGGTCCTGCTCCGACCAAATAGACCTTCCCCGGTCTTCTAGAGTTCGTCATGTCGTCCCGTAGATTGCTTGGAGTATTCTGTCGCCACCGCGCGCGAGCAGTCGTTCCGCGAGTTGAATACCAATCGACTCCGGATCCTCAATGGTTCCTTCAACGGTATCGCGGATGAGCTCTTTGCCGTCCACACTGGATACCAATCCTTCCAGTCTCACCCCTGTCCCGACCACTGTCGCATGCGCCGCGATCGGCACCTGACAGCCTCCTTGGAGCCGATGGAGCAACGCACGTTCGGCGAAAACGGCTGTCTTACTTGGCGCGTGGTCCAAGCCACTCAACAGTGAACGAATAAAGAGATCGTCTCGCCGGCCCTCGATGCCCAGCGCCCCCTGGCCAATGGCAGGCAAACTAATCTGTGGCGCAAGATACTCCGTAATCTCATGCGCCCAGGCCAATCGCCGGAGCCCGGCTGCGGCCAGCACGATGGCGTCGAACTGTCCTTCCCGTAATTTCTTGAGACGGGTATCCAAGTTCCCGCGCAACATGGCAATCGTGATATCAGGCCTGGCATGCAGGAGCTGTGATTGGCGGCGAAGACTGCTGGTCCCGATCCGGGCGCCACAAGGAAGGTCCATGAACGACCGCCCGTCATGACTAATCAGGGCATCCCGAGGATCCTCGCGTGGCGGCACACAGAGAATGGCCAATCCCTCGGGCAACTCCGTGGGCATATCTTTCATACTATGCACCGCCAGATCGATTTCGCCGCTCAACAGCGCTTCCTCGATCTCCTTTATGAACAGTCCCTTCCCACCAATTTGGGCCAGCGGAACGTCAAGAATCTTGTCTCCCGATGTGTGGATCTTCCGCAATGTCACCGTCACATGCGGAGCCAGCGCGTGCAACTGTCCCCGTACCCACTCGCTCTGCTGCATCGCCAGCTTACTGCCGCGTGTTCCAAGCACGACGGTCGATCGTTCATGGCCGACTTTCACCATGGCTCCCTTTCACCGACTCACATCATGATACGGGGTATAAAAAGCGGCTAACCGATCACTGGTCTATCTGGTTCATCTTTTTAGTTTCGTTCAACCAAAAAACCAGACAAACTAGACAGACCAGATAGACCTAATAACGGTCTTCTAACGCTCGCGGGCTTTTTCAGCATCCTGCTAACGATCCGGCGTCTTCGAACCCCTTCTCGGAGTCACTTCTTCAACATCCCGAATATCTTCTTGTGACGAATGACATGACTTCGATGCAGACGTCGCATTCCCCTTGACATTGGAGACCGCAGGGTCGGCGAGACTGAAAAACCTTCTCGCCGCCTCGACAAAGGCAGCCCCCTCAGAGGAATTCACCTCAGCCTTGAGCGTCACCATTGTATTGTGAATGAGCTTATTTACGATCGACGACGCCATCGCCTCGACCAGTTCACGCTCCTGCGCTGACAGATTCGCTAATCGCCCCAAGGTCTTGTCGAGCTCGGCCTGCTTGATATCATCGATCCGCGCACGGAGTGCCACAATGGTGGGAGTGACCTCGAGCGACTGGAGCCATTGCCGCACAATCCCGACTTCATCCATCACCATCCGCTCGGCTTTCTCAGCTTCGTTTAAACGCTCCCCGCGATTCTGTTCAACCCGCGTCTTCAAATCGTCGATGTCGAAGAGGAAGGCATTGTCCACATGCCGCACCGCCGGATCGATATTGCGCGGGACCGAGATGTCGATCAAGAACATCGGACGATTCATCCTTTGTTTGACTGAACGCTGCACGTCATCCTCGCTCACGAGATAATGTGCGGCACCGGTCGACACCAAGACGATATCGGCGGAAGCCATGTCCTCCCGAAACTCCTCAAAGGCGACCGCGGTGCCGTCAAACCGGTTTGCCAATTCCAGCGCATGTTGCGGATTCCTGGTCGTCACCCGCACATGCCGGACACCGTTGGCAATGAAATGTCTTGCCGCTAACTTGGCCATCTCCCCCGCCCCCACCAACAGCACCGTCTTCTCGCTTAAGTCCGAGAAGATCTTTTTGGCTAGTTCGACCGCGGCATAGCTGACCGACACCGCCATCTCGGCAATTTTCGTTTCCGTCCGCACGCGCTTGGCGACGGAAATCGCTTTCTTCACGACCTTGTTCAGAATGATGCCGGTCGCCTTGTGTGTGAGCGCAACCTCGAAGGCCTCTTTGATCTGGCCCAGAATCTGCGACTCGCCCACGATCATGGAGTCGAGACTGGAAGCCACCCGAAACAAATGGCTGATCGCCCGATCCCCCTCGTGCCAGTACATATGGGGAGTCAGTTGCTCCGAGGACAGCGAAAGGTGGGCATCAGCCAGGAAATCCTGGATTCGCCCATACCCTGATTCGATCTCATCGACGACGGCATAGACCTCAACACGATTGCACGTCGACAGTAATATTCCTTCCCGCACCCCCTGATACGAACAGAGACGGGTCAAGGCTTCGCCCATCCGGCTCTCAGGGACCGCAAGTTTCTCGCGGATTTCGATCGGGGCGGTCTTGTGGCTCAAACCGACGACGACAATGTGCATATCAAGACACCGGTCCGTGACCCTTGAGGACTACGCCGATGAGGGTCAGAATAACCCCGGCAAATCCGATAATTGTCAGGTACGCCGCTCGTTTAGCTCTCCAGCCCACTGTCAGTCGTCCCATCAGTACGACAAAATAGAACAACCACGTCACCAACGCCCATGTTTGCTCGGGATTCCAGTTCAGATACGACCCCCGAGAGAACTCGGCGGACAACGCGCCAGTAATGATGCCGAGCGTGAGCAGCGGAAACCCCGTCACGATCGATTGTTGATTCAAATGGTCGAGAAAATCCAGGGCGGGCAACTTTGAATAGAGGACATTGAAACGTTTGGACTTGAGAAGTCCATCCTGAATCAGATACATGACACCAGCCACAAAGGCGATGGCAAACCCCACGGTACCGAGCATGCTCAGTGTGACATGGACCCACAACGTTCGAAACACCGGCGTGAGCGTCGGAGCGGTTTCCGGCAATGCCGCGGCAAAAACCAGCGAGATCAGTGCAAGGGGGACGATGAACGAGCCAATTACGTGCAGACGGTGGCGAAACTCCACGACGAGAAAGACCAAAATCAACACCCAGGAAGAAAACGACAGGGCTTCATGGAACCCTGGCTGCGAGACGTCCGTCTCCCCGATCATCCGGGCGACCAATGCAATCGAATGTGAGGTAAACCCGACCGCCGTTATTCCCAGTGAGACCTTCGACAGGGCTTCCGTAGGCCAGAGCAAGTAGGCAAGATAGGAAACGGTGGCCGCAAAATACAGGGCCATCGTGACCACGAAAAACATGGCGGCCATAGAGGTCTATCCTCTCAACTTTTCAGGACAAACAGGCTGGCATTAAACAGCGAATTATATCGATGGCGCGAGATGGGAGTCAACAGAACGATCGCGGAGTGGAAGGCCGGACAACCCTGTCTAACCCTCCCGGTACCCTCTATGTCGTCAGCACGCCGATTGGCCACCCTGATGACATCACCCTTCGGGCCCTTGCCACGCTGCGCCACGTTACGGTTATTGCTTCAGAGGACCCTCTCGTGACCCAGGCGCTCCTAGCCCATCACGGCATTACCGCAACAGTCACAAGCTACGGCCCGTTCCAACGCCACGAGAAGGTGCTGCTTCTACTGCATCGACTCATGCAGGGACAGGATGTTGCCCTCGTTTCAGACAACGGCACTCCGGTCATCTACGACCCAGGCAGTCTGTTTGTGGCGGCTGCCTATCAAGCAGGTATCCAGGTCAAGGTCATTCCTGGTCCCTCTATCATATCGGCAGCGCCGGCGATCTCCGGATTTTCTGGTGATACGATCATCTTTGAGGGACATATTCCCTCAACTAGTCGTCGTCTCGGACAATTCCTCTCCCGACTCCGCAAAGAACGAAGAACCCTCGTCTTCTGTGTAGATCCCGGAGCCCTCACAGGGCTGCTGAAAATTCTGGCGCAGATACTCCCTACCAGACAGATTGCCGTCGCCATGAATCTCACAACCAGTAAAGAGACTTTCGCGCGCGGGAAGCCGGGTGAGCTGCTCGATCAGATTGGACCAGTGCCGAAGGACTCAGCGGTGACGATTGTCATTGAAGGGTACGGGGTAGGATCGAAAAACTACTCATCTTCACGGCGGCGGATGACCACTCGATAGGACCCTTCGACGCGATTTTCCGAAAGGATGGTGTGTCCCTCATCACTCACACTGCGGGGGACATTCCGAATCGGGTCGCCATCGTCCAACAGCACTGACAGGATCTGTCCCTGTTCCATCGCTTCCAGTTTCAACTTTGTTTTGACAAAGTTATAGGGGCAAATTACTCCCCGTAAATCCAACTCGGCGTCCGGTTGATCAGTCACTGTCGAGTGTTCCTCTCCATTATTTGGTTGATTTGGTTTGTCTGGTCTATCTGGTTTTTTAATTAAACAAAACTAACCAGATGAACCAAATCAACCAAATAAACAACACAAACCACGATAGTTTTTCCTCAGCTTGTGCTGGCCAGACGCAAATCCTATCAAGGAGTCGGCGGTGCTGCAAGCACTGCACCGGGTGGAACGGTCTAGTGGACACAAAAAGAAGGGGCAGCGCATCGCTGCCCCTTCTCATATCCCTCACGGAATGTTTCTCGACTTAGTTCAGGCCCTTGACCAAGTTTGGCTTGGTGTAGTCCGTCCCGTAGTCTGACTTGTTGCCGACTGCATTGCCCCATCCAGGCTGTGGTTCACACTGCCAGCAGGGGGCAGCACCGGTGTATTCACCAACCGGGCTGGTGATACCAGAATCGATCTTTCCGGGAAGCACAGAGCCACCAATGCCTCCGGTGGTGGAGCCACTGTTCGTGTTAATCCCACGCTCGGTCGCCGGGTTTGGGCGCTGTCCGAGTCCGCCGAAACCAGCAAGCTTCTCATTACCTCGAATGACGGTAATCTCACGGACAATTTTACGGCCAGTGCCGAACGGCTGGCTCGCACTTGTTTCCTCGATTGCCTGAATGGTCACGTCGTCACCAGTCTCAAGAATACGAACCTGATCGTAATTGGTCTTGTCATCAAAATACACCGTGCGGTAGTTCATCGCGCCACCGCCTGCACGCCCCTCATCGTGGGAGCTTCCACCGCCCTCGAGATGCATTTTCTTGCCCGGAAGATCGAGACCGATCACACGGCCAAACATCGTCTCCGCCTGCGACAACCGATCGAGGAACTGGGTTCGATCAAAGGTGGTCACGCGAGTACTCGACCCCGACACATCGCCAACTCCTTCACCCACGCCCATTCCGGATTGGTTCGTCTGCAAGCGCTCCTGAGCGAATGACATACTCGCAGCACCGACAACAAGAATTGCTGCTCCTAGTGCCAACACGTTACGCATGTGCTGCCTCCTTGGTGAGATGCGAATTAGAGGATGAAGGGAAATGACGGACACCAAGATTGGACCAACATCATGACTTTTAAACGTCTTCATCACTCTAAGCTAAGAAATATAGGCTACCCATTCGGACATGTCAACTGGGGGATCCGACCACCACCTGAACGGACAAAACCCCGCGCCAATCTTGTTGCCACGCTGTGAACTGATGGTGCCCAGAGGGAGGGTCGAACTCCCACTCTCTTACGAGAACCGGATTTTGAGTCCGGCGCGTCTGCCAGTTCCGCCATCCGGGCATATTCATTCAAAAGGCGAATCTTCTTAGCACGAAGCCCTGTGCTGGTCAATCCGCTCCCCTCTTTTCTTAGCATGACCGCAGTGTTACAATCTCTCGTCACGCTCACCTAATAATATATTCAGGAGGATTCTCACACCATGGCAGACGTCCAGTGCGTCACGTGTGGACAAGTCGGAGAAACGATCACTGATCCTCTCTTCATGGGGAGGCTTGAATCCGAGATCAAAGCCAAGGTCTGCAAACCCTGCTGGAAAAAGTGGGAAGGCATGCGGGTTATGGTCATTAACGAGTACCAGGTCAACCTGGGCGAAGAGAGCGGCAGAGAACTCGTGAAGAAGCAGATGAAGGCCTTTCTCAAACTTGGGGAGCAAACTGATACTGGAAAGCTCGATCAGAACTATCGCCCACCGGCCTAACAGGCTCGTGAATTTCTCCAGTGATCTCGCGGGCTTCGTTGACAGGCCGATTTCGGAAATGCTACGTTACAAGGATTCTGATCCATCCGCAGGGTCATCAACATCCCCGTAAGGTTAAGAGAAGGAGCAGGTTTCTTGTGATTACACAGATGCATGTAAAGGGGTTGATGTTCGACCCCTATAATAACGCGTATATCGTGGTGCTACGTGACGAAGAGCATTCCGATATGCTCCCCATTTGGATCGGCAAGTCAGAAGCAGGTGCGCTCAGCATGTCACTGGAAAACGTCACGCCCCCCCGGCCTATGACGCACGACTTCATGAAGTCGCTCCTCGATGCCTACAACGCGAAAATCATCAGCGTGGTCATTACGGACTTGTCGGAGCACACCTATTTTGCGAAAATCCATTTGATGTACGAAGATTCAGAATACACTGTCGACGCCAGACCCAGCGATGCGATTGCACTTGCGCTTCGGAGCAATGCGCCGGTGTTTGCGAATAATTCGGTCATCACCAAACAGAGCTCCGAAGAACTCGAACAGTGGCTGGAGAATCTCAAACCGGAAGATTTCGGCAAACTGGACTCCTGAGTCAGCGAGACGCACTATGAGCGCCGACGATCTACCCAAAGAACAAGACCTGGTTGAATACCGGGTGGATCGCATCCTCGAGGAGGCCAACACCGACACTAGAATTGTCGTCTTGGCACGAAAGGAGGGCGCCCTCGATACGTTTCCGATTTGGGTCGGGGCCGCAGAAGGTAATGCCATTAAATTAGCGCTCGATACCATGATCACTCCTCGGCCAATGAGCCATGATTTGATCAAGAGTTTCGCCGAACATTTGAACATCACAATCCAACGCGTCGTCATTGCGGACGTCAAAAACAGCACCTATTACGCCACGGTTTATGTCGCCAACAAAGGCGTGGAGCGGACAATCGATGCCAGGCCCAGCGACGCAATCTCGTTGGCCCTCCGGGCTCCTTGCCCGATCTACATTACCCAAGATGTGTTGAAGCGGCGGAGCACAACAAATCTCGACGCCTGGCTGGCAAAGCTGGAGTCGAAAGATATCGGCACACCGGAAGTACAGGAAACTTGATTCACTCGAGAGCGAAGGAGCGGGAAGAACGATGTTGACCTACATGCAAAAGCCATTGGACGTGCGGGAAAAGTGGTACCTCGTGAATGCGGAGGGGAAAACGTTGGGCCGATTGGCAGCCCGCGTCGCCGGGATGTTGCGTGGCAAACACCGGCCAACCTTTACCCCCCATGTGGATATGGGGGACCATATTGTGATCGTGAACGCGGAGAAGATCCATCTGACCGGAAACAAAATGGCCACGAAACTCTATCGCCATCATAGCGGCTTTCCGGGGGGACTCAAGACCGCGACGGCGCAGCATGTTTTCCGAAAGAATCCGACAGAACTTTTGACCAAAGCGATCGAAGGCATGCTTCCCAAGAACCCATTGGGGAATCATATGGCGAAGAAACTCCGCGTTTACGTCGGTCCCGCCCATCCGCACCAGGCTCAACAACCGGAACCGATTACCCTATAGTCATCACCGCGAGCAAAGAAGGAGATATTGTAGCATGGCAGTAGCGACTCAATATGCAACCGGACGACGAAAGTGTGCAATTGCTAGGGCCTGGGTCACTGGGAGGGCAGGCGACATTACGATCAATGATCAACCGATCGAGAAGGTTTTCCCACGACTGACCTTGCGGCAGATTATTCAGTTCCCGCTCGAAATTGGCGGTGTCGTTGGGCAATACTCGATCAAGGCCACGGTACACGGCGGCGGACCGACCGGACAAGCCGGTGCCTTGCGTCATGCGATTGCGCGCGCGTTGGTGGAACTCAATCAGCCCCTCCGTACGCCTTTGAAGAAGGAAGGCTTGCTGACACGGGACTCTCGTGTCAAAGAACGGAAAAAGTACGGGCAGAAGGGTGCGAGAAAGCGGTTCCAGTACTCAAAGCGATAAACAGAGGAGCCACGGTCAGAAAAAGGGAAGGCTCCAGGCCTTCCCTTTTTTTGTGTCGGTGGGTGCATAGCGAGTGAGACAGATGAAAAAAATACGCGTCGCAATCGCAGGGGCTAGTGGATATGCCGGAGCGGAGCTCGTTCGCTTGGCAGCCCTTCACCCGTATTTTGAACTTCACGCTGTTACATCGGAGAAATCTGCGGGGAATTCCGTGGCAGCGGTCTTCCCCAGTCTGACCGGCCTCGTCTCTCTCGCGTTTCAAGCGCTCTCACCCGAAGCCTTAGCGGAACAGGTAGATGCAGTCTTCTTGGCTCTTCCCCATACCAAATCATTGGCGCCGGTCTCCGCCTGCCTCGAAATCGGCAAATTGGTGGTGGACCTCAGCGCCGATTACCGGCTCAAGGATCCAGCGGTGTATGAACAGTGGTATCAGACGCCGCATACTCACACAGGCTTGCTGAAGGACGCGGTCTACGGACTTCCGGAATTGCATCGTACTGCCATCGCCAAGGCAAGGTTAGTTGCGTCGCCTGGCTGTTACCCGACTGCGGCCATTCTGCAGTTGGCTCCGCTGTTCGCCCAGGATCTCGTGCAACCACACACCGTGGTCATCGATGCGAAATCCGGCATTTCTGGCGCGGGGCGAAGTCCGGCTCTTCCCTACCATTTTCCGGAAGCCCATGAATCCTTAGAGCCCTACAAAATCGGGCAGCACCGCCACACCCCTGAGATCGAACAAGAACTCGGTAGGTTGCTTCAACGCGTATCTCAGCCATCGGGAACGGTTGCCGCACAGCCGATCGTGACATTCACCCCGCACCTCGTACCGATGAACCGCGGCATCTTGAGCACCACCTACTGCCGGCTGAAGAGTCCGATGACGCTGCCGGACCTGCGCGCACTGTATCGCACCTTTTACAAAGGTGAGCGATTCGTCAGGGTCCAGGAAGATAGCATACCAAATCCGCGCTACATCAAGGGTTCCAACTATTGCGACATCGGGGTCTACCTAGACCCCCGTGCAGGATCAGTGATTACGGTGGCCGCGCTGGATAATCTTGTAAAAGGTGCCGCAGGCCAGGCCATTCAGGCCATGAACCTCATGCTGGGCTTCCCTGAGGAGACTGGCTTGACGGCACCCGCTGCCTATCCCTAGCCCACAGATAGCAGGACATCTCTTTCGCGAGTATGGCCAAGAGATCACTAACCACTTCTCCACGCCGCGGGATCACTGCACCACAGGGGTTCCGCGCAGCCGGCATCCATTGCGGCATCAAGAAACCAGGCCTGCTCGATCTCGCACTCGTCGTCTCAGAACAGAGCGGTCCCATCGCCGGAGTATTCACGCAAAATCAGGTGGTTGCGGCACCGGTCATTGTCGATCGCCTGCACATGCGGCAGGGAATCGGACGGGCCATTCTCGTCAACAGTGGTAACGCGAACGCCTGTACCGGAGCCAAAGGGTTGGCTGCCGCAAAAAAAACCGCCACGGTGGTTGCACGACACATGAGTATCCCTTCACATCATGTCTTCATCGGGTCTACTGGCGTGATCGGTCGTGTGTTGCCGGTCGATCGAATCATCAAGGTCATACCGCAGCTGCTCACTCAGCTAAGCGACCGTGGAGGCCTGGATGCCGCTCGGGCGATCATGACGACCGACCTGCGCCAGAAATCCATTGCCTTACAGGAGATCATCGGCGGTCGCTTGATTACCATTGGCGGGATGGCGAAGGGCTCCGGAATGATCCATCCCAACATGGCCACGATGCTGGCCTATATCACCACGGACTCCTCGATCACGAGGAGCGCCCTCCAGCAGGCGCTCAGCCTGGCGGTCAACGAGTCATTTAACTGCATCTCAGTTGATGGAGACACGAGCACCAACGATACAGTCCTGTGCCTGGCGAACGGCATGGCTGAGAACCGCACCATTAAAGAAGGTACGGTTTCCTTCCGTCGGTTCCTGCTGCTCCTGACAGAAGCCTGCCAGGCACTCGCGCTGGCCATATGTCGCGACGGGGAGGGTGTCACCAAGTTGGTAAACATCGAGGTGACCGGAGCAGCCACCGTGGCACAGGCACGGCAGGTGGCCCAAACCATTGCGACCTCGAACTTGGTTAAGACTGCCCTGTTCGGCGAGGATGCCAATTGGGGTCGTGTGATGGCGGCGATCGGACGAGCTGGTGTCCCGATTACCCCCTCGAAGCTGAACGTGTGGTTTGGTGGGGTCGCAATGGTACAGCGAGGAATTGGACTCGGACTCGTTGCTGAACGCCGAATCGCGAAGGTCTTTCGCCAGAAA
The DNA here is from genome assembly GCA_963741245.1 of Nitrospirota bacterium. Classification (GTDB taxonomy): domain Bacteria; phylum Nitrospirota; class Nitrospiria; order Nitrospirales; family Nitrospiraceae; genus Palsa-1315. The sequence goes on along the minus strand of CAVUHR010000002.1, from coordinate 83,086 downwards.
GAATTTACGATCGCCGTGGGGCTGGGGCAAGGTCGTCACCGTGCCCATATGTGGATGACCGATCTGTCGTTAGACTACGTCCGCATTAACGCAAGCTATCGGTCTTAGCCCAAATTATTCTTGACGGTTCGTCGCGAAAGCGGGCCAGGCGAGGGGCGCGAGGCTTGGGGCTAGAGGAAAAAGCCGGAAATCTCGCGATTGCAGCAGAAGTGTTCATGAATAACCATGCTAGGCATATAATTCCCCCACAGCCTCAGATTGATTTTTCACGGTGAAAGGTTCAAAATGACGCACCCATTTATGAGCTTAACTTCATCGAGAAGGAGTTTGAAATGAAACGACTGGCAGCCCTTTCGGCCATGCTGACCCTGGGATCCCCCGCGGTCGCCCTGGCGGAAGAACATGGGGGGTATCGAGGAATCGGAACGCTCTACTTCACCTTCATAGCCGCGATCTTGATCTATGGTGTCTACGATAGCTTCGGCAAGAAGGCGATGTATGTGGCGGCGCCGATTATTGTGGTCGGGCTCTATCTGCTGTTGCCCGAGAAATAAATACTGACGACAGGATGCAATGAAAAAGAAGGACTGGCGAGACTTAAGGCTTCCCAGTCAAGCTGGGCTTGCACACCATCCCGACGCTCGATCCCTTGATGAACCATATTCCCTCGGGGCGTTAAGCTCCTCCCACAGCGATACGATATTCTTCCGATAGAGGTCAGTCAAGCATTGGCGCACTAAGCGTGACCGCTGCCTTCGGTCTCTTCGTATTCGTCGATGAGCTGTTCGAGTTCATCGAGTTCGTCTGGTCGGATGTTCTGAAACGAGACCCCGAATGTGTCCTCTCCGACCCACTGCACGCGCGCGTCCTCGATCGAAACCGGCTCCTCCACGCCGGGAATGACCAGTCGCACACGGATCACCTTGCCGGGGTAGACTTCGATGTCACAATCGAACTTGGCGCCACCGACTGAGAGGTCGAGGGTGACCGCTTCGATCTCATGGGAGTTCCCCAACAGAAATCCCTGCAACTGTGCCGGCACCCGCAGGTGTTGTCGTCGTTCCAAGTTACTCCCACGGTTCCTGTTTCACATACCATTCAGGAACGATACGGAGGAACCAGATCCCGGGCATCGCAGGACTCTCCATGCAGGGCTGGAGAATTCCATCACCGGAGCTTGAGGATTTTGCCGTCGAGTTTGGTGTCTGTCACAAACTTCTCGAAACTCTTGTTGTACAATTCGTTGAGCAACTCCTGGGCATCCTCCGGATCGAACCAGAAGACCTGGCTGGCTCCGGTACTAGTGAGGGTCTCACGGACTTGACTGCCGTCAGCGTGGTTCTGTACTTGGACAAGCATCCGGTTTTTGGCGTTTAGGGTGGTCTGTCCAATTCCGCTTTTGGCATCCACACCGACATCGATCAGTGTGCCGGTGACGGTCATGTCTGCCCCGGCTGCTCTGTTGCCCTCGGCGACGGTTGCGTTCCAGCCTTTCCCTTTGAGATAGTCGGCAAAGGCCTGTGCCGTGGCCTCGCTGAGGGTGCCGTTGGAAAGGCTGAAGTGACTCTCCCCTCCCCAGAGGTGATATCTGGTACCGAGACGAGATCGGTCGGTGCGATGGTCTTCAAACGGCTGAATCGCGACGGTCGGGGAACTCATCGCGACGACCTTCTCACCGGCCTCGCTGGCTATGGGGACCATGAGATCGATGCGTTCGCCCTTGCCTGCACAGCCGAACGCCATGAGGATTCCTAAAAGTCCGATCCCGACGAATTGATAGTACCTCACATGTCCCTCCTTCGTGACGCGATGGTCTGACACATATGGTTAGATCTCCGGTTGAGACCGCCACTATCTTACTTTGTCACGAAATGCGCGCGACGATTCTGTTGGTAACAGTCTTCGTTCTGCTGCTTGCAGAAGGGCCGTGTTTCTCCGTAGCTCGTGATCTGGAGCTGCGAGGCCTGGACGCCCAGGTCCTGGAGATACTTCTTGGCGGCACGCGCCCGCTTCTCGCCTAGGACGAGATTGTAGGCTATGGTACCACGCTCATCACAATGGCCTTCGATCAGCACGGTCCTGCTCCCATTGGCGCGAAGCCATCTGGTATTGGCGTCCAACACCGGCATGGCGTCCTTGCGGATTTGAAACCGGTCGTAATCGAAGAACACGTCGCCCAATGCATTGCTGTCGGAAGCTGTACTCGACGCGACCGAGAGATTAGAGGGTGGGCTGCCAGATGGGCTGTCAAACGAGCGCTCCGGCGGTACCGTCTTGATCGCGTCCGGCTGGATCGCCTCGGTCTTGGCCTGACCGGACTGATCGCCGGACGAGGAAGAAACTTTCTTACTAGCGCAGCCCGCCAACAGAAGCATGAGGCTTAGACTCAGACACAGGCTGATGACTCTTCGATCCATGGTATAGCCTCCTATTTGTCGTGATCTTTGGTCGCGCCGCTTCGTCAGGGGCAGGATAGTCTGGTTCTATCACTTTGGGCGGCTCCATCTCGTCACATGGGTGCGGATGCCAGATTTTCACTCATACTTATAGGAGCTCAACGGGTGTCCGTCAACCCAAAATGTTTCGCCTCGTCCGTGACGGCGTAAGCAAGAGATCCTCTCCAAACCGAAAGTTGCATCCCTCTCCGGCTTTCGCTAAGGTGCGGCTCATGACCCATTCCCTCGCGCGTTCACTCGTCCTTGCCGGCGCGAGTGGGCTGTTTCTCCCGCTGAGTTTTCCGAAATCTGATCTTGGACTGTTGGCCTGGATCGCCCTCGTGCCGTTGCATTGGGCGTTGGACGGCAAGAGCAAGGCGCAGGCGTTTTGGATCGGCTGGCTATCCGGCACGATTGCCTTTTCCGGCATGATGGCCTGGGTGGTCACCGTCATGAACACCTACGGCAAGATCCCGCTGGTGATCAGCTACGGCATCTTGTTGCTGCTCGCAATCTACCTTGGCCTCTATGTCGGTCTCTATTCTGCTGGGGCAGTCTGGTTTCGGATCCTGATTCCTCGCTACGGCCTCTTTGCGGTTCCCTGCTTGTGGGTGAGCCTCGAACTGATCCGGACGTATGTCCTAAGCGGATTGCCCTGGGGCCTCCTCGGCTACTCTCAATATCGTCAGATTGAGGTAATTCAGATTGCGGATCACATGGGAGTGTACGGGGTCTCGTTCCTCATTGTGCTGGTGAATGTCGCATTGGCTGAATTCCTGTCCTGGCTGATGCCGCTGCTCCGGAGATTTCGTCCGGCAAAACTCCCCTGGGAGCTCGTGGCAATGGCGGCATTGCTGGTGACGCTCTCGTGGGAATATGGTCTTGCGACGTTATCTGGAGCACCTACTTCTGATATTCCCCGATCGTCCATCAGCGTGGGAGTTGTGCAGCCGAACGTCGATCAGGCGGTGAAGTGGGATACCGCCTATCGAGAGGAGATTCTGGCACGCTTTGACCGACTGACAGAACAGCTCGGCCGTGCCACAGATTTGGTGATCTGGCCCGAGGCGGCAACACCGTTCGTCTTCGAGCGTGAGCCGGTCTATCAGCTGCAGCTCATTGCGTTGGCAAATCGCGCTCAGGCACCGATCTTGTTTGGAAGCCCTGCCCTGCGTTTCTATCCGGATCGGCGGCCGTATCTGTTGAACAGCGCGTACCTCCTCTCCCCCGACGGCCAGTTGTTGGGGCGCTACGACAAACAGCATCTGGTCCCCTTCGGAGAATATATACCATTCAAGTCTTCGTTCCTGTTTTTCCTCGACAAATTAGTGGAAGGGATCGGCGATTTCGAAGCGGGAACTGGTCCGACGGTCTTGACGTTGACGCCAAAGCCTCGGGCTGCAGCTGCAGGTATTGCAGGGACGCCGCCGCGACCGATAAATTTCGGGGTGGCGATCTGCTACGAAGTGATCTTTCCGAACCTGGTGCGACAATTCGCCGCGAATGGGGCGGAATTCTTGGTGACCGTGACGAACGATGCCTGGTTTGGTTCCTCGTCGGCGGCCTCGCAACATTTTTCAATGGTGGTGTTCCGTTCGGTCGAGAATCATTTGGCCTTTGCTCGCTCAGCCAACACCGGCATTTCCGGGTTCATCGATCCGTTCGGGCGCATCGTTGAGGCAACGCCGATCTTCACGGAGCAGGCCATCAAGGCCACGATGCAAGTCTGGCGCCCGTATACGTTTTACAGCCGGCACGGCGATGTGTTTGCCTATGGCTGTGTTATAATCTGCGCGCTTTTATTCCTGTTCGGTTCTTTCCGCACCAAGGGATCTGAACCCGACGCAGTAGCGGTATAACCAGAAAGGATCGCTCCATGTTCGATGAAGTAAAGAATCGTGTGCGGGCCGTCGAGCAATTGGTATCGGAACTACGGGGGCATCTTTGACTTCGCCCGCATGACGGCCGAGTTGGCACATCTGGAGCAGCAGACGTTGCAGCCGGATTTTTGGAACCACGCTCAGAAGGCCGCCAAGATCAGCAGGAAGAAATCCACGATTGAGCGCGACCTCCAGCAGTGGCGGGATATCGATGGGAAGAGGAACGATCTGGACGCGTTACTCGAGTTGGCAGAAGAAAGCGGCGACGTCGAGCTCGTGAAGGACTTGACGTTTGAGCTGGATCAATTTGAGCATAAGCTCGCTGCCCTACGGCTTGAACTTCTGCTCTCGGGCGAACTGGACCCCAACAACGCAATTGTGGCAATCCATCCCGGTGCCGGCGGAACGGAATCGCAGGACTGGGCGCAGATGCTTCTTCGCATGTACGTCCGCTGGGCCGAGAGCAAGAAATTTAAAGTCGAAACGTTGGACCTGCTCCCTGGAGAAGAAGCGGGAGTGAAAAGCGTAACCCTGTCCGTGACCGGGCCCTATGCTTACGGGTATCTCAAGGCCGAAGCGGGCGTGCACCGGCTGGTACGCATTTCACCCTTCGATGCAAACAAGCGGCGGCATACCTCCTTTGCCTCGGTCTTCGTCTATCCCGAAGTGGATGAGGATATCGACCTCGTGATCGAAGACAAAGACCTGAAGATCGATACCTTTCGGGCCGGCGGCGCCGGCGGCCAGAATGTGAATAAGGTCGAGACGGCCATCCGCATGACGCACCTGCCGACCGGGATCGTGGTGCAATGTCAGAACGAACGGTCACAGCTTCAAAATCGTAATGGGGCGATGAAGGTCTTGAAGGCGCGCCTCTATGAACTTGAACTGAAAAAGAAAGAGGCGGTGTTCAATGCGATCGTCGGGGAGAAGAAGGATATTGCCTGGGGCAGCCAAATTCGATCGTATGTGTTCCAGCCCTATCAAATGGTCAAAGATCACCGGACCGGCTTCGAAGTGGGCCAGGTAGCCGCCGTCATGGACGGCGATCTGGATGGGTTCATCGAGTCCTATTTAAAGATGAAGCAACTCGGGATAACATCTCTCAACTATCAACAGCCGGAAACGGACGAGTTCGATCGCGGACCGAGGAAAGAAGATCGGTAAAGGCACATACCTTGGACGAACTGAACGAGCAGCAGCAGCAACGCATCAAGAAGCTCGACGCTCTGCGCGAAGCGGGCGTGGCACCCTACGGTATGCGATTCGAAGTGAAGGATCGAGCGGGCCAACTGATTAAGCTCCATGCCGAGAAAACCAAAGAAGTATTGGAAGAAGAGAAAATCTCCTGCACCTTCGCCGGACGTATCGTCGCCTTGCGGCGCTTCGGCAAGGCGGGCTTCGCGGTGCTGCAAGACGGTTCCGACCGGCTTCAGGTCTATCTCAAGAAAGATCATCTTTCAGAGCAGGGCTATCGCGTCGCCGAGCTGCTCGACTTAGGCGATTGGATCGGCGTGACCGGCACCCTCTTTCGCACGAAAACAAATGAATTCACCGTCCAGGTTACACAGCTGACCTTCTTGAGCAAAGCCCTCCGACCGCTTCCAGAAAAGTGGCACGGGTTGACGGACGTGGAAACACGCTATCGACAGCGCTATGTCGACTTGATCGCCAATCCTGAGGTCCATGGCATCTTTGCCACGCGCAGCCGAATCATCGCCGGCATTCGTGCCTTCTTGATCGAACGAGGCTTCCTTGAAGTCGAGACGCCGATGATGCATCCGATTCCCGGAGGCGCGGCGGCGAAACCCTTTGTCACGCATCATAGTGCGCTCGGCGTCGATCTCTATCTCCGCATCGCGCCGGAACTCTATCTGAAGCGGTTGATCGTGGGCGGCTTCCCTCGCGTGTTCGAAATCAATCGGAACTTCCGGAACGAAGGTATTTCCACGATTCACAACCCGGAATTCACGATGCTGGAGTTCTACGTTGCCTATGCCGATTACCAGGACTTGATCATCCTCACGGAAGAACTCGTCTCTTCGTTGTCGCAGCAGGTCCTGGGCAAGACGGTCATCGACTATCAGGGCAAGGAGATCACACTCACACCTCCATGGCTCCGCTGGTCGTATCATCAGGCAATTCTGAGGGTGAACAACCTCGATCCTTCCGTCCTTGAGGATAAGAACAAAGTGATTGCGGCGGCCAAAAATCTGGGCATCGCGGTCGATCCGAAATGGCCGCTCTTCAATATTGTGAACGAAATTTTCGAGGAAACGGTCGAGCCCAATCTGCAGCAACCGACGTTCATTACCGACTACCCGATTGAAATTTCCCCGCTGGCACGGCGCAAAGATTCGAATCCGGCATTGACCGATCGCTTCGAGCTCTACATTGCCGGTCGAGAAATCGCGAACGCCTTTTCAGAGTTGAACGATCCACTGGACCAACGGAAACGGTTCGAAGGGCAAGCGGCGCAGCGGGCGGCGGGCGACGAAGAGGCGCATCTGGTCGATGAAGACTTCCTGCGAGCCTTGGAGTACGGCATGCCACCGACCGCGGGCGAAGGCATCGGCATCGACCGGCTGATCATGCTCTTTACCAACCAAGGTTCGATCCGCGACGTGGTTTTCTTCCCACAACTGAGGCCCGAGAAATAGCGGTGGCCCTCCCTTATGAAATCTTTGTCGGGTTGCGGTATCTGCGCGCGAAGCGTCGGAATCGGACGATTTCATTGAACACCGTGGTCTCCATTGCCGGGATCACACTCGGCGTGGCCGCCCTTATTGGGACAGTCGGCATCATGACCGGTTTTAAAGAGGACATTCAGGCCAAGATTCTTGGGACGACGGCCCATATCATCGTGCAGGATCGGATCAAGGATGGCATGAGCGACTATGATCCTGTCACCAAGCAGGTCGTAACTGTGCCGGGTGTCGTGGCGGCAACCCCGTTTGTGCTCAAGCAGGTCTTGCTTACGACCAAAACCGGTGTGCAAGGCATCGTGATCCGCGGCATCGATCCGCAACGCGAGGGCACGGTGACTGAACTGGCCAAGAACCTCTCGACTGGACAGTTAGCCGACCTCAGCCGACCGGTCAAGGTGAAGCAATCACCGATCGACGACCCGACCAGCCCGGCGGTCGAGACAGAAAAACCCGGCATCATTCTGGGCAAGGAATTGGCGCTGCGACTCGGCGTCTTTGTCGGTGATACGGTCAATGTGGTGTCCCCTGTCGGCCCAATCAGTGCGATCGGCATGGTACCGAAGATCAGGACTTTCGCGTTGGTCGCCCTGTTTGAATCAGGTATGTACGAGTACGATTCGTCGTTGGCCTACATCGATCTCGCGGAGGCGCAAAAGTTTTTCAACATGGGGCAGACCGTGACTGGTATTGAAATTAAAGTCACGGACGTCTTCCGCGCAGCGGAGACGGCCCGTTCCGTGGAGCAGTCGCTCGGCTTCGCCTATGGAGCGCGCGACTGGATGCAGATGAATCGTAATCTTTTCTCGGCGCTCAAGCTCGAAAAGACGATGATGTTTCTGTTGTTGGTGCTGATCACGATCGTGGCGTCCTTCAATATCGTCAGCACCCTCACCATGATCGTCACGGAGAAACAAAAGGAGATTGCGATCCTCAAGGCCATGGGCGCGACGCGTAAGATCATCCGGCGCATTTTCATGCTGAACGGATTGATCATCGGCCTGTCCGGGACAGCCATCGGCATTCCGCTCGGCTACGCGTTTCTCTGGTTGATCCAGACATTTTGGACCTTCGATCCCACCGTCTATTACATCTCGCGGATCCCCGTCCATGTACAAGCGATGGATGTTTTTCTTGTGGCAGGCTCCGCAATTGTGATTAGCTTTGCCGCCACAGTCTACCCTTCGCTCCAGGCAGCCAAGCTCGAACCGGTGGCCGCGCTGCGCTACGAATGATCATGCCGACCCCTCCAACATTTTTCTTTCATCCTGGGGCTCTGGCGTGATCACCGTCACCGAACTGTATAAATCGTTCCCGATGGGCGGGCAGACCCTCACGGTGCTAAAGGGCGTCAATCTACAGATTCAGCGGGGGGAGTTGATTGCCATTGTCGGGGCTTCGGGAGCTGGAAAGAGCACGCTGCTCCATATTATCGGGACGCTTGATCGTCCTACGGCAGGGACGGTCCACTTCGACGGCCAGGATATGTTTCATATGTCGGAGGATGAACAGGCAGAGTTTAGGAATCGGCGTGTCGGGTTTGTCTTTCAATTTCATCACCTCCTTCCGGAGTTCACTGCGCTTGAGAACACCTGTATGCCGGCTCTGATCCAGCGACGGTATCAGGTAGATATTGAACCGGACGCCATCGCGTTGTTGGAGGAGGTCGGGCTGGGGGCTCGATTGCATCACAAGCCCGGTGAGCTCTCCGGCGGTGAACAGCAGCGCGTGGCTGTCGCACGAGCCCTCTTGCAGAAGCCTGATCTCGTGTTGGCTGATGAACCGACCGGAAATTTGGATACACATACAGGCGAAGCGCTTTTTGCCATGATGCGTGAACTGAACAAAGCCCGCGGGACGACCTTCGTGATCGTCACCCACAACGACAAACTGTCTGCCCAAGCCGATCGGATCGTGCATATGCAGGACGGTCAGATCGTCTAACTCTTGACGAGCACCCGTTCGTCGAATAGAGTGGAAAGAAACCACGAGCGTTCATGAGAATGACATCATGATGCAACCGCATACATCGATTCTGGTTCTTATATGTTTTCTCCTGTCGCTGGTGGCGACGCCGGCAGTGGCTGTGGAGTTTGTCGTCGTCGGCCCCCGTGCGGCTGGGATGGGTGGTGCCGGAGTGGCCGTGACCACCGACGCGTACGCCACCTATTGGAATCCCGCTGGGCTGGCCATGGTCAAATCCATGGACATTCGGATCCAAGGGACGGGCCAGGTAACTGGTCGGGAAGGTATCATCAAAGCACTGGGCGATTTGAAAGATTTCAATCCCAACGATACTCAGGCGAAGGCCCAGAGCATCGCCGATCAAATCAACCGACCCGGCGCCACAATCTCCGGACTTGGCGCAGGCGGTCTCTACTTCAAGGGACATTTCGGCGAACATGCATTCGGGTTCAATGTGTCGGATGTCGCAACGTCCGGAGCGTTTGTCAGTTCACCGTTGCTTGTCTCGGGGACTGGGCCGGTCAATATTTCCGGTCAAATGGCGTTACGGGGATTGGAAGCTCGGCAGGCGGCATTTTCCTACGCCTATGCATTTGCGGATAAGACTTTTTCCGTCGGTATCACGGGCAAGATCATCCAAGGCGCGGCCTACAACACGACGACCAACCTTCAGGGCGGAGTGGATCCGAATCTCTCGGACAATTTCGGGAAGGCAGAGATCTCCACCTCCTATGGGATCGATCTCGGAGCCATGTATCGTCCTTCTTCCTGGCTGAAATTCGGTGTGGTCGCAAAAGACATCAATCAGCCGACCTTCGATGCTCCGGGCGGCCTCCAATACAAGCTGACTCCTCAGGTGCGAGGTGGTGTGGCCGTGAATCCCTGGTCGACGATGACCATTACCGCCGATATGGATATCACGTCTAATCAGACGCTCGTGCCAGGTCTCAAGAGTCAAGTGTTGAGCCTCGGGATGGAACAGACGATTCTGTCGGAATTTCTCTCATTGCGTGTGGGAACCTATAAGAATGTGCATGACGCAGGATCCATCTTCACGCCGACCGCCGGATTCGGATTCCGAATTTATTCCTTCCGTTTAGATCTCGCCGGCGGCTATGACTTTAATCAAGGTGGCGCGGTTGCCTCTGGCGCGCTCGGTTGGATATTTTAAATGGTATACTGAAACCATGTTCATGCTTCATCACCTACGACGTGGCATCTTCCTCTGCCTTCTTCCTCTCGTAGTTGCCGGCTGTGGCGGGTTACAGGAAGTGTGGGAAGGACCGGGGGCGAGAATGTTCCGGCCTCAAGCCATTGCTGTGCTCCCTCCCATGGCGAGCCAATACGACAGCGCGCGCGAGGATATTCAAGAGGTCTTGTCCGGCGCCCTGAACAAGACCGCCAGTATCGAGCATGTGGTGTCTCCTGAGAATGTGACGGATATCTTCCAGGCTTCAAAGGAAGCGTTCGATGCGCTGGTGTTCTACTTCTCACGCCTGGAAATGACGGGTCAGTCTGACAAGGACGCCGCTGTGAAATTGGGCAAGGCGCTGAACGTGGACTCGTTTTTAGTCGTACGGGTGAACTCCTGGGAATACATGCGCAAGGAAGGCGATAATGTCGGTCGAGTGGGCCTGAGCCTCCGTCTGGTCGATGCCACCACAGGCACCACCGTGTGGAAGGCGCGACATGAACGGTCGGAGAGCTACATGTTCTACCGGCCGATTTTAAAGGATATCGCGAAAGAGTTGGCTGCTGAGATGATTAAGGCCATGCCTCCCCAAGCCAAACATTAGTCCCCGCCCCGTCTGAATCCTTCTCAGTGCGGTTGAAGAGAGACCGGCTTTCGTCAGGTCGAACAGCGATCTGTTTTGTTTTCAATGAGGAGAGGGTTGGATCAGATGCCTAGCGTGTTTGGCCTGAGCCTCTCGCATGGCATTTTTCAATGAGCGCACAAATTCAGCTACACGCTTCACCATTTCTGGTTTCTGTCGATGTGCGGCAATCAGCTTGACGATAGCGCTGCCGACGATCACCCCATCGGCAATGGCCGCGACCTTGGCAGCGTCCTCCGGCGTCGCAACCCCGAATCCGACCGCCACAGGCACTTGAGTGACTTTCCTGATTTTCTCGACGTTCTTACCCACATCAGCCAAGTTGGGTAATTTCGCGCCGGTGATCCCGGTCAGCGACACGTAATAGACGAAGCCCTGTGACTGGCGCGCCACAAAGGTCCGTCGCTCTGCCGTGCTCGTGGGAGCCAGAAGAAAAATCAGTGGAAGCCCAGCCGCGGCAGCCGGCCCTTTTAGGGGTCCTGCTTCGTCCGGCGGCATGTCAGGCATAATGAGCCCGTCAACACCGGCTTGGGCGGCCTCCCGGCAGAACCGTTCAGGACCGAACGCATGAATACTATTATAGTAGGCCATCAAGACCAGTGGAATCTGGGTCCTGACCCTGAGGCGTGTGACCATGGGAAGGATCTTTCGCAGGGATGTCCCACTGCGCAAGGCTCGCTCTGCCGCCTGTTGGATCACGGGACCGTCGGCGATGGGATCGGAAAACGGCACACCTAATTCAATGATATCAGCTCCGGCCTGTTCTAACTCCACGACAAGTTGCTCGGTCTCTTGCAGTGAGGGGTCTCCTGCCATCACATAGGTAATGAGGGCCTTCTCACCTCGCTGACGAAGCTGTGCAAAGGTACGGTCGAGCTTCGCTATCACAGCGCGATCCCCCGCATCTTGGCGATCTGCTGGACATCCTTATCCCCACGACCGGATAGATTCACGACCAGAAGCTGGTGCTTCTTCATCGTAGGCGCCACCTTCACAGTATGGGCAATGGCATGGGCGCTTTCGAGGGCCGGCATGATTCCTTCTTCTCTGGCCAGCAGATCAAACGCAGCCATCGCTTCGTCGTCGGTCACCGACGTGTATTCGGCTCGACCTTGATCCCTCAAATAACTGTGTTCGGGACCGATCGCGGCGTAATCCAGCCCGGCTGAAACCGAATGGGTCAGATTCACCTGTCCATCGTCACCCTGGAGGAGATAGGTCATGGTCCCTTGCAAGACGCCAGGCCTCCCACCGGCAAAACGCGCGGCGTGCTTTCCGCTCGCAACCCCCATACCACCGGCTTCGACGCCGATCATTTTCACCTTCTTGTCTCGAATGAAGGCATGGAAGAGGCCTATGGCATTACTGCCTCCACCGACGCAGGCAATGAGGCAATCTGGCAACCGGCCTTCTGCCGCCAGAATCTGTCGTCGAGTTTCACGTCCGATGATGGATTGGAAGTCACGGATCATCATCGGATAGGGATGGGCTCCGAGGACTGAACCGAGAACGTAATGGGTTGTGCGGATATTCGTCGTCCAATCCCGCATGGCTTCGCTAATGGCATCCTTGAGTGTGCGACTTCCCGCGTTGACTCCCGTAACGGTCGCGCCAAGCAATCTCATGCGAAAGACGTTCAGCGCCTGGCGTTGCATGTCTTCCGTCCCCATATACACTTCACATTGCAGTCCAAACATCGCCGCGACAGTCGCCGTCGCCACCCCATGCTGTCCGGCCCCTGTTTCAGCGATAATGCGCGGCTTCTTCATCCGCTGGGCCAGAAGCCCTTGTCCGATCGCGTTATTAATTTTATGGGCCCCGGTATGACAGAGATCTTCACGTTTCAAATAGATCTTTGCGCCACCCAACCTCTTCGTGAGTCGTTGTGCAAAATAGAGCGCCGTAGGACGTCCGACATAATGCTTCAAATAATAGGCGAGTTCGGACTGGAAGCCCCGGTCTTTTTTTACACGGGCATATTCCTGCTCCAATTCAAGCAGGGCAGGCATGAGTGTTTCAGGGACATAGCGCCCGCCATATGCGCCGAAGCGACCTTGTTTGTTGGGAACCGAACCCATCTTCTTCCTTCCGCTCGTTGAACAGGCTGGATCAAAACCACTTCAGCAGAGCAAAACTTCGATGACATACGTCTGGAGCAAAAGAGCCACCCCTCACAGGATGCTCAAAAAGGCGACCTTCTCACCCTCCCAACCCTGGCGCGCCAAGACGCGCCTTGTCCCAGGCAAGGCCGCAGAGAATGACCAAAGATGGTTCTTCCGATCTTGCTCGTGTACGTATTCCTATGATGGCCCGGATGAGTCCCCCAATGCGCGCGTCCAACGAGGGTCTTCTGGAGACTGCGCGTTGCGCGAGCACAGGGGACTCACCGGGCCATCTCACCCCCTGCTGGCGGACTTTTTCAGCATCCTGCCGAGTCCCGCAGTATAGACGGGCTCATGTCAGCGAGACAACCCTGGCAGCTCGAATGAATGCACGCACTTTCTCGTGATCCTTCTTGCCTGGTGCCCGCTCGACGCCACTGCTCACATCAACACCATATGGTTGTACCGCCTGGATCGCCTGCTCAACATTGTCAGGGGTGAGCCCCCCGGCCAGGAGAATGCTCGCAGCCTTGGCTGCTTCTGCGGCGAGTTGCCAATCAATCACCTGTCCAGTGCCTCCATAGGCCTGATCGGAAAAGGAGTCCAGCACAAACCCTCGAACACCGGCCCTCCCGCGAAACTCCGCCAAGGCGAGAAACGTGCTCCGATCTTTCACCCGAAGCGCTTTCAGGACCGTACGACCTAACTCTTTGCAATACATCGCCGATTCGTTTCCGTGCAACTGTGCGAGCGCGAGTCCACAGTCGTCCATCAGATTTCGAACCACTTGTTGGTCTTCGTCGACGAACACACCCACCGGTATCACCAAGGGAGGCAGGGTCATAATGATCTGCCGGGCAAGCGTGGGCTCGATATATCGGGGACTTTTCCGATAGAACACGAATCCTAAGGCATCGGCGCCTGCGTCGACTGCCGTGGCGGCGTCATCGGCGTTGGTGATGCCACAAATTTTGACTTTGGGTGTGTAGGGCATCTTACCCCTCTCGGTTTTCCGAACTCCGAGTCATGCGGGTTAGGCGTGCGACGGAGCGGGATCTCCCCGTAACTCACGGATCTTCGCTGCCATGTCTTCCGCACGAATGAGTGATTCTCCGACGAGCATGGCATGGATACCGGCTTCGATCAACCGCACCACATCTGCGCGCTGGTGAATGCCGCTTTCGCTGACGATCAGCTTGCCGGCTGGAATCCGTTTTGCCAAACGCAGCGTAACGGTCAGATCGGTCGCGAAGGTCTTGAGATCTCGGTTGTTGATGCCGATCAGCCGCGCCTCCGGGAGTCGTTCTAATACGGTATCGAGTTCGCGCTCATGATGGGTCTCGATAAGAACATCCAAGCGTAACCCTATGGCGAGCGCATAGAAATCAATCAATTGCTGTCGTTCGATCGCCGCGACAATCAAGAGTACGGCATCTGCCCCGTAGGCGCGCGCTTCGTAAAACTGGATCTCGTCGACCATGAACTCTTTGTTTAAAACCGGCATGGGCACCGATTGTTTGATCTCGCGGAGATAGTCGAGGCTCCCCTGGAAGAAATCCTTGTCGGTTAAGACGGACAGAGCCGAGGCGCCATGGGCATGATAGGTCTTGGCAATCTCGATGTAGTTAAACCGATCAGAGAACTCGGGACGAAGGAGGCCAAGACTGGGTGAGGCCTTTTTGACTTCGGCGATCAGCGAAGGACTACCGGCCGTTTTTGTGGATTCGAGGATCGTGGCAAAGCCGAGTGGACCAGGTGCGTCCTGAATCCTCGCCTTCAGCTCGGAGAGGTAGCCCCGGCTTTGCTTGTGCCGGAGCTCCGCTTTCTTATGCTCAAGAATGCGAGAAAGAATCACGATGGCGTCATCCCTTATTCGTAAATGTAATGAGGCGAGCCAGCTTCTCGGCCGCGGCACCGGAGTCGATGGCCTGGCCTGCCAAGAGGAATCCATCTTGAAGGCTTGTCGCCTTGCGCGCTGCGACAAGGGCTGGAGCGGCGTTCAAACAGACAATGTCCCGTTTCGGTCCTTTCCGCCCTTGGAGAATGTCACGAGTAATCGCGGCATTCTCTTGCGGTGTCCCTCCGGCTAGCTGCTTGGCTGGAACCAGCGCCAGTCCGAACTCCGCCGGGTCCAGGAGATAGTTCGAAAGAATGCCCCCTGTGGCTTCTGAAATCTGCGTTTTTGCGGTAAGGGTGATCTCATCGAGTCCGTCCATCCCATGTACGACAAAGCAATGTTGCGATCCCAGATGCATGAGCACATTCCCGAGCAGAGCGGTTAATCGACTTTCATAGACGCCGAGCACTTGAATGGTGGCTCCTGCAGGATTGGTCAGGGGGCCCAAAAGATTCAGCATGGTCCGGATACCCATCTCCTGTCTTGGGCCGGCACAATGTTTCATGGCTCCATGATAGAGCGGGGCGAAGAGAAAGCCGATCCCAACCTCATTGATGCAATCGGCCACCCGTTCGGTCGGCAGATCGATCTTGACGCCGAGTGCCGAGAGGACGTCTGCACTCCCTGACTTGGATGACACAGAACGGTTGCCGTGCTTCGCCACAGTCAGACCTGCGCCGGCGACGACGAGCGCCGTTGTGGTAGAAATATTGAAAGTGTGGGCTCCGTCCCCGCCCGTGCCACAGGTATCCACGACCAGGGGATCACCGACGGAGATGCGGATGGCCTTGGCACGCATGGCTCGCACAGAGCCGGCGATTTCCTCGACGGTTTCTCCCTTTAGACGGAGCCCCATCAAGTAGGCCGCAATTTGGGCCGGAGTCGCTGCGCCGTCCATGATCTCCAGCATCACCGATTCGGCTTCTTGTTCGGTGAGGGAGGAGCGGTCGGCGAGTTTGGCAATCGCGTCTTTGATCATGGATCGGAGACCAGCCATGCCAGGCTACAGTTTAAGGAAGTTACGGAGGAGGTCCTTCCCCGCCATGGTGAGGATCGATTCCGGATGAAATTGCACTCCTTCGATGCCTAACGATCGATGGCGCAATCCCATGATTTCTCCCTCGGCCGTTTCGGCGGAGATCTCAAAACAGGAAGGCAGCGTCTCTCGCTTCACGATCAGGGAATGGTAGCGTGTGGCGTCAAAGGGACTGGGCAACTGACGGAAGATCGTTTTCCCGTCGTGCCGGATCTTCGATGTTTTGCCATGCATCAGCCGTTCAGCTCGAACGACATCGCCGCCAAATGCTACGGCCAGAGATTGATGGCCGAGGCAGACGCCCAAAAGTGGAAGACGCCCGCCAAAATGCCTGATGGTCTCGACAGACACGCCCGCTTCCACCGGTGTGCAGGGTCCCGGAGAAATGACGATGCGGCTGGGCTGCAGCGATTCGATCTGATCGATCGTAATTTTGTTGTTGCGGAATACCCGAATGTCTTCACCCAGCTCCCCGAAGTATTGCACCAGGTTATAGGTGAAGGAGTCATAGTTGTCGATCATCAACAGCATGGATAGTCCGTAACGTGTGAGGGTCGAAAGTCGTCAGGTTACAGGGATACAAGCGGTCTCCGGAGACTCTGATCACCTCTAAGCCTTTTCGACTTTCGACTCCTTCTACTCCAGTCCCTGCTCGGCCATTTCGATCGCCTTCATCATGGCCTGAGCCTTATTACAGGTCTCTTCATATTCGTGTTCCGGAATCGAATCGGCGACAATGCCGGCCCCGGCTTGAATGAAGGCCTGGTGCTTTTTCACGACGACCGTCCGGATATTAATGCACATGTCCATGTTGCCGGAAAAGCTGAAAGTAGCCCACCGCGCCGGCATAGGGACCGCGCCTCGTGGGCTCGAGTTCATCGATGATCTGCATCGCTCGAATCTTCGGCGCACCGGAGACCGTGCCGGCGGGGAAGCAGGCTCGCAACACGTCGTATGAGGTCTTCGACGCATCCAGTTGTCCTGTCACATTCGACACAATGTGCATCACATGCGAATACCGCTCGACGTGCATGAGCGAATCCACAGTGACCGAGCCTGGTTTCGCCACGCGGCCGACATCATTCCGCCCAAGATCGACGAGCATCACATGCTCGGCCCGTTCCTTTCATCCGCCAATAGCCGCCGTTCCATCTGTTGATCTTCTTCAGGCGTGACGCCACGGCGGCGCGTGCCGGCAATGGGACGGACAGAAATGACACCGTTTTCGCAACGGACGAGCGTCTCCGGAGAGGAACCAACCAGTTCGACCCCCGCAATACGGAGGTAATACATATAGGGAGAGGGATTCACCACACGCAACGCGCGATAGAGCTGCAAAGGCGACGCCTGGACGTTGGTCTCCCATCGCTGGGATAACACAGCTTGCACGATATCGCCGGCCCGAATGTATTCCTTCGTCCGCACGACCATCTTCTCAAAGTCTGCCTTGCTCATGTTCGCCGTAAAGGTCACCGGGCGGCGGCGGCGATGCGGACGCGCTCGGCGGAGCGGACGTTTGAGTCTCGTGATCGTGCGTTCGATCCGTTCCGTTGCCGATCGGTAGGCGGCCTTGATGCCACGTTCCCCCTTTGCCGTAACATGGGCGGTGGCCACGACTTTGATCTTCTGAGCGACATTGTCGAAGATCAGCATCGTATCGGTGAGCAGAAAGGCGAAGTCCGGCAGATTAAGTGGGTCCTTTTGCCTGGCAGCCAAGTCCTCGAACGTGCGCACCATGTCGTAGCTCAGATACCCGACGGCGCCGCCGACGAACGGGGGAAGGTCCGGCACGGTCACCGGACGATAGCCTTCCATCATCTCCCGCAGACGTTCGAGAGGGTTCCCACGGCTGGAAATGCGCTTCTTGCGAGTGCCTTGCACGAGAAGAAGGTCGCCCCGATCCTCGCACACGACAACGGGAGATCCACTGCCGAGAAAGGAATAACGTGCCCATTTCTCACCACCCTCAATGGACTCCAAGAGGTAGGCTGAGGGGCCATGATCGATTTTGGCAAAGGCTGAGACGGGGGTGTCATAGTCCGCGAGAATCTCTCGATAGAGCGGAACGAGATTGCCCTCTCGAGCATACTGCCGAAATTGGTCGAGACTGAGGGAGTATTGCGGCGGGGCCACGTGGTCGTCCTATTATTCTTGGCCCACGATGAGCCTCTGTCCTACTTCGATAATGTCGTCCGGCAGTTTGTTCCACTTTCTGACCTTGTCGACCGCGACGCCATACCGCCGACTGATCCGATAGAGCGTTTCGCCCGGCTTCACGACATGAACAATGGGCGATCGCATGCCTCCCAGCGACGATTCTGTCGGCCCGGGCACAGCCGGAACCTCCGGAGCGATCCCTAGAGCTGACGCACTCAGATCTACGGTATCGGACGTCGATTCAGCCGGCAGTGCCTTGTGCGTCGGTGTGAGCACGCGCTTCATATCGCCTTTGGCTTTACGTTCCAGCAGCGCAGATTCCTTCATGGCCTCGGCTTCTTCCTGCACGCGGGCCAATTGCTCCCGAACGGTCTGCATCTGCGCCGTGAGTTCCCGATTCCTGGCTTCATACTCCATCAATTCATTTTTGGTCCGCTTCACTTCACTATCGAGTTCGCCGGTTCGCTTCTCTTCCTGAGCGAGAAGGCGTTGGAAATTCAGGCTGCGTGCCTTTTCCGCATCGTATTTTTCTGCCATAACACATCCGCCCAACAACAGCCCTCCACAGATGACGGTGATGATTCGATAGCTGGATCTGGGCATCAACTTATTCACGCAATTCTCCCCTTTCATGGATACCTCCTCTCGGTCGCGAGGGAGTTTCCCTCTTGCTGCAAGGGGGGACACCGGCTGCCGAATCAATGAATATTGACTCAATTAAGTTTCTTACAATAGTGTCTATCGCGGCGAAAGTCAAAGCGAATATGGCGTTTTCGCCGTTTGACCCACTCCCTAGCCCTATGGTACGGTCGGGGCCGTCACTTCCTCTGTTCGTCACCATCCAGTCCTATGGCTCACGCCGACATCCATGCCAGACTGATTGCCCTCAGGGACGAAATCCGGCGCCACGACGATCTGTACTACGTTAAGGATCGCCCAGAGATTTCTGATTCCCAGTACGATCACCTCTTTCGAGAGCTGGTCGAACTCGAACAGGCTCACCCTGAGCTAGTGTCACCCGATTCTCCGACCCAACGGGTCGGCGCACCACCGCTCGAGGAGCTGGTCAAGGTTCCCCATGAACAGCCGATGCTCAGTCTGGACTCTATCGTAGATCAGAGCGAGGTCCAGGCATTCGACCAACGGATGAAACGCGAACTGGAAACCCTGTCCGTTGAGTACAGCGCGGAACCGAAATTCGACGGGTTATCAGTCGAACTGCGGTACGACCACGGGATCTTTACCCGCGGAGCGACTAGAGGTGACGGAACGACCGGAGAGGATGTGACCGTCAATCTTCGCACGATCCGTTCCTTGCCGCTGCAGTTGCACTCGCAATCCAGCCTCCCCGATCGCCTTGTCGTGCGGGGCGAAGTGTATATGCGCCTCGACGATTTCCAAGCCCTGAATCGGCGCATGACGGAACGGGGCGACGACGCCTTTGCCAATCCACGCAATGCGGCCTCTGGTTCGCTCCGACAATTGGATTCCACGATTACCGCGACCCGCCCGTTGGTCGTGACCTGTTACGAAATCATGGCCGTATCCACCCCCGTCCCACCAACACATTGGGATGAACTGGAGACGTTGGCCCAGTGGGGTCTCCCTGCACCTGTGCTTCGGCGACTCTGTGCGTCCGTCGATGAGGTGATGGCGTTTCATCGCGAAACGGAATCGATGCGGGAACAGCTGCCCTATGAAATCGATGGCGTGGTGGTGAAGGTGAATCGCCGAGACTGGCAGGGCCGCCTCGGCATGAAGTCTCGCAGTCCACGATGGGCCATCGCCTACAAATTTAAGCCGCGCAAGGAAATCACCAGCGTGCGGGATATTGTCGTCTCTGTCGGAAGAACCGGGACCCTCACTCCCGTCGCGTTATTGAACCCGGTGGAGGTCGGCGGTGTCACGATCAGCCGAGCCACGCTGCACAATGCCGATGAAGTGGCGCGGAAGGACATTCGGATCGGCGATACCGTCAAGGTAGAACGGGCCGGCGATGTGATTCCGGCGATTGCCGAGCGTGTGCCCGTCCCCGGTGAGCAACGCAGTGCGCCCTTTCGACATGCCGGATCACTGCCCCGTGTGTGGCTCGAGTGTGTGTCGAGGAGGTGCCTATTTCTACTGCACCGGTCAGTTGGTCTGTGGCGCTCAACTCAAGGGCGCCATCGAGCATTTTGCCTCCAAGCATGCACTCAACATCGAAGGCTTAGGAAAGAAGACCGTGGCGCAGCTGGTCGAGGACGGATTCGTACGATCACTCGCCGACCTCTATCGCCTGACCAAAGCCGATCTCGTTGCACTTGAAGGATTTGCCGATCGGTCCGCCACGCTCCTCTTGGAGTCGATCGCAGGCAGTAAAACCGTCTCCCTCGATCGCTTTCTGATGGGACTAGGTATCCGGCAAGTCGGACAACATATCGCCAAAGTCCTGGCCCGTGAGTTTGGGTCTCTCGCAAGGAGATCATGTCGGCGGATCGGGAACGGTTTCAACAGATTCGTGAGATCGGTCCTGAAATTTCCGAGAGCTTGGTGGTCTATTGGTCTGAGCCGCGCAACCGCGAGGTCATCGCACAAGCTCTCAGGAATCCGGCGTACAGGTTGCACCGGGCATGGCACCGGCCGACCGGAAGCAATCCCCGCTCGCAGGGAAGACGTTCGTATTTACCGGTGGGCTGGATCACTTCACGCGAGACGGCGCGAACAGGCTGTGGAAGCGGCAGGAGCGCGTGTGTCCTCAAGCGTGAGTAAAAAGACCGTCCTATCTGGTGGTGGGACGAGACCCTGGCTCCAAACTGGACCACGCCCGTACGCTGGGGGTGACGATACTGACGGAACAGGAATTTGCCGCCCTGATCGGGAAAGACGAGAAAGGACTTAGCTGACAAGGTCGAGGTTTGGAGCTTCGACGTGAGCCGGTGATTTCTCTTCACGAAAGATCTGGACACTGCGGATGGATCGTGGCTCGGCTTCATGGATGAGGATCCGGCAGTTGGCGATTCGCACTTCTTCTCCCACCTTGGGAATTCGACCAAGCTCCTGTTGAATAAGGCCGCCGATTGTCACTGCTTCATCGCCGAGATCGACTTTCAGGAAATCGTTGATCTTGCGCACTTCGGTTCTACTGTGAACAAGGATATGGTTCTTCCCTAGCCGCTTGATCAGTTCTTCCGTAATATCGGTTTCGTCCATGATCTCCCCGACCACTTCTTCGAGAAGATCTTCAAGCGTGACAATCCCCATCACGCCACCGAACTCGTTGACCACGACAGCCATATGCCGTTTCTCCTGCTGAAACTGCTTCATGAGATCGTCCGCCGTCTTGCCTGAGGGAACGAACAGCGGGGGATAAGCAATGTCCTTGAGCTTTGCCTCATTCTGCCCCTTGGCGAGTTCGGTCAATGCCCTCGTCTTGTAGAGAATGCCCGTGATGTTATCGAGCGTCCCGTCATACACGGGGATCCGCGAGTATTTCGAGTTATAGAGGAGTTCCTGAGCCTCTTTCAGGCACAGGTTACCATCCAATGAAAAGACATAGAGTCGAGGGGTCATCGCGTCTTCAGCTGTGATGTCTTTGAGCTGGAACACGTTCTTGATCATTTTCACCTTTTCGAACTCGATCGTCCCGGTCTTCCCTCCCTCATCCAGCATGATCTTCAGCTCTTCCTCAGTCACGAGAGGGAGCGTCAGACCTTTCCCTCCTGTCAGTTTGTAGATCAACGGCACGATTACAAACAATAATGGTTTGAGAAGTAGCTGAACCCCGTAGACGGGGTAGGCCATGTTCAGAGTGACTGGAACCGCAAACTTGGCGGCTAACGTTTTAGGGATCACATCGACGGCCACCAGGAGGACAAAGGTCAGCAGGCCGACCATGACGGCAATCGCCTCGTCAAAAAATGTCTGGCCTCCATAGATACTCAGGGTCAGAAAGGTCGGCATACATCGGTGTCGCCACGCCGATCAGACGGTCGCCGACCAAAATGGTCGAGAGGAGCTTTTGAGGGTCACTACGGAGATGGAGAGCTAACTTCGCGCGAGTAATTCCCAGTTTGGGCGAGCGCCTTCAGCTTCGTTGAGTTGACCGCAAAAAATCCGATTTCGGCCGTGGATATCACAGCTGAAAGAACTATAAGACCTAAGAGGATTAGAACATCCATGGATTGTAATGTACTAGAGGCGACCGACTATGCCGGTCGGCCTTGAATACCGGAGAGTCCAGGGGCTGTCCTCTATCGCCTTCGACCGGCAATGTGAGATTTGGTAGAACAGAATGACTTGATAGGGGCCTATTAGACCTGTATCCATGGAACTGTACATGTACCATAGCACGGGGTGGCGAGCAAGCATATGCTGCAAACACGCCACAATATCAAATAGTTGCATTGCATGTCCGCAGAAAAACTGAAGAATTGGAAAGGAAGGTTGGATGAAGCCGGCATTATTATGAGTCGTCTCGAAATACAAAGGCCTGGAGCCCAAGGGAGGATTCTATGTGGGAAGCAGCGGCTTCTGCCTGGACTTCCCTGGAAAACTGGCCCATCTGAACTCGATATCGCTTTCCTTCCGGCAAATCGACAACCTGGACCCTGCCGCCTGAGTAGAGATGTTTCGTACGCTCCAAGAGGTTGAGGGCGTTCTGCTGATCGGAAAAAGAACCGACTTGCACTCGTAAGACCCCCATATCAGCAGTCTGCCCTGGGTACCCAACCACTCGTAATTCAATCTGGTCGGTTCCAGCCCCGGTCATCCCCAGCGCGCGCGCGCCGGCAAGTGAGAGATCGAGCACCCGTCCCCTCGTGAAGGGACCACGATCGTTAATGCGGACGGTCACTTGTCGACCGGTACTCATTGATCGAACCACAGCAATTGACCCGAGCGGCAAGGTCCGATGAGCAGCCGTAAGCTGATGCATGTCATACCGTTCGCCATTTGCCGTCTTGTTCCCATGAAATCCTGGGCCATACCATGAGGCGACACCACG
The DNA here is from genome assembly GCA_963741245.1 of Nitrospirota bacterium. Classification (GTDB taxonomy): domain Bacteria; phylum Nitrospirota; class Nitrospiria; order Nitrospirales; family Nitrospiraceae; genus Palsa-1315. Next base: position 60,093 of record CAVUHR010000002.1, on the reverse strand, counting down.
CTCGACGAACCCAACAGGGTAGCCGGGGAAATAGGTAGGTTTGGGGGCGCCGCTGCAAGCGGCCAGGCTCGCGGCAAGGATGGGTACGAAAAGAAGACCGACTGCGGAACCAGCAGGTATGAGATCCACTAGACATACCTGGCAGGATGCTGAAAAAGTCCGCCAGCTTCGTTCTCGCTGCACTCCCAGGAGCCGTGAAACGTGAAACGATGGTCAGCCGCGGAGCTGCGGCCTTGCTTGGGATAAGGCGCGTCTCGGCGCGCCAGGGTTGGGCGGGTGAGAAGGCTGGCCTTTTTGAGCATCCTGCGAGAGTGTTTTTTTTGTCCCAGACGTGCAGACCATCGAAATTCTGCTGTGCCACAATGGTTTCTCTGCGGCCCACTAGAACTCGTCGAGTGATTGATCCTGCAGGATTCTGAGCGCCTTCGCTGTGTTTGAGACTGTCAGGACCACGATCGCGCGTTTCCCCTCGCGGGATGGGGTGCAATAGCCGCATTTAATATTGATGCGAGCCTTGGTCAGCAGATCCGCCACTTCTTTCAAAGCCCCTGGCTTGTTTTCGAGGCTCAACAGCAAGGCGGTTTCCTCCGTAAACTTAATCTTTGCCGCTTTCAGCACTGCGCGAGCCCCTTCCAGATCCGCAACCAATAGCCTCAGCTTGCCCGTTCCGGTGACTTCTGGAGCAGAAAAGGCTTTGATGTTGACCTTCGCCTCACCGAGGACCTGGGCCACTTGAGCCATGACGCCGGGCCTGCTCAATCCGCGAATGACCAATTGTGTCGTTGTGGGCATGGGAATTACTCCGTGGCTTGGGGGCACATGATAATGACGATCTCCTTACCGAGCTTCAAAAATCACCACCCTCCTTTTAGCAGGACGTTGAAAAGTCCGCCGCAGAAGACCGGTATTTAGTTTGGACCCGATGTCTCGTGCACTACACAAATGGACCAGACAAACCGACCAGCCAAATGCGCAGCAAGACAGGCTGGTGGACTTTTTCAGCATCCTGCTAAAGCACCTGACATAAACCGTTCACAAACGTATACTCGTATATACCGCTAACGGGGACAGAGGCATCCCCTGCCAACTTCTGCGCCGACTCCTTAAGGCCACGTGGCACGAGCAGATAGAATGGGATACCGCGCACGACCGCCTCCTTCCATTCTGAAACGGTTGTGACATCCCTGATCGAATCATCGGTTTCCACCTCAGCCATCCATTCCATCGTGTTGCCGGCGGAACTCACCTGCCACCCGACGATATCGCACTGTTGCTGGGGATCAGCCCAGGGGTTTTGCTCAAGACCGGTATGGATCGTGACCTTACAATGAAAGGCCTTCGCCCATCGCTGCGCGACCACACTGACGACCTGATCGTGGACTGTGACAATCCCTTGCTCGCGAAGCACCGTATCCATTGATTCCTCCCTCTTACGAACAGCCGCTCGTGGCACCACACGCATCACACTTGAGACAGGTCCCGTTTCGTACCATGGTGAACTGCTTACACTCGGAGCAGGGATCTCCTTCATAACCCTTTTGGCGTGCCATTTGGATGGCGGTCAAGGTCAGGGTTTCACGCTTCAGTTCGACTGTATGGGCTACGTTACTATTTCCATTTCCGTGGCCATTGCCCTTATGACGCGGTATTGCCCCACGTCGTGCAGGAAACATTTCGGTACTGATTGAGGCCGACGCCAGCGTTTCGGGAGTGGCTTCCTCCTCAACACATTCAGGATCTTGCTCGTCCATCTTGACGGAGTCCATTCTAAGATCCTCTTCCTGGACCTGTGCCAAGTCATAGCGGTCAAGATAGGTCACGGCAAGCTCTCGGAATATGTAATCGATGATCGACGTGGACATTTTAATACGGTCATTCAATTTGACCGGCCCATTCGGTTCGAAGCGGGTAAACACGAACGCTTCGACGAACTCCTCCAGCGGGACCCCATGTTGGAGGCCTAGTGAAATAGCAATAGCAAAACAGTTCATGAGGCTGCGGAATGCGGCCCCTTCTTTGTGCATATCGAGGAAGATTTCGCCGCAAGTACCGTCCTCATACTCACCCGTGCGTAGATAGAGCTTGTGCCCCCCTACGACGGCTTTCTGGGTGTACCCATTGCGTCTGGCCGGAAGTGGCCGGCGCTTAGCGAGGTACCGTACCAACACTCGTTCTGTGATCTTTTCCGCAATTGACAATATTTCAGACGAGGCTTCGACAGTTTTGCCGCTGTCCGTTGAGGCCGATAGCGGCTGGCTCAACTTCGAGCCGTCGCGATACAGAGCCACGGCCTTGACCATGCTCTTCCAGGCGAACAGATAGGCCGACTTCACTTCTTCCAGCGTCGCATCAGCCGGCATGTTGATCGTTTTGCTGATGGCGCCGCTGATGAATGGTTGTGCCGCCGCCATCATACGGATGTGCGCATCGACGGCGATATACCGCTGACCGATCCGGCCACAGCGGTTGGCACAATCGAAGATCGGAAGGTGCTCGGCTTTGAGATGTGGGGCCCCTTCCACCGTCATGGTGCCGCAGCAATAGTCGTTTGCAGCGGCGATTTCTTCTTGTGTAAATCCCAGCGCTTTCAGCATGTTAAAGTTGGATTCATTTAATTGCGCGTCTGTCAATCCCAACTTCTCCCGGCAGAAGTCCTCACCCAACGCATACTTATTAAAAGTAAATTGAATCTCAAAGGCCTGGGCCAAACCGACTTCCATTCGTGCAAGTACGGCATCGTCGAATCCCTTCTGCCTCAGGGTCTCATGGTTAATGAATGGTGCGGTCTGCAAGGTTTGCCGGCCAACACAATAGTTCACGATGTCCTGAATTTGAGACTCAGCATACCCCAAGGCTCTGAGTGCAGCGGGTATGCTTTGATTGATGATCTTGAAATAGCCTCCGCCGGCCAGTTTTTTGAATTTAACAAGCGCGAAATCCGGTTCGATACCCGTCGTATCGCAATCCATCACGAGTCCGATCGTGCCCGTAGGAGCAATCACCGTGACCTGCGCATTGCGATACCCGTAGGCCGTCCCCAATTCGAGGGCACGGTCCCAGGCACGGCGTGCAGCCACGAGCAACTCGTGAGGACAATGCTCCGGCTGGATCCCTATCGGTGTAATCGTCAAACCTTCATATTCTTCCGGAGCGGCATTGTACGAGGCTCGCCGGTGATTACGGATGACGCGCAACATGGCTTCGCGGTTTTTGGCATAGCTCGGGAAGGGCCACAGCTCTGCGGCCATTTCAGCCGATGTGCCATAGGCTTCGCCGGTCATGATGGCGGTCAACGCACCGCTGATGGCCAGTGCCTTGGGAGAATCGTACGGAATGCCTTGCCGCATGAGCACAGTACCTAAGTTGGCATAACCAAGTCCCAGCGTTCGGAACTCAAAACTCTTCTCAGCAATAGAGCGACTGGGAAACGAAGCCATGAGTACGCTGATCTCCAGTACAATCGTCCAGAGGCGCACGGCGTGGCGGAAATTCTCCAGCTCGAATTGGGCGTCGGTCGAGAAGAATTGGGCGAGGTTGAGCGAAGCCAAATTGCATGCCGTATCGTCGAGGAACATGTATTCGGAGCAAGGATTGGAGGCATTGATTCGGCCATCCTCCGGACACGTATGCCATTCGTTGATGGTGGTGTCGTATTGCGTACCGGGGTCCGCGCAAATCCAGGCGGCCCAAGCGATCTGATCCCAGAGGTCCCGCGCCTTGATGGTCTTGGAAACTTTGCCGTCGACCCGTCGCTTGAGTTGCCAATCGCCGTCCGCCTTCAACGTCGCAAAAAAATCGTTGGGAATGCGCACACTGTTGTTTGAGTTTTGGCCGGACACTGTTTGGTAGGCCTTGCCGTCCCAATTCGTGTCGTACTCATGAAACACAAAATGCGTGAACCCTTGCTGCGCATAGGAATACATCCGCTGGATATAGGATTCTGGAACCGCATCTCTCCGAGCGGCGGCCAGGGCTTCCTTGAGGATCGGATTCTGCTTGGCATCGATCTCGATTTTACTCTGACCGGCACCATCGACGAGGTGGCAGGACTTGAGGACAGCGTTGAGGCGCTGTGCGCAGATTTTCGAACCAGTCACCATGGCAGCGACTTTTTGCTCTTCCACCACCTTCCAGTTGATAAATTCTTCGATGTCGGGGTGATCCAAATCGAGACAGACCATTTTGGCAGCCCGTCGGGTCGTCCCGCCCGACTTAATGGCACCTGCCGCTCGATCGCCGATGCGAAGGAAGGACATCAATCCGGACGAGCGGCCGCCGCCGGACAACGGTTCGGCATCGCCGCGAAGCTTGGAGAAGTTGGTCCCGGTCCCCGACCCGTATTTGAACAGGCGCGCTTCTCGCACCCAGAGATCCATGATACCGCCCTCAGTGACCAAGTCGTCTTCAATAGATTGAATGAAGCAAGCGTGCGGTTGCGGATGCTCAAATGCATTGGTGGCTTTGACGACTTCACGGGTCTTGGGATCGACATAAAAATGCCCTTGCGCAGGTCCTGAGAGCCCATAGGCAAAATGAAGTCCCGTGTTAAACCACTGAGGAGAATTGGGTGCAGCCATCTGATGCGCGAGCATGTAACAGAGCTCATCATGGAAGGCATCGGTATCTTCCTGAGTCTTGAAATAGCCGAAGTTTTTCCCCCAGGAGGTCCAACAACCGGCGAGCCGTTCAAACACTTGTCGGGAGTCACGCTCTCCTCCCAACTGCGGCTTGCCGTCAGGTCCGACGATCGGATTCCCCTCCTCATCTCGCTGCGGCACTCCGGCTTTCCGGAAATATTTTTGGGCGAGAATATCGATCGCGAGCTGGGACCAAAACTCGGGAATGTCGATGTTTTCCAACTTAAACACGGTCGATCCGTCGGGATTACGAATCTCCGACGAACGTTTTACGAACGGCAGGCCGTCATAGGGACTTTGCCCACGACGTGTAAATCGGCGCTCTATTCTCACGATTTCCCCTCCCCCAGTCTGCGTGTTGTTGTGGGACTACTTGCGATCCCAAACAGGAACAATCAGGCTTCAATATCAATATGGCGATGCGCTTTGAGCGCCCTAATTTTGGTGTCTCGACGATTGATCCACTCAAGGAGCATCGACATGTTACTCAGGATGGATTGCCAAAATGACGACCCTCATTTGCCCATGTATGCTTCACGGAGCATCTACATATAGCGATCTAATAGAATTGTCAATACCAAATATAGTGGTTTGGCTGGGGAAACTGAGGAAATCCTGTGGATAACCGCAAATGGTTGAGAAACGCCATCTCTCGGAAATTTAGACCGACTTATCCACAGTGTTTCGATTGAAAAAAGACCTCATTTTGATATCCAAGGGATCCCCACGGAGAAAAAAACTAAAATACCCGGCGGCCGAGGGTCAGAATGGCTTCATCCACTCCCTCAACGGGAATGAACTGGTTGCCGATCCCGATAACCACAACCCGAGTACCCAGCACCGTTGTTTCAAACCGGCTGAGAACTCCCCAATTTTGACGCATGGTGTGAGGACGCACCATGCTGTTGAGCAACTCCTGACTATGCCTGCGAAAGATATTTCTGACCACCTTCCTTTCCCGGTCTGGTGTGGACTGATCCATTCGATCCACAGCCTTGGTAAGTTCGGCTTGCACGAAGCCCAGATATTGATCCGTGGTGGGATTCGTCAGTGCCAACACGACACTCACGGCCAATGCCGTCACGACCAGGCTCAAACGTATCAGGCTCATAATAGGCCCTTAGCCAGGTATTCATGAATAGTCCTGGCTTAGATTGATTGCCGTTGACCCGATGTCACAACAGGCTCAAAGGGAACGGAGGCGCGCAGCTCCCCTTTGACAAACAACAGCCGGATGATTAGCCTACGCTCGACAGGTCTGTTGCGGCAACCATGCTGCTCACATTGCTTGTATCAGGAGGATCATCATGTTTGTCTGGAGCAAACGCCTTGTCGCAATCTTGTTGGGATTTTTTGTGCTCATGCTGGGAGTCTTTCTCCTCAATGCAGCTCCGGAGAGCACGAGCGGCCTCAAGATTCATACAACACGCTGGATGGCCCTCAACTATCTCGGCTTGATTGTGTGGGTCTTTGTCTGGATGATCGATCAAGCCCGCATGCGCGGGAAAAATGTCTGGGTTTGGCTTGTCCCCTTTGTCCTGGCACCCCTTCCGACGTTAATGCTGTTCGTCTTGTTCCTCCAGCGCCGTATACAGTCGTCATAGATCGGCTGAGTCGGCTCTGGCATGCGCATCACGACCGGCTTCTTGATCCAACTGCGCTCGGAGACCCCACACCAGCCAGATACCGGGTAGAGCGAACAGAAACGACCAGAAGAAAAATTGTGCCCAGCCGACCATTTCGACCAACTCGGCCGACGGACGACCGGAGAACACTCGCCCGAGCGCTTCCAGGGAAGAGAGCAACGCGAACTGGGTTGCTGTATAGCGGTGGTCGCACAGCGACATAATCAGTGCGACAAACGCTGCGGTGCCCATGCCACCGGTCACATTCTCGACGAGAATCGATGTCGTGAGCGCCGCGTAACTCTTGCCCATCCAGGCGAGCCACATGAATCCCAAGTTTGAGACCGCTTGCAAAAGACCAAAGAGCAGTAACGACCGGACCATCCCGATCTTAGCCATTGCGACACCCCCGACCAACGCACCGATGAGTGTGGCTCCAAGCCCAAGGCCCTTCACATACCCGACCTCGCTGACGGAGAAGCCCATCCCTCCAATAAGAAACGCCGTTTGAAGCGAGGCCGCGACGGCGTCTCCAATTTTATAGAAGACGATGAGGGCGAGGAGCCCAACCACCCCTGGACGCGCAAAGAATTCTTTCAGCGGTCCTCCAACCGCTTCGGCCAGACTCGCCGGTATCGCACTTGGCTCTGTCGGTTCCGGACTAACGAGGATCGTGACGACCCCTGCCGCCATTAACGCGGCAAACAGCAAGTAGGTGTTTTGCCATCCAATATGATCGGCCAACAGCAGGGCGCCGGCGCTCGCAAACAACAGCGCACATCGATAGCCATTCACCCACACAGCAGCACCGAATCCCCGTTCCGGACGTAAGAGCACATCGGTCCGATAGGCGTCGAAGACAATGTCAAGTGAAGCAGAGAGGAAGGCCACCACGAGGGCCAGGACCCCGAGTATCTCCGGACGTTGAACTGGACCAGTCATCGCCATAGCCGCCAAGCCGAGAGCGACACTGAGCTGCATCACCAGCATCCATCCGCGCCGACGTCCCAGCCAGGGAGGGACAAGGCGATCCATCAATGGTGCCCACAAGAATTTCAGTGTGTATGGGAGACCGACAAGCGTAAAAATACCAATGGTCTTTAGGTCGAGCCCGACAACCGTCAGCCAGGCCTGGAGTGTCCCAGCTGTGAGGGCCAATGGCAACCCCGAGGCAAAACCCAAGGGCAACATGATGCCAATGCGCCGGTTCGCAAGGATCTGAATGAACGAGGTTGTTTTCATCGAGACGTGTCAGTACGCATGAGGAAGTAGCATATCATCGGAACGGAAGGGAGGTTCAGGACATTCTCGAAATCCAATCTAACGAGAGGAGGGAGGAGTAGGCCGAACAGGCGTTGAAGCATCACCTGCGCGCAGCAGTGCATCGAAACTCAGCAGGGTTGTCCATTGAAGGTGCAGGGCTTGTAGCGCGAAATATCAAACTCCACGTTTTCTTGGTAGACCCGTTCGTTCCCGTTCACGCCATCCTGCTCCGGATCGTTATACATGGTGTGGTTCCACCAGTAGAACAAGGGATAGGCCTCCGTCCGGTAGACAGGATTGCCGTAGCTGCTGCGGGAATAATCATGGACCAACCGGCCAGTGACGTAATCGACTTTCCCTGTACCAGTGAGCGAATACAACATCAAGAAGAGCCGAGCCTCGTGATCGTAGTGCTCGTCAATTCTTGTCGCGAGGTCAGGTTCGAGAGGAAGGATCTCCTTCGTCCACCCTCCGGACCCAGGGAGGAGGAGAAAAAGAGATACCGTGAAGATGGAAGCCGCCATTTGCGAAGGTGTCACAACAGACTCACGATAATTGGGCAGGCACGAGGTCGGCGGACTTTACCATGGCCTTCTAAGGCCTTCAAGCGAGGACAGAACGCAAAGCGAAAAACTCACTGGCGATCCTTGCTCCCACCGCAAGGATCTCCCTATAATGGCCCGACTATCATGAAACGTGCATCTCTCCATACACTCGGCTGCCGACTGAACCAAGCAGAGACAGCGGTGCTCGCAGCTCGCTTGCGGCGCGATGGCTACCGCGTCGTCGAGTTCGGCGAGCCGACAGACTTGCTCGTCATAAACACCTGCTCCGTAACAGAGGACGCAGAACGGACCTGCCGCTACGTCATCCGCAAGACGTTGAGACATTCCCCCGATGCCTTTGTGGCGGTGACTGGCTGTTACGCCCAGACCGGCGTTCAAGAGCTGCGTACCATTCCCGGCATCGATCTCATTGTCGGCAATCAATTCAAATGGGAGTTACCGTCATTTCTTCCAGCCCCACAGGCCTTGAAGAAGCAGCCGGATCCGGAAGTACTCCATACTCGCACCATCGACCGAGAGGATTTCACCCTACCGGAGTATGGCAATCCAGACTCCACCAGAGCGCTGCTCAAGATCCAGGACGGTTGCAACGTGATGTGCAGCTTCTGTCTCATCCCCTTCGCGCGCGGGCATGAGCGGAGTCGCCTCCTGGATGACGTGATCCGAGAGGCCGAGATGCTTGTGGCGGGAGGCTATCGGGAAATTGTGCTCACCGGCGTCAACATCGGACAGTATCTCCAGGATGAGGACGATCTGGTCGGGTTGATCGTACAATTGGAGGCAATCGAAGGACTCGAGCGAATCAGGATTTCGTCCATTGAGCCGACGACGATCACGAACGCCCTCTTAGATCGAATGGCCTCCTCATCGAAGCTCTGTCCCTATCTCCATATCCCCTTGCAAAGCGGAGACGACACCATCCTGTCGTCCATGAATCGTCCGTACAATGCGGAAGAGTTTATCCATCTGATCCGCCGGGCCGTGGCGGCAATTCCTCACCTCGGGCTGGGAACCGATCTGATGGTCGGGTTTCCCGGAGAAACTGATGAAGCGTTCGAGCACACTCTGGGCATCGCGCGCGAGCTTCCTTTCTCCTACTTCCATATCTTTACCTATTCGCAACGGCCTGGCACCGCTGCGACGAAGTTGCCCGACCAGGTGCCGATCGCAGTCGCTCGGCAACGCGCGAAGATACTCGCCGAGCTGTCCCGCCAGAAACGCCTGGCCTTTGCGGAACGGTATATCGGAACCACCGTGTCCGCCCTGTTCGAGTCAGGAGTAACGGATGGCTTTCGATTGGGGGTGACAGCAAATTTCTTGAAGGTAGGCGTTCCATCAAATATTGACCTCACTAATGACATAAGAGAGGTAAAGATTATCGGAACAACGGACCGTTGGGCGTTGGGTCAGCTGACAGCAGAGCGTCAGCCCATGCAAAGGGTGCCGGTCCTATGAAGGCGAACTCCACACCGACCAACGTGCATCTGGAAACTTTCGGCTGTCAGATGAACGAGTACGATTCGGAACTCGTTCGCTCGCTTATGAAACAGGATGGATTTGTATTTACCGACGAGCGAGAACGTGCTGACGTAATTCTGATGAACACCTGCGCGATTCGCGAGAATGCCCACAATAAGGTCTATAAGCACTTATCTGAGCTCAAGAAACTCAAGCGGCAACGTCCGTTAGTCGTAGGCGTCTTGGGTTGTATGGCGCAAAACCTGAAAGAGGAATTGACGGACATTCAGCCGCTGGTCGATGTGCTCGCCGGCCCTGACGCCTATCGCCAGCTGCCGATGTTGATCCGCAACGCGATGCTCTCGCAAGAAGAGAGACTGGATCATAAGGAACTCGCGGTCGACCTTTCAGAATATGAAACCTATCACGATGTCATACCTGACCGACACGACGGGGTAAATGCCTGGATCGCCGTCATGCGAGGCTGTGACAACTTCTGCAGCTTCTGTGTGGTCCCCTACACTCGGGGGCGTGAGCGCTCCCGCGATCCAGAGGGCATCGTTCAGGAAGCTCGCCGGATCGCCGAGCAAGGATTCAAGCAGATCACACTCCTGGGGCAAAACGTCAATTCGTACCGATTCGGCGACTGGGATTTTGCACGATTGATCACGGCCGTCGCGGATGTGCCAGGCATCGAACGCGTGAGGTTTACGTCCCCGCACCCCAAAGACTTTCCGCCTTCATTGTTGGAAGCCGTCGTGTCCCATCCCAACATCTGCAAGCAAATTCATTTACCACTGCAATCCGGCAGCGACCGCATGCTCGGTTTGATGAATCGCACCTATACGAATAAAGAGTATCGTGCCTTGGTCGACCGTATCCGTACCCTGCGGTCAGACATCGTCCTGACCACCGATATCATTTGCGGTTTCTGCGGGGAAAGCGATGCGGAGTTTGCCGAGACGTACCGGCTTGTCGAGGAGACACGGTTTCATTCAGCGTTTATCTTCAAATACTCTGAGCGAAAGAACACCATTGCCGCGCGCAAGTTTTCGGACGATGTTTCCGAGCCGGTAAAGACCGAACGAGTGACGCGACTCTTCGACCTCCAACGGAACATTTCTTACGAGCGCAACCGGGAATATCTCAAGACGATAGTTCCAGTCCTGGTCGAAGGAAACGCCAAACGATCCGTCGCGCAGGGCATGGGAAAATCGGATGGCAACATCACCGTCATCTGGGACAAGTGCGCAGTCCCCTCTCAACCGGGAGACATGATTCCCCTTGCCATCTACGATGCGTCCTCCACGACGTTGTATGCGGAACGTCCGCTGGCAAATTGAATCGCTGGTGCCCGCCCCACTTCCCCAGGAATCATTTCTGTCGAGTGCGCTCCAAAAACGAACACTTCCGAACAAGATCTGTTTGGAAATCCTCCAGTCACTCGCGGCTCACAATAAGTGATATTCGGTTGCCATTCGCATGATGATGCGCAGTGGAACGTGAGCTTTCCTTTCCAGAGTCCATGAAATAACTCGGCACAATGGCGCGAATTAGTACTGCATTATCATAGGCCTAGACCTATTACCTCCTGTGCTTATTCTTGTCCCCATTTAGTCAGTCCATTCTGTAACTATTCCCATCTTCTGCTGATATTGCCCTAGTACATCACTGAGTCTACTTCATCCCTAATAGAGGCATAATCTTTGCTATTCAATGAGTCACCTATGCGTAACCGTACGCTCTCACTCTTTGGAGACGGGGCATGGTCGAGAATAAAGATCAGAGCGTAAAAGAAAAAACAGATACCTCCATGAGCCTAGAAACTCTTATTGCGATGGGACTCTTCGGATGGATTGCACTGAGCGTGGCACTGATGGGCCTGGGAATCTGGTAATCCCCTTAGGCGCGCTGACATTACATCTCGTCACGGATAACACACACCTGATCTGAAATAAGGAGAGTCGCGATGAAGAGCTGCCTCCCGCTAACGAATGTCCGGAGTCCGATCCTGCAGAGCCTTGCCGGGATCGCCGCCTGTGTCCTCGTCTTCAGCGGTTGCGCCAGTGGGACAAAACTCGCCCACAATGCAAAGGGCAGCGTCTACTTGGAAGAAGTGACCGATTGGTCCTTTGAAGCCAGCCATCCCGCTATGATCGATCAACTGACCATCACAAAGATCGTGAAAGGGTTATATAGCAATGACGGCATGAGCGGACCTTCGAGAATGTCCGCTGGTGGCAGCAAGCCGATGAGAATTTTCAGCGATGAGGATGCAGAATTTCTCTCCCCCCTGCTCGCACAAGGCTTATCAAAGGCGAAACCCGAACAGCTTGTTGGGTTCCGCGTATCCTCATCGGCAGGGTCAGGCTCTGAACCCACCACGGGCAGAATTTACGTGCAGAAGGACTCGATCTACTTGACCATTGGGAGGGGTGCCAAACCGACGGGTTTTATGCCTGAGTCGGCTGCACGCACCGAACCGGCTCCGGCCTATGCCGCCGGTGGTGCACTCGACGCCATGACGATGATCATCGACTACCATGCACTGACCAGGGCGCCGATGCCCGCCGACATGCCGGTCGCAAAAGCCACGCCGATCACTCCGATTGCACCCATAATGGCGGTCGCTCCTGCAAAAACTCAGGCGCTCTTTGACAGTGCGGGCCAGGAGGTGGGAGAGGGCGAATTAATGGCTCAGAAACTCAGGGACTCGAAGATAGCAAAAGAGGCGCTCGCCAAGAAGGATTCCGAGATCAGCATGCTTCGTAAGGAATCGGAATGGATGAAACGCGAACTGCGGGACCGAGATGAAGAAATAAAAGCGCTCAGGGCGACCAAGGTATCCGCTAAAGCGGCACCGAAGAAGAAATCGGTTCAGGCGACACGGACTCGCTAGCCTAACTCAGTCGACATTCAGTAACTCCGGCTGGAGCAAGACCACTTCACTGGACAGGGGCTGTCGGAAATTCATCCGGCAATAACAGGCATACGTCACATAGGTATCTTGTAGGCAGTACCGAGCCAACTCAATCCCCTGTCCTTTCCCCCACATCTCAGCCACCTGAGCGCCACTGCCCGATTTAGTTTCGACGTTTAGCGCTCGCGCCAGCACATCGAGTTTCACCCAGCCACGCGTATCCCAATTACTCCAGATCGCCATCGTGTCGTAAACCGGTTCCGTGCGGAACTTGGCGAGGTTGACGTCCAGGCTCGGCTTGACTTGGTGGATGATCGATCGTTTCTTAATAAACGGCAGGTCAAAGCCCAGACCGTTATGAGTGATGAAGAGCGACGGGCGGTTCTGAGCCAGACGGCTCCAGAATTGTCGCAGCAGCTCCCGCTCATTCCCACCATACCAGGCCACCGATCCACGCGGCTCGAGCTGGTCAGAGAATTCCAACAGGCCGATACAGACGATCTGACTGAACGTGCCGTCGAAGGCCGACTTCGCAAATTGTTCATCCTCGGCACGTCGTTGAGCTTCGGCAGCCCCCGCCGTAAACAAATCGTAGCCCTCGCCTGCCAGGTCAGATTCGCCGCTTGATGGAAGCTTCCCCACCAGCCGCGCCCATTCTTCCCGAGGCGCTTGAATGGTCTCAATATCCAGGACGACCTTCATAAAGTCTGCCCTACAGTCCGCCGCCGTAAGGCCTCGATGATCGGACGATCCGCTGGTGGAAACTCATAGTCGCCCAACTCGTGTGGCCAGACCCATCGAATTTCCGCGCAATCGATTGCTGTGGCGTGCCCGGTTTCGATCCTGCAACGGAAGAAATGCAGCTCCACAGTTTTCTCCGCATACTCGTGCCGAATGACCTGAAAGGGTATCGGCACGTCGATACGAATACCCAGCTCCTCGAGCAACTCCCGCCGCAGACATGCTTCCAATGTTTCACCCGGCTCGCACTTCCCGCCTGGAAACTCCCAGAAACCCGCCAAGTGCACGCCCGGATTCCGTCGGGCGATCAAGTAGCGGCCCTCACGATAAACAAGACCGGCAGCGACTTCAATGACCTTCATGCCGCACCGTCGCCCTTTGCGACGTCTGATCGAAGGGGTACGTCTTGCAAAATGATTTCATCGGACATTGCCGACAGGAGGGATTTCTTGCCGTGCAGCAGGTCGCTCCAAAGTCCATGATCGCCTGATTGAAGTCATAGCCCTTCCCACTTGGGATTAAGGCTTCCGACAATTGCCAGAGCTTCGCCTTTCGAGCCTTGGGATTGCCCTTCGCCATGAACACCCGATGAAGGACCCGAATGACATTCGTATCTAGAATCGGTGCATCTTCGTTGAATGCGAACGACCGAATCGCGCCGGCTGTGTACCGTCCAATTCCCTTGAACGACAGCAATTCCTCCGCATCGCTCGGAAGATGGCCCCCATACCGCTCCACTGTCTCGCACGCGATACTATGTAATCGCTCCGGCCGAATATTGTAGCCTAGCGGGTACCACGTCTTCTTCACATCCGAGACCGGCGCATCAGCCAACTCTTCAAAGCTTGGGTAGCGGTCTAGAAACTCATGGTATTTCGGAATCACCCGATCGACCTGAGTCTGTTGCAACATCACTTCAGAGACCAGAATGTGGTAGGGATCGGAGGTCTTTCGCCAAGGCAGATCACGGCCATGTTTCTCGTACCACTTCAGCAACCGAGCCTGAAAACGGCGCTTCAGCGAGGTGTCGAGGCCGCGGGACTGCTTCGAGATCTTCTTCTTGCGCTGAGAGGATGTTCGTGAGCCAGAGATCGTGGGCATCGCAACGTCAATCCAATGGCGGCATTCTAGAAGTGCGTCCACCGAAAATCAAATGGCAACCATGAGAAACAAGTGCTGCGGCCTCAAATCTCCAATGATCGCTATTTCTTTGACAACCACTCGTTCACCGACTAGCCTTTCCTGAGGGAAGGCTAGTCAGCAGAAGTCTCATCAGCGAGGAATCTTTAGAAACGGATGACTTTTGAGGGCACCTAAATGACGGAACAGAGGCAGTACGTTCGCTACCAGGTGGAATTCCCTGCTACATTCGCGGGCGACCATGCCGGGATAGGAATTGTACACAACATCGGACTGGGTGGCTGCAAGGTCGTGAGCGATCTTGCGCTACAGAGCGGTGCTCTCCTCACAGTGCATCTCCTGATTCCGGAACAGACTCTTGCCATCACCATTCGAGCCGCCACAGTTCGGTGGACCCTCGAACCAGAGTATGGGGTAGAATTTCTTGAGATGCAGAAGCTGGAACGAGCCCGTCTGGAGCAGTTCCTGGCAACCCAAGTAAACATCGTCGCATAGGAATCGCTCAAAGCACAGCTATGGTCACCAGAAAGCATCCCAGATTTTCCGTGTCGCTCTCCAGCACCTTGGTGCATAAGAATCAGTTCCGCCATGCGGGGTCCGTCCGAAACCTTTCGGCCAAGGGATGCCGCGTAGACTGTATCATCAGCCCCTTTACCGGTATGCAGCTCACCGTGCAGTTGCATATCCCAGGTGAGCCCAAGCCAATTTTGATCGACAATGCCGCAGTCCGCTGGTCCGGGTCCGCCGGCATCGGCCTAGAGTTCCTGACGGTAGCTCCCCTGCATCAAGACCGATTGGACCACATGATCCGGCAGCTCCAGCCCAAGAACGGTCTTTAGGAGCCTGTCCGACATTGACCGTTCTACTGCGGCGAATGATCCGCACCCATCTGCGTCGTGCTCGGACCGAAAAATTCCTCAATGTATTCCAGCGAATACATCTCCGGTTTTTCCGGGCCTGCGGCCTCGCATCTGGCCGCACATCCTTCGCCTCGTCACGAAGGCAATGCCGGACAGACTCCTAGTAGGCGACCTTCTCTCTAGTTGCATATTGGGCGCTTGCCTCCGTATCCTCCGTCTTCATGGACCTCTCCCAACTTTCCCCTGAGCAATTCAAAGAACTCGTGCGCGGCATCGTCGACGATCGTCTGCGCGAGTTACTGGGCGATCCTGACCTCGGACTCCAACTTGGTAATGGACTACACGCCCGCCTGAAAGAGTCCTTGTCCAATAGAGACAGACTGTCCGGCGAGGACATCGCAAACCAGCTCGGTCTCAGCTGGTAAGGACGATATGGCCTGGTATCGGCTTGCCTATCGCCCAGCCATTCTCGTAGACCTTGCGAGTCTTGAGCCATCCATGGCACAGCGACTCTTGGACAAGACCAAATGGATCGCCTCCAACATCGATAACTTGCGCCACGAACCGATCGCGCCGGACCTGCCAGGCCTTTGCAAATATGCGGTCGAGGACTGGCGGATTTTCTACTCCATTGACCGGGACGATCACCTGGTTGATATTCACGGCATCGTTCGCCACCGGGAGCTGCGTTCATGATTGCCGTCACCGTTGCCGCCATCGCAAGGCTGAAAGCGATTCAAGTCCATCATCCTGAGGATCCGGTCGTCAGGATTTCCGTGCGCGACTTGGACGATTCACGCTTAAGCTTCAGTATCACGTTGGAAGCGAACACCCAGCCTGACGACGACGTTCAGCAGATCGATGGCCTCACGATTGCGATTGATCGACAGAGTGCGCCACGGATGGAAGGTGTGACTGTAGACTACACTGAGGCAGACGGATTTCGCTTTCTACACGATGGCGATGGCCGCAGTCTGCCCTTCCTTACAATTCCCACACTTAATTAAGGGGGAAAAGCAGGATGCTCAAAAAGGCCAGACTTCCCACCCGCCCAACCCTGGCGCGCCGAGACGCGCCTTATCCCATGCAAGGCCGCAGCGAACTATCACTCCATAAGGGGTGGGTGGGATGATCCCAACTGCGCGCGTCCAACGAGGGCCTTCTGAGGCCGCGCGTTGCGCGAGCAAGGGGATCGTCCTACCCACCCCGCCTCTTTTTCAGCATCCTGCTGACCGTTAGCTGAGTCGGTCCGGCAAGGTGGCGACATGCACCTGAAATTCGCCCCGCGTCTTATCGTCGACATAGCGGCGCAGAGCATCCTTCACCACGGGAAAGGCGATCTTGCCCCAGGGAATCGCAGCGAGGGAGAACAATTGCACGTCGAGGCTTTCCTCACCCGCCCCGAAATCGGGCGAACGCATTGGCCCTCGGAATACCAGGTAAGTCTGGCCGATGTGTGGGAGACTCAGAACCGCGAAGAGGCAGATACGCTCCACCTGAGCTTGCGCTTCCTCCAATGTCTCACGAACGGCCGCCTGCTCGGTGCTCTCGCCGATTTCCATGAAGCCCGCAGGGAAGGTCCAGAGACCGGACTTGGGCTCGATCGCACGGCGGCAGAGGAGGATGTGCTCGTCCCACTCCGGAATACAGCCTGCGACGATCTTTGGGTTATGGTAATGAATGGCCCTACAGATATTGCAGACGAACCGGGGCAAGTTGTCGCCGTCGGGAATTTTCTTCGTAACTGGAGCACCGCAGGCGCTGCAATAGTTCATAGCGAAGACGTATCTCGTGAAACGTATTTCGTGAAGCGAGATACGAACGACGCTTCACGAACGACGATGCGATGAGCATGGATAGCACAAAACTACGGTTCTTTGCACCCTGCCCGCGCGGGTTGGAGGGGGTTCTCGAACAAGAGCTCCACGACCTTGGCGTGCCTATGACCACAAAGACGGACGGCGGGATCTCCTTCCTGGCTCCCTGGCCCACAATGTATTGGGTCAATCTCAAGAGTCACATTGCCAGCCGCGTGCTTTGGGAGGTCGGACAGGCCCCCTATCGCACGGAAGATGATGTGTATCGCGCGGCCTATAGCCTGGCCTGGCCGGACTGGTTCACGCCCTCACAGACCATCAAGGTGAAAGTGAGCGCGCGCCGTTGTCAACTCACCAGCCTGGACTTCGTCACACTGCGGATCAAAGACGCGGTCTGTGACAAGTTTGTATCGGTGCGCCATAAGAGACCGAGTGTGGACCGGCATCGCCCGAACATCCGGCTCGACGCCTTTCTCGATGAGTCCACGGTGACCTTCTATCTGGACACCTCCGGCGAGCCGCTCTTCAAACGGGGGCATCGTGTCGTGTCCGTCGAGGCACCGTTGCGCGAAAACCTGGCGGCGGGCTTGCTGCGGCTCGCTGGATGGACGCCCAATGACGTGCTGCTCGACCCCATGTGCGGCAGCGGAACGATCCCGCTCGAAGCCGCGCTGATGGCGCGCCGCATCGCGCCCGGACAATCTCGCTCATTCGCCTTTGAGCGCTTGCTGGTCCACGATGCCAAACGTTGGGGTCATTTGCGCGAAGCCTCTCGGCTAAAACAACTGGCAGAAGTGCCGGCTGCCATCTTTGCGTCCGACCAGGATCCTGCCGCGGTAAAGATCGCGCAGCGGACGTTTCAGGGGGCGGGAGTTGCCGTCGACATTCGCCTGCGGCAGAACGACGTGCTCGCCCTCGAGGCTCCGGCTGAACAGGGTGTGCTGCTGATCAATCCCCCCTACGGAGTCCGACTCAGCCGACCTGAGGAACTCGATGCGTTCTATCCCCAGCTGGGCGATTGGTTGAAACAGCGATTCAGCGGATGGCGGGCCTATATTTTTACCGGCGATTTGCGAGTCCCCAAGTTGATCGGCCTCGCGCCATCGAAACGCATTCCCCTCTTCAATGGTCCGCTGGAATGTCGCTTGTATGAATTTCAGATTGTGTCGGGATCGATGCGCAAGACAATTCCCACACTCAAAAGCAAAGGGTGACGGACAGGCTCCTAGGCCCACAGAGATATGTTTGTTGACTGGTAGGGAGCGCAACCTGATAGAGTGTTGTTAGGATGGTGATTGTCAATCGACTGCTGTCCTGTAGCAGGATGCTGAAAAAGTCCGCCAGCAGGGGGAGGGATGGCCCAGTGAGTCCCCTGTGCTCGCGCAACGCGCGGTCTCAGAAGGTGGGAGGGGAACAGTCAGACCATCCTTCTTGCTCGCAGAACGCGCACGATGAAACTGTGCTCGTCCGATGCGCGCAGTGAAGGACAGTCTGGCTGTTCCCCTCAAGGCCAAAGTGGGAAAATCGGAAGGCCCTCGCCCGGGATGATGGCACGTCCCGGGAAATCGATTGCGAAGCAATCGGAGGGTGAGGCGGGTGAAATAACAGCTAGGGTTGGGCGGGTGAGAAGTCAGGCCTTTTTGAGTATCCTGCGCGGTATTCTCCTGTTGTCCTAGACGTACGGACCGTTGAATTTCCACCGTGCCGCAATAGTTTTTCCGCAGCCTGGTAACGCTATCTGTACGGAGGAGGCTTCTCATGGCACAGAACATTACTATCGGCCCGATTGTGAAGATTGTGAAAACCGACGACGAATGGAAGAAACTCCTCACACCGATGGCCTACGGGGTCCTACGGCACGAGAATACCGAGCGCCCCTTTACCGACAACATGCACGATAGCAAGAAAGCCGGTGTCTACAACTGCGCGGGATGCGACTTGCCCCTCTTTTCTTCAGAACACAAGTTCGACAGCGGCACCGGCTGGCCCAGCTTTTGGCAGCCAATCGATCCAAAGGTGGTCGAATCCAGAACCGATTACAAACTGATTTTCCCGAGGACCGAAGTCCACTGCGCACGCTGCGAGGGGCATCAAGGACATATCTTTAAGGATGGCCCCAAGCCGACCGGCCTGCGCTACTGCATCAACGGCGTCGCGCTGAAATTTGTCCCGGCCTAGGCTGTGACAGGAAGTTGGGCAGGCACCGGCAGCAACCTAGTCTACTGGACAGGCGGACGGGACAGCGAAAAGCTGAAAAAAGAACTTGCAAAGGAAGAGCATGATAGTTACGATTTGCGCGATGAAACGGTACCCGTCGGCTTAGAGCCTCGGATGCTTCGATATTGCGCAGTATTACAATCAGAAACGACTAAAAGCCCATCAAGGACAGAGGATCAAACCTCATGAAAACTCAAACGGAAGGAGTCACAATGAAGACAGCCTTATCGAAAACTGAACTGCCACCATCAACCCAACTCCGAAAAGCAGTTTTCGGAGGTTCCCTTCTGTCGGGCAAAAGCTTTCTCGGAGTCTTGGCTATCTACGCTGTGATGACCCTGTCGTCCTGGATCGCAACGTCGGCCGCGGATGCCCAGTCGGCGACCGAGTACAAGCTGACGATCCCATTCGGGCTGGAGGAGACCAAGGTGGTCATTCCCGAAGACAATCCGCTCACCAAGGAGAAGGTTGAACTCGGGCGCCTGTTATTTTTCGACAAGCGACTCTCGCAGGACAATACCATTGCGTGCGCGAATTGCCATCTGGCGAAATTCGCGTTTACGGACGGCAAGCCGGTCTCCACCGGTATCCGAGGCCAGAAGGGCGGCCGCAGCGCCCCGGCGTCCATCAACCGGGTGTTCAGTAGCGCGCAATTTTGGGACGGTCGGGCCGCAACGTTGGAAGCGCAATCGGTCGGGCCGTTTACGAATCCGATCGAGCATGGCTTTGCCAACTACGATGTGATGATGGCGAAGATGATGAAGATTCCCGGCTACCGGAAACTCTTCATGCAAGTTTTCGGCGAGGACAAGATCACAATTGACAACGTGGGCAAAGCCATCGCCAGCTTCCAGCGCACCGTCCTCTCCGGCAACAGCCCGGCTGACCGGTTCGATCAGGGGCAGGAAGAGGGAGCCATCCCAGCAGCAGCTCAACACGGCCTCATCCTGTTCCGGGAGAAAGCCCGGTGCACGAAGTGCCATTCGGGGTTCAACTTCACCGACGAAAAGTTCCACAACCTCGGCCTCGGCTGGGATGACAACAAAGTGGATCTCGGGCGGTATATGGTGACCAAGAATGCAGAGGACATCGGCGCATTCAAAACCCCGACCTTGCGGGAGATCGCCCGAAGCGCACCGTATACGCATGACGGCCGCTTCAAAACTCTGGAAGAAGTCGTGAACTTCTACAACCAGGGAGGCGTGAAGAACCCTCACCAGGATCCGTTGATCATTCCGCTCGATTTGACTGACGAAGAGAAGCGCGATCTTGTGGCGTTTCTTCACACTCTGAATGGTGAAGGTTGGCAACATGTCACAGCACCGAAATCCTTTCCTAAGTAGAACAGGAGCGGCACAGGTGCTGCCAATGGCGGATCAGCGGCTCCGTTGATGCCATGCCCCTCTCTTTCTGAACAAGGCAAGGCCCGGTCCTGACCACGACGGTCGGGACCGGGCCTTGCGACATTCAACCGCAACATGCTACGCGAAAAGACTCCGACCCCTTATTGATGATTCCATTTTGGCAGGATCGAATCGTCAGAAAACCGGATGCTGTAATTATTCAGTCACTTTCACCAGCCACCCGGCGCTGCCTTCGCATTGATTGGCGCCTCTAGCTTCAATATTAATTTTTGCGAAGGTTCCTTTTAGTGAGTCAGGAAACTTGCCGGTTACCTGAAATCCGTCTTTTTTTGGCGTCACTGTGACCGGTACGGACTGACCTTTTATCGTAACCTTAATACTATTCGGATAGGCTGCACCGGAGGCAAAAAATGAAAACGCCGATCGTGGGGCCACTTCTGCACTATTCACTGGCGTGAAGTCAGAAAAATTCAGCGTTTTACAAATTCCTGTATCAGTACTGCTACTGCTGTCACCGTAAGCCCAAACGTTGGCAGGGATAATTAATAGAATAGCTATCCACAAAATATTTTGTAATTTCATGTTCCCCCTCTCTGTGTTGTTATTGAGTCAGATGACCGGTTTATTGCTGACTGATGAGCGGCCTGTATTGTCAGCTATTTGTTTGATAATAAACAACCCTCGCGCGATTGATATGATCAATGCTGTTAGCGCCGCTTACTCACAACAATCTTAGCGGGTCAGCATGAGGTGGCCGGGAACCGTATGTCAACAGGGCATCTCGGCCTCTTCGTCGGCCTCCCCTACCGCATGAGCATCTTGACAAGAACCGGGGAAAGAGCTAATCACAAGCGCCTGTTGGTGCTTTTGGAGGGTAACCGAGCCTCCCTCAAAAGCAAAGGCCTATCACCCGGAAGAGGACGATCATGCGAAAAACATTAGAACAACTCTTCGAACAATTCAGCGATCATGCGCGAGATGTTTCTTTTCAGGTGAAGTTCTGGGATGGAGTACAAAAATCCTTCGGTTCCGGCAAGCCGCAGTTCATTCTCACCTTTGTCACGAAGCGCGCAGCAGAGCATGTCATCGAAAGCGGATCGTTGGGCTTCGGCGAGGAGTATATGGCAGGAGATATTCAGGTAGAGGGCGATTTCCAACGGCTACTCCGCTTCGGGTCAGACGGCGCGTTCCTCAATTTGCCTCTCGGGTTGAAAACGAAGCTCGCATTTCGGCACTTGCGCCAGACATCGCTCAACACGCTCTCGCGTTCTCAAAAACACGTCGCTCACCATTACGATCGCGGGAATGACTTTTACAAGCTGTGGCTCGACGAGACCATGGCGTACTCCTGTGCGTACTTCCGTCATGAGAACGACACGCTCGAGCAAGCACAGCAGCAAAAGTACGAACACATTTGCCGGAAACTTCAATTGAAGGCAGGAGAAACACTTGTCGACATCGGCTGCGGCTGGGGAGGGATGCTGATCTACGCAGCCAAACACTATGGCGTGCGCGGCCTCGGCTGTTCACTTTCGAAACAGCAGGTTGAGTATGCGACTGATCTGGTGAAGCACGAGGGTCTCTCAGAGAAAATTTCAATCGTGTTTGAAGATTATCGGAACATAAAGGGCGAGTTCGACAAATTTGTTTCCATTGGAATGTTTGAACATGTCGGAAAGCAATTCATTCCGACGTTTATGGAGAAGACGCAGTCAATCTTGAAGCGCGGCGGCATAGGGCTGCTCCACACCATCGGAGAAGAACGGTCAATGCCCGGAGACCCTTGGACATTGAAATACATTTTCCCCGGTGGATATATTCCCGCCCTCGACGAAATCGCACGCACCATGGGCGAGGTCGGACTTGTTCCGACCGACATCGAAAATCTTCGACTGCACTACGCCAGAACGGTTGAGGAATGGATTATACGGTACGAGGCGCAGATCAAGAAAGTCGAAGCAATGTTCGATGCCTCCTTCGTTCGCATGTGGCGGATGTTTCTCAATGGTTGCGTCGTCAATTTTCGCTATGGGAACCCACGGCTCTATCAAGTCCTCTTTACGAACGGATTGAACAATACCCTTCCCCTCACGCGCGAACATATCTACCGTTAATGGAACCGATCACAACAGTCGCCTCACGCCTGCAAGCCGTAAAAGACCGCATTACCAGGGCCGCACGATCCGTCAACCGGCGACCGAACGAGATCACGCTGTTGGTAGCGAGTAAAACCCACCCTGCCGAGCGAGTGCGGGAAGCCTGGCTCGCCGGACAGACTATTTTCGGCGAGAATTATCTCCAGGAAGCGCTGGCAAAAATGCCGGCCCTTACCGACTTGCCAATCGAATGGCATTTCATCGGTCCGATACAAAGCAATAAGACGAAACGCATAACAGAGAATTTTGCCTGGGTTCATAGTGTGGACCGAGTAAAAATAGCCGACCGCTTGACGAAAGACCGGCCCGAATCACTGCCGCCGTTGCAAATCTGTTTACAGGTAAATGTGAGCGGAGAGGCAAGTAAAAGCGGTGTGGCGCCCGACGAGCTGGTTCAACTGGCAGCTCATGTCGTGCGCCTGCCCCGCCTGAAATTGCGCGGACTCATGGCCGTCCCCGAGCTCACTACTGCCACGGCCTTGCAGCGCAGCCAATTCCATATGCTGTGGGAACTGTTTGATCAGCTCAAGCGTAGTGGATACGAACTCGACACTCTCTCCATGGGGATGTCAGAAGATATGGATATTGCCATTGCAGAAGGCGCGACCATGGTGCGCGTGGGTACGGCGATTTTCGGGCCGAGGCGCTACCCAATCCCAGAAGAGCTTGCTGCCCGCGCTGCCCGATGAATCGTATTCCAGGAGTCCGTTATCTCCGGGCCCCTTCATAGGAATACTTCAACAGGCTCGCGATGTGCTCGATCACTCCCGCACCGACCTCACGGCTTGGGCCGACCTACAAGAAATGTGCGTTTTAAACTCGATGAATCCGGCAAGTTGGCTGGATACGACAGCGATGGCTGAGCAATCATATGCCTTCCCATGTCGAATGGCCGCTGAAGATCCACCGTTCGACGTGGAGACGACGGTCACGCAAACCGATCAGGGCAAGTGTAGAATGGAGCTAGCTCACTGAGGGGAAAGAAAGGAGGCTGCATGAAGAAGGTTTGGGTCACCTTGACCGCGGTGCTCCTCACATTCGTCAGCGTCCAGGTCGTCCTGCCGCCATCGGGTTGGGCGGTTGAGCGTGCAGAGGCGGAAGAGACCGCTCGGTTATTGGCCAATTTGCTCAAGGCCGGCCGATCGGTCATTGAGCATAATCAACTGTTGATTGACGATCAACATAAGGGAGACAAGGGATTTACGCCCGAGGTGTTTGAACAGCAACTCATTCAGGAATTTCGCAAACAGACCGGCCTTGATCTCTCCAAGCTCAAGAGCACACCTGCGTCTTTCGTGGTGCCTCCCCTGGCCAAAGAACTGTTGCCGGCCTTCGTGCTTGCCAGCAAGGAAGTGGTCAGTGATGCCCAGGTTGTGATCAATCAACAGGGGCTCGGGTACAAGAACTTTATCCCGGCCACATACGGCAGCAAGGCTGCCGAACGTTTTTCCAAACAATCGCATGTCAGACTGAAGCAAACCAACTTGCACCCGCGCAATCCCATAAATGAGCCGGACGAGTACGAAGCCTCAGTGCTGCAGTGGCTGTCAGGACGCCCGCGAGCCGAAGCGTATGTCAGCGAACTTACCGATCACGGCCAGACTCTGCGTGTCGTAATGCCACTCTATTACGTCGCCGCCTGTTTGGCCTGCCACGGTGAGCCCAAAGGCGACCTCGATATCTCCGGCTATCCCAAGGAAGGACATCGCGAAGGGGATCTTGCAGGGGCGATCACGGTAACCGCACCACTGACTCGACCGTAACCCTACGGATTCGACGCCCCAAGCTGGCCGACCTCCAAGATCTAGGAGAAGATTGGACGGTTCCTCGCCGATCCCAACGCACGCGAAGTTTTCGGAGCCTTACTCAAGACATCAGCACTGACGGTGCCAGATCAAGCAATGACCCCGCAATTCGTTTAAATTTTCAAGCACCATTGCTGCTAGGATTATGGTTCCGGGCGTATGGTTCGCCAAAGAGACCTATAACGGGGAGCTTGCCTTGAACACAACGACACTCATTCTGCAACGTTCTCCCCTGTCGACTGGGCTCGCAACTGGAGCTGCCGGATCATTGATCGACGACATGCTCTTCAGAGCGACGAACAGCATCGCGCAGACCACCGATGCCGATGCCCCTCCTGCCGAGACCAACAACATCACCCAAGACTTCAGCTCAGCCGGAATCCTTCTGCTCCTCCTGCTCCTGGGAGCCGCGACGGTTTTTTATTTCCTGAAAATACAACGACCTTCCCTCCCTGATTTTTCCGGGATCACAGGCCGAGACCCATCCAACGACAATCTGCCGACAAAGAGGTCCGCCACTACCAGACAGAAATTATCGGTTGATAGTGTGACCTCCGCCGACAAAGCAGCCTTTCAACAACTCCTGATCGATGTTCAAAGGGCCTGGAGCAACCAGGATCTGACCGAGTTACGGCAGTTCGTCACGCCGGAAATGCTGAAGTATTTCAGCGCCGCCCTAGCCGACAACAACAGTCAGAACATCAAGAATCACGTGGAAGATGTGGTGCTCCTCCGTGCTGAGATCCTGGAAGTCTGGACCGAAGAGGCGAGTCATTACGTGACGGCAGGGCTTCGCTGGAGTGCCCGTGACTACAACCTGTCTCTGACGAAGCAGCGCGGAGAACCAGGCTATCTCGTCGAAGGCAGCGAAGAGATACCGACCGAATCCGGCGAAGCCTGGACCTTCATGCGAATCCAAGAAGGGAAGTGGCGGCTCTCAGCGATCCAACAATAAGAGAGGAAGGGCAGCCTGGTCGTCCTCCTGCTCGCGGAACGCGCACGATCAGAATGTGCTCGTTCGACGCGCGCACTAGAGGATCGACCAGCCCACCCTTGAAGGGATGGGCGAGAGCAGCTGGGAGGGATAGAGAAGAAACGACCAGGTGCCCTTCTTGCTCGCAGAACAGTGGAGGGGATGGAGTCTGATGATCTTCTGTGCTCGCGCAACGCGCGTCCAACGAGGGCCTTCGGAGGCCGCGCGTTGCGCGAGGCCCTTGTCAAAGATTGGGCGCATCTATATCATTCTCATTCAACTAGGATTTTTACGCAACCCGGTGTCTCTTAGTGGTTGCACCTAACTTGCCGGTATGTCAAAATTCGCCCCCGGTGGTTGTCAGGTCAAGACCAGCCAGGTCGGTTGGACCAGAACCGGGGATGATTCATCATCGACAGCCCCAAATCTGGCCACGCGTCTTCCGAAGAAGAGGTTGAAGAAATGAAACTCCTCGCAGTTCATCCCGGTCCGCTCCTGTTCACCAAGATCTATCTGCGGCTGGAGCCACTCGGACTCGAGATGGTAGCCCAGGCTGCCCGCCTAGCGGGACATGACGTTTACCTGATCGACCTACAAGTCGAAACGTGGAAAGATTATCTGGCGCAAATTCGGACATGGAAGCCCGATGTCGTTGCGTTCGCTTGCAACTATCTGGCGAATGTACCGGAGATCGTGGATCTCGCGAAATTGACCAAGAAGGAATTACCGAATTGCTTTGTCTTCGTGGGAGGGCACAGCGCATCCTTTGTGGCACGAGACTTTCTGGAGCATGGGAATGGCGCGATTGATTGCGTTCTCAAGGGCGAAGGGGAGGTGTCTGTCTCCAAGTTGTTGCTGGCCGTAGAGCATGACCGCCAGGCGATCACGAAAGTTCCGGGGGTTGTGACCCTCGACGGTGAGGGACCTCCGCCACAATTCATCGAGAGCCTCGACGACGTGCGTCCTGCGCGCGATCTGGTCCGGCACCGGCGCAAGTATTTCATCGGGGTCCTGGACCCCTGCGCCTCGATCGAGTTTGCGCGAGGCTGTCCCTGGGATTGCTCTTTCTGCAGCGCCTGGACTTTCTACGGTCGCAGCTATCGGATGGTCAGCACGGAAAAGGCGGTGGAGGAGCTGGAACAGGTTCAAGAACCGGGGATCTTCCTGGTCGACGATGTCGCATTTATCCAAGCGAAGCAGGGACTCGAAATCGGTGAAGCGGTGGCGCGGCGAGGGATTAAGAAACAGTACTACATGGAGACGCGCGGCGATGTCTTATTGCGCAATAAGGAGGTCTTCCAGTTCTGGAAGACGCTTGGACTCCAGTACATGTTTTTGGGTGTGGAGGCGATCGATGAGGAAGGACTCCGGATGCATCGAAAGCGCATCTCGCTGGGGAGAAACTTTGAAGCGCTGGAGTTTGCCCGCTCCCTTGGCCTCACCGTTGCCATAAATCTAATCGCCGATCCTGACTGGGATCAGAAACGATTCGAGACGATCCGGCAGTGGTGCATGGAAATCCCTGAGATTGTGAACATCAGTGTCAACACTCCCTACCCCGGAACCGAGAGCTGGCACACGGAATCGCGCAAGATTCAGACGAGGGATTACCGCCTCTTCGATATCCAACACGCCGTGCTTCCGACGAGGATGCCGCTTCCAGAGTTCTACGCGGAGTTGGTCAAGACCCAACAGGTTCTCAACAGGAAACATCTCGGCTGGGCCGCCCTGAGGTCCACTGCAAGACTCGCGGCTGGGCATCTCATGCGTGGGCAGACCAACTTCGTGAAGATGCTGTGGAAGTTCAACACTGTGCACAACCCAAAGCTTCAGATGGACGACCACCAACGTTTGGTGTCGTACGAAATGTCGCTCCCGCCAGCCGCGCAGGAAACCGTGAACTCGAAGCTTCTCTACATTCTTCCATCAAAAGGACGACGAGGACGTGCTGTCGACGATTCAACCGAGCAGTTCATCGAAACCACCCGAATGGGAAGCAGCCTCTAGCTTGCCCTCTCATGCTTTTTCCGAGCGCGCACGTTGCGCGAGCCCCGCTATCAATGCTCCCTCCAAGCTCGCTTGTTTCTATCTCCAAGTGGGTGGCCTGGATTGGCCCCCAACTGCGCACGTCGAACGACCACAGCTTCATCGTGGGCGTTCCGTGAGCACTGCTATTAATACTCCTTCCAAGCTCGCTCGTTTCCACTCAAAGGTAGTGCGGCCTGGTTGATCCTCTATTGCGCGCGTCGAACGAGCACTGTCTCATCGTGCGCGTTCCGCGAGCAGGAGGACGACCAGGCCGTGCTACCGTCCCCTCTCTACTTCCACCCCTCTCCGCTCGTCCCTCCCCCAAATCCCCCCCAGTTCCCACCGAATCCCCCCTGCCCTGTTCCCCAATACTCACCCTTTTGAATTCGTCTGTATGGATGCCGAAGGTCGGGACGGCTGATCCACCAGAAGAACGAGAGCGCCCCGATGGCGGTAAAGAGGGCAAGCCAGAAACCCAAGCCTTTGAAATGTATATTCGAGATGGCGCCGACACGCACCTCCTGCGCAGGAGAGGCCAACGCCACCACGGTGAGATAGAGGCCTTCGCCGAAATGTCCCAGCTCAATCGACGGCTGCAGATTCTCGTGCGCGACTTGATTCATCACCGCGGGAGTAATCACCGGCAACATCTGCCGGCCCAGCGTGATCGCTGCTTGCCGTTCCTGCACCGCCACCAGCACCAACACGCCATGTTCTTGTTGCGTCGATCCGATGCCCCACTTTTCATAGAGCGCCGTCGCATACTCGTTGGCCGACCCGAAGGGCTTGATGGTCGGGACGGTCACCACGACCATTTCTACTCCGGTCTTCCGCTCAAGGTCCTGGCAGACGGATCGGATGCGCTCTTTCCAATCCCCATCGATTGCCTGAGCATGGTCGCTCACATAACCTCGCGGCTCCGGCAATTGGATTTTGGGCCGATCGTAGGGAACCGCCTGGGCCAGGCTCTCGAAGAAGACAAGGCAGAGCACCATCGCCATGTTGACGATCTTCGTCATCGCTGTCCCGACTGCGGCAGCTGCTCGACTGCGCGAGTGAGTAGCGTCGCGGCTTGTAGATACCGGTCAAAAAGACGGGGTATTTCACGGGGGCCAGGAGAAATCTGTCCGCGCTTCAGCAACCAGGCGTCCAGCAAACCCTGCAGATCCAGTTTCAACTGATCGGCGACGTCCTTGATCACCGCATCGGAGTGAGAAAGGACCGGACGCCCGAGGAGTCGTTGCACCCCGCGCAGCAATGGGAGGGTCGAGGTGATCGAGAGCGGCAGCAAAATCGTCGTGGCGTCCTCGCTTCCGCCCCCTTCGACATACCGTTGACGCAGGCGCAATAAATTACTCGTGACGCCTTGGACCACGGTCTCTCTCAGCCGATCAGGCTTCACGTGAAAGCCGATGAAGGGATCGCGCCCGCCTAGGACACGATGCTGTTCCTGGATTTCCAGAAACTCAAGTGGAAATGCCGCTGCAGATGTCCGCAGCTCCTCTTCCGTCAGAAAGAGCGGGACCACAATCTGTTCCTTGCTCCATTGACGGTGCAACGCACTGTACTGTTTGAGGACAGCACTGTCGTACGACGACACCAGGAGGAGGATATTCAGATTGGACCGCCCAGGAAGAAATTCACCCCGGACGGCACTGCCATAGAGCAGCATGCCTTCCAGCTGCTCCCCGAATACACCTTTGACCTCCTTCACATAGGTCTGCAGCAGCTTCTGTGTGTCGTCCGGCAAACCCTCAATCAGACGTTCAGTCATGCCCGTGCTTCCTCATGAAGACATCGGATGCGGTGATCTCTCATTCGCATGTAAATCGGGAAGAAACCCCGCGGCAATCACGCGATCGATCAAGTTAAATGGCGGCACCGTCCGCAACCCCGCCGTGGTCGACAGGACCTGATAACGAAGCCGCGCGTTTCGATCCAGCGTCTGAAACACGCGATCGCGCAGGAAAGCCACCACTGGATTCTCTGTATTCCAATAAAACACTTGTTGATCGGCCAATCGTTGCAACATGGTAACTTGCGGCCTCCTGATTCGTTCAAATTCATTCAGCCTGGCGGCGGAATAGTCCTTATCAGCAAGACAACCCGGCAACAGATCGGACAGCGCCATGGCATCGACCATCGCCTGCATGCGCCCTTGCGACGCATGTGGATTCATCGCATGGGCGGCATCGCCGATCAGGACGGCTCCGTCTGCGACCCAGGTCGGCGTTCGCACCCGCCCGGTCGGCATATAGGCTGTCTGGCTCCAATCGCTCAGGCGCCGAAACAGCCCGGCAAACTGAGGCGCAATCTGGCTCCAAGTCTGCTGTAGCGCAGGCATACCCCGCTGCTTCACGGCCTCCATCGAACCTTTAGGGATCATGTAGAAGAGATAGACCTTGTTCCCCGTCGCCGGAAACAGTCCCAAAATACTCCTGTGTCCGACATAGTAGAACGATTCCGATACCGGCTCCTCCGATTCGAGAATTGCAATCAGATACCCGTCAGGATAGAGATACACATCGGCGGGAATCTTCAGTGCCTCACGCACTTTCGAAAATGCGCCATCGGCGCCGACGACGATCTTAGCACGGATCTGGTTCGTGCCTTCCGGACCTTGCGTGGACAGTCCCACCACCCGATTGCCCTCGCGCAACAGTCCTGTAAAAGAGGTCCCGTAGCGGAGCGTCACGCTCTTCTGTCGCTGCACCGCCGCGACAATGGCGTGGTGAGCCACGTTCGGGAGTGTCACAATGGCGCGATTGTAAGGCGGCGGCAGATCGCCATAGTCGATGCTACAGAGCCGAGCCCCTCCGGCCCGGCAAAAATGAAAGAACCGCACGGACCTTGTGGCATCGGCCGGCAACGATGGCAACACGCCCAAGCGATCGAGTACTTGTTGTCCGTTCGGTTGGAGAATTTCTCCCCGCAAACCCTGGGGTGGACCAGCGGCCTGATCCAACACGACGGTGCTGATCCCTTGCTTCGCCAGCGCCAGGGCTAAGACGGCTCCGCCACCCCCTGCCCCCACCACCACCACGTCGGTCTGTTCAGTCATCAGTCCTCACAAAGGAAGGCTGAGGTCGAGGTGAAGTCGCATCAATCTTCTCGTTTATTTCCATTCCCGATATCGGGCGTGATTGTTCCACATCGCCAGGAACTTCTCCCGCGCCTTGACGGTGATCGCGTGATCGGTAATGATATCGAGCCGCTCATCATTATAGTGATTGCCGCTCGTCGTGTGGTTCATCGAGCCGGTCGTGTTCACTTCATCGTCGATCACAACCTGTTTCAGATGCATCAGCCCATCGTGCTCGTTCACGAGAATAGGAATGCCGGCCAAATGCAGCGTATGGAGCGCCGAGCGCTGTTTGACGTCCTCAGTGCGCTGCAGATCGGTGATTAGGCGGACATCGACTCCCCGCTTCTTCGCCGCGACCATCGCCTCTACCGCACGGGGAGAAGTCAGCCCATAGACCGCCACATAGAGGTAGCGTGTCGCATGGCGATAGAGCGTAGTCAGGCGATCGAGTGGCGCATCGTCTGGCCCGTAGTAGACCTCCACCGTCGCGCTCCACCCGGCCCCGACCGGAACCGCAAGCATAAGTAGGGCGAGACAGAGCGACCGCACGATGGAATGGGAGAGGACGACACTCATAGCTGGCAATGTCGGACAGGCTCCCGGTTATTCGACTTCAAACAACATCTTGAAATGATCGTCCGTGGCCTCCCAGGCCTGGGGCGCCTCAGTGGCGAGCCACTGCTGCAGAAACTGCTTTTGACCAGGCGTGAGCACCTGTTTGATCTGGTGTGAGCGGCCTTGGAGGGGCTGCAGAAACCCGACCCGCTTCTGAAAATCCAATGTCGCCGTGCGGACATACATGTTCGTGAAAGCCGTTGGTTTTTCGTCCTCCCCGTCACCTTGAATCCAAACTGATATAAACCTCTCTAAATGGAGTCCCGTGCTATCCATGGCAGGATCGGTATCGTGAAATAGCTCGTTTTCCGATTCTTTGAGCGGAATGGCTTCAGACGACCTGAACATGAAGTTGCGTTTCCACATGTCATCGCTCATCCAAAAAATGGCATAGTGGCGGCGGATCACGGACAAAGTCAAGCCACGAGCCGGCCGTTTCCGTTGTCTTGACAATGGCAAAGACCGTTTGATAACGTGTTGAAATTGTTTAATCTCTTGGCCAAGTTAGGAGTATTCGTGCAGGTCAAAATCAATGGCAAGGCAGAAGAGATTTCAGGGGGAACGGTGCTCGATCTTCTCCAGGCCAAAAAGATTGAACCGCAAATGGTTGCGGTCGAGGTCAACGACACCATGTTGGACCGGAATCATCTCGCCACCACCAACCTATACGACGGCGACCGGGTTGAGTTCTTGTTTTATATGGGAGGTGGCCGGTGACGATGACCCTGCACAAAGACATCACCGAACTCATCGGAAGGACTCCCCTCGTCCGTCTGAACCGGTTGTCTCCCACAGGCGGGGCGACGATCTATGGAAAAGTCGAGTTTTTTAATCCCGGTGGAAGCGTCAAGGATCGGATCTGCCTCAATATGATCGACGAGGCGGAACGACTGGGCGCATTAAAGCCGGGCGGAACGATCGTCGAACCGACCAGCGGAAACACCGGAATCGGACTGGCATTAGTCGCCGCGGTCCGTGGCTATAAGTTGATCCTCGTAATGCCGGAGAGCATGAGCATGGAGCGGGCGAGCCTCTTGTCGTCCTATGGTGCGCAGCTCGTTTTGACGCCGGCCTGGGAAGGGATGAAGGGTGCGATCCGCGAGGCGGAAAGCATCATCGCGCAGAATCCCTCGTACTTCATGCCGGATCAGTTTTCAAATCCGGCCAATCCGGCCATGCACAAAAAGACCACGGCGATCGAGATTCTCGAGTCGCTCGACGGCAAGATCGATGCGTTTGTGGCAGCAGTAGGCACGGGCGGCACCATTACAGGATGTGGAGAAGTGTTTAAGGAACGGAATCCCAACGTGAAAGTGATTGCGGTTGAACCGGCCGGATCGCCGGTCTTGTCCGGTGGAGAGCCAGGGCCTCACAAGATTCAGGGCATCGGCGCGGGGTTCATCCCGAAAGTGTTAAACCGGGCCATTCTCGATCGTGTGATGACCGTGACCGATGACGAGGCCTATCAAACCGCCAAGCAACTCTCGAAGAAGGAAGGTCTCTTGGTGGGAATTTCGGCCGGGGCCAACGTGTTCGCCGCGCAAAAAGTGGCCCAAGAACTTGGACCTGGCAAGAACGTGGTCACCATCCTCTGTGACACAGGGGAACGATATATCAGCATCGAAAAGTATTTCAACATTTAAGGATGCTGAAAATGGCTTCCAACTTCGTTCTCGGCTCGGGGAAATCCTCAACGGGGACCCGGCCGCCTCACTACTCGGCGGCGCGCACAGACTTGGTGCTCCTTATTCGTCGCACCGTGCGCCCCAGAGGGTACGCCTCCGGTTTTCTCTCGCCTGCGGCCTCGCTCGGTGAAGGGCGCGTCTCGGCGCGCCGGGGTTGGGCGGGTGAGAACATCGACCATTTTGAGAATCCTTTGGGATTCGCTACCTGATTGTCATGGAATTTACTGAAGATCAGATAAACAGGTATAGCCGGCATATTCTTTTGCCTGAAGTCGGTGGCAAGGGACAAAAGAAGATTGCCAAGGCCAAGATTCTCCTGGTCGGCGCAGGAGGCCTTGGCTCGCCGGCAGCGCTCTATTTGGCCGCAGCCGGTGTCGGTACAATCGGCCTCATCGATAGCGATGTGGTGGACCTGACCAATCTTCATCGGCAGATTCTTCACCATACGTCGGACGTGGGCCGTCCCAAAGTCGTCTCGGGCAAAGAGAAGATTCAGGCGTTGAACCCCGACGTACAGGTCTCAATGTACGAAGAGCGGCTGACAGCCGGCAATGCGCTGAAGATCATCAGCGAGTACGACGTCGTCATCGACGGGGTCGACAATTTTACGGCCAAGTTCTTGATCAACGACGCCTGTTTCTTTGCCGGCAAACCGTTAGTCCATGGCGGCATCCTCCGCTTCGATGGGCGCGTGACGACCATTGTGCCGAAGCAGTCTGCCTGTTATCGTTGCGTCTTCAAGACTCCGCCGCCGGCCGGGCTGGTTGCCTCCTGCCAGGAGGCGGGCGTGATCGGCGTGCTAGCCGGCATCATTGGAACGATCCAAGCGACTGAGGCCTTGAAACTCATTCTGGGTATCGGTCATCCTCTCACGAATCGATTCCTGGATTTCGATGCACGCAAGACGCAGTTCAGAGAAATCAAAGTGAAACGCAATCCCGACTGCGCGCTCTGTGGAGCGCACCCGACGATTACCGAACTGTTCGATGACGGCGATCCGTTTGCCGGCTGTGCCGTCCGGCCGTAATTATTGACGGAGCGAGGTGGAGTCACCATGGGCACAATGAAAGCGCTAGTCTGTCGCGAGTGCGGAAAAGAATATCCGACGAAGGCGATCCATGTCTGCGAGATGTGCTTCGGCCCCCTTGAGGTGAAATACAACTACGAGGAGATCAAGAAGGGCATTTCCCGCAAGAAGATCCAGGACGGTCCACACAGTATCTGGCGCTATGCCGATCTCCTGCCGGTAGAAGGACCGACTTTTCTCGGCCCGCATGCCGGGATGACGCCGCTGGTGCGCGCCAGGAATCTCGGTGCCTACCTCGGGCTGGACGAGCTCTACATTAAGAACGATACGGTCAATCATCCCACTCTGTCGTTCAAAGATCGGGTCGTGGCCGTTGCCATCACCAGGGCTCGTGAATTGGGATTTGAAACCATTGCCTGTGCCTCGACCGGCAATCTGGCCAATTCCGTCGCCGCCCATGCTGCTGCCGCGGGGATGCGCGCCTATGTATTTATTCCCGGCGATTTGGAAGCCGCCAAAGTTCTCGGGAATTTGATCTATAAGCCGAACGTGGTTGAGGTCGAAGGCAATTACGACGATGTCAATCGCCTCTGCAGCGAGATAGCCGGCGAACATGCCTGGGCCTTTGTGAATATCAACATTCGCCCCTACTATGCGGAAGGCTCGAAGACGCTGGCGTTCGAAACCGTGGAGCAACTCGGCTGGCGCACGCCGGACCAAGTGGTCATCCCAATGGCATCCGGCTCACTCCTGACCAAGATCTGGAAGGGCCTCCATGAAATGAAAGTCTTGGGTCTCGTCGACGACGTACGGACGAAGATCAACGGGGCGCAAGCCGAAGGCTGTTCCCCCATTTCCACGGCTTTCAAGGCAGGACGGGATTTTTTCAAACCGGTGAAACCGAAAACCATCGCCAAGTCGCTGGCCATCGGCAACCCCGCCGACGGGTACTACGCCCTCAAAGCGACCGCCGAGAGCAAGGGCGCCATGGACATGGTCTCGGACGACGAAGTCGTGGAAGGGATCAAGTTATTGGGGCA
This sequence comes from Nitrospirota bacterium, assembly GCA_963741245.1. GTDB lineage: Bacteria > Nitrospirota > Nitrospiria > Nitrospirales > Nitrospiraceae > Palsa-1315. The sequence goes on along the minus strand of CAVUHR010000002.1, from coordinate 25,071 downwards.
AACCGAAGGGATCTTTGCAGAAACAGCCGGCGGCGTGACGATCGGCGTGCTCCAGAAGTTGGTGAAGCAAGGCACGATCAAGAAAAGCGACGTGACGGTCGCCTATATCACCGGCAATGGCTTAAAGACGCAGGAAGCCGTGATCGATGCGGTCGGCAGGCCTCACCGCATTCAGCCGAGTCTTGTCAGTTTTGAGCAAACCTTTAAGATAGGGAAACACGGTGGTGGTGACGTATGATTAAAGTTCGCATTCCAACCCCGCTCCGTCCTCTGACGAAGGGACAGGGAGAGGTCGACGCACAGGCCCACACGATCGTCGAAATGATCGACACCTTGAACGCCTCCCACCCTGGGATTAAGGATCGTCTGTGCGACGACACCGGAGAACTTCGTCGTTTCGTGAATATTTACGTCAACGAGGAAGATATTCGATTCCTCAAGGGCAAAGAAACCTCGCTCAAAGACGGCGATGAAGTCTCGATCGTGCCAGCCATTGCCGGAGGTTTATCATGCCGAACATGAAGGTTCACATTCGGTTTCCAGAAGACAAGATCAAAGAGCCGGTCATCTATCAGATCGGTCACGAATTCAAGGTCGTCACGAACGTCCGGCGAGCCGACGTACGGGAAACCACCGGGTGGATGGATCTCGAGCTGACCGGGGACAGCACGGAAATCGAACGGGCGATCGCGGGCCTTCGCAAAAAAGGCGTCATCGTCGACCCGATCGAATTGAATGTAGTGGAGTAGAATAGTACTCGTTAAACGTGAATCGTTAATGGAAAAAGAAGTGGTTTCACGGTTTACGAGTAACGATAACGTAGAACGTCTTCAAGATGGAACTCACTGAACAACAGATTCAACGATACAGCCGTCAGATTATTCTCAGCGACGTAGGTGGCAAGGGTCAGCTGAAGCTGAGCAAGGCGAAGGTTTTACTCATCGGCGCCGGCGGACTCGGCTCGCCTGCCGGACTCTATCTCGCTGCCGCCGGTGTCGGCACCATCGGTCTGGTCGATGGCGATGTCGTCGATCTCTCGAACTTGCAGCGGCAAATCTTGCACTCCACGGCCACGGTGGGCCTGCCGAAAGTGGAGTCTGGTCGTACAACCCTGTCGGCGATCAACCCGGAGATCACGATCAAGCCGTATCACCAGAACGTCGACAGCGACAATATTCTTCCGCTCGTGTCCCATTATGACATCGTGCTGGACGGATCTGACAACTTTGCGACGCGTTTTCTCGTGAACGACGCATGCTTCTTCGCCAAGAAGACGCTCATTTCTGCCAGCATGTTCCGCTTTGAGGGCCAGCTGACGACGATCAAGCCACATGCCGGCTATCCCTGCTACCGCTGCCTCTACCCGGAGCCACCACCGGCTGGACTCGTTCCGAATTGCCAAGAGGCCGGCGTCTTAGGTGCCCTCGCTGGGACCATGGGCATTCTTCAAGCGTCTGAAGCGATCAAGGAAATTCTCGGTATCGGCGAAACCCTTGCCGATCGCCTGCTGATCTATGACGCCCTGGAGATGAAATTCAGAAAAGTCAGCCGTCCCAAAGACCCGGCCTGCCGACTCTGCGGACCGACACCGACGATCACTGATCTACGCAGTGACTACACCGTCACTTGCACCATCTAGCGCAGGATGCTGAAAACGCCAGCCAGCTTCGTTCTCGCATCGCTCAGAGGCTCAACATTGAAGAGAACTCGGAAGTCGGAAACACTGGTGGGGCTTATCCGTTCACCAAGACCTATTCTAGGGGTGAACGGCCACACGAAGTGCGGTACGTACCTCCTCGCCTCTTCTCTCGCTGCGGCCTTGCTGGACAGTCGTTTTGAGCATCCTGTGTGGTCCGCTCCTGTAGCCACAGATATGCGGACCAGCGAAGCTCAGACGCGACAAAATATTTTTCCAGCAGCCTGTTAGCCGTGTTTGATCTCAACATCCCTCAACCGATCCTTGACGACATGGTGGCCCACGCCAGGGAACTCGATCCCTACGAGTGTTGCGGGCTCCTGGCCGGAACCAACGGGGCCGTCACCCATGTCTATCGAATCACAAATATCGTGGCGCTCGAAGGAGCCGAGAAACTGTCTTCCTTTGACCCGGCAAAGGCTGCGCACTTGGAACGGCTGTCCCCTGCCGAACGCGCCGAGATTGCCTTCGTGATGGATATGCAGGACTTTTCCGCTGCAAAGAAGGATATTCGAAACAAAGGCCTCGACCTGCAAGTGGTCTACCACTCCCATCCCCACGACCCGGCTCGTCCATCCATCACCGATATCAAGATTGCCACCGACTACGAAGAAATCTGGCCAAAGATCAATCTGCCCATCCCAGCCTATCTCCTGATCTCCCTCATGGAGAAGTCGAAACCAGATATTCGTGGATACTGGATCAAGGGTGGGATGGTCACGCAAGCGCACATCACGACTACGGCCTAGCAGAATGCTGAAAAAGGGGCGGGGTGACTGGGACGATCCCCGTGCTCGCGCAACGCGCGGCCTGAGAAGGCCCTCGTTGGACGCGCGCAGTTGGGATCATCCCAGCCACCCCTTAATAAAGTGATAGTTTGCTGCGGCCTTGCTTGGGACAAGGCGCGTCCTTGGGCGAAGAGGCTGTCTTGGTAGACTCAGGGCGGGCGGGTGAAATAGCCGCCCGGGTTGGGGGGTGAGAAGGCTGGCCTGTTTGAGCATCCGGCGGGAGATTACTCCTGTTGTGATATACATGCTGACCATCGAAGTTCGCGCGGGCCAACATAGTTTTTCTAACACCTGCTAGCGGCGTTCAGAACGCCAGCTCCACTCGACAATTTCTAATTTGTTTCCTCTTGGCCTCAATGCGATAATGGTCACCTGATTGCCCTCATATGAAAAAATGCTCGTCATGTCATACATACGTACGACTCTTCCCGCCGTCTTCTCCAGTCTCTTTCTCCTCGGGCTGATCGCGTCCCCCACCTTTGCCGAGGAGAAAAGTTTTTACAGTCCCGTCATTCGTATCGATACGGAAAGCCATCGCATCTTGATTTCCACCTACGGATCCGTGTTCTGGATCGACGTTCCGGATGCCGCCAAGCCGCACATTGAGAAACTCCCGATATCAGGCCTTGCGGATTTCGTCGTCGAGATGAGAGAGAATGGGCAAGCGCCCCTGCTGAAGACCTGGAAGGTGAAATCGGGGGAGACAAGCTGCACATACTTCGATGGGAAAACCTGCCGGTAACTTCGTTCGAAGAAAAGAGCATACGCTCTTATCCCCAACGAGCTACACTTCACCGAGGAACGAGTCGCGTTCCGACAAACCAGAAGATAGGCTAACGTCGCGGCTCAGGGCGAGATATATCGTGTCCACTGGAGCCGCTGGTTCGGTGTTACGACCACCGTTCCTTGTCATTCAGGACTCCAACGGTGCCTTGAGCAGTTCCACATCCTTTATCGAAACTTTGCCTCTTCCTTCAATGACCAGACCTAGTTTGATCAGGTCGGGTCGTTGGCCCTTCTTCAGGTAAAAGGGAATCTCATAGGAAGCCCAGTCGGTAGTGCCAGTGATGGCTTGGTTCAGACCCTTTGAGAAGAACTCCCCACGGCCTGGTAGACGACACCACATTTCCATGAACGCGCGGCCAGTCAGACCCTCGGTCTTCATCGTTGCTCTGTAAGTGATGAGGCATTGCTCAGCGTCAGGGTTTGGAATCTCGAATAGCCGGATTGTCTGGTCTTCCTTCGAATCAACAACCCAGCAATCTTGCGCGACGGTTATCGAATCCCTACTCACCGTCGCGTCACTGGTGTGGAACCGCCGAATCGTCTTAGGAGGCCCCGAAGGGTTGGGAACACCGGAGCTCGACTTAAGCCAATTAAGCATACTTGTTCCCTCCCAATTCAATCGCAGCGGAAAAGTCGTCTCTGTTTGTCGCCCAACTCTACTGCAACTCAAACATGGACTGGGTCGTCATCGCCTCTGATCAGCAAGGGAGTAGGAGCTGTGGTTCTATTGAACTACAATAACTTGCATTGGAAATCTCAAGAGCACGTTGATGTGTCTTGCGGCGCATCTCGCGCGTCCTAACACTCTCTGTAAGGAGATGGGGTCAGTCGCTGTCCGCATGCACTGTGTTACCCCTGAAGCCGATCTGGCAGGTGATTGATGACGTAGGTAGCCCTCTCCGTGCCCCTACGCTTCGACAATGTCCCGCTTCAAGGATTGCACGAAGGCGACCACCTCGCCACGCTCAGTCGGAGGAACTTTAAAGGCATCCAAGGTCGCATTGACGTGCCCCATGAACGCCGTCCAATCAGCTTCATTGATCTTCATCCCTGTATGAGAAACCTTCATGTCTCGTCCGGTGTAGTACATGGGACCACCAGCACTCGAACAAAGAAAATCAATCAGGAGTTGCTTTTCACGCTTGAGCCCGTCCTCTCCTCGATGGTCCCAGAAGCGTTTCAATCGCGAATCCGACATTAATCGGGGCAACAAGTCCGAAGAGACTGCGCAAATGGCGTCGTAGCCTCCGAGACGTTCATAGAGTGTTTTCGCGCTCATTGCTTGGCCTCCCTCTGGTTAAAAGATGGGTTCATTGCCCGTCGGTTATAGTCTGTTTCAACCCCAATAAACGAAATAGACCAAACAGACCAGAGCAACCAGCCGGTTTCACGCTTCACGGCTATTCGCCGCTACCCGCCATGTCGTCGATGAGAGGCCTGTTGATGTCAGTGCAACCGAAGCAGATGGTATCGAAGAGGGCATCGGCATTCGCTACAAAGTTCTTCTCGTCGGTTAGTTTATCGGCCATGACCTGGGCATAGCAGGTCTCGCAGAGCATCATCAGCCCCCGCGATACGCCTACTGTTTTTCTTCCCGTACTCCCAGCCATAATGTTTCCTATACCGACCCTTTCTGCCTCGCCAGCCAAAAGTCTTCAGCTTCGAGATCGATCCCGCAAACGGCACATTCATAAACCTTCTCGTCACCCGGAAGCTGGATTTCAGTCCGATCGATTCGTCCACGGCAGACATGGTAAAACCGCCCGCGCGCGTCATCATTATCCAGCGGATCGCTTTCATATATCAGCACCATCGGTCTGCTCTCCCCTCAAAGAGACTTTAGTATACTGGCGTACAAAACCTCAACGCAACGGCCAGGCACTCTGTTGCTGAGCAGGCAGAGTGTGTACAACCTTGCAGGATGCTCAAAAAGTCCGCCAGCAAGGCCGCAGCCGATGAAAGCACCGGAGGCGTAGCCTCTTGGCTACGTTGAGGATGCTTTCGAGGAGAGAACGACGCTGGCGGGCTTTTTCAGCATCCTGCCGTTAGACTTGGAATTGGGCGTCGTACAGCCGTGCATACACCCCTTCATGCCCGATCAACGTCTCGTGCGTCCCGTCTTCTACGACACGGCCTTGGTCCACGACAATGATTCGATCGACGCCATGGATGGTGGAGAGGCGATGGGCAATGATGATCGTCGTCCGTCCTTTCGTGAGATCGTCCAGTGCCTCACGAATCTTGACCTCGGTTTCCGTGTCGATATTGGACGTGGCCTCATCGAACATGACGATCGGAGGGTCCTTCAGGATCACACGGGCGATCGATACACGCTGCCGCTGGCCGACGGAGAGCTTGACGCCGCGCTCTCCGATCCAGGTATCGTACCCGTCCGGAAGAGCCATGATGAAGTCATGCGCACGGGCCACCCTCGCCGCCGCCTCAACCTCGTCCTGACCGGCCAAGAGGTCACCGTACAGAATATTTTCTCTTACCGTGCCATTGAATAAGAATGGCTCTTGCTGGACCAGCCCGATTTGACTTCGAAGAAAGGTCAAGGGCAGATCGCGGATATCGTACCCATCAATGGTGATGGCGCCCTGCGTCACATCGTAAAACCGCATCAGCAATTTGAGCGTAGTGCTCTTTCCCGCCCCGCTCGGGCCGACAAGCGCGACGCGCTCTCCTGCGCAGACGGATATCGTGACGTCGGTCAAGATCGGCGCATCAACTCGATAATGAAACCCGACGCGATGAAAGGCGACCTCTCCTCGTAATCGAGTGACTGGTACGTGAGCATCCGGACGATCCCTGACCTCCGGAATAAGATCGAGCACTTCGAACACACGTTCACTTGCGGCCAAGGCATGCTGCAGCATATGATTGACGGAGTGAATCTGATTGATCGGCACATAGAATAACGCAAGATACGAGATGAACATCACGAGCTCGCCCACGGAAAGATGGTGCTGCAAGACTTCAGCGGTGCCGAACCAGAGCACCATGGCTCCGCCAAGACTCCCGATCAGCATCATGCCTGGGGAGTAGTAGGACCAGAGGTACATGGCCTTCAAAGTATCTTGCCGGCAACGATCGCTTTTCCGGCCAAATCGCTCCTGCTCGTAGGGCTGGCGATTGAAACCCATCGTCTCCCGAATACCTGCCAGCATGTCTTGCAAAAGGGCGTTCAGTTCGGCCGACCCTTTTCGAATCGCGCGATAGTGCCCATGGATGCGTTTGGTAAATAGCGCTGCTCCCACCACCAATAGGGGAATCGGCACGAGTGCCAACAGAGCCAGTTTCCAATTGAGCATAAACAGCATGATCATGATCCCGATCAGCGTCAGCCCTGCCGTGATGATCTCTTCGAGGCCGTCTACGAAGATGCGCTGCATGTGTTCGGTATCGTTCAGCACCCGTGACATGATCTCGCCCGTCGGACGATTCTCGTAGAAGCTGATCGATAATCGCTGGAGCGCGGAGAACACCTGAACGTGCAGATCATGGACGACTTGCTGTTCCAGTCCATTGTTCAGCCGAATCCGAATCGACCCGCAGAGGTTCCGCAGTACATAGGCGGCACAAAGCCCGAGAAATACCCATGCCAGGAGCTGGGTCTGACCGGCCTGGATCACGTCGTCGATGATCACTTTAATCAGCCACGGAGGGATCAATTCGAACGCGGTCGCCAACCCGGCAAACAGGAAAGTGCCGACCACCATTGCACGGTGTGGGCTGAGATACTGAAGCACTCGAAACAGGGTTTTCACAATTGCAGGATCTTCACGGCGAGTTAAATTGCGGGGATGGGATCGTGTTGCCAGTATTTACCAAATTCGTGGAGTTGCGTGAGCGTCGACATATCGGTCATACGATCCAAAAACAGTTTGCCGATTAGGTGATCCATCTCGTGCTGGATACAGACCGCATAGAGACCGGTCGCTTCGAAATCCATCGATTTGCCTTGACGATCCAGTGCCTTAACCCTCACGACTGACGGCCTCGTGACCTTTCCCCGCAGCCCATCAACGCTTAAACAGCCCTCCCAGCTTTCGACTTGGTGCGGACCATAGAAGACAATCTTGGGATTGATGAGAACAGTTTGGGGAAAGCCATCCTCCCCTTCACAGCCCACCACGACCAGTTGAATCGAACGCGACACCTGGGGAGCCGCCAAGCCAATTCCTGGTTCATCCAGCATCGTCTCAATCAGATTGTCGATGAATTGCTGCAGGTCATACGTGCGAATGTCACGAGGATCAACCTTGGCCGAAATCTGGCGCAAGATGGGATTACCGAGCTTTGCAATCGGGAGCTTAGCCATGCAGTGTACCTATCATCCTTCTATCAAGCACTCTACAAGTCATGAAACGAGAGGGGGACTCACAAAATATAACACAGGATTTTTCACCCTCGCAAGGCACGGCGAAGCTGGTTCATCTGGTCTATCTGGTTCAACCAAACAAACGAGACAAACCAAACTAACGAGATCGCGCGGGCCGTTTTGGATCCGACATTTCAAAGCTGTCCTTCTGGCCGTCCCACCATTCCAACCACTCGGTCGTCCACTCTTGACGGTCTTGTTTGGTCGACGTCTCCCAATCGTGAAACTCCGTTTCATGTCGGGTCAGAATCCAGAGCGACTGCACCGCTGAAAGCGCGACAAAACGTTCCTCATCGGCAATCAACCCGATCAGAACCGGTACCACCGTCTTCTCTCTGACATACCGAGCCTCGAACGCGGCGGCCTTCCGAATCGACGAATTCTGATCTTTAGCCATCACCTCGATCGCGTCCACGGTTTTGGCCGCGTCCAATCGAACGGCCACCCGCAATGCATGTTCGCGCACCCGTGGGATTTCGTTCGGTTCCTTGGCTGTTGTGACAAGGGCCGGAACCGCCGAGGCCGCCTTCAACATTGAAATCGTTTCAATGACGTTATACCGAATGCGCGGTCCCGCCATGGTCAAACCCTTGACCAGGACCGGCACGGCTGGCTCGCCGAGATGCACGAATTCTCCCATCGCCCAAAACTCTTGCGCACCTTCCAGCAATGGCAAGAGGGCTTCCGCCCGTTGGACCTCTCCGGCCGTCAACGGTTTCGTATTCTGTGGAACGGATTCAGCCGGCAGATTCTGTCCCTTCGGAGGCGCCTCGTAGGGCATCTGAATCGGGATGACTCTGCCTTTCTCAGGAGCCTGTCCAGCATTGCCGTTAGTGACGAGGCGAAGGAGATGCGGCCAGATGCAAGGCCGCAGGCCCGGAATAACCGGAGGTGTATTCGCTGGAATACATTGAGGATTGTTTCGGGCCGAGAACGACGTAGATGGCTGCGGATCGTTTGCCGCAGTAGAACGGTCAATGCCGGACAGGCTCCCAGGCTCAGCCCACAGGGTCTGAGCCATTCCCAACATCAGCGCCATCAGGACGATCGTCCACCGACAGGAACATTGTTGGTGTATGGTCATCCCCTTACTCCTTCTCCATTATTCACACTGCGTCGATGGACAATTTCATATAAGACAGGCAAAACCACGAGAATCAACACCGCTGCCGTCAGCATTCCTCCCACCACGACTAGTGCGAGCGGTTTCTGCGCCTGCGATCCAATGCCTGTCGCGAGCGCGGCCGGCAGCAAGCCGATGGCTGCGCCCAACGTCGCCATGAGAATCGGACGCATCTGCACATCTGCTCCCTTCCGAACGGCCTCCCGAAGGGTCAGCCCTGTGCGCCGGAAATCTTCAATCCTGGAGATCAACAAGACCCCACCCAGGATGGCCACCCCGAGCGTCGAAATGACGCCGACCGCGGCCGAGATACTGAAATTCGTATGGGTGACCGCGAGCGAGACCGCACCTCCTACGAGCGCAAAGGGGACGGTACTCAAAACCAGTAGGGCGTTCTTGATCGAATCGAAGGCGCTGTACAACAGAAACAAGATGATGACTAGACTGATCGGCACCACCACCGCCATTCGTTTTTGCTCTCCTTTGAGCTGCTCGTATTGACCGGCCCATTCCATGCGATACCGATCGGGAAGGTGCACCTCCTTGGCCAGGCGAGCTTGGGCCTCTTCCACGGTACTTTGAAGGTCACGATCCCGCACGCTGAACTTGATCGGAATATAGCGTTCGTTGTTCTCGCGATAGATAATGAACGCACCGGTCTGCGTTGTGATCGAGGCCACCTGCTTCAAGGGAATGCGTGCCCCATCCGGGGTGCTGACCAAAATATTACCGATCGCGTCGACATCCTGTCGAAACTCCGGGAGAAACCGAACGACAAGATCAAACAACCGTTCCCCTTCATACACCTGGGTCACGGCCTGACCTCCGACGGCGGCCTGCACGACGGCATTCACATCCGCCACTTGTAGCCCATAGCGCGCGCTTGCCTCACGATCCACCTGAATTAATAGATTCGGCTGCCCCACGAGGTGGAAGATCCCCAAATCTTTCACGCCTTTGATCTGCTGCATGACACGCTCGATCTTGGTGGCCGTCGCCTCCATGGTTTTCAGATCGGCCCCGAAGAGTTTGATGGAGTTCTCTCCCTTCACCCCCGACATGGCTTCTTCCACATTGTCCTGAATCACCTGCGAAAAATTGAAGACGATCCCAGGAATCTCTTTCAGCCGCCCATCAATCTCTTCGATCAGCGCAGCTTTACTCAACCTAGGACGCCATTCCTTTTCCGGTTTAAGATTGGCCAGGAACTCGGCGCTGAAAAAACTCGTTGGATCGGTACCGTCGTCCGGACGACCCAGCTGTGACACAATAGTCGTGACTTCGGGCGATTCGCGGAACAACCGACGAATCTCGCTCGTCAACTTCGCCGCCTGGTCGAAGGAAATATCCACGGGCATCGTGGCACGAACCCAGAGATTCCCCTCTTCCAAGGCCGGCATGAACTCCCCTCCGATCATGCGGTGCACCCCGAAGGTCAGCGCTAAAAGCCCGACGCAGGCACCGACGACAACAGTCCGATGATCTAACGCCCACTCCAAAATTCTGTTGTAGAGACGACGGATTCCCCGCACGACCGCCGTATCGTCCTCACTAATCGGGCCCTTGAGTAAGAATGAACACATCACAGGGGCTAACGTAAAGGCCATCAAGAGCGCGCCCACCAAGGCAAACCCATAGGTGATGGACATGGGTGAAAAGATTTTCCCAGGCACACCCGTCATCGTAAAGAGCGGAATGAACGCCACCACGATAATCGCCGTGGAGTAGAAGATCGGCTGTCCCACCTGTCGGGCGGCCCGCACGATCTGCTGGTGGACCGTCGAGACATGGGTCTTTTTCCCGTGTGCCAGATGATAAAAGATGCTTTCCACCATAATCAGCGTGGCATCCACGATAATGCCGAAATCGATGGATCCGAGTGAGATCAAATTCGCCGACTGCCCAATGAAGACCATCATCGAAAAGGTAAAAAGCAATGAGAGCGGGATGGTCAAGGCCACGATCAGGGCCGCGCGCAAATGCCCCAGGAACACAAACAAGATGATAAAGACCAAAAGCATACCGGTGACGAGAATGTCCGTGACGGTCTCCACCGTCGTATGAATCAAGGCCGTGCGATCATAGAAGGTTTTAATCTTGACGCCGACCGGCAACTTTCGGGCGTTGAGGTCCTCAACCTTTCCTCGAATCTTCTCAAGGACATCGATTGCCTTGTACCCCCGCTGCAGCAGAATGACGCCTTCAACGACATCGTCCCGCTCATCGATGCCGACCTTCCCCAATCGAACCCGGGACCCGACCGCGACCGTCCCCAGAGTCTTAATGAAAATCGGTGTCCCGTTTTTTTCGGCCACCATCACGTTTTCGATATCTGCGATTCCGTTGATGAGGCCCAGTCCACGAATGTTGTAGTTCTGCGGGCCAATGGTCAGATAGCTGCCTCCGACATTGGCATTGCTATTGGTCAAGGCAGACATGACCTGCGACAGATTGACGCCGTAGTTCATCAATCGTCCCGGATCGATATCGACGTGATATTCTTTGGTCGTCCCCCCGAACGCGGTCACGTCGATGACACCGGGAATGCGTCGGAACTCGCGACGGACCTGCCAATCCTGAATCGTTTTTAAATCCGTGAGCGTGGTCTCGCCGGCCCCCGTGAGTTCATACCGATAGATTTCGGCAATTGCCCACCAAGGAGACAGCGACGGCGCCGCCCCGGGAGGCAATTGCACCGAGCGCAGCCGGTTCAATACTTCCTGACGGTCGCGAAAGATTTCCGAATCGAAATCAAAATAGATCTTGATGTCGCTCAACCCAAAGATCGAGAGCGAGCGAATGTCCGTGAGGCTCGGCATGCCATTGAGTGCGACTTCAATGGGAATCGTGATTTGGCGTTCGACCTCTTCGGCCGACCACCCGGGCTGCTGGGTGATCAACTCGACCATCGGCGCCGAGGGATCGGGATAGGCGACGATATCGAGGGTATGAAAGGCGTAGAGCCCGCCGAAAAAGAGAAGAAAGCCCAGGATGCAGACCATGACCCGCTGGATCAGAGAGAGTTCAACAATTCTGGCTATCATGGGGTGTGATTAGAATCCAATTCGAAGGAGGAGAAACTCCATGTGAGGTCGCTATCCTTTCGCGGAGCCGGACGAGGGAGGACAGGCTCTCGATTTGGTTGGTCGACAGCTGCCTTCCTGCCCCTTGATCAAGACCGCGCCTTTGGTCACGATGCGTTGTCCCGACGTCAGGCCTTCCAAGACACGCACCTGATCCGGTGAAATCGTGATCACTTTGACTTCCCGTTTGACATACTGGTCGGCACCTTCGACGACGTACACAAACTGTTTCCCATCCACTTCGAGCACCGCCTCACGAGGAATCGACAAGAATGGCGTAGACGTTCCGACCTGGATATGGAGGCGCGCGAACATTTCCGGCTTCAATCGATGATCCTTATTATCGACCAACGCATGCAGCTTAATGGTTCTCGACGTCGGGTCTACCACGTCGCCGATGGTGGTCACGGTCGCTTGGAAGCCCACGTCAGGGTAGGCTTCCACGCTGACCTCCGCAAGCTGCCCCTCCTTCACCAAGGCGAGATAGGCGAGATCCCGTTCATACACATCCGCCACTACCTGCAGCATATCGAGATCGGCCACCGTGAACAGCACTTGGCCGGAATCTCCCCCGATCGACTGTCCGGGCGTCACGTTCCGCTCTACGACAATCCCGGTCAAGGGACTCTTCATTTCGAATCGCGACGTGATTTTCTGTCGTTCGAGCGGTTTCTCCAGTTCCTGCGCAGGAACCCGCAACGACAATAACCGTTCTTTTGCGCGGCGGAATTCCGCACGCGCCTTGATCAATTCATTCTCCGCCTGCTTGAGGTCCTTCATCGCCAGCGCCTTATTCTCATACAGGTCCTTGGCCAACTCGTAGGCGCGTGTTGCATATTGTAGATCCGAGTCTTCCTTGGCGTATTCCGCATAGGCTTGGGCAATTTCCTGGCTGTCCAACACCAACAGCACACTCCCTGCCTGCACATGCTCGCCCAAATGTGCCCGCACCTCGAGGACTCGCCCTTGGAGTGGAGAGGACACTCTGGAGTAGCGATCTTCCCCGTAGGCAACCTTTCCGGCCAAACTGAGGTCGTGGGTCTCCAACCCGAGTTCGACGAGAGCCGTTTCCACCCGCGGATGCGATTCCACGGCCGGTCCGGCCTTCTGGGGTGCAGTCGTGGCGGCATGGGAGACGGCAGGTTGCTCTCCTCTCCCGCAGGCAGAAAGAACCAGACAGACTAAGGTCAAGGCTAGAAAGTTTGCCTCACCCTTGACATGGCTCGTCACGACCTGATCTCCTGCCCCACGGCGCTTTCTAACTGGAAGAGATGATGCTGATAGTTAAACAAGGCTTCGATATAGTTTTGCTGAATCGTCCGCGAGGTACGCGCGGCATCGAGCAAATCCAGAATCGTTGCGCCGCCCCGTTCATAGGCCCGTTCGACGATCGTAAGAGATGAGCGGGCATCTTCCAACACGTCACCGACATAGGCTTCGACCAATCGCCGGCTCTGCAGCAGGTTGCGATAGGCGACCTCCACTTCATTTTCAACTAGATTGACGGTCTTATCCAAGTCGGCTTCCGCCGACTGGAGGGAGACCTCCGCCTGGAGAATCCCACCTTGGTTCCGGTTGAACAGGGGCAAGGGAATGCCGGCGTTGAGCGCGACTTGGCCTGGATTATCAGGCCCCTGCGCTCCCTGAATTGCGTACCCGGCCCCGATCGTCACGTCGGGAATCCGGTAGGCCTTCGCCAGCTTCAGATCGGATTCCCGCTGGGAAAAGGTATGGCGTTTTGCGCGGATGTCCGGACGCAAATCCAGAGCGGCCACGCGCAACGTTTCGATATCGGGATCGATCCGGCGGAAACCCAACTCCGTGGTCAATTCCAGCAGCGTCTTGGGGGACAACCACAGCAACTGACGAAGATCGCCTCTCGCCGATTCTGCCTCCTGCAGCGATCGAATCACCTGCGAGTGAAAGTCCACCATCTGCAAACGAATCCGAATGAGATCGACTTCCGCGATGTACCCTTTCTTGAATCGGATGGTATTGATCTCGAGGATACGAGAAAAACGGTCGCGATTCTCTTCTGCCAGCACCAGCCTGCGCTGAGCTAGCTGAATCCGGAAATAGGTATCCTTTACGGTAAACCCGAGTTGTCGCACCGCATCTTCGAAAGCCGCTTCTGCCGATTGCGTACCGAACCCAGCACTTTCGATCCGATAGCCCCGTTTGCCCGCTAACTCGAACAACTGGGAGGCTTGTGTAAACAGCTGATAGCTATTGGACAGGGTCCTCCCTTGTGTATAGGAGCTGAGTGTCCCGACCGACAACAATGGATTTGGAAAGAGCCGAGCGGTGACTTCCTGCCCTTTTCTATACTCGATCCCGTACTTGGCGATGAGCACATCAAGGTTTTGACTGACGAACAGTCCCAGCGCGTCGTTCACGCTGAGACGAAGCGCCTTCGATGCCACGGTGGCCTGTTCAGGAGCCGGAGATGGCGAGGCCGCGTCGGAGGGGTATGCAGAAACGCTCAGAACGCTGAGAACTACGATGTAGCAGATGGGACGCAATTGTCGATCCACAAACACAGACAGTCCCCAGTATAAACCACTGCATGGGTGAGGGGGTGAGTACAGTTGAACGCATCATCCTCTCAAGTGAAATTGTATTATACAGCGTATGTGAGGCCGAGCAAAGAATCCCTTGAGAAGTACGCACTTAGCACTCCTCGGAACGTAGACCCTCTCATTGTGGAGGGAATGCCGCCAAGGAAAATGCTCGTCCCTGGGCAAAGAAGTTGTCTTCGCAGACTCAGGGTGGGTGGGATCGTGACGAAATCTGTGCGCATGAAAAATTCTGGGTAGGCTTGTTTAAGAAGCTGCAAGGGTGGACTTGCGAGGAGGGATCGACTGCGGGAGACCACCAGGTACAGGCTCAGCAGGCTGTTAGAAGTCGAGTCCTACCTTGGAATTGGAGTCACGAAGATGTTTGCGGACCCGCACTTGCTCCTGGTGCTTGCGCAATAACTGTCGTCGAATGACGTCGCGATCTTCGGCCACGATGCGCACCAATCGATCGACATCCTCCGCATGCTCGCGGACCAATTCGGACAACTTTGCCATTTGGCTTTCAAGATGTTCTAACCGCCGGAGCGCATCTGCACTGCGGTCCACTGCCGGCTTTTGAGCCGCCTTCTGTTTCACAAGCGACGTGACCAGTACATCCCGCTTCATGCTGACTCCTTTGCTCGAATACTCACCGATTTTCCTGGCAGGATGTTGAAAAAGTCCGCCAGCTTTGTTCTCGTATCGCTCAGAGACTCAACATCACACGAAGCGGTACGCCTCGCCTCCTCGCTATCTGCGGCCGCGCTGACGGCCTTTTTGAACATCCTGCAAGAGTGTTCCCCGGTTGCACACTACTCACCACCGAAATTCTCATACACCAACATAGTTTTCCCATAGTCACTGAACTATCCCGCTAGTATCGTCTCAGAGCTTCGCGATGTCAACGAGTCTGCTTTCTTTCTATTTCCTTAGCGTCCTGCTACAATTTGCCGCGATGCAGAACGTGTTCACCATGGTGTTGGCGGGCGGGAAGGGCGAACGGCTCCATCCCCTCACCGAACATCGGGCCAAGCCGGCGGTTCCCTTTGGTGGGAAATATCGTATTATCGATTTTACGCTCAGCAATTGCCTCAATTCCGGGCTTCGGAAAGTCGCAGTACTCATCCAGTACAAATCCCACTCGCTCGACCGTCACATTCGCTCGGGCTGGAACATCTTCAACGCCGAACTCGGCGAATTCATCGCCTCGATTCCACCCCAGCAGCGGATCAGCGAAGAATGGTACCGAGGCACCGCCGACGCGGTCTATCAAAACCTTTTTCTGCTCGACGCCGAACAGCCGGACTATGTGCTCATCCTCGCCGGCGACCATATCTACAAGATGGACTATATGGAGATGCTCCATTGGCTGATCGCAAAAAACGCCGATGCCGTGGTCGGCGCGATCGATATTCCGATCGAAGAGGCCCATCGATTCGGAGTGATGAGCGTGGATGAGGATTTCCGGATTACGAACTTTGAAGAGAAGCTGGCTCACCCGCCGTCGATCCCCAACGACCCGACCCATGCCTTTGCCTCGATGGGCATCTACCTGTTTCGCACCAACGTCCTCCGTGAATACTTGATTGCCGACGCCCAGGCGGGGGGGAGTCACGACTTCGGGAAAAACATCGTTCCGCAAATGATTCGCGATCGGCGTATCTACGCCTACAAATTTATCGACGCGAACAAAAAAGACGTGAAGTATTGGCGGGACATCGGAACATTGGACGCATACTGGGAAGCGAACCTGGACCTCGTCGCGGTGGACCCCCTCTTCAATCTCTACGACCAACATTGGCCGATTCGAACCTATCAAGGGCAATTTCCCCCGGCTAAATTCGTCTTCGCGCAAGACTATCAGGGCGGCAGGATGGGGGTGGCCCTGGATTCCATCGTCTGCGGCGGCTGCATCTTCTCCGGTGGCCGGGTACAAAACTCAGTGCTTTCGCCGAACGTCCGCGTGCAGGACAATGCGGACGTGCGTGAATCGATCGTCATGGAAAACGTCGTCATCGGCGCACAGAGTCGGATCAGACGGGCCATCATCGATAAGGATGTCATCATCCCGCCCAACTCGGAAATCGGGTACAACCGAGAGGCCGACGCCAAGCGATTTACCGTCACCGAATCCGGCTTGGTCGTGATTGCAAAGGGAATGAAACTGCATGCCTCCCTCGATTCATCCGGTTGATCTGGTCATCGCTCTTCGCGAAAAGCACTTGACCCCTGCCATCGTGTTCCTCACGTCGCGCCGTGCGTGCGATGAAGCGATGCAGGCCTTCGACCATAGCCGCATCCTCCTCCCACCGCCTCGGCAGCAGGCCATCGCCACCGTGCTGGAAAAAGTGATCGCCCAATATCCCAGCATCGCCGAACACCCGCTCATTCCGACCGTGCAGCGCATCGGCGTGGCTGCGCATCACGCAGGCCATCTGCCCTCGTGGAAAATCGCGGTTGAGGAACTGATGCGTCATGGCTGCCTCGATGCCGTCTTCGCCACGACCACACTGGCCGCCGGAGTCGATTTCCCTGCGCGAACCGTCATCATCACGCAGTCCAGTATTCGCAAGTCACGTGACTTCACGGACTTGACGATCGGCGAGGTGCAGCAGATTGCCGGCCGCGCTGGACGCCGCGGAAAAGATCTCGTGGGCTTCGCCATCGTCACCCCCTCGCCCTACATCGATCTGAACGTGCTGACCAAAGGCTTCACCGGCCATCCGGAAGCGATCAACAGCCAATTCGTCATCAGCTATCCGATGGTCCTGAATCTCTTGAAAGCGCATGCGCTGGATCAAATCCAACCGATTCTCGCCAAAAGCTTTGCGCAATTTCAGCTCAACCAGCGCGCCGAAGTCTTGGAACGCAAGCTGGACGATCTGCGCGATCAGATGGACCCGTTCGGGCCACGCGTCTGCACCGACTGGATCACAGAATGGCAGACCTTCGACCAGGTCCGCCGGCAGAAATCGCACCGCGCCCCCGTCAGGAGGCACGAACCACCAGAAGTCGCAGCACGCTTTCACTTTCTCACGCCCGGTCGCGTGGTGGGCTTCGGCCGCAGCCGAGGCGTGGTCCTGCGGCAATATCGCAGCAAGGGACAGAAGAGCCCGATGATCACGGCACTGCGTCTAGGCGGAGGCATTACCGAATCTCCCGCCTCCACGGTGACCGAAGTGTCCGACCGTGTCCTCGACTGCGTGGACGCGCCGGTCTATCCCTGGTGCACGCCGGAGAGCGTGGAAGAGTTACTCCATCACCTGGAAGAGTTGCCTGGTAGGCTGCCGGAGCTTCCCATCCTGATTCCGAAGGACGACGAACCGATTCCGGACGCCATCGTGCAAACCCTGGGCGACTTCGCCTGTCCAACCTGTCCTTCGCGTTCCGCCTGTCAGCGGGACTATCCCCTCGCCGCCAAACTTCGGCAGGAACAGCATCGACACGTCAAATCGATCCAGGCCTTGAGGACGAGTCTCTGGCACCGTTTCCAAGAGAAGATTGACGTCCTGCAACAGTTCGGATACCTCACGCCGACGGCCCGTCTGACCGAAGACGGAGAATGGGCCAGGCTCATCCGCATCGACCACTCGCTGCTCATCACGGAATTGCTCCGGGCCGATGCGTTCACCGGAGCCGATCCCGCCATGCTGGCTGCCGTCATGTCGAGCATCGCGCATGACGACGATCGCCCCGGCGCCTTTCCTCGCGTCAGTTCCGGGTTGGGTTCATTGCTCGGGCAGGTCAGAAAACTGGCTGCGTCGCTCTCGCCGCATGAAGATCCCCCGCTCCTGCGTGCCGACGTTGCCGCGGTGACAGAACGGTGGATCGGCGATCCCATGCTCACGTGGATTGGTCTCTGTAAAAGCACTACAATGGCTGAAGGGGATATCTATCGCCTCTTAGCACGAACCTTGGAATTCCTGTCACAGCTGCACACGCTCAAGGCCACACACCCCGGATTGGCAGACACTGCCTCACGTGCCATCGCCGCCCTGCGCCGGGGCGTGCTGGAGGAATTGCCATGAGAAATGACGTAAGGGGTGAGGCGTCAGGCGTAAGGGGTCAGACTCGGATCGAGACAAAGCCAGCGGCAGCCATCGCTTCACGCCTAACGAAGAAACAATGACCACCGAAGAACTCGAACAACTCCTGGCTCAACAACCGATCGCGCTCTTGCACCGTCTTGCACGCGGGCGAATTCAGCGACATTTTCGCGCAGGCAAACGCCGCTTGATCGAGGTCTTGCTGCGCCATTCCGCCGAGAACCGCGCAGGGTTTGAGTCCGACCTGATGACCTTGATCGGCGAGCAACAGGCTCGCCCCGCTCCAGCCTCGCCTCAAGTCCCTGCCGCGCGGAAACCAAAGCCCTCGGCACCGCAGCGTCGCACCACCCACAGGCCGGTTGAGCCGGAATCCCATGAGCCTGCCATCACCCTGTCCAGCTGGTTGGAAGGACTGGGGGTGCCGCCATCGCAGACCTTTGTCCCGGATGCCTGGCAAGAAGACGCCATCGCCAAACTGAGAGAGAGTGACGTAGTCGTGAGCGTCCCGACGGGAAGCGGAAAGACCTATGTCGCGGTCGAAGCGGCTCGTCGCGCTATCGCGGAGAATCGGACCGTCATCTATACGTCGCCTCTCAAGGCACTGTCGAATACCAAGTACACGGAGTTTTCAAAAATTTTCGGTCCAGACCAGGTCGGCATTCTCACCGGCGATCGGCGCGACAACGGGCAGGCGCCCCTGCTGATCATGACGACGGAAATCTTGCGGAATCTGCTCTACGACGCAGGAGGCGGTGAGATCGACGTACGGTTGGATACGTTAGGCCTGGTAATTTTGGACGAGTCGCAATATATCGCAGATCCGGAACGGGGCGTCGTCTGGGAAGAAACGATCATCTTCTGCCCGACCCAAGCACGACTGCTCTTACTCTCCGCCTCGATCGGCAACCCACATGACATTGCCGAGTGGCTCACCTCGATCAGACCGACCCCCTGCCACTTGATCCGTCACAGTACGCGCACCGTCCCGCTTCGCGCCGGCTACTTACATCCGAACGGCAGGCTCACACCGCTCTTCCGCACCATTGGCATTCCCCACGGCCATCCAAGCCATCTCCATCCAGAAGCCAAACGGCTCTTCCTTCAATATGAAGACGAAACGCTGCCGTCAGGGCGCCGCCGTTGACGCTTGTGCGATTCTGAGCACCTTCTCAAAATGTGTATTGCAGACCTAGCGTCATGCCGTGGCGGTAGGTTTGGAACTCATTGAGATTGAAGGTACTCGCTGCAGCGCCGACGGGGTACACAGTCACATTTCCGTCTGAAACGTGATTCCACCAAAACCGATAACCCAGATTGACGGAGAATCGGGGTGTCACCAGATAGCTCGCGCCCACATCCACATCAGCCCCAATCCCAGTTCCCGTCATGTTAAAGCTAGGATCTTGCTGCAACGCCAGGGGCCCCGGTGGCTGCCGCAAATGGTGGATATCATCGTTATTCAATGATGTAATGGGCTTGAATGCGAACTTCCCCTCAAGGCTGAATCTTCTGGTCACGCGATAATCCCCCTCCACACCCAGCCGCCAAGAGATCCATGTCGCCGTATTGGTAATGGCTTTTTGTCCGGGAGCCAAGTCCTGTCCGTTGTTCGCCGGATTGCAGGGAAGAGTGACAGGATTACATACATTTTGGACGACTCCAGACGCTTCATGCTGTTCTCGCCAGTACTGAATCCCCGTGAAGAATCCTATGGTTCCTCGATGATTTGGGAGTTGAAAGAGCTTTGCGCCAAAGTCCCCATTCACATACCAGAGATTGTTTCCCGTAATGTTACTGGTCGTACGCGATTCGAGCGGTCCATTGGCGCTACTAAAATCATCGTCGACCAACGTGCCGTTCCCCATGATGCCATACCCGAATGAACCCCGAGCAAACCATCGTTTCGAGAGGGTAGCCTGACCGGACAATTCCATGATGTTCGTTGAGTCATCCTTGTAGGTCAAACTGGAGAAATCATGGCTCCATTTGGTCTGTCCTTGACTCAACAACCACCCTGAGATACCTCCGGTAAATTCCACCTTGGAATTCGTTGGGACTTCGTATGCTCTCGGCTCTGGCGGAAGCTCCTGCGCCACACTCTTACATGGGTTCAAAAGCACAGCAGTAGTGAGCACAATCCCAACTAACCACACCGTTTCGCAACGCCGGACGTTCATCGTCTCGCTCCCCCACGTTGAATAATCACCGTATCGACACAGCGCTGGACGGTTTCCGGCATAACCCGTTCGCAAGCCGAGCGGATATCTTCTTCGATGAACATCCGTTGGAGATAGGCTGAGAGCCATACCAGCCATGAACTAATCGCGACAACCAGCACTACGCCTACGACCCATTGCCACATGGGGAACATGTCCAGGCGGTCGCTGTATCGGGCGTCTCGCCAGATTCTGGCTCTTTTGGAACTGATTGGAGATTGGCCATCGTCCTCTCACACAGGCAACCGCGCAGACTACTGACCTCACATCATTGAAAAAGTCTATATGAGAACGATGAATATGAATACTGTTTTGGAATTCTCATCTACATCGGTCCATTCCCTCCCTTGACCCACAAGCCCAGAGACCTGTATAACCGCTGCCTACTGCAAACAGCGAGTTATGAGTTCTGAGTTGTGAGTTATGAGTTTGCGAGCATCCCAGTTTCGGATGTTTTTTGCTCGTAATGCCCCCTGATCTCCTCCCAACTTAACACTCAGAACTCTAAACGCATCACTGTCGTCAAGAGCGCGCCCGTAGCTCAATGGATAGAGCACCAGACTACGGATCTGGGGGTTGGGGGTTCAAGTCCCTCCGGGCGCACCAACTTAGGAGATTCACCGTTTTCCACGTAGAGGCCACGTAGAGGCGGGAAGGCGGGAAACAAAGAAGAGAACGTCATCCCGAAAGGTCTACAGGCTACCTATGGCAGACCCCACACTCGCTAAACTTCTAGTTCCCCGGGCAGAAGCTGCGGAGAAGATCACAGCACAGATTAATAGCGGACGTAAGATTGTCTCCTCGCTCGGGCCACCACCCGGGATTGGGTTTGGCTTTGACCGGGCGGCGACCCTTCGGGCAGTAGTGACGGAGGCGGAGAAGTGGGCCAAGTTCACGATCGATTTACTGAAAGGGTTGATCACTGACCTCTCGATTGACCGAGAGTTTGGAGACTCGGTTATCCGGCGCTATGGCGGTGACCAAACCACAGAGTTCTTAGCATGGATGGACGAACGGCTTCATGGGTTGGATTCGATCCTACAACGTTTACCCCTTTTCCCTTCAGCACTGAAGCCGGTGCAAGCCACGGCCGCCCCAGCTCCGGCAAAACAGCCTAGCAAAGATATCTTCATTGTTCACGGCCATGATGATGCAGCGAAGCACGAGGTGGCGCGATTCATTGAGAAACTTGGCCTTCATCCGATTATTCTTCACGAGAAACCAGACAAAGGCAGAACCGTCATTGAGAAAGTTGAACAGCACTCCGATGTTGGATTCGCGGTCGTCTTACTGACTCCCGACGATATTGGTCATCCCAAAGACAAACCCACTGAACCCAAACCACGTGCGCGCCAGAACGTCGTTCTTGAACTGGGTTACTTCATTGGGATATTGGGGCGCGCCAGAGTGTGTGCCCTCCTGAAGGGTGACATCGAGATCCCGACCGATTTTGCGGGCGTTCTCTATAAACCTATAGACGCGAAGGGTGCTTGGAGATTCGAACTTGCCCGAGAAATCAAAGCGGCCGGTATAGAGGTTGACTTGAACAACGCCCTCTAACATAAACAAAAAAAGTCCAGCCCCCTTGCGAGGACTGACCCTGCTGAACGATCACTAGATTTACCGCCAATGACGAATCCAACCCAGGCCCCGAACCCCCAAGACGATCGATGGGGTAGCTACATTCCCTGGTTCTTGCGTCACACTGAACTTACCGATCCTGGGCAACTTGCAATTTTTTTTGATCGTGTGGCCATCGGGTAGAGCAATTCTTCCTCTATGGCGAAGGCGGAGAACTGAATGTTGGACACATGGGTGCACTTATCGTATCCGATAGTCACCAAGATTTCGCTTCGACAATACCAAAGCCCTCGCGGTCAGATTCGGTCACAATTCTTTCCTCCGCGCTGATCAACATGGAAGCCGATAGCAATACGAGCAGCGACCCGCAGGTTGTTCAGTCAGATAGTAATTTCAAAAGCGTCCGAACCTCCCTTTCCAGCAAATATGGACTTCACTTCGATAAAATGATGCGTGATTCAAACTATGTTACAGCCCAGAAGCATCTGCTAGCTATTAGTTCGGCGCGACGCGAATATCATCGAGGCACATTGGTTCGCGAAAGAATTACCGTGCTGGAATCCGTTTTGCGCCTTGTTCAGACCACACCCAATTTCCCCAAACTCAGAGCCGAACTCCGTCGCTATCTCGCCGAGGCTCAGCTCATGTTGGACATCAAAGAGAAGCCGGCGAAGATTGTTCCGATGGAGGAAGCCCTCCTCCAAAAAGAAGTCATCGATCGTCTATTGCCCAGGCTAGCGGCCCGTTTCCCGCAACAGGAAAAAGATCTCGTGAAGGCGTATCACGATCTCGTGCAAGGCGCTGACACCGACAAGGTTTTTGTGCATGCGGTGAAGGCACTGGAAGAAATCGCCAGGCAGATTTCGGGAAATCCAAAACTGACGCTGGACGACCAGAAGACTCTCAAAGCAGCCTTTCCCAATTTGCACTCGACGATTTACACCACGATCATCAAGCTCGCCGCCCATCGAGGCGATAAGGCCGGACATGGCTGCCAGGGGCCACCACCGCATGAAATGCGCTATCTACTTTTCTCGATCTGCAATGTCGCCCTACTCTTCCTCGACTATCCTAGTCCCACGAACCCCGCTTCGGCATCTTAGGGAACCCATCGCGGTTGCCCGTCGAAGCCTTGCCTCGTCTTACGACCTGTGCTACACACATCTCACCCAGACGCTGCATGGGACACTTGATCCTTATCCCTGAACTATCCGTTGGGAACTCCGCCAATGAGGTGGTTTCTTACAATCACCGGAATTGTGATTCTTGTGGCCGCGTTAGTCGCCGGTTTCTATGGCGCCCCCACTTGGCTAATGACCATCGCGCTTGGAGGCTTAATCGCCATGCTGATTGCTGCCAACCTCAACCTATTTTCAAGGTTCAAGGTTTCAGAATCAGGCATTGAAGCGGAGATGCGCGAGGCTCGCCAGGTTATTACTAGAGCGGAAAGTACACTCTCAGAACTGCAACTTCTCGCTCGTAACATCGGGGAGTTGACGCTATCTCTCGTAAAACGAAGTGGCCGATGGGGTGGGTATAACGACGGCGAACAAGAAAAGATGAAAACCTCAGTTTTACAAGTTCTCAAGAAGGTGGGAGTTCCAGAAACCGAATTTCCGCGTATTCTGAGCGAATGGAACAAGTTTACGGAGTTTGATTATGCCCATGCAATTTTGGGTGGGAGCATTGTCCCGCACACAACGAATGATGCGCTTATGCGGGACTGGAAGAGTCTGCGTGAGGCAGGAATCGTCAAAATTGCCACTCCTCAAGACATCCGAAACTTTTTCATGATGTACAATCTCATGACCCCGACGCTTGAAGAATACCTCAAAGACTACGAACACTTTGTAGCGACTAAGGAACACCGAAGACCAGATGTATGGGCAGACAGAGAACACTGGGGAAGGTTAAAATCTCCTTGAACAGGATGTCCAACCTCACCGGAGGTCGACCGATGCAAAAGCTCTACACAATTCGCATGGCCTCCGATCTCCTGCATCGCCACTACAACACGACCGCCAAATGGATCAGTGAAGGCGCGTTCCTCCATGCCGCCAAGATCCGGGGTGGGTGGTTTATTCCTGAGAATGACATCCGACGACTGCTCAAGGCCGGCCGCGCCCGCGCTGCCGATCTTCGGATGGGGATGGACGGACCAACGCCATCCGCGTCGGCATCGAGGCGATCCTCGCAGGCCAGATCTGGTCCGCCTGGTCGAGCAGCGTGTGGACCGCCGCCTGAATTATCAATTTGATTTCTGTCCGCGATTTCCACGCCAGCCGTGGCGCGCTGGTTGAGTGCACAGGAGACCGCGCGAAGTGCGGGCTATGCGCCGGGCTACGCCAGAAAGGCCAGCCGGTTATTGAAATCCCCTGTGATCGCCAAGGCCGTGGCGGAAATCCGCAGCGATGCTAAACGACAGGCGGTGTATTCTCTGCTTGAGGCCGTCAAGGAAATCGATAAGGCTGTCCTCTTTGCCTACGGACAAAAGAACGCGATGGCGATCGCGAAGCTTCTGGAGAGTAAAGGCAAATTGTTCGGACTCTATGTGGATCGATACCAGGAGGTGCCGGTGGACTTGAAAGGCGCACTGGCAGAGGAGAGAGGGCGCGTGCTCACCTTCGTGACCGTCACGCGGGGTCACGGGTTCGTCACGAAGGTACTCACCGCAGCACAATCCACGGTGGACGACCCGGCAATGAGTCTCTCAGCTGACGGCTCCATAAAGTGGTCTCCGCACATCGCCGGAGACAAAGCGCAGTAGGTTTGACGAGGTAATGGAGCAAAATGAACTGGCGATGCACAGA
>CAVUHR010000001.1:0-36980 GCA_963741245.1 Nitrospirota bacterium | reverse complement strand
TGAAACCAATAGATAAAATAAATAAACAAAAGAAATAATGTTTAACTTTAGTGGCGATCGGCTTTGCCGCAATGATTGTATTGGCATTTACCGAGAAATATATTCCATATCGAATTTTCAGGCCGATATTGTATTGTGCGTTGGCATTGTTTGGTGTCGGGAACATTCTATTATATATCGGAATCAGATGTCCAAAGTGCAAAAAAATAATAGGGTATGCGATTGTGTTTTCTGCAAAAAAAGTGAATCAGTGCCCGCGCTGTAGAGTTATGTTCGATGAGAACATACTAGATGAGGACATATTTGAATAATCTTTTTAGGTCTGACAAAAGGAGCTGTATCCATGAGAACGGCGCGTCTCACGAACGGTCGGGAGTTTCCCATCGGCAAGATTCTGTGCATCGGCCGCAACTATTCGGAACATATCAAGGAGTTGGGGAACGCTACCCCCGAGGCGCCGGTGATCTTCATCAAGCCGGCCTCTTCGGTCATCGGCGAAGGGGAGGCGATCGTCATTCCGCCCTATTCGCGCGATTGTCACTACGAAGTGGAGCTGGCGCTCCTGGTCGGCAGGAAGGGGAAGGATATTCCCGTGGACCGGGCGATGGAATGCATCGCCGGATACGGGGTGGGCATCGATCTCACCCTTCGCGATGTCCAGAGTGATCTGAAGAAAAAGGGATTGCCGTGGGAGATCGCCAAGGGATTCGACACCGCCTGTCCGCTTTCCGCCTTCGAGGAGGCAACCGGCGTGGCGGACCCGCAGAACCTTCGGATCCGCATGATGGTGAACGGCGAGGTGCGGCAGGACGGAAACACTTCGATGATGATCCACCGGATCCCCGCCATCGTCAGCCACATGTCGGGCTGCTTCACCCTCGAACCGGGCGATGTCATCCTCACCGGGACCCCTGCCGGCGTCGGCCGCATCGTCCCGGGGGATCGCCTGACGGCGGAAATTCCGGGCGTGGCCACCCTGCGTGTCTCCGTGGCGTAACCCGGCGGATCCCTTTTCCCCTTGACGGGACCCGGCAAATCCTGTTAGATATGATCCTTTGATTTCGAGGGGAAGGTCTGCGCGATGAAAACGACGAAGATGCTGACCAGGGATTCTGTCGACCAGACGTGGTACGTCGTGGACGCCGAGGGGAAGGTTCTCGGCCGGATGGCCACGAAGATCGCCGACGTCCTGCGCGGCAAGCACAAGCCGACGTTCACGCCCAACTCCGACATGGGCGATTTCGTCATCGTGGTGAACGCCGACAAGGTGAAGTTGACCGGGAACAAGATGACGGGGAAAACATACTACAGCCACTCCGGGTACATGGGCGGCCTCAAGTCCACCACCCCCGCGAAAGTGCTCGGGAGCGCGCACCCGGAACGGATCGTGGAATGGGCGGTCCGCGGGATGCTCCCGAAGACGCGTCTGGGCGACCGCCTCTTCACCAAGCTCAAGGTCTACGTGGGGCCGGAACACCCGCACAAGGCGCAGCAGCCGAAGGTTTTGGCCGTCAACGAATAGGAGGAACCACCGCACCATGGCTCAAGCGAGAATTTACGCCACGGGGAAACGGAAGACCGCGGTCGCCCGCGTCTACATCAAGGCGGGGGCCGGACGCATCACCGTCAACGGCCGGGAGTTCGAGGAGTACTTCCCGGTGCTGGCGCTTCGCGCGGTCGCGACGCAGCCCCTGGTCCTGACCGGAAAGCGGACGCTCGTCGACGTCGACGTGAACATCGGCGGCGGCGGCCCCATGTCCCAGGCCGAGTCGGTCAAGTTCGGCATCGCGAAGGCGCTCCAGATCGAGAACCCCGAGCTGCGGACGCAGTTGAAGCGCGCGGGGTTCCTGACCCGCGACGCGCGGATCAAGGAGCGGAAAAAGTACGGCCAGCCGGGGGCGCGGAAACGGTTCCAGTTCTCCAAGCGGTAAGCCGCGGAAGGGGCGAAGACGCCCCGTATCGGACGATCTCCCGAAGGGGAAGGCCGGGCAACCCGCCTTCCCCTTCTTTTTTGTCCGGCGGGTGATGCCGGCGGGCGTTTCCCGCGGCGAAACCTTATACAATGGGAAGGATGGGAAAACGGATGAAGCGCGTGGCGATCTTCGGGGCGACCGGGTACACCGGTTTCGAGTTGATCCGGCTGCTCCTGTCCCACCCGGGGGTGAATCTCTCCGTCCTCACCTCGGAGCAGTACTCCTCGCAGCCGCTCGAGCAGGCGTTCCCTCCGTTCAAGGGGAAGCTTGCCGGCGTCTCCTTCGGGAAGATGGAGCGGCTTCTGTCCGCGAAGTTCGACGTCGCCTTCCTCGCCCTGCCGCACACCTTGTCGTCCGCGGTCGCGGACCGCTCCTGTCCAGGGAGTTCCGGTGATCGACCTGTCTGGTTCATGGGTGTGTGGGAGCGGAGCCCTGCCGGCACCGCCATCTCGATGAAGAACGAGGGGCTGCTTACAGATTTCCGCCGGGCTCTGCCTGACTTTTCGCCGGAGGACAATGTCGGTTCGCCCTATTGCGTGCGGCGTTACGTCGTGGATCAGCACCTGGGAGGGCCGACAGGGCTTGCCGCAGCCAGAAAGAAGCTGGCCGACCGGGGGCTGCGGCTGATCCTGGATTTCGTGCCGAATCACGTGGCCCCGGATCATCCCTGGGTTACGGAGCATCCGGACTATTTCGTCCAGGGCAGCAGCGACGATCTGGCGCAGAAGCCGGGCGAATTTTTCCAGGCCGGCGGCAAGGTCCTGGCTCTGGGGAGAGATCCCTTCTTTGCGCCCTGGCCTGACGTGGCGCAGCTCAACGGGTTTCATCCAGGATTGCGCAAGGCGATCATCGAGACCGTGGGATCGATTGCCGGGCAATGCGATGGCATGCGTTGCGATATGGCGATGCTGCTCATGACGCCCATCTTCGAGCGTACGTGGGGGCCCCGCGCCGGGCCGCGTCCGGAGAAAGAATACTGGCCGGACGTGATTCAGGGGGTGCGGACGCGGTACCCCGATGTCCTCTTCATCGCGGAGGCTTACTGGGACAAGGAATGGGAGCTGCAACAACAGGGGTTTAACTACTGCTACGACAAGCGGCTCTACGATCGCCTGGAGCATGATCCGGCTGAGACCGTTCGACTGCATCTCTGCGCCGATCTGCCCTATCAGGAGAAGCTCGTTCGCTTCATCGAGAACCACGACGAACCGCGCGCCGCCGCGACGTTTGCGGAACAAAAAGCGAGGGCTGCTGCGGTGACGTTTGCGACGCTGCCGGGCGCCAGACTGTTTCACGAAGGGCAATTCGAGGGGCGCCGCGTGAGACTCCCGGTGTTCTTGCGCCGCCGTCGCGATGAAATCCCAGACAAGAAACTTCAAGGGTTCTACCACTCCCTGCTTCAAGCCCTTCGCAGTACAGACTTCAGGGACGGGAACTGGACACTGTGCGAACGGACCGGCTGGGCGGACAATGACAGCTACCTGAATATGGTCGCCTGGTGCTGGCAAAAAGGGGCCGACCGCCACCTGATCGTCATCAATCTTTCAGGAATCCGTTCCCAGACGATGGTCAGATTACCCTGGGCTGATCTCGCCGGTCGTTCCTGGCGGTTGACCGATCCGCTGCAGATGACGGTCTATGATCGAGCGGGCGACGAACTGCACGCATCGGGCTTTTACGTTGACCTGGAGCCGTGGGGCTATCATGTCCTCCACTGCGAGCGCAGCTGATCGAGCCGGATCCGCGTGGAGGAAATACCAATCGGGGGCTCGATGGAATGGCATGAGATCATTGGTTTTGTGGCGGGCTTTGGCACCACCTTTGCCGCCGTGCCGGATTTGCTCGCGATGTTCAAGCGAGGATCCTCTCAAGGCATGAATCCAACCATGGCTGGCATCATGGGTGTGTTTCAGATCGTGTGGGTGTATTACGGGTTTCTTATCGCCTCAAGGCCGGTGATTGTCTGGAACATTATCGCGGTGGTCACCAATTGTTTCATGGTGGGCGCGTTTTTATACTTTGCCCGCAAGGAGAAAGTGAGTAGGCCTGAGGCAACGAGGTAACGGGTGAACGACCCTCTCGACTTATTCACCTCCCATCTCTACAATGGGTACGATGACGATGAGCCATGCCGTGCATATACTCTAATCGCAGGTAGGTAGCGCCGCTTTCACGGCCTCTCCAGCACATCATGCCGGTCGATGCCAGATCCCCAGAAAATCTGAGCATGAGCTCTTCGATCAGGGCAACTGGGCGAGCCATGTGGCCACACTCTCTCTAAGGAGGATGTATGATCGTGTGCAAGAGAAATCGCCGGATGTGCCGGCTCCATGGGCGCCGTTGGCTCCTCTCCTGTCTGTTGCTGGCGAGCCTGCAGGCCACAGCTTGCTCTATGAATCCGGTGAGCGGACGGCCCGAGGTCACGCTCATTTCGGTTGAACAGGAAAAAAAGATCGGCGAAGAGGAGGCCAAGAAGGTCGAAGCGCAGATGGGCTTGCTCGACGACAGGCAATTCCTCCCGTACCTTGATACGCTCGGCCAGCGGCTGGCGAAGGAGTCGCCGCGCCAGGATGTGACCTACCAGTTCCAGGTCGTGGATATGGCGGAGCCGAATGCCTTCGCACTTCCTGGTGGTTACGTCTATGTCAGTCGCGGATTGCTCCTCTTGGTGAATTCCGAAGATGAACTTGCAGGAGTGGTGGGACATGAGATCGGTCACGTGGCCGCGCGGCACACCGTCCAAAAGATTTCCAAGCAAGGTCCCTTTGCCGTGGTCTTTGGGATCGCGTCGGGGCTTGCGGGGATCGTCAGTCCGCTCGCGGCAAATATCATAGGAGGAGTAGGCGATCTGACGCAGGGCCTGCTCTTCTCGCCATACAGCCGCAGCCAGGAGACAGAGGCGGATCGAGTGGGACAAGACATGGCGGCGCAGGCCGGGTGGGACCCGGCCGCCCTGTCCACGTTCTTGAACACCCTTGAACGCGAAGTCGATCTCATGAGTAAGGAGCCTCGGAAGCCCAGTTTTTTTGACTCTCACCCCGCGACACCAGATCGAGTGAAAAAGACCGCGGAGCATGCCAAGGAACTGAAGCCTGCGAGCCGAGCGCCGATCAGCCCAACCCACGAGTCGTTTCTCGCTCGCCTGGAAGGCATGGTGTACGGCCAGCGAGCCGCGAACGGCATTTTTGAGGGGCGCACCTTCCTTCATCCCGACATGAACTTCCTCGTGCAGTTTCCGGAGAAATGGCAGCACGAAAATACTCCGCAGAAGATCGTGTCGGCCGCGCCGAATGGAGACGCGGCCGTGGTCGTAGGGGCTGTTGCGGAGGGGACCGATCCCCTGGAGGGCGCTCGCGAGGTCGAGAAAAAGACCAAGACCGACGTGGTCGCAAAGACGGAGAAGCTGACCATCGGAAATCTCCCTGCCGCCCACACGCAAATCAAGGACGACGGCAACGTGACACTCGACATTACCTGGATCGCCCATGGCGGACTCATCTATCAGGTGGTCGGCATGGCCCCCACCAAGCAGTTCGACACCCTGCAGCCCCTATTCCATTCGGTCGCCCACAGTTTCAGGCCCCTGTCGGCGTCTGAACGTGCCGGGATCAAGGAGAATCGCATCCGTCTGGTGAAGGCGCAGGCGGGAGAGTCGATCGAGGGTCTGGCGGCTCGTACCAACTCAGCCTGGAAGAAGGAACAGATTGCGGTCGTGAACAATCTCGCGGCGGGGGACCAGCTCAAGGAGGGGCAGGTCATCAAGGTGGCCATCGCCGAACCGTATGAATCGAAGAGGCCACGGTAACACAGAGGGCACGATGACTATGGCATGCTCAATGAGGAGAGGAAGGCTGTTCGGCTTGTTCGCACTGCTGGTCCTCTTTGCCCTGCTCCAGGCTTGCTCGTACGTCCGTCCTATCCCGAATGCGCCACTGAATCAGTGGGACCCTGCTGCCGGTTACCGGTTCCGCAACTTCAAGCTGCCGGATACCTTGCATACGGACGGACTCCTGATTGTGGCGGCCTTTTCCGGCGGGGGCACGCGGGCATCCACTCTGGCCTTCGGGGTGTTGCGGGAACTCGCCCAGCAGCAGATCACACTGGAAGGCAAGCCGAAGCGGCTGCTTGACGAACTGGACGTCGTCTTCGCCTTGTCAGGAGGGACCTTCACCGCGGGGTACTATGCGCTCCGCGGCGATCAGATTTTTCATGACTTCGAAGCGCGTTTTTTGCGCAAGGACTGGGAAAGTGAACTTAAAGCCAGGATCCTCTGGAATCCGAGTAATTGGATCAGGCTCTGGTCTCCCTATTTTGGTCGCGCGCACCTGTTGGCCGAGATATTGGATGAGTCGCTCTTCGAAGGCGCCACCTATGGAGACCTGCTCAAGCGTAATGAACGTCCTTGGCTTGCGATTCACGCGTCCGACATGGCCACCCTCTCCCGCTTCGAATTCCATCAGCAACAATTCGACATGATTTGTTCGGATCTGAGCCGCCTGCCGATCGCCTGGGCCTCCGCGTCCTCCGCGGCGCTGCCATTGGTGCTCAGCCCCATCAGCTTGAAGAATTATGCCGGACAGTGCGGCTATCAGGTGCCAGCATGGCTTAAGGAAGAGAAAAGGAAGGGCAAGGTTGGCGAACGACGAGTGGGCGCTCAACGAGCGAATGAGTTGCTGTCTTACCTGGATATCGAGAAACGTCCCTACATCCATCTGCTAGACGGCGGCCTGTCGGACAATATGGCCCTGCGCGGTCTGATCGAAGGAGCCAGCGTCATGGGCGGACTGGAGCACTTATTAAAGGAAGGCAATGTGAAGAACGTTCGGAAGTTCGTGGTGTTGGCGGTGAACGCAGAAACCAGTCCCGATGTGCTCGAGTACCGGAGTGATCACATCCCGGTCATCTCCCGCTCGATGGGCGCCATGGTCGATCTGCCGATCAATCGCTATTCCTTTGATACGGTCACGCTGCTGCGCCAGGGCCTGGAAAACTCGCGGCTGAAGCTTCGCGTCAACAAGCGAGCGCCAGACAGCCCGCTGTCCCCCGATGCCGAAGTGTATTTCATCAATGCCAGCCTGAGTGAGGTGGATGATCCGGACGAACGGGAGGCGCTCATGAAAATTCCGACCACGATGTATCTGACGGACCGGCAGATCGACCGCCTTCTCATGGCCGCCTCGCGGTTGATCCGTAACGACCCGGAATTTCAGCGGCTGATGCGGGATCTGGAAACATCCCCATGAGCCAAGAAGGACTGAGGCAAGGTGTGACGAGACGCTCTAGCAGGATGCTGAAAAAGACCTCCAGCATCGTTCTCGCTTCGCTCAGAGGCTCAACGTTGAGGAGAGGCTTCCTGCGGTCGGGAGCACTGGAGGGGATTTTCCGTTCGCCAAGATCCATTCTAGGGGCGAACGGTCCACACGAAGTGTGGTATGTACCTCCTCGCCTCCTCTCTTGCTGCGGCCTTTGCACCATACAAAGGAGGCTGCCGATGAAATAATTTTCGATCGACCAGGAAGAGAAGAGAACTGGTTCGTTAGTTACAACCACATCACACCAAGGAGGATTCTGATGAAATCAGTCGTAAGCATGATCATAGCGGGGGCGATCTTGTTCGCCGTGCCGGCGTTCGCTCAAACTGAGGGCACGGCCGACACCAACATGCAAATCTTGATGGATAAGATCAAGGCGGACAAAAAGCTGTTGGTCGCAAGCAACATGGGTCTGACCGATGCGGAAGGCAAGAAATTTTGGCCGGTGTACGAGGCGTACCAGAAAGATCTTCAGCAAGTGAACGAGAAGCTTGGCAAGACTATCGCGGCCTATGCCGATGCCTATAACGAAGGCAAGGGCACGATTTCGAACGACACAGCAAAAAAGCTGCTCCATGAGGCGATTTCGGCTGAGGAGCAAGAGGTGAAGCTGAAGCGTTCCCTTGCGGACAAGGTCGGCAAGGTGCTGCCGGCGGCCAAGACAGCCCGGTATTACCAGCTCGAAAACAAGATCCGTGCGGTTATCAAGTTCGAACTCGCGAAACAGATTCCGTTGGTGTACTAAGTCTGAATTGCGACATTGAATGGACGCATAGGATCACCCGCGTGAGGTGGGACCAGGTAAGGAAATCACAAGGCAATCTCACGCGGGTATGCGTCTGGCTTCTGGGGGCGTTGTCACTGGTCATGGCATGCTCCCTTGCCGCGCTGGGACAGGAGTCAGTACCAGAGAGATCTCCCAGGAGCGAGCCGTCCGCGGCCCCTCAGGTGGAGATGGATGAGCCGGCAGAAGAGCCCGATGTCGAGCCCAAGAAACGCCGCTTATTTAAAAGGCTGGGGCCTCAGCCGGTGACGCCGGAGCAGCGGGAAGAAGCGGAGCGTCTCAGAAAGCTGGCGGCCAAGTATGGGACTGATCCCACAGCCATCGTGGGACGACTGCAACTGTCTTCTACATACTTCGACCTTCCTCAGGGCGCGCAAGCCGTCGATTCCGTGGTCCGTCTCGATCTGCCGTTCCGTCGGGATTTCTTGCTTCGGATGGATGCGCCGTTCTCGAAATGGAGCGACCCGAATCGTCCCGGCACCACCAGCGCGCAAGGCTTCAGCGATCTCGCCATCACGGCCGGGTGGCGTGCCTATAACACGCCCGAATATGCCCTACTCGTCGGAGCGCTCTCCACATTCCCCACCGCTTCCGAGAACGGCTTGGGTCTCGGCAAGTATACGGTCGGCCCATTTATCGCCACGGCCAGGTTTCTCCCCCGATGGGAGTCTTTCCTGATCGGGTTGTTCACGCAACAAGTCTCCGTCGGCGGCGATCCTGCTCGAAACTCCATTAATCGTTCGAGGATAATTGGGCAAGTCAATTCGTTTTGGGCCGAGCGCTGGTGGACCATCGCGCAGGCTGTGTGGCAGGTCGATTGGGAACGAAACTCCAAAACCAGTATGGCCCTCGAACTCGAAGTCGGCCGGAGTGTGGTGGGACGATTGGGTGTATTTGCACGTCCGGGTGTCGGGATTTGGGGGCGTGACCTTCCCGGCGCCTATGACTGGAATGTCGAGGTGGGTATTCGCTACATGTTCCCGAGTTTCTAGCAGGATAGGGAGTGGCCAGGTGCCCTTCTTGCTCGCAGAACAGAGGAGGGGATGGAGCCTGATGATCTTCTGTGCTCGCGCAACGCGCGGCCTCAGAAGGCCCTCGTTGGACGCGCGCAATGGAAGATCAATCAGCCCCCATCCCTATAGAGAGAACAAGCAAGCTTGGAGGGAGCATGTATATCGTTCGATGCGCGCAGTGAAGGACAGTCTGGCTGTTCCCCTCAAGGCCAAAGTGGGAAAATCGGAAGGCCCTCGCCCGTGATGATGGCACGTCCCGGGAAATCGATTGCGAAGCAATCGGAGGGTGGGGCAGGTGAAAAATATCTGCCAGTGGGTGGGCGGGTGAGAAGTCTGGTCGTTTTGAGCATCCTGCGCGGTTTTCTCCTATTGTCCTAGACGTGCGGACCATTTAATCTTCACTGTGCCACAATAGTTTTTCCGCAGCCTGCTAGGTCTGCCGCACGCCGGGGGGTCAAAGTGTGATGGAAGAGTTGGCGTCGGATGTGTAGACTGGCATGGGCCGCAACGCATCTTTCTCGCATTCATCGAGAGTCTTGCGCGATGATCACCGGTTTCCTCGCCGCGAGCCGCTTCCTTTCAGGCAACTCACGCCTGTGGACGGCCGGGCTCTTGCTCTGCATCGTGACGGCGACAGGCTGTCCACGCATGGTGTCCATCGATTATCAGCCGACCAATCCACTCAGAGGACAAGGCACGGTCGGAACTGCACCGTTCCGGTATCAGCCGTCCGATGAGCAGCTGGTGCGCCCGCGTCAAGTCGAAACGTACCCGTCGGCGAAGACCGATTTATATCTCACCCGAGAGATCGGCGTCTTTTTCTCGGACGCGCTCCGGCTGGAACTAGGCCGGTCGGGGTACACACTGAACGATTCGAGCGACCGTATCGTGTCCGGCACCATCACGCGGTTCTATCTCGACTGGAGAAGCGGAGTGGACCGCTCGTTCGAACTGGCTGCGACCTATACGGTTCAGTCGGGCGAGCGTACCCTCTTCTCCTGGCATTGTTCCTCGGTTCAGACAGGGCCGAACATGCTGGCCGCAGACGGGATCTTGATTCGCAAGGGAACGGCCGACTGCATGCATCGATTTATCGAAACCGCGCAGGATGCGAAAGTCTTCTGACCGGAACGGCCGGGACCCCCTCCTGACCGACCAGGATGGACGTGCTGATCAAATCTTGATTGAACTGCGGAATAGCATTAAGTGATGGATGGATATGTGATCGGCGACTCAGCCGGCAGGAGGCGCTTCGCCACGGGACTCTTCGTGGCAACCATGGTCGTCCTGCTCACCAGTACGGCTCCGATCGTAAACACCGTCGCATGGGCGGATGGTGAACTCCGCGAAACCCTGCGCAACATGACCTTTCCCTCGGAGTGGACACGCAGCGGCCAGGCGCCACTCGTCGGGGGAGTCTACGAAGAACCAGCAGCCCAGTACTCGGCCTCCAAGATTGAGATCCGGTTGACCGACTCCGTAGCGGTCGGCATGATCGGCGAACAGACAGCGGCGGCGCTCGTGATCTTGACAGATCCAGGCGGCAGTGGGGTATTTTTTGACCTATATCTTGTGCAGCAAAGGGAAAATCGCTGGCGCGTCATAGATCGTGCGCATCTCGGCGATCGGATTCGCGTGAACAGGATCGAGGTCGAGCGGGATCTCATCGGGCTCGACCTGACCGTCCACGGTCTGCGCGATGGGACCTGTTGCCCGACCGAGCGCAGCAGGGTGTATTATGCGCTGCACGGCGAGCGGCTTGTTAAAGTCAATGCCCCTGCACAACACATCCCAAACCCTATTGAAGGGCCTGTCTGGGGATGGCAATATGCCGTTCTCGTCGACGGGACCAGGACGACGCCGACAGAGCCAGGTCACTATACCCTGCATCTCGGGCCCGACGGGCAACTCAACGTTCGGGCCGACTGTAACCAGGCCGGAGGGCGCTATCAGTTGGAGGGGTCGCATCTAACGCTTGCGGTCACGCATTCGACCATGGCAGCCTGCCAACCCGATTCGCTGGACAGGCAGTTTCTGGCCGATTTGGCAGCGGTCAGTGCGTGGCGTCTGGAGGACAGCCGTCTGTACGTGGATCTTGCGGGTGGTGGGATGATGGTATTCACAGCAGCGAGCCAGTGAGCAAGTCTTCATGGAACTTATGCATCTCATAGTGGATCAATCAAGATGTGATAGTGCTGGCGTGTGAGAGCGTCAACAGGCGCGAGCCGTTCATCGAGCTGAGCGTGCCGCTGCTCTTCAACCTGCGCCGCGATCCGTTCGAGCGCGCCCAGCACAATTCGAACACCTACAATGGCTGGTTCTTTGACCGTCCGTTCGTGATCGGGCCGTTGATGGGGTTTGCCGGGAAGTTCCTCATGACCATGAAGGAATATCCGCCCAGCCAGACGTCGGGTTCCTTCAACCTGGATAAAATCCAGAAACAGATCGAAGCGGCAACAACGGGGGGCAACTGACGCCGCACGGAATGAGAAGCTGAGAATCGATTCGACGGGCCGCGCCCGCCGCAACGGCAGGTGCGGCCCAGCACAGCGCCTAGTATTGCGCACTACATCGCTGGTGGATCGGGAAGGGCGGGACCGGCACGGGCACTAACCATGTGGGGTTCCGGCTGGTAGATGACGGGCGCTATCGATTTACATCACCTGAATGCCAAAGGAGGCAAAGGATGAAAAGAATTCTTCAGACGATTCTTGCATTGGTCCTAGGAGTGGGTATGGGCGATGTGTTCGCCCAGGAAGTCCTGCCGCGACCGGATCAACCCTTCGGCGGTAAGATCGGCCGCACGACCAAGGAATCCGTCAAAGACTTCCCGAAGGAAGTCCAGGCGCCGAAGGGCGCACCGAACGTGCTCTTGATCCTGACGGACGATGTCGGCTTCGGTGCGTCGTCCACATTCGGCGGGCCGATTCCCACGGTGACAATGGACCGGCTGGCAAAGGCGGGCTTGCGCTACAATCAATTTCACACTACGGCGCTCTGTTCGCCCACGCGTGCAGCGCTGCTCTCCGGGCGCAATCATCATTCGGCCGCGACCGGGATCATCATGGAGTTGGGCACCGGCTTTCCGGGCTACAACAGCCTCATGCCGAAGAGCGCCGGCACGTTCGCCGAGATCCTGAAGCAGAACGGCTACAACACCTCCTGGTACGGCAAGAACCACAATGTCCCCGACTGGCAGAACAGCCAGGCCGGGCCGTTTGACTTATGGCCGACCGGGCTGGGCTTTGAGTACTTCTATGGCTTCATCGGCGGCGACACCAGCCAGTGGAACCCCGCTCTCTTCGAGGGCACCAAGCCCGTTGAACCGCCGCACGATGCGAAGGACTATTTCTTCGACAAGGACATGGCCGACCACACCATCAACTGGCTGCGCATGCAGCATGCCGTAGCGCCAGAAAAGCCCTTCCTTGCCTACTACGCACCCGGCACAGCACACGCACCCCATCATGCGCCGAAGGACTGGATTGCGAAGTTCAAGGGCAAATTCGACCAGGGCTGGGACAAGGTGCGTGAAGAAACCTTTGCGAGGCAGAAGCAGATGGGCATCATCCCGACAAATACGAGGCTCACGGAACGCTCCACCGGCATTCCCGCGTGGGATAGTCTGAATGCCGACCAGAAGAAAGTCTTTGCCCACATGATGGAGGTGTATGCGGCGGCGCTCGCGCACGCCGACTATCAGATGGGCCGCATCCTCGACGCTATTGAGGCGCAAGGGAAGCTGGACAACACGCTGGTCATCTACATCCAGGGCGACAACGGCGCGAGCGGCGAGGGCGGCATGCAGGGGTTGCTCAACGAGATGACGATGTTCAACGCCATTCCCGAGGACTTCAAGGAAGTCCTGCGCCGCATGGGTGAACTTGGGAGTCCGACCACCTTCAACCACTACCCGGTCGGCTGGGCCCACGCGATGGACACGCCATTCCAGTGGACGAAGCAGATCGCCTCGCACTTCGGCGGTACGCGCAACGGCCTCGTCATCTCCTGGCCGGCGCGCATCAAGGACAAGGGAGGCCTCCGCACGCAGTTCTCCTCAGTAATTGACATCATGCCGACCATTCTCGAGGCCGTCGGCGTACCCGCGCCGACGAGCATCAACGGCGTGGCGCAGAAACCCATCGAGGGCACAAGCCTGGTCTATTCGTTCGATGATGCGAAAGCGCCGTCGAAGCATACGACGCAGTATTTCGAGATGTTCGCCAACCGCGGCATCTACCACGACGGCTGGGTGGCTGCCACGACTCCGCCGATTGCCCCCTGGGTTTCGATCGCCAAACCGATTGATGTCAATGACTACAAGTGGGAACTCTACAACGTCGGCGAAGACTTCTCCGAGGCCAACAACCTCGCCGAACTGGAACCTGCGAAACTAAAAGAGTTGCAGGAACTCTTCTGGACGGAGGCGGCCCAGTTCAACGTGTTGCCGATTGATAACAGCCGGGTCGAGCGTTTCGACGTGACCAACCGCCCGAGCCTCACCACTGGACGCGATGAGTTCACCTACTACCCCGGCCTGGTGCGCATCCCGGAAGGCGCGGCGCCGGACCTGAAGAACAAGTCCTATCAGATCAAGGCTGAGGTGGAGATCCCAAAGGTCGGCGCCGGAGGCATGCTGATCACGCACGGCGGACGCTTCAGCGGCTACGGCCTCTACCTGCTCAAGGGCAAGCCGGTGTTCCTCTACAACCTGGCCGGTGTCGCCCGCTACGATATCGCAAGCAAGGACAAGCTCGCACCGGGCAAGCACACCATCCTGTTCGATTTCGAGTATGACGGCGGCGGCCTTGGCAAAGGCGGCGTCGGCACCTTGCTGGTAGACGGCAAGAAAGTCGCCACAGGGCGCATCGAGCGCACGCTGCCATTCCGCCTCTCACTCGACGAGACGCTGGATTGTGGTGAGGACACCGGCACACCCGTCAGCGAGGACTACCACGTGCCGTTCAAGTTCACCGGCAAGATCGAGAAGGTGACGATCGAACTGCAGAAGGCGAAGGCCGCCGACAAGGGCGAGGCGGAACAATCCCGCAAGGAAGCCGCCTTGAGGAACGTGCGATTGGACTGACCGTCATGTTAAGGATCTGTATGAACTCTGCACGGAGCTGGGTCATTTTGGCGGTACTCGTGGTGACGGGTGGGTGGGGTTGGACGCTCGCTGCAGCCCAGCATTCAGCGACTGCGCCTATGTCATCGGCTTCGTTCCAGCCCACCGTGGCGAACAGCATTCCGCCGCCCGGTCCGACGCCGGAGGGCATGGTCTGGATTCCCGGCGGGGAATTTTCCATGGGCGCGCAGGATCCGACGGATATGCACGATGAGGTGGGGATGCAAGCCACCAGGGATTCCCGGCCGATTCACCGTGTCTATGTCGACGGCTTTTGGATCGATAAAACCGAAGTCACAAACGAGCAGTTTGAGAAATTTGTGAAGGCAACCAGCTACATCACCGTAGCCGAGCGGACACCGAGGGCCGAGGATTTTCCCGGTGCGCCGCCCGAAAACCTTGTGGCCGGTTCCGTGATCTTTTCACCCCCGGACCATGCCGTTCCGCTTAACGACCATTTCCAGTGGTGGAGCTATGTCAAAAGCGCGAACTGGCGCCATCCGCTTGGTCCAAAAAGTTCGATTAAGGGAAAAGCAAAGTTTCCGGTGGTGCACGTGGCCTATGAAGACGCGGTGGCCTACGCAACATGGGCCGGCAAGCGGCTGCCCACCGAAGCGGAATGGGAGTTTGCCGCGCGAGGCGGCCTGAGCGGAAAGGTCTTTCCCTGGGGAGACGAATTCAAGAAAGGCGGCCGATGGATGGCCAACAGTCACCAAGGACATTTTCCCAATCAGGACACGGGAGCGGACCGGTTCACGGGCATCGCGCCGGTGGCGCAGTTTCCACCCAACGGCTACGGGCTCTATGACGTGGGCGGCAACGTGTGGGAGTGGGTCAGCGACTGGTACCGGCCCGATTACTACGCCCGACTCGTTGTCGCGGGCAGCGTGGCGCGCAACCCGCAAGGCCCGGATTCCCCCTACGACCCATCCGAGCCCGATGAGAAAAAGCGCGTGCACCGCGGCGGCTCTTTCCTCTGCACGGATCAATACTGCTCGCGCTACATGGTGGGCACGCGAGGCAAGGGCGATGTCAGCACCGGCACGAATCATCTGGGCTTCCGTTGCGTGAAGTCCGCATCGGTCGCCAGTCCGTAGAAGAGGCGACGTTCAGTCAACGACGCGATAGAGGCGATGACGTGATGTCGATCGCAGCACCATGAAAGATCCCGCTCCTTCGTCATCCCGGTCGATCCTCACTCGGTGGCAGACGATCGCCGCCGGCGCTGGCATTGTACTGATTATCGCCTTCGGGGTTTGGCTGAACAGATCTCTGCCGCCGAGCACAGTGGTGATCGCTACCGATCAGGAAGGTGGAATCTATAGCCAGATCGCTCAGCGTTACCAAGAGATCTTCGCTCGCCACGGCGTACGACTTGAGCTGTTGGCGACCAATGGCTCGGTCGAGAACGTGAGGCAGCTCCGCGACCCACGCGCCGGAGTCAGCGTTGCACTTGTGCAGAGCGGTGTAACCAGCACGGCGGAAGCGCCGGAGCTGGTCTCGCTCGGCACGCTGTTCTACGAGCCGTTCTGGCTATTCTCGCGCGTTCCACGACAAGATCAGCCAGGCAGGCTTGGCGAAGGCCAACGAATATCGTTCGGCATCCCGGGCAGCGGAACATACAAGCACGCGCGCGAACTGGCGGCTGCAGTCGGCATGGACCTGAGTCGGGCACAGGTGCGCGACCTCGATGCAGTCCAGGCGGGAGAAGCGCTGATGAGGGCAGAGGTAGATATGATTGGAATGATGCTGCCCTTGGAAGCGCCGATCGTGCACCAGCTGTTTGTGGACGAGTCCATACAAGCATTCGACTGGCTGCGCGCAGACGCGCATGTGGCGCTACGCCCGTATCTGAGCAAGCTGGTGGTCCCGCGCGGCGTCGTCGACCTCCCGCACGACCGGCCGGCCAAAGACCTCACGCTGGTCGCGACGAAAGCCAGCCTGGTGGTGCGAAGGGATCTGCATCCCGCAATCCAGTACTTGCTCCTCGAGGCGGCTTCGGAGGTGCACGGAGCGCCCGGAGTATTCAATAAGGCGGGCGAGTTTCCTGCCGCCGAGCCCATCGACCTGCCGCTGAGTACGTCGGCGCAGGAGTATTACCGCAGCGGGCAGCCGTTCCTGCAGCGTCACCTGCCGTTTTGGCTGGCCGCGATTACATCGCCGCTGGTGGTGCTGATTCCGGTAGTCGGCCTCCTCTATCCGCTGTTCCGTCTGGCGCCCGTGTTGTACCGGTTGATCGTAGAGCACCGTATCTTTAGCCTCTACCGCGATCTCAAGTTCCTGGAGGCGGAATGGGAGACCAGCGCACCCGATACCACCGCCGGGGCATTTTCCGAGCGTCTAGACCGGCTGGAAGAGCGTGCCGATCACCTGCGCTTGCCGATTGGGTACACGCACATGCTCTACACGTTGAAGCATCATATCAGCCTGGTGCGGCAGCGCTTGCGGGAGAAGAAGCCCAGTCGCGAGCCCCGAAGCCCCGGCACACATAAGGAAATTGCCTAGGAAACGGGATGGCTGCTGGGTCACGCCTTCATGTCATTTTCCCTGCGCACCAGCAGCACCCTTCAAGGGCGCGGCTTCCTTGAACCCGGCCTTCTTGCCCCCTTCCAGAGCCCGCTTAGCGTCGAGTGAACCCGTAGAGCTGGATGGTTTTGGCCACGAGCCCGGTCCAGCCGGTCTGGTGACTCGCGCCCAGTCCCGCCCCGTTGTCGCCGTGAAAATATTCATAGAAGAGAATGTGGTCGCGCCAGTGGGGATCGGACTGGAACTTCTCCGTCCCGCCATACACAGGACGCTGACCCTGTTCGTTACGCAGGAAGATCCGGTTCAGCCGATCCGCGATCTCCTTGGAGACCTCGAAGAGGTTCATCATCTTGCCGGATCCGGTGGGGCATTCAATTTTGAAGTTGTCCCCGTAATAGAGATAAAAATTGAGGAGCGCCCGGATGATCATGGCATTCACCGGCATCCAGACCGGCCCTCGCCAGTTCGAGTTGCCGCCGAACATGCCGGTGTTGGATTCCGCCGGCAGGTAGTCCACCCGGTACTCCTGGCCGCCGATGTGCAAGATGTACGGGTGCTGCTCATGAAACTTGGAGAGCGAGCGGATGCCGTAGGGGCTCAGGAACTCGTTCTCGTCGAGCATCTTCGAGAGGATCCGCCGGAGCCGCTCCGGATTGAGCAGGGCAATGATCCCCCGCTCGCCCACGCCCCAATTCCCTGGGCCCGTGGGGTGCATGGACTTCAAGAGTTCGGGCATCTGGCGTTGACGGGCCCGAAACGCAGCGACGACCTGCGGAACGAGTTCCCGCTGCCACGGCTCGACCACCGTGGTGGCGCACAAGGGCAGCAGCCCCACCATCGACCGTACGCGAAGCCGCTGGGCGCTGCCGTCCGGCAGCCGCAGCAGGTCGTAGTAGAACCCGTCCTCCTCGTCCCACATGCCCTCCGGCCCTGGCTTGTTCATGGCCCCGGCGATATAGAAGAAGTGTTCGATAAATTTTGTCGCCATCTCCCCGTAGGTGGGGTCGTGGGCCACCAGCTCCACCGCGAGCTCCAACATGTTCTGGCTGAACAGGGCCATCCAGGCCGTGCCGTCCGCCTGCTCCAGGTGGCCGCCGGTGGGCAGCGGGGCGCTCCGGTCGAAGATGCCGATGTTGTCGAGGCCGAGGAACCCCCCCTCGAACACGTTCTTGCCGAACCGGTCCTTCCGGTTCACCCACCAGGTGAAGTTCAGCAAGAGCTTGTTGAACGCCGATTTGATGAAATCCACGTCCGTCTCGCCGCGCAGGGCCTGCTCGGTGCGGTGCAGGAACAGGGTCGCAAAGGCGTGGACCGGCGGGTTCACGTCGCTGAAGTTCCATTCGTAGGCGGGCATCTGGCCGCTGGGGTGCAGGTAGAGCCCATGCAGCATCAGCTTCATTTGCTGCTTCGCAAAGTCCGGGTCGACGATCGAGAGCGGCAGGGTGTGAAAGGCCAGGTCCCAGGCCGCGTACCAGGGATACTCCCACTTGTCCGGCATCGAGATGATGTCCTTGTTGACCATGTGGAACCACTCCGAGTTCCGAGAGAAACGATAGCCGGTATGGAGGGGGTTGGAGTGGTGCTCCTCCAGCCAGCTGTCCCCGTTGAAGAAGAAGAACTGCTTGCTCCACAGCATGCCGGCGAGGGCCTGGCGCATCACATTGGCTGCGTCCGGGGAGACGGACGGCGGGGTGACGGAGCGATAGAACTCGTCCGCCTCCTTGAGGCGGGCCGCAAAGGTCTCGGCAATCCACGGCCCGAAGG
This sequence comes from Nitrospirota bacterium, assembly GCA_963741245.1. GTDB lineage: Bacteria > Nitrospirota > Nitrospiria > Nitrospirales > Nitrospiraceae > Palsa-1315. The sequence continues at coordinate 18,483 of CAVUHR010000001.1, read as the reverse complement.
GGACGGCGAGGGGCTGATTGGTGAGGCGCAATCGTACGGTCATCGACTGGCCGGGCCCCACCATCTGCCGATAGTGCGCCGAGGCTTTCGTCCCCTGGTGTGCAGGATTCACGGCTGTCTGGCGACCCTGCACCACAGAGTCATTGATCCCGTCCTTGACGTAGGGGCTGGCATTGGGTTGTCCGGGAAAGAGCCGGTCGTTGTTCGTGGTGTTATCGGTCACGAGCAGCGGCACCTTGCCGTCGCAGTACAGATAGTACGTGCCCAGCGTAGAATGCTGCGCCTCGATCGCACTCGCGCCCGCCGCTGCCTTGATCTGCTTGAGGGTGGGTTGCTCGGCCGCTCTGTTGGATGGGGCAATCCACGAGGCCCAGTCGTTCCGAAACCAGAGAGTCGGCAATAGATGCAGCTCGGCCTGCTCCGGCCCTCGATTGACCGCGGTGATCTGCACCAGCATGTCGTCCGGGCCGTCTTTGGCGTACTCCACGAAGACGTCGAAGTAGCGGTCGTCATTGAAGACGCCGGTGTCGAGCAGTTCATACTCCATCTCGTTGCGGGAACGCCGACGGTTCGTCTCTATCAGATCAGCGTAGGGGAAAGCCGCCTGCGGATACTTGTAGAGATACTTCATGTAAGAATGCGTCGGCGTACTGTCGAGGTAGAAGTAGTATTCTTTGACGTCCTCGCCGTGGTTGCCTTCGCTGTTCGTGAGCCCGAAGAGCCGCTCCTTGAGGATCGGGTCCTTCCCGTTCCAGAGGGCAAGCGCAAAGCAGAGGCGCTGTTCGTCATCGGAGATCCCAGCGAGACCGTCCTCGCCCCAGCGATAGGCGCGCGAGCGGGCGTGATCGTGGGTGAAGAAATTCCAGGCGTCACCCCCCTCGCTATAGTCCTCCCGCACCGTGCCCCACTGGCGTTCGCTTAAATAGGGGCCCCAGCGTTTCCAGTTGCGACCGTCATCTTGTAATCGAGTGTGTTCGGTAGTTTGCGGCATGGTCTTCTCCTCCAACGATCTTCGCGGAAGTGATGAAGCGCTCTGGGACGGCGCACAAGGGGGCGCAGGATATCAAACCGGGGCGATTTACGCAAGACTGCCATGCGCTGCCGCGTACAACGCTGGCCCTTCCAGGGACAGGGCGGGCGGAAATTGGCTGCGCGAGTGGCAGTATCTTGATGTGGCGATGCTTGACAAAGATTCCGTAAGTGAGGATAGTGTCGGCGCCATTGTTTCACCTTGGCTCAAGGCACCGTCGGGGATGGGCCGCCAGGCCACAAGTCCATCGCGCAACTCTTCACCATGAATCCCACTCTTGTCGGCACCATCGTGTTTGCCTGTACGCTTGGAGGTGTGCTGCTCGGAATGTTGTTGCGTACCATCTTGCCAGAGCAGCACCTTAGCAATGAGTCGAGAGACACGGTGAGGCTTGGCGCCGGGCTCATCGCCACTATGACCGCGCTTGTTCTTGGTCTCGTCACTGCCTCTGCCAAAAGCTCCTTTGATACTATGAGCGCAACGGTGAAAACCAGCGCCGTAGACTTCCTCACGCTCGACCGCCTTCTTGCGCGCTACGGGACTGAGACCCGCGAGATTCGAGGGACGTTGCAGGACATGCTTGCGAACCGGGTCGACATGATTTGGCCGGAGGGATCATCCCGGTCCACCGTGGTGGATCCGTTGGGAACCGCTGCGACTGCCGAGGGAATCGCGGACCGAGTCCGCGGTCTCACGCCGCGTGATGACTCCCAGCGAGCGCTGCAATCCCATGCGCTGGCACTCATCGAGTCGGTGTTGCGAGCCAGGTGGATAGTGTTCGCCGGCGGCGGATCGTCAGTCCCTCTGCCATTCCTTGTGGTCCTTCTATTTTGGCTCACGCTCACATTCGCGAGCTTCGGGTTGTTTGCCCCGCGAAACGCCACGGTCATCACTGTGCTCTTTGTTTGTGCCCTGTCTGTGGGTGGCGCTGTATTCCTCATAGCGGAGATGGACGGGCCGTTCGACGGCATGCTCAAGGTCTCCGCAGAGCCGTTGCGCTACACAATTGAGCATCTCAATCAGTAGGCACGTCACGGTCGCGTGCGTCCAGATCACTTGCCCAACAAGGTGCTGCATCCGACAGGGCCCAGCAGAGTTCCAATCGTGACATCGTGCCGTATGTAATTTCTTCTATTCTACTAGCCTTCCGCAGTTCTCTTGGCCCCCTCCTGCAATATCTATCGCTGCTGACCTTACAGGTCCAGTTGTCTCCGTTCTCGACGGCATTGAATGTGGTGGCGCCGCAGGCAACGGTCAATCCCTTCCGAAAATGCGAGAGAGTAGGGGAGAATTCTCTCGAGAACGCTTCTGACATACTTCAGACCTATGGGGCTGCCTGAGCGTTCGGCGGCTGGCGCTGCACGACGTCATGAATGAACCCATGAAGGCGGGCGTAATTGATCTTCTTTGCTAATGCTAAAATGTCAGAAGTCACTCGCTCTATTGCAGCTTCTGATGGAGCGGCTTCCACTTGAAGACCTTCTCCATGCAGGACAGCCTGTCCCTCTGGGGTTTCCGACCATGCCCGGTGCAAGTAGGAATGTCTCTGCTCAGATAGGAGCTTTGCTTTTTCTAGAAGCTCGTCAAGGCGACTTCTCTCTGCTGCAGAGGGGTTGTTCTTCTTAAAAAGTCTCTTGACCTTCTTCCGTAAAAAAGAGATGGGCTTTCTTTTTGTAGGATCGAGACTTTGAGGACCCGAGAGCCCAGAGAGTGTTCTCACGGTGTACCGCAAGATCCGCTCTAGATGAGTATGGGCAATGGTCAAGCGCCCCAGAGCCTGGAGCAATTCAGGCCGGTTTGGAACGGTGAGTTTGTGCATTGAGCTGGACATATATATAATGGGGCATCCGCCCGCCCCCTGCTCTATCCCTACTCGGCCATAGCGCCAACCCCATGTAGCTCGTAAATACTTGATAAATGGTGCGCCCGGAGGGACTTGAACCCCCAACCCCCAGATCCGTAGTCCCACCCCAGGAGACCGTGACGGATGACGAGGGAGTGTGACAGAGTGAGATAATCTCTTGCAACTCCCTTGAGTTACGCCCCTCCGCATGGTGCGGGAGTGTGATTGCGACAGATTCCGAACTGTGGCTAAAACTGTGGTTGAACTGTGGCCAGAACCGTGACCAGAAAAGAGGGGGGCCTTGTTCGACAGGCTGGGGCCTGTTTGGGGACCCCGACGCCTCGTCTTGATTACCCTGTGTAGTGGTTCGGTGCAGAACGAGCGGGGAATCAGGCATTCCGCGACCAAACCCACCAGCACTTCGGCTCAATGGATTTTTATTCTTCCCCGTCTCCTGGCCTGAGTGGCACGGTCCAATCCTTCGGTGATCAGGCCTACGGCCAGTGGCGTGACGACACCCGGTCCACGCATCAGAATTTCGGTGACACGCAAGACGACACCTACCAGCGCGGGAACCAGACGACGCGCTGTACTTCGCAACACTTCGGGAATCAGACCTTTACCAATTGCCAGTGACACGCCGCACCTCGTTGGATACACGCTATTGGTTGCCTCAACGGGTTCTCTTTTGCCACTCCCACGGCGGCATGGGATGTAGTGGGGACGGTTTGAATCTAGAAAGTTAGAATTTTACCAATCAATAGAATGATGACACCGATGAGACTCCACAACATGAGAGACAGGCGAATTCCATTAATCATTCCCGTGGTAAGAGCAAGCTAGTCTCAACCTCATCCTCCGCAATGTCCTGTACCCTGCTCAGCCGAGGGGAGCGGGTCTTGGCTGTGGGTGGTTGAAGTACGCCCAGGCTTTCGTCGGCTAAGGCTAAATTTCCCCACGATTGCGGATATTGCCGTGTTTCCCATGGTCCTGTCGTTTGCATGAGCGCATTTCCCTCTTTCTCACAATTTGCCATGAACACCCTGCCGTGTGAAGAATAGGTCATGATCGCTCTCCTTGGTGCAGGGCTTGAAACTCGTCCCTCATCATGCCTTATGCGAAAAGGATACCGGAGGCCATGGGCGCCGCAAGACCGAAAGGAGACACTCGGAAGTACGCTCCTGGATTTAGAAGGGGGGATGGTCTCTGGGAGAATTGCTCAAGTCTTTGATGGATGATTAGGGGAATTCCCTTCTCATTCCGCACCAGTAGCGCAGTTGGCGATTCAGCTCTCTGTGTTGCTGGTCAGTCCATTTTGACCGGTTTGCCGCTCTTCATTAACACTGGAATAACACCACCCCCAAGTGGCACGTCCCCCATACGTCAATGGGCATGAGACCCCTGCCAGATTTTTGCACCCTGGAGACAAAAAGGAGCCATATTCGGCAGGCGGCCAGTTAGGGAACCACGCCTAGCAACGGATACAAAAATTGGGGCAAGAGGATTGACTTGTGGTCTGGCAGAAGTTGAACACTTCTCGATACGGCTATAGCCCCGACGGGTCGTGGCGCAACCGGTCGCTCCGCTGGGCAGCAGAGCCTCGGAACACGATTCATCGAAGGGGAGTTTGGTGCCCGTTCAGTGAGCCAGTTCATACTGGACGATCTTTAACAACGCGTCCATGCTAAACGGTTTGTGTAAGGTGTGCCGGACTCCCAGGAGCTTCGCCGCGCCTAAGGCATTCTCTGTGTCTGGCGCCCCCGAGATGGCAATCACCTTTACATTGAGGAAGGCGCGGGTCAGTTCAAGGATCATGTCGAGCCCATTCATCTCGGGCATGAGTATGTCGGTAATGACCAGGTCTGCGGGCTTCTCTCGGTAGACTGCGAGTCCGAGGCGTCCATTCGATGCTTCCGTCACCTCATGGCCGGCCCTTTCAAGCACGATGCGGATGACCGTGCGGAGGGATTTTTGATCATCAATCACCAGAATCGTTGCCATGGCCAGAAATACTCCTGTTAGTCCGTGCCAGGACGGAATTCCTTCGTGTGGGTATGGGTGCTCCTCACCCCCTCGTCATGCGGCACCCGTGTGACGGTTTCTGCCCGACGGTACACGTGCGCTTTCTTATTTCCCGCTTCCTCGGACGGCCGCACGAGGACGGTCGCTTCGTGCAAGCGGTGGTTGGCCTCTATCACGGGATCCGCTGCATGCCCGCAGTTCATGCAACGCCAGCCTTTCATCCACATGAAGCCTAGGGCCCCCTCAAAGTCAAAAAATTGGTCTTCCACCATCAAGCCCTGACAGCGTATGCATTCCATGATGTCGCCTCCTGGCAATTCAGCCTGCGAACGTGCGCTCTGTGAGAATAGCGGCACGGTGCGTGGGGTGAAAGACCCGAAGGAAGTACTTCGGAGGGAGGGGATACCCGTGGGGCCATGCTGCAATGGCCGCGATCTCCCGCATATTGGTAATCGCTAGTTCTTGGCGGGTCCTTTTTTGACAGGCGAAATCGTTGTGATACCTTTGACCCAGCGAGAAGCACCGCGATCGCGGCAATTCACGGGTAACTGTTCTATTCAAGGAGTTGAAATGATCCAGATGACGACGTGTGTTCGGGGATTCGTGTGGGCGTTCTGTCTGATGGGACTAGTGAGTGCGACCCATGTTGGGGTCTCAGGAGCGGCAGAACCACGAGCCGGTGCATGGTCTGGTGGCGCTGCCATTGGGTTCTTAGGTTACACGCCGGACGGGACTGCGTTCGCCACCAATTTTCACGCCGACTATTTCCTGAATCACCAGATTTCGGTGGGCCCTCTCGCGCAATTGGCTGTGACCGGAGATTTATTTCAGTTCGGCTTCTCGGGACAGGGGAAGTATTGGCTCGACCTACCCGGACTCGATAAGCGATTGAAGATGAACCTGCAGGCGGGGCTCGGCTTTCTGCATGCTGACCTCCACACGTCCGATACCTCCTTTCTGATCCCGATCGGCGTAGGTCTGGACTTTGCCCTGAACCAGCAGGTGAGTCTCACCTCCACCTTCTTGCTCAACTTCACGGATGTCGACACGGGACGAAGGACGGACGCCAACGTGATGCCGGGGCTGACCTTCGGCATTCGCTTTTAGGGAGGAGGGGTGATGAAATCCTGGCATTGGGACGGCGACCGCATGGCAGCTTCTCGCTTGCTCCTCTAAACTACTGCCTCTCGATCCGCAGCTGTCGCCGTCGTACACTCCTGGCTTAGTAGTTCTTCTTGTTCCGCACGCCGTTGCCTTACGGCGTCAAGGCAAAGTCCTGGCTTGTCGCATCCCCCCCGGAAATATCCACAGGAGAGAGGGATGACTTGGTCGCGTAACCAGTCGCGGATGCTTGGACCGTGTAGTGCCCTGCAACCGACGCAGGTTGCTGGGTAAACACGATCGGCAAGGGTGTGCTGTACGGACCACGCGATGGCGCGGCAATGGGAAGCGTCAGCTTGTACGCAAAGTCACCGGGTGGATCCCCGTCAACAACATTAGCAGGCTGCGATTTCACGGTTACGGTTGGACCGCCGTTCAAGGCTTGCTTCGCTGCGACAACGACGGTTTCATCATCGGTGGCCGGGTTGTTCAACGTCACTGTGCCGCCGATGTCATGGGTCGTGGAGCCACTCAACGTGATTGGCGCGCCACTGGTGCTGACTGTAGTGATGCTGGTGCTGCTCGCGACCGGTACTGCGGCAATGACTGCTGTCGCACGGCCGTCTGCGGTGATCACGACATCGTAGCACGTAGTGGGACAGTGTGTGGGATCAAGACGGGCGAGGAAGAATTCGCCGGTCACCGTGTTCGGCACCGTCGCACGAACGCTGTCACCATCTATCTGGGCTGATACCACAACATGGCTGTTAAGCAAGGTCGTGTCGACAAATCCTTCGATACCATTCAGCACAAAGGGAATGACCTTGATCACGGGCTTGAGCTTGTACGTGCCATTGCCGGTCTGCACGATGGATTTGCAGGCATCAAAGTCCAGCAATAGATCGACGCGTTGCCCAGAACCTACGGTGAACTGGTGGATCAATTTAATTCCGGATTGTATTCCGCTGGGCGTCTTGAGCGGGACTTCAGTGGGTTGGCCTGACAAGACAACCGAATTGGCCAAGGGCGTACTACCACTGTTAGGGACCAACACCAGGCGAAGTTGTGTGTAATGCCCAGCCTCCAAGGGTGTCTCGCCAAGGCTTTCGAGCGCAAAGTTGGGCTGCGTGGGATCGTTGAGATTGAGCAGATTAATTTTCCGTGCAGGGTTGAGGGTGATGTCGGTCCAGCCTGCCGCGTTTTCATTGGCAGAGCTGCTTTGATGCACGCGTACTTTATCGACGGTGACATTCACCGCATCGAAGCCGCACGCTGGTGCATCGGTCATCGAAACGCTTAGGGTACCAGGTTGCGTACCACCACCATCACTGCCGCAGCCGGCAACAACAAGAGCCAGCAGTAATCCCATCAACCCTGTGAGCAGTTTGAAATGACTCTTAAGTGTGTTCATCGTTCGCCATCCGTGATTGGGATATATTGGGCACATCAGCAATCAGACCTGTGAAACACGCTAGACCAAGGAGCACTGAGCAAGTTCCATGCAATTTAGTTAGAGCTCTGCAAAACAATCTGTACTGCCCTCATACAGAGTACTGAGTACAATCAATGTCATCTACAAAGGCTTTAGAAAACAACTTCCTATGGCTAGGAACCATGTCGTCAATTCATATCCCATTAAACCTCTCATTCCGCGTTGCTTTCTTACTAGCCCTCTTTAGTAGGTGAAGGCTGTGTGTGGATCTTGATACAGGTCCTACCCTATTGATCACCCAAAGCCAGGAAAGTAGGCTAGCGCAGCTTGAGGAACGGACCCGCGTGGTACGTGACAGCGCAGTGCACGGGGAAGCGTCGGTAGAGACGAAGCGTGAAGGGCATGGGGGCCTCGCGAGGAGGCTCATTCTAGGAGGGGACTGAGGAAACCGCAAGGCGGGCGCTAGGAAGCGAAGCAGGCCGGGGCACTGCCTGTGCCATTCATCCTAGGAACATAATCAGCACCAGCTCTAGAGGACATCCTAGTTTGACGAAACGCACTCTCAGCGGTACGGTTCGTATACAGGAGGTGACTACACTGAATGAGCGAATTTCGATCACTCTTCGATGCCATTCTCGTCCTGAGTAGCCTGGCCGCGATCGGCACCCTGCTTGCCATATTGCTTCGATAATCAAGCTCCAGGTCCACCCGCCAGCCCTTCCATTGCTTGGACGATTTCCTGCGTGAGTGAGTGGAACACAACCGCCTGGTCGCTCTCCGCCGCAAGGATCCCCGATATTCTGGCGGATACGCTCAGCGTGGTGGTTGTGCAGGACTTCGAGGGTGTCGCCGTCGAGGACGGAGACAACGGGGCCGGAGAAGTCGGCAGCGAGAGCCGTGGAAACGGTAAAGAGAATCAGTGCGAGATACATGAAGCTACCTCGCTTGAACAAGGGGTAACTCATTCCAGCGAGTGGTATAGCCTGGGGAGCGCCGGCACCCCGATCGCCACGCGGCCCTCTCGGTCCTTCAAGAACCGCCCCGCTTCCTTTTGCTTTTTCGTGTCTGTACTTTCCCGAATCGGCTTGCCGTCGCAATAGAATTTGATCCAGTCGATCTCGCCTCGTTTATAGAGCATGCCCACGAAGTCCTCCTTTCGTGTAAAAACTCCTTACTAAGCATGTCCGATATCTTTTCCCAGTGGGCTCTGTCAGGGTATAAATTCCTTCCCGCACTCCTCTATACGTGTATATCTAACCGAGGAGGTTTCCTATGATATCCATTCCCAAAGTCGTCAGTGTCCTGTCGTGTGGATTCTTGCTGTGCCTGGGACTATCCACAGCGGCGCACGCCGGTGAGGAGACTGGCGCTAGCCGCCTAGAACGCGCCACGACGATCAAGGGCGAACTGGTGCGCATCGGATATGGGGAGTATTTCGTCAAGGGGCAGGACGGCAAGGAAGTACGTTTGACTATAGATAAAAAGACCCAGATGATGGGACAACTCAAGCAGGGTGATCGGATTGAGGCGAAGGTGAACGAGCAGAATCACGCGCTGATGATTCGCCAGGTCGAATAACACCTCAACGGGTTCAGCGCCAATGAGCTGCTGGATAAACGGACGCCAGCCTAGCTTGATCATTCTGTCGTTCCGGACGTGCCCGTGTGCCCGTCGTGTTCGATCTTATCCCGGCCACTCGTCCCGCTCCTCCGCGCGTGCTGGCGACCACTCCCACGGCGGCACCGGCGGCGGATCGGCCCACAAGCCATTCTTGGCCTGCGGTCTCTCCATTACCGTAGCCCCAACCTATCGAGAAGCGCCACGCAATCAGGGATTAGATTCCACTGGTCACTGATCAGTTGCTCGACAGGTCGGACATAGTAACCAGTCAGACCATTCCAAATTTCCTGACATTGATCATTAATTGAACGAGTCACTGCGGGAGGTGAGCAAACCACAAGGAGGGGCGCAGCAGTAGCTGCGCCCCGAAGCAGAGGTTTACTTTCCGCCCGTGTCTTTCTTCTCGTCCTTCTTCTGCCCGTCATCGGCCTTGCCGCTGGTCGTATCCTTCTTTTCCTTCTGCCCGGCAGGCGCCGGCTCATCGGCGAAGACCATGGGCACGCCGAATCCAACGGCGAGAAATGCGGCTAAGACCACCATGTGTACAAAGCGATTCATGATAAAACCTCCTTGGTGAGTAAAAAATGGGTGTCATCCCTGACACGCCACCAGATGAAACTCTCGCTGTGCGAGGCAGCTAGTAAGGGCGATACGCAAGTGTGGTGCCGGGAGATGAATTGCTCCAAAGAACCTACACCCCCACGCAAAATTCCAGGCTTTTCAGTGATTGGGAAGATGCAGGAGTGGATGAGAGGCGTCGGAGGAAACTACGTATCCCATTGAGGAGAGTGTGACCTGTAGGGAAATACGTACACTCTTACAGTCGCAACATTAGAAACGCGTGAGGGAACCGTGCGGAATGTTGAGCAGGATGCTGAAAAAGTCGGGAGCGTGACGATGAGCGAGAGTGTTTCCCCTGGTCGCATCGGTAGATCGCCAGAGAGTCGCCAGCCGTTAGGCGAGAGATTCCAAACCGTCCCTTGGCCTTGGAATGGCCCATAAGAAAAGCCCTAGCGAGGATTCACAGTTCGAAAGTCGTTCGCGAATGTCTTGACCCATGTTTCAATTACGCCGAGGATTACGTCCCTTAAATCGTCATTGTTGACAATCCCTGCCGTATTACCTTCCCATGTTGTCGCAGCCATCGTGGACGGTCGTCCATGGACTGATGACACTTTTTGGATGAGGCGAAGAGATACATTGTAAAAATAGTAAGGCCCACCTTTGCCTATGTTGGGTTGCACGTAAAGCCACGGGTTGGAAGACTCCCTCAACGTTTCTGATTGAGTGAGGATCCCTATATCGCTGGACTGGAGGATGAGTTCCACGGCTGATCGAATCGCTTCTTCCGACAAGCCGTCCGCTTGTGCCTCTGGTGTTATTCGCTCAATGACCACGACTACTCCTGGCAGCCCCGCTAAGGATTCACGTTCAGACAGGGTTCTTGCGTGAGCCGTGCTCAAGCCGAGGCAGGTCAGGATCATGACGATCACGATGTATCGCATAGGACCTCCGTTATGGTTGGCCTAACAATACTCTGGACGGGAAAAAGTGACAACCCCAGCCGCCGCAACACCTCGGCCTTGTTCGCGTGAGCATCGGCGTGCTCGGCTCGCCGGCGCGTGTACGAAAACGTGCCACACCTCAGGCCCTGGGCCGATTAGCGCCCCTTGCGCCGGGCCCAATATCTCTCCGATTGCTGAATGAGCAGGCTGGCTACTTGATCCGGCGTCATCCCTTTCGTCGCTCGCACAGTCTTCTCGATGTTGGTGATGAAGGGTGTCTTGGGCTGTATACGTAATCCTACATATTCCCCCACCCGGCATTCCTCAAGGATCCGATCGTCGTCTCCGGGACGAGCCATCGAACCCCTGCAACTGATTGGAACATCTAGGACACTTAGCATTGGACAGGCTGTGTAGATCCCCTGGCATCCTTTGTGCGTTCTAACCGATGGTGTTCCTGAAATGAGTGGGCGACGAGGCAGACGAGCCGCACCGTCCGCGCTGATACGATTCAGCAAAGGAGGAGAGCCATGGCCTACGCAACCAAATCCATCGCCTCTCGCATTGAATGGTGTCAACGGCAGAGCACGCAGGCGTGTGCGCCGAGTGAGCTTGCAGAATGGCAGGCCGAAGAGGAGGGTCTCCGGGATGCGCTCTTCAATCGAGATCACACGACCCAGTATCAGCAGGGTCCGCCCGCGGTGTTCGAGCGGTATGCGCTGGGGCTCCAGGACGGGCACGCGCTGCTTCGCACGGCCGCGGTATCCCAACATGTCGCAACCCCCACCCGCACGGCGGGGACATGTGACGTGAGCATGAGACGCATCATGGGCCTCACGAGGCGCGCTGAAACAGATTCGCACGAGTGCCGAGTCACGGGGAACGAGAAAATTATAATGGGTCGTGTGTCGGGCCACGGAGCCCAACCTCGATATTAAAGAAATAATTTCGAATAGAACGGCCTCGCTGGACAGGTCGAAGGTACTGCGTCTGGAATGTGCGGCCGAGAATCCCGAGGGTGCCCCCGGCCTACCTCCTGCCGCTTTGTTTTCTGTGCATCGCCAGTTCATTTTGCTCCATTACCTCGTCAAACCTACTGCGCTTTGTCTCCGGCGATGTGCGGAGACCACTTTATGGAGCCGTCAGCTGAGAGACTCAGAGGACAGCCTTATCATTTCTTACCCCAAGCAGCGTATACACCGCCTCTCGTCTGGCATCGCTGCGGATTTCCGCCACGGACTTGGCGATCACAGGGGATTTCAATAACCGGCTGGCCTTTCTGGCGTAGCCCGGCGCATAGCCCGCACTTCGCGCGGCCTCCTGTGCACTCAACCAGCGCGCCACGGCTGGCGTGGAAATCGCGGACAGAAATCAAATGGATCACCCAGGCGGCGGTCCACACGCTGCTCGATCAGGCGGACCAGATCACCGCAGTGATGCAGAAGCTGGCTGAGTGAGTGACTCGTGAACAAATTATAACGTGACGTTCATGACCCTTTTCACACCAATGAGGTGGCATCTCTTTCGAGTACTCAACTAGGCGTATACGTAAATCATTCTGGTCGATATACTTATGCCTTACACATACAATGGGCGATTCCCATTCGAGTTTATCGAAGTCTGCTTTATATTGACAAGTCATCTGAACTCCATTTTTTGTTTATACGGCGCGGAGAGCCGGGAGACCCAGTGATTGAGCAGACCCCCAACTGAGAACCGATAAATGCGTGCATAGTTAGGCGACCTTTAAATTCAGCGTCCATTACGGCCATGTTATTTATCGCGAATATATGCCTTGTCCGGCAAGTTGTCAACGATGTTGAAAGGGTATTTTATGGGAAGGCAGTATAAAATCCTGAATGAAACATTCAGGTTCTCCTGCATTTTAATTAAAAAATCTTTTTCTCACCATGGAGGCACGAAGACACAGATGACTGACTTGTTTTTTATAAATTTGTTGCTCTCACGATCCTAATATCTGTTTTACGTGATCCGCAAGTTTGTTTGGGGTTGTGATCATCTTGGAAAGAATGCCCGACACACCCATTGCCGAGATCCTGTCAGTCTCCTGGGGGGTTATCCTTCCGGACAGCATAAGAACTTTTACATTTTTCCATGTATCGTTCGAGCGCACAAACTGGAGAAACTTTGTCCCGTCCATGCCCTCCATTTGCATATCCAGCACGATAAGATCAGGCATATCTTCGGTAATTGACGTTATGGCCTCCATCCCGCTTGACGCCTCTCGCACATTGCAGTTGGAAAGGACCAGTTTGTTTTTATACGTTGCTCTCGCGGTGACTGAATCATCGACAAGCAAAACCTTCTTCCTTGTATCACCGGCGGGGCACTCCTGTTTCACTGGCTGGGCAGACACCTTATCCTCGATAAATTTTTTCAACCACTCCTTGTCAGCCTGATTGATACCCGTAAATGACACACCGACCCCCACCCCTTCCTGCACCGTCTGAACACGTGCCCGTAACTTTATCGGTAGCAAGCTATCGACAAGGGAAAAGCTCAGCTCTATGATCCTACCCATGGTAAAGGGAACAGGTGAATATAAGAGCATGTCTCCCTCGCTTATCTCCAGGGTATATCCTTTTATGGAATTATTTATCACCACATCCTTTTTAAGCCTGAGTCTTGCCTGCCTGCCGTCGTTTGCGCCAGTTACCATCGTATCACCTCCTCTTAAGAGAACATTGATCAATCGATTGCCTGACAAAACCCTGCTCACCCTGCAAGGGCCGTCGTTACAAGGCTTTTTTACGCTGTTGTACTTTACCACAAAATCATATGTTCATATAGTAATTTGTGGGTAGTGCAGACGTTTCATGACAACGGCTACCATCCATCAGACAGATCGGCATGCAACTCGACGCAAATAGGCTGAACCGTTTATTACTCTTTTCTTCTGAACGACAACGCCGCAAGAGAAAGCATGATGATTGATATTGCTGATACGACGAACAGGTCAAGAGAGAGCGAAAATTCCGGCCCAAGAGGCGGTGTGCCGTTTCTGAGCAGGACATGTTTGAACGCGTCGATACCATACGTAAGGGGATTGATCAGCGTAAGGTGGCGGAGCGCAGAGGGCATGGCGGTGACCGGATACATGGCGCCGGAGAGGAACAGCATGGGCATGACGAGGAAGTTCATGATGATATTGAACCCGTCAAATGACGTGAGCCGTACTGCTATCAGGATCCCCAGTGAGGTGATGCAGAACGAGACGAGCAGGGACACGGCAAGGACCTCAATGAACTGCATGAAGGTGATATTGATGCCGAGGAAAGGAATGAGGACCAGGATGATGACGGCCTGGGCGACCGAGATAAGTGTCCCCGAGATGGCCTTGCCGATGACGATCGATAGCCGTGAAATGGGCGCGACGAGCATTTCCTTCATGAACCCGAACTCCCGGTCCCACACGATCGAGATGGACGAGAAGATCGACGAGAACAGGATGGTCATGCCGATCATCCCGGGGAAGATGAACTGAAGATAGGAAAAGCCGGCCTGCGGTTTAATAAGCGAACCCATTCCATTCCCGACCACGAAGAGCCAAAGCACGGGACGCGCAAGGGTGCCGAGAAGTCGGCTCTTTTCGCGAAAGAATTTTTTGAACTCTCGCAAGCAAATGACGTATACGGGCCGCCACTGTATCATCGCTGTGCCCTCCGGTGGCTGCGCACGAACTCGCGCGTAACCTCCTTGTCATCCGCGAGAATCTCATCCCGGATCGTCCTTCCAGTAAGCTTCAGGAACACGTCATTCAGCGTCGGCTTCTTGAGACTGACGGACACGGTCTGCATGGTGAGGGAACGAAGCAACTTCGGTATGAACTCGTCCCCTTTCTCTGTTTCGAGGACCAATCCACCGTTCTCCTCCCGTGCCGTGATGGTAAAGACCTTCCGGATCTCTTCGATGGCCCGCCTGTTGTCAGTTGTCACGAGATGGATCACGTCGCCGTGGACCATCGCCTTGAGCCGGGCCGGGCTGTCGAGGGCGATGATCTTGCCATGGTCGATGATGGCAATGCGGTCGCAGTTCTCCGCCTCTTCCATGTAGTGCGTGGTCATGAACACGGTGATCTTTTCTTTTTTCCTGAGCATGTTGATGAAGTCCCAGATCGTGTTCCTGGTCTGCGGGTCGAGACCCAGGGTCGGCTCGTCCAGAAACAGCACACGGGGATAGTGGAGGAGACCACGGGCTATCTCGAGCCTGCGCTTCATGCCGCCGGAGAAGTTTTTGATCAGGTCATGCTTCCTGCTCTGGAGTTCTACAACGCTGAGCATTTCGTCGATGCGTTTCTCGGTCAGCTTACGGTCAAGATTGTAGAGGTAGGCATGGAACTTCAGGTTCTCATAGGCGGTCAGGCCTGCATCCAGCGTCGTATCCTGAAAAATAAGGCCGATGGATGTCCGAACTTCGTCGGAGTTTTTTTCGCAGTCAAAGCCCGCGATCCCGGCCGTTCCGGATGATGGAGAAAGCAGCGTGCAGAGGATGTTGATGGTCGTGGTCTTGCCTGCGCCGTTCGGGCCGAGAAAACCGAAGACCTCGCCTTCGTTCACCGAGAACGAGATACCGTCGACGGCAATAAGGGATTTGAATTGCTTTGAGAGATTTTGGACGTTGATGATCGTCATAATGAAGGGCACAGGGTTCAGGATTCAGGACTAAGGGTCCAGGCTGAAAGATTGATAAATCCTATGCACACGATTTTGAACTCTGCATTCCTCACTCCGCACTACCGTAATGCTACCACTCCATCCTATTCATCGGCACGTACCATTCCCTGAAATTGTAGAAGATGCCGAGCGGCGCGGGAACGATGCCCTTGAACCGTTTGTGCACGATCGGTGTCGCATCGGGAACATAGAGGAATGCGTAGGGCTGCTCTTCCGCCAGGATCTCGTGGATACGGTAATAGATCTTCTTGCGTTTTTCAATATCAAAGGTGCGGCGGCCTTCCACCAACAAGCTGTCCACCTCGGCATTTTTATAACCGATGAAGTTGTATTCGCCCTTCTTGGTCTTGCTCGAATGCCAGATGTCATAGAGGTCCGGGTCGCGGCTCATGCTCCATCCGAGGATCATGGCGTCGAAGGACCGTTTATCGATCTGCTCAAGGAACGCCTGCCACTCCATGACCCGGATGTTGACTTCTATGCCTACTGCTTTCAGGTTTTGCTGGATGATCTCCGCGGTGCGGATGCGCTCGCTATTCCCCTGATTGGTCATGATCGTGAAGCGGAAGGGTCGGCCATCTTTCTCGAGAATGCCGTCGTCGTTCGCATCCTTCCACCCCGCTTCAGCGAGCATGCGGCGCGCGCGTTCGGGTTCATAGTCATAGCTCCTGGCGTTCGGGTTATAGGCCCAGGAAACATGAGCGTAGGGACCGGTGCAGGGCCTGCCAATGCCGAGGACGATGCCGTCGATGATGTTCTGCCGGTTAATGGCGTACGAGAGGGCCTGCCTCACTTTTATATCGGTGAACAGGGGGTTGGTCAGGTTGTAGCCCATGTAGGTGAAGGCATTGGCAGGATAACGGAACTTGCGGTAGTTCTCCTTGATCCTGCGGGTCTCGCTCTTTCGCAGATACTGGAGCGGGTTCAATCCCATCATGTCCACTCCACCGGAGAGCAGTTCTTGAAACA
Organism: Nitrospirota bacterium; assembly: GCA_963741245.1. Classification (GTDB taxonomy): domain Bacteria; phylum Nitrospirota; class Nitrospiria; order Nitrospirales; family Nitrospiraceae; genus Palsa-1315. The sequence goes on along the minus strand of CAVUHR010000001.1, from coordinate 2,267 downwards.
TGGTCGAACTGTCAGGGATGATCCGGAAGATGAACTGGTCGATCTTCGGTCTGCCCTCGAAATAATCATCACTCGCCGCGAGCACGATCTTCTGCCCGGCGATCCATTCCTTGAACCGATATGGCCCGGTGCCGATGGGATTCCGGTTGAAGACAGCAGTGTTGATGTCCTTGCCCTCCAGAATATGCTTCGGGAGCATGCCCATGCTCCAGCTCTCGAGCGCGGGGGAAAACGGCTCTTTATAGGTCACCCGGAAGATGTTCTTGCTCACGACCTCGGCCTTCAAAACATCCATGTAGGAGCTGCTGTAAGGCGTGGCCACCTTCGGGTCGATGAGCCTTTGATAAGTGAACAAACAGTCTTCAGCCGTGAATTCCACTCCGTCATGCCACTTGACGCCTTTTCTTAGGTAAAACGTGATGGTCTTGCCGCTGTTCGTGACCTCCCACCGTTCCGCGAGGTCGCCGATGAGCTTTATGTCCTTGTCATACTTTACCAGGCCGTTGAAGATCAGATCATTGATCGTGCCGGACGCCGCGTCGTTAGCGATGACCGGATTCAGTCTGCGCGCATCGCCGATAGAGCTTTCAACAAAGGTATTCGGGTTCCGCTCGACCTTTTGAACGCATGCGGGAAGAACCAATACGATCGAACAAACGACCAACCACAGAGGACACAGAGAAATTGCTATCTTCTTGCCCAAAGAAATGATGCTCTCCTCATTTCTCTGCGTTCTCTGCCTGCACCCGCGTATCGCCGAAGAGCAGGGTGTGGTGAAAGCCTTTTTTTGTTTTTTGTTGGCACGTTTTCCATGGTATAAACAAAAAAAGGGTAGGCGAGGCCTACCCTGTGATATGTTCATCAATCAGAACTGCATTCGACGCTATTTTGCCGGCGCCGGTGCAACGGGCATCTGGGTCGGCGGTGCGAGCGGCACTGGCGGCGCAGTCTGCGTCTTCTCCTGCTTCAGACCTTCCATGACCGAACTCCTCTTCGCTGTGGTGAACGCAAGAGTGAGCGAGGTTATCGATAAAGATGACCGCCGCGGCCGTCGTAAGCTTGGACAGGAAACTCTGCGCCCCCGCGGACCGAACACGGTCTGGGAAGCTCCGCCGAAGGCCGCGCCGATATCAGCACCCTTGCCTTTCTGCAAGAGAACCATGGAAATCAATATTGCCGATACGGTGACGTGGAGTGTGATCAAAAAAATGCGTAACATTACTACCTCCTGATGAATAAATTCTAATGGTTAATATCTATATTCTAAACGCAATCTATTTCCAAATGCTCCAACTTGTTTTTCAAAACTGAAATTTGTCTGGTATGAATATCGTAGGGTTAGATCTGTTCCGTCGCGTCCCTTCGATGATGCCCAAGGCTGGCATTTGCGTTTAAAACACCTTTATTTGAATGTGACAAGTGCCGCGAATGACTCCGGTTTCGGCTTGCGCCGCCGACTAGGGCGCCATCGATGTCAGGCATGGCCATGAGCGTCGAAACGTTCTCCGGCGTTACACTCCCTCCATACTGGATGCGGAGGGAATCCGCGATCACCCTGCCGTATGTGATTGCCACCCTTAGCCGGATACAGCTGTGGATCTCGTACGCTGTTCCGGTGTTGCGGTTTTGCCGGTGCCGATGGCCCAGACAGGCTCGTACGCGATCACGATCTTCTGCATCTCTGCAGCGTTCACGTCCTTGAGCGCGCCCGTGACCTGGCGTTCGATCACCTCGTTTGCCCTGCCTGCCTCACGTTTCCTTCAAGAGCTCGCCGACGCATACGATCGGGTGCAGCCCCTTGTTCAGGGCCTGCCGGACCTTTTCGTTCACTGTCTCGTCCGTCTCGCCGAAGAACTGCCGGCGCTCACTGTGGCCTATAATAACATATTTACAGCCTAAATCCAACAGCATTTCAGCGGAAATCTCACCGGTAAAGGCGCCCTCGTCCTCCCAGAACACGTCTGGGCCGAGAGCACCAGGTTCGTTCCCTTAATCGTATCGGCCACTGCCAAGAGGGCCGTGAAGGGCGGGGCAAGCACGATGTCCCGGTCCGAGGACGCCGGACACGAGCGGCACGAGCCTGGCCGCGAGATCGCGTGCCTCAACAGTGGTCTTGTTCATCTTCCAGTTGCCGGCAATGATTGGTCGTCTCTTGGGATTCATAATGACCTCATTTTAGACAGGATAACAGGATTTACAGGATGATAAAAAAAACAACGTCTTTATCCGATTTCATCCTGTAATCCCGTCAAAAAACCGTTATTACT